>NZ_JBSEYC010000003.1:0-409369 GCF_053627595.1 Micrococcus sp. 140720015-1
GGCCGATCACGGCCCAGACCTCGTCTGAGATCACGTCACGCGACATCCCTCAAGACTGAGGCATCGACCCCTTGGAACCCTTTAGCAACACGCCCAGTGCCCGGCCATGGACGTGGCCCACGTCCTGCCCGAGACGACCGAGCACCTAGAGTGATCCACATCACTCCCGCCTCGGCCTCTCACCCTGAACAGGAGCCCTATGTCCGCCACGTCCACACGTCCGCCCACACCCCGGCCCCCGGGCCGTGCCGCCCGCGAGGGCACGTTCTTCAGCCGCGCCATGCGTCCGCTGAACACGACGATGGAGCGGTTCATCCCGTCCTCGCTCGTGTTCACCATCGTGCTCACGTTCGCGGTGGCGGCCCTGTGCCTGCTGCTCACTCCGGCCGGGCCGGCCGACGTCGTCGTGGGCTGGGGTGACGGCCTGTCCGGGCTGCTGGCGTTCATCACGCAGATGGCGCTCGTGCTCATGCTCGGACACATCCTGGCGAACACCGGCCCGGTGCGCCGCCTTCTGGCCCGGCTCGCCAGCATTCCCCGCACGCCCCTGGCCGCCTACATCTTCGTGTTCGTGGTGGCGGCAGCGGCCTCCCTCATCACGTGGGGCCTGGGCCTGGTGGTCGGTGCGCTGCTGGCCAAGGAGGTCGCGGCGCAGGCCCGTGAGCGCGGGCTGGTCCTGCACTTCCCGATGCTGGTGGCCGCCGGGTTCTCCGGGTTCGTGGTGTGGCACATGGGGTACTCGGGCTCCGGCCCGCTGACGGCCGCCACCCCCGGTTCGTTCCTCACGGAGAGCCTGGACGGCCGGACGGTCCCGGTCTCGGACACCACCTTCTCCTGGTGGAACATCACCGCCGCCGTGGTGACCGTGCTCGTCGTGGCCCTGGCCCTGTTCCTCGTCGCCCCGCGCGCCGGGGACCGCATCATGGAGCTGGAGATCGACGCGCGGGACCAGGACGCCGTGTCCGCACCGGAGATCGAGACGCCGGCGGACCGCCTCGACGCCTCCCGTGTCCCCACGCTCCTCGTCGGCATCATGCTCGTGGTCTATCTGGTAATGCACTTCGTCGGCGGCGGCACCCTCACCCTGGACATCGTCAACTGGTCCTTCCTCGCGCTGATCCTGCTGCTGGTGCGCAGCCCGCACGAGCTGATCGGCCTCACCCAGTCGGCCGCGTCCAACGTGGGCGAGATCCTGCTGCAGTTCCCCCTCTACGCGGGCATCCTCGGCATGATGACGTCCACCGGCCTGGTGGCGGTGCTCTCGGACGCCTTCGTGGCGATCTCGAACCCGGTGACGTTCGGCCTGCTGGCGTTCCTGGCCGCGGGCCTCGTGAACTTCTTCGTCCCCTCCGGCGGCGGACAGTTCGCCGTGCAGGGCCCGATCATGCTCCAGGCCGGCGACGCGCTCGGCGTGGACCCGGCCATCACCATCATGGCCGTCTCCTACGGCGACCAGTGGACCAACATGATCCAGCCCTTCTGGGCGATCCCCCTTCTGGCGATCGCCGGGCTGAAGATGCGCGACATCCTGGGGTACACCACGGTCGTGCTGCTCGCGTCGGGACTCGTCTTCGGCGGCACGCTCCTGCTCGTCTCGCTCTGACCCGATCGGCCGACGCCGGCCGGGGCAGGACAGACGAAGGGCCCCGGGATCACCGGGGCCCTTCGCCTGTCATCACTCGCACCTTCATCACTCGCACCTCGATGAAGTGGTTCCACCATACGAACCGAGCATGGGCGCAGCCGTCACGCAGCCTGGCAGTTGCCTGGCAATGGCCGCCTCAGCCCAGGGCACCGCCGGACTCGGCCAGATAGCACGTGCCGCACAGGGACTCGTAGGTCACCTGGACACCGTCGATCGCCACCTGGTCCCCCTCGAACACGAAGTGCTCGGCGCCCGTGGCCGGGTCAACGACCTTGCGCGTGTTGAACACCGCCTTCCGGCCGCACCGGCAGATGGTCTTCAGCTCCTCCAGGGAGTGCGCCAGCTCCAGCAGTCGCGCGGAGCCCGGGAAGGAGCGGGTGCGGAAGTCGGTGCGCAGCCCGTAGGCGATCACGGGGACGCCGTCGAGCACGGCGATGCGCAGCAGGTCGTCCACCTGCGCCGGCTCGAGGAACTGCGCCTCGTCCACGAGCAGGCACGCCACGGGCGGGGCCTCCACGTGCCCCACGAGGGCGTCCGGGTCGTCACCGGTGGCGTGCCGGCGGAACAGCTCCCGCACGTCCGCTCCCGCCGGGACGAGGAAGTCCACGGCGCGGGTCACACCGAGGCGGGAGACGACGTCGCCCTCCCCCTTCACGTCGACCTCCGGCTTGGCCAGCAGCACCCGCTGACCGCGCTCCTCGTAGTTGAAGGCGGCCTGCAGCAGGCCTGTGGACTTGCCGGAGTTCATGGCCCCGTAGCGGAAGTAGAGCTTGGCCACGGCTCCGCTCAGCCCTGGGCGCGGCCCTGGTCGGCCTCGATCTGCTCCGCGGCCGTGGGGTCCGAGTCCCGCAGGAAGGTGCGGATGCGCTCGACCTCCTCGGACTCCCCGATCCCGGCGGCCGCGCGGCCCAGCGCGTACAGGGCGCGCAGGAAGCCGCGGTTGGGCTCGTGGGCGTACGGCACCGGGCCGGCGCCGCGCCACCCGGCCCGGCGCAGCGCGTCCAGGCCCCGGTGGTAGCCGACGCGGGCGTACGCGTAGGAGTCCACGGTCCGACCCTCGGCCCACGCGTCCTCCGCCATGAGCGCCCACACCAGGGAGGACTCGGGCGCCACCGGCACGATGTCCTCGGGCAGGTCACCGGCCTCGAGCCGGGCCAGCACCTCCGGCTCCTCCGGCAGGCGCGTCGCCGGCGGCTCCATCAGGTTCTTGCCGATCAGGGACTCGGACATGGGATGCCTCTTCTCCTCGCGGACGGTGCGGTCGCGGCCGAGTCTATCGACGGCGCCGGACGGGTCTCCGTTCCCGTCCCCGCGTCCAGGACGGTCCGGTACCGTAGGCGCAGCGTCCGTCCGCCGCCCCACGCTCCCGGGGCCGGGCCGCCGATGCCGTCGAAGGAGCCTCCATGACCCACCCCGCGCCCGCCCGCCGCCGTGCCCCGCTGGCCGTCGGCGTCGCCGCCCTCGCCCTCGCCCTGGCCGGCTGCGGCTCGGCCGGCCAGTCCGGTGAGCCCGCCTCGTCGACCGCCGCGGCGCCCAGCGGATCGGCAGCCTCGGCCGCGGCCGGCTCGGCCACGGAGAGCCCCACCGACCCGGCGTCCGCCGCGGCGTCCCGCGTCCGTGAGGCCCGCGCGTCGGAGTCCGCCGAGGGCACCCCGCGCGCCGAGCCGCGTCAGGCGTTCGAGACCGTCGGCCCGGGCATCAAGGACGGCGCCGCCACCGAGGCCTGGAAGAACACGGCCGCGGTCCGCAACGACACCGTCTCCGTGATGGACTGCACGCGCGACGTCCTGGACCAGCGCACCCTGGACGCCGTCGCCACGCACATCCCGGACAGCTCGAACATCGAGATCGTGCAGCTGTTCGCCTCGCAGGACGAGACCCACGAGTTCCTCACCTGCGTCTACAACGGCTACTTCGAGTACAGCCCCGGCATGCCCCTGGCGCAGGTCCACTACCAGCACAACCTCGACGACTCCCGCCTCGAGTGGTGCCAGGAGGAGCCCGCCGCCGTGGCGGACGAGTACACGTTCGACCCGAAGACCGGCAAGGGGCTGCTCGCCCTGCTGCGCCCGGGCATGGTCGGCGGCCAGGACGGCGCCCCCCTGCTGCCCCAGCGCACCGCGTGGGCCTGCTCCGAGGACGGCAGCGAGATGGTCTCCGTGACCATGGGCTCCATGGAGGGCTTCGGGGACGCCAACGGCGGCCTCACCCAGGTGGAGAACTCGCCGGTCGCGCAGAGCACCACCCTCGTCACCGAGACCCGCGACCACCTCGCGGACACCGTGCTGAAGGACGCCGGGGAGTTCCAAGAGGTCATCAAGCTCAGCTCTCCGTTCTTCCTGAACGCGCAGATGGACGAGGAGACCCTGGCCAAGGCCCGGGAGATCCCCACCGGCCGCGTGCCCGACGAGCTGCTGAACAACCAGTCCACGATCGACCGCCCCGAGGGCGCCCCCGGCCCCGTGGCCCCGGGCCAGCCGCCGCGGCCGTTCCAGGGCGCCGCGCGGGAGGCCGCCGAATCGCAGCGGGCCGCGGAGGCGTCCGCCTCGGCGTCGGCCAGCCCGTCACCGACGAACTCGGCCTCGGCCTCGCCGTCCCCGTCCCCGTCCCCCTCCACGTCCGGGGACTGACACCCGGCACGACGACGGCCGGTCACCCCGTGAGGTGACCGGCCGTCGTCGCGGGGCCCGGCGGATCAGGCCTTCGCCGCGGCGTCGTCCTGGCCGGCGAAGTGCCGGCGGTACGCGCCCAGGGTGAGGAACGCCGGGTACTCCGGCGGCAGGGCCGACTCGCAGAACACGCGCACCGCGTCCTCGAACCGGTGGCCCTCGGGCACCGGGCCGGCGAGGATCCGAGCGTGCTCCTCACGGATCAGCTGCTCCATCCAGCCGCGGTTGGCGGTCCGCACGCCGCCCTCGGTCAGCTGCACACCGGTGCCGTTGTGGGCCCACTGCCAGATCTGGGACCGGGAGATCTCCGCCGTGGCGGCGTCCTCCATGAGTCCGTGGATCGCGGCGGCGCCGTTCCCCCGCAGCCAGGACTCGATGTAGCGGATCCCGACCTCGATGTTCATCCGCACGCCGGCCTCGGTCACCGAGCCCGTGGTCGCGGCGACGTCGAGCAGGGCGGCCTCGTCCGGCTCCACGTCCTCGCGACGGCGGGTGCGGATCTGGTTCGGGGCCTCGCCGAGCACGGCGTCGAACTCCTCCCGGGCGACCGGCACGAGGTCCGGGTGCGCCACCCACGAGCCGTCGAAGCCGTCGCCGGCCTCGCGGGCCTTGTCCGCGCGCACCTTCTCCAGCGCGGCGGCGTTGGCCTCCTCGTTCCGGCGGTCCGGGATCACGGCGGACATGCCGCCGATCGCCGAGGCGCCGCGCCGGTGGCAGGCCCGGACCAGCTGCTCCGTGTAGGCCCGCATCATCGGCTGGGTCATGGTCACCTCCGAGCGGTCCGGGAGCACGAACTCGGCCCCGCGGTCCCGGAAGTTCTTGATGATGGAGAAGATGTAGTCCCAGCGGCCGGCGTTGAGGCCCGCGGCATGGTTGCGCAGCTGGTACAGGATCTCCTCCATCTGGAACGCCGCGGTGATCGTCTCGATCAGCACGGTGGCCCGGATGGTGCCCTGGGGGATGCCCAGCTCGTCCTGCGCCGCCACGAACACGCAGTTCCACAGCCGCGCCTCGAGATGGGACTCGAGCTTGGGCAGGTAGAAGTACGGGCCGTGGCCGCGGCGGATCAGCTCGTGGGCGTTGTGGAAGAAGTACAGGCCGAAGTCCACGAGGGCGCCGGCCATCGGCTCGCCGTCGACGCGGATGTGGTCCTCGATGAGGTGCCAGCCGCGGGGGCGGACGATGATGGTCGGCCGGTCCGTGAGCTCGCGCTCGCGCAGCCGGTACTCCTTGCCCTCGGGGGAGGTGAAGTCGATCTGGTCGCGGATCGCGTCGAACAGGTTGACCTGCCCGTCCAGCATCCGGTCCCAGGACGGCGTCGAGGAGTCCTCGAAGTCGGCGAGCCAGCCCGATGCGCCGGAGTTGAGGGCGTTGATCGTCATCTTCCGGTCCACGGGGCCGGTGATCTCCACGCGGCGGTCCCGCAGGCCGGGGGCCAGCGGCGCCACACGCCAGGAGTCGTCCTCGCGGACCCGGCGGGTGGACCGCAGGTAGTGCGGGTTCCAGCCGTCGGTGATGCGGCGCCGGGTGTACTCCCGCTCCTCGAGCAGCCGCCGACGGCGGTCCTCGGCCAGCCGGTGCAGGCGGCCGAGGAACGCCAGCGCCTCGTCCGTGAGGATCTCGGCCTGCCGCCCGTCGACCGGCCCGTGGACGGTCACCACGGGGTCGGCGCCCTCGGGGATGACGACGGGGATGGCCTGGGTGCTCACGTCATGCGGCAGGGGCGTGTGCTCCCGAACGTCGTCGGCATGGATCTCGTGCAGGGTGGGGGTCGTGGTCTGCGGGCTCATGGGACTGCCTCCTCGCGGTCTCGGCTGAGCGGATCAGTGGAACTGGCCGGACTCCGTGGAGCCCGCCAGGGCCACCGTGGAGCTGTCCGGGTTGATGGCGGTGGACACGGCGTCGAAGTAGCCGGTGCCGACCTCGCGCTGGTGCTTGGTCGCGGTGTAGCCACGGGCCTCGTCGGCGAACTCGCGCTCCTGCAGCTCGACGTACGCGGACATCTGACGCTCGTGGTAACCCTTGGCCAGGTCGAACATCGAGTGGTTCAGGGCGTGGAAGCCGGCCAGCGTGATGAACTGGAAGGTGTAGCCCATGGCGCCCAGCTCGCGCTGGAACTTGGCGATGGTGTCGTCGTCGAGGTTCTTCTTCCAGTTGAAGGACGGCGAGCAGTTGTAGGCCAGCATCTGGTCCGGGAACTCGGCCTTGACGGCCTCGGCGAACTTCCGGGCCAGCTCGAGGTCCGGCGTGCCGGTCTCCATCCAGATCAGGTCCGCGTGCGGGGCGTAGGCCTTGGCGCGGGCGATGCAGGGCTCGACGCCGTTGCGGACCTTGTAGAAGCCCTCCGCGGTGCGCTCACCGGTGATGAACTCGGCGTCGCGCTCGTCCACGTCCGAGGTGATCAGGGTGGCCGCCTCGGCGTCGGTGCGGGCGATGATCACGCTGGGCACGTCGGCGACGTCGGCGGCCAGGCGGGCGGCGTTGAGCGTGCGGATGTGCTGGCCGGTGGGGATGAGCACCTTGCCGCCGAGGTGGCCGCACTTCTTCTCGGAGGCCAGCTGGTCCTCCCAGTGCACACCGGAGGCGCCGGCGGTGATCATCGACTTCATGAGCTCGTAGGCGTTGAGCGGGCCGCCGAAGCCGGCCTCGGCGTCGGCCACGATCGGCACGAGCCAGTCCTCGACGGTGCTGACACCCTCGGCGTGCTCGATCTGGTCCGCGCGCAGCAGGGCGTTGTTGATGCGGCGCACCACCTGCGGCACGGAGTTGGCCGGGTACAGCGACTGGTCCGGGTAGGTGTGGCCGGAGAGGTTGGCGTCCGCGGCGACCTGCCAGCCGGAGAGGTAGATGGCGCGCAGTCCGGCCTTGACCTGCTGGACGGCCTGGTTGCCGGTGAGGGCGCCGAGGGCGTTGGTGTAATCACCGCGGGCGTTCTCGTCCTTCAGCTGGGTCCACAGCTTCTCGGCGCCGCGGCGGGCCAGCGTGTGCTCCTCCTGGACCCGGCCGCGGAGACGGACGACGTCCTCGGCGGTGAAGCTGCGCTCGACGCCGGCCCAGCGGGGGTTGTGCTCCCAGTCGTGCTGGAGCTGCTCGGCGGAGGCGGGAGTGGAGTGGCGGGGCTGGGTGGTCATGACGTCCTCCTGGGGATCGGTCCGGTTCGGTGAGGGTTCGGTGCGACGTGTCCGCCGCTGCCGTTGACATCCACCTTGGCCCCGGGCAAGGCCCTCTGGAACACAAAATCGGTGGAAACTCCGGTCGTTCCTGCCGCTGGGTCAGGACGTGACAGTCCTTACGCCCCAATGTGGTCTGAATCACGACAACGGCCCCCCGCTTGTCAAGAATGTGACCTTCTTTCCGCCACGCGTGATCTCCTGCCCCGGTTCCGTCTACAGTTCCGCGCATGATGACCCGCCCGCTTTCCGAGGACAGCGCGACCGTGGACGCCGTCGCGCTGGGCCGCCGCGTCCGGCACCTGCGCAAGCAGGCCGGCCTCACCCTGGACCAGCTCGCGGAGCGCACGGGCGTGAGCGGCTCGCACCTGTCCCTCGTGGAGAACGCCCGCCGCGAACCGCGGCTCTCGCTGGTCCAACGGATCGCAGAGGTCCTGGACGTGCCGGTCGAGGACCTGCTCACCGGCCGAGCACCCACCCGCCGGGCCGAACTGGAGATCGAGGTCGAACGGTTCGCGCGCTCGGAGCACTACGCCTCCCTCGGTCTGCCGCCGTTGCGCATCGGGCCGCGCACCCCCACCGAGGTCCTCGAGGTGATCGCGGGGCTGGAGGCCGAGCTGCGCCGTCGCCTGGAGGAGCAGGCCGCCACCCCCGAGGAGGCGCGCCGCGCCAACGCCCAGCTGCGCGCGCAGATGCGCGCGGTGGACAACCACTACCCCGATCTCGAGGCCGAGGCGCATCGGCTGCTCGACGCGATCGGCCACACAGGCGGGCCGCTGGGCCTGCACGCGGTCTCGGAGCTGGCCGAGCACCTCGGCTTCACCCTGCGCTTCGTCCCGGACCTGCCGCACTCCACGCGCTCCGTCACGGACCTCAAGCACGGGCGCATCCACATCAGCGGCTCCCGCTCCTCGGACCACGACCGCCGCACCGTGGTGCTCCAGGCTCTCGCCGCCGCCGTCCTGGGCCACGGCGAGCCGCGGGACTACGAGGACTTCCTCGCCCAGCGTGTGGCGGTGAACTACCTGGCGGGCGCGCTGCTCATGCCGCAGCGGGCGGCGTCGTCGCTGCTGCGGGCCGCCCAGAAGCGCCGGGACCTGTCCGTGGACGACCTGAAGGACGCGTTCGGCGTCTCCTACGAGGCCGCCGCGCACCGGTTCACCAACCTGGCCACCGTGGACCTGGGCATCCGCTGCCACTTCCAGAAGGTCCACGAGACCGGGGTGATCCACAAGGCCTACGAGAACGACGGGATCGTGTTCCCCGCCGACCACACCGGTGCGATCGAGGGCCAGCAGGCGTGCCGGAAGTGGGGCGCGCGGCAGGCCTTCTCCCGCAACGACCGGTTCCGCGCCCACACGCAGTACACGGACTCGCCCAACGGGACGTTCTGGTGCACCTCGATGATCGAGAACGGCCCCGACGGGCTGTTCGCCCTCTCCGTGGGCACCCCGTTCGAGCATGCCCGGCACTTCCGCGGCGCGGACACCCGCCACCGGGTCACCTCCACGTGCCCCGATCCGCGCTGCTGCCGCCGCCCCGACCCCGAGCTCGAGGCCGCGTGGGGCGGGCACGTGTGGCCCGCGGCCCGCATGCACGCGCATCTGCTGGCGGCCATGCCCACGCAGACCTTCCCCGGTGTGGACGAGCGCGAGGTCTTCGAGTTCCTCCAGGCCCAGGAGGAGCGGGAGGGCTGAGGACGACGCCGGCCCGCACCCTCACGCGAGGGTGCGGGCCGGTGCGGCGGGCGGCGGGGTCAGCCGATGCTCTTGCCGGCCGAGTTCAGCTCGGTGCAGGCCTGGACCACGCGGGCGGCCATGGCCTCCTCGGCCTTGGCGCCCCACACGCGGGGGTCGTACTGCTTCTTGTCGCCGACCTCGCCGTCGACCTTCAGGACGCCGTCGTAGTTCGCGAACATGTGCCCGGCCACGGGGCGGGTGAACGCGTACTGGGTGTCCGTGTCCACGTTCATCTTCACGACGCCGTACTCCACCGAGTCGGCGATCTCCTGGGCGGCGGAGCCGGAGCCGCCGTGGAACACGAGGTCGAACGGGCGCTCCTTGCCGAACTTCTCGCCCACGGCCTGCTGGATCTCCTGCAGGATCTCCGGGCGCAGCTTCACGTTGCCCGGCTTGTAGACGCCGTGCACGTTGCCGAAGGTCAGCGCGGTGAGGTAGCGGCCGTGCTCGCCGAGGCCGAGGGCCTCCACGGTGGCGATACCGTCCTGGACGGTGGTGTAGAGCTTCTCGTTGATCTCGTGGGCCACGCCGTCCTCCTCGCCGCCCACGACGCCGATCTCCACCTCGAGGATCTGCTTGTTGGCGTGGGTGCGCGCGAGCAGCTCGCGGCCGATCCGCAGGTTCTCCTCGAGGGTCTCGGCGGAGCCGTCCCACATGTGGGAGTTGAAGATCGGGTCGCGCCCGGCCTTCACCTCGGCCTCGGAGGCGTCCAGCAGGGGCAGAACGAAGCCCTCGAGCTTGTCCTGGGGGCAGTGGTCCGTGTGCAGGGCGATGTTCACGGAGTACTTCTTGGCGACCTCGCGCGCGAACGCGGCGAAGGCCAGCGAGCCGGCGACCATGTCCTTCACGGAGGAGCCGGAGAAGTAGGCGGCGCCGCCGGTGGAGACCTGGATGATGCCGTCCGAGCCGGCCTCGGCGAAGCCGCGGATGGCGGCGTTCAGGGTCTGGGAGCTGGTGACGTTGATCGCCGGGAAGGCGAAGGCGCCGTTCTTGGCGGCGTCGATCATCTCGGCGTACTTCTCCGGGGATGCGATGGGCATGCTGCAGCTCCTAGGCGTCGTCGACTCGGGCAGGCGGGGGAGCGCGGCGGGCGCGACACCCTCGGGCACATCCTATCCGCGCGGCCGGACCCGCCCCAGGGTCCCGGACCCGACGGCGCCGCCGGCCTGGGCACGGCCCCGCCGCCGGCCTAGGGTGAGCTGCATCACATTCGCATCCGAGAGACCGGAGACCGCCATGGCCCCCTCCCGCCCCCTCGCCCTGGCCGCCGCCGTGGCCGTCGTCGCCGGGTTCGGCGCGCCGCACGCCGCCCTCGCCCAGGAGTCCGCCCCGGCCCCGGACGCGCCGGAGGTGAGCTCCGCCGTCGAGGACCTGTCGCAGCCGGCCACGACGGCGGAGGACGCCCGCTGGAACGCGGCCCGGGACGCCCTGGCGGCCGCCTCGGCCGACGACCCCTTCTACCTGCCGCCCGCCGTCGTGCCCGCGACCCCCGGCGCCCTGATCCGCAGCGAGCCCGCCGCCTTCTATCTGGATCCCGTGCGGCTGGTGCAGGTGCCGGCGCAGGCCACGCGCATCATGTACGCCTCGCAGGACGCCCAGGGCCGGCCCGTCGCCGTGACCGGCACCGTGCTGACCCCCACCGCCCCCTGGACGGGCGGCGGCGAGCGCCCCGTGATCGGCTACGCGGTGGGCACCCAGGGCGCGGCGGACCGCTGCGCCCCCTCGCGCACCCTCTCGACCGGCGAGCAGTACGAAGGCGTGGGGATCACGTCCCTGCTGAGCCGCGGCCACGCCGTGGTGATCACCGACTACGAGGGCCTGGGCACCCCGGGCGCGCACACCTACATGGTCCGGGAGGCCCAGGCGCACGCCGTCCTCGACGCGGTGCGCGCGGCCGCCCAGGTGTCGGGGTCGGGCGTCACCGCGACCGCGCCGGTCGCGCTCGCGGGCTACTCGCAGGGCGGCGGGGCGGCCGCGGCCGCGGCCGAGCTCGCGTCGACCTACGCCCCGGAGCTGGATCTCAAGGGCGCCTACGCGGGCGCCCCGCCGGCCGACCTCGTGCAGGTCGCGGACCGGATCGACGGCGGTCTCTACGCGGCCTTCCTGCTCTACGCGATGGCCGGGCAGCTCGCCGCGTACGACGTGGACCCGGCCACGCACCTCAACGAGACCGGCTTGACGGCCCTCGACGGCGCGGCCGAGACCTGCATGACGGGCAGCCTCGCCTACGCGCACCTCGACTCCGCCACGCTGACCCGCACGGGGCAGGACTTCCCTGAGCTCGTCCGCTCCGACGCCGAGCTGGGCGGGATCCTCGCGGAGCAGCGGATCGGTGCGCAGGGCCGCCGTCCCGCTGTGCCGGTGATGATCGCGCACTCCGTCACGGACGACGTCATCCCGTACCGCGCCGGCCGCGACCTGGGCCGCCGCTGGTGCGCGGAGGGCGCGCGGGTGCGCTTCGACCCGCTCCTGACCCCGACCCACATGGGCGGCTACGTGGCCGCGCTGCCGCGGATGGGGGCGTTCCTGGACGCGACCCTCGCCGACCGCTGGACCGCCGACTCGTGCGGGTGGTTCTGAGCCTCGGCTAGCGTCGGGGCCAGGACCGTCCCGCCCACCGAAGGAGCAGTCATGCGCGCCGAGCAGGTCACCGATCCCGTCACCTACCACGGCGAGGGCCCCGTCTGGGCCGCCTCGTGGGGCACCGCCGCCGAGGGCGTGACCGCCGGCGGCGGCCTGCGCTGGGTGGACATGCTCGCCGGGGACGTCCTGTCCCTGCGCGCCGACGGGACGGTGGACCGCACGCACGTCGGCGACGTGGCCGCCGCGCTGCGCCCGCGTGCCGGGGGCGGCGCCGTCGTCGCGGTGGAGCGGGGCTTCGCCCTGATCTCCCCCGAGGGCGAGCTGACGACGCTGCCCGAGCTGTGGGGCGCGGACGCGGGGATCCGCATGAACGAGGGCGGCTGCGACCCGGACGGCCGGTTCCACTGCGGCACCATGGCGTACGCCAAGACCCCCGGCGCGGCGAACCTCTACCGGCTCGCCCCCGGGCCGGACGGCGGCGCCGGCGAGGTGGACGTCGTGCTAACCGGCGCGACGACGTCCAACGGCCTCGAGTGGAGCCCGGACGGCACGCGGGCCTACTACAACGACACCCCCACGCGGCAGGTGGCCGTGTTCGACTACTCCCGCGAGGAGGGCCTGACGAATCGGCGCGTGCTCGTGGACGTGCTCGACGGCGAGGGCAAGCCGGACGGGCTCACCGTGGACGCCGAGGGCGGGATCTGGGTGGCCGTGATCAGCCACGGGCAGATCCACCGGTACACGCCCGAGGGGACGCTCGACGAGGTGGTGGAGGTGCCCGTGCAGAAGACCACGGCGTGCACCTTCGGCGGCGACGACCTCGGCACCCTCTACATCACCACCTCCTGGGAGAACCTGGAGCGCGGCGAGGACCCGCTGGCCGGGGCCCTGTTCGCCGTCCGCCCGGGGGTGACGGGCCTGCCGGCCCGCCCCTTCGCGGGCTGAGGCCGTCACGCCGCACGTCGTCGGCGCGGTCCTGCGCCGTCCTGCGCCGTCCTGCGCCGTCCTGCGCCGTCCTGCGCTGTCCTGCGCCGCGAGCCAGACGAATCTGCGGTCCGGAGGCTCCTTTCAGCACGGAATCGTCTGGCTCGCGCCGGAGTCAGGGGACGGCCGCGTGCTGCCGGATCCACGCGTGCATCGCGATGCCGGCGGCCACGCCCGCGTTGATCGAGCGGGTGGAGCCGTACTGCGCGATGGACAGCACCGCGCTCGACGCCGCCCGCACCTCCGCCGAGAGCCCCGGCCCCTCCTGCCCGAAGACGAGCACGCAGGCACGCGGGAAGTCGAAGGTCTCCACCGGCACCGACTCGGGGAACAGGTCCACACCGAGCACGGGCAGCCCCTCCCCCGCCGCCCACGCGGTGAACGCCGCCACCGTCTCGTGGTGGCGCACGTGCAGGTAGCGGTCGGTGACCATGGCGCCGCGCCGGTTCCAGCGGCGCCGCCCGATGATGTGCACCCCGGCGGCGTTGAACGCGTTGGCGGTGCGCACGACGGTGCCGATGTTCAGGTCGTGCTGCCAGTTCTCGATGGCCACGTGGAACGGGTGCCGCCGCGCGTCGAGGTCCGCGACGATCGCCTCGAGGCTCCAGTAGCGGTAGCGGTCGAGCACGTTGCGGCGGTCGCCGTGCGCGAGCAGCTCCGGGTCGTAGCGGGGGTCCTCCGGCCACGGGCCGAGCCACGGCCCGACGCCGACCTCGCGGGGCGCGGCGCCGTCCTCAGCCGGCGCGGGCTCGCTCAGCGGCCGGCCTCGGACCGGTCGACGGCGGCCCAGGCGGCCCCGGCGGACACCGCCGCCACGGAGAGCACGGCCGGCCACGCGCCGATCTTCTTGGCCAGCGGGTGGGAGGCGCCGAAGCCGCCGAGATACAGGGCGGCCAGGCCCCCGGCGACGGCCGGCCCCCGTGTGGCCAGCCACGTCCGGCCGGCGTACAGGCCCGCGGCGGCCAGCACGACGCCGCCGAGCGGGCGGATGCCGGTCTCACGGGCGGTCAGGTAGCCGCCGATCAGACCGAACGCGGTGACCGGGGCCGTGGAGACGGCGTGGGCGGGGAGCAGGGTCTTGCCGTCGCGGACGACGGGCGGGGCATGACGCGGAGTCTTCATGGCGCCACCGTAGCGCGCGCATCCTGGAATACGCCGGGGGCCAGCGTCGGGGAGAATGTCCTGGTGAGCATGATCGACAACGCCGTGTACGTGGACGGGCGGCGCGTCCACGCCCCCTCCACCCTCGAGGACACCTGGGGGGAGTGCGAGCGCACCGGCGGCATGGCCTGGCTGGGCCTGTACCGCCCGGACGTGGCCGAGCTCCAAGCGGTCGCGGAGGAGCTGCGCCTGCACCCGCTCGCCGTCGAGGACGCCCTCGCCGGAGGCGAGCGCGCCAAGCTGGACCGCTACGGCGAGGACTCGTTCATGGTCCTGCACCCGGCCCGCTACATCGACCGCACCGAGACCGTGGAGTTCGGCGAGCTGAGCGTCTTCACCGGTGAGCACTACGTGGTGACGGTGCGTCACGCGGAGGAGCCGGACCTGGCCGCCGTGCGTCGGTCCCTGGAGACGGAGGGCCGCGAGCGCCTCGCGATGGGGCCGTGGCAGGTCACCCTGGAGATCCTGGACCGGGTCGTGGACGACTACTTCCCGGTGGCCGACGGCCTCGAACAGGACATCGCGGAGATCGAGGACCAGGTCTTCGCCGGCGACGGGCACGTCTCCCGGCGCATCTACGACCTCTCCCGCGAGGTACTGAACTTCCAGCACGCCATCCGCGCGCTGCCGCACATCGTGGAGCAGCTCCAGGAGGAGGTGCGCACCCGCCTGCACGAGGACACCCGCCGCCTCGACGCCGACGGCCTGCCCCGGCGCGACGACGCCCACGCCTGGGAGGACGAGGAGCTCAGCGATCAGGCGCGCCTCGAGGTGGAGAACCTGCGCCGCCTGCGCGACGTCCACGACCACACCGTCCAGATCAACGAGCGCGTGACGACCATGCGCCAGATGCTCAACAGCGCCCTCGAGCTGGACTCGACGCTGGCCTCGAAGCGGCTGGCCGAGCAGTCGATCGCCCAGAACGAGCAGGTCAAGCAGATCTCGTCCTGGGCGGCGATCATCTTCGCACCGCAGCTGGTGGGCTCGGTGTACGGCATGAACTTCGACGGCATGCCCGAGCTGCACTGGGCGTTCGGCTATCCGTTCGCCCTGGGACTCATGCTGGCGGTGGCCCTCACCCTCTTCGTGCTGTTCAAGCGCGCGGACTGGCTCTAGGCGGGCGGCGCGGGGCCGTCCGAGGCTCAGCCGAGGCCGAGCTCGTCCTTGCCGAACGCGTACAGGTACGGCACCCCCGCCTCCTCGGCCACGCGCTCGGCGGCCCCGGTCGCGCGGTCGACGATCACGGCCACGGCCTGGACATCGCCGCCCGCGTTGCGCACGCCCTCGACGGCGGTCAGGGCGGAGCCGCCCGTCGTCGAGGTGTCCTCCAGCACGACGACGCGGCGACCGTCCACGCCCGGGCCCTCCACCTGCCGGCCCATGCCGTACGACTTCTGCGCCTTGCGCACCACGAACGCGTCGAGCGCGCGGCCCGCGGCGCCGGCCTGATGCATCATCGCGGTGGCCACGGGGTCGGCGCCCATGGTCAGACCGCCCACCGCGTCGAACCCGATCCCGTTCTCCTCGAGCAGGCGCAGCATCACGCGGCCGATCAGCGGGGCGGCCTCGTGGTGCAGGGTCACGCGGCGCAGGTCCACGTAGTAGTCCGCCTCCTTGCCGGAGGACAGGGTCACCCGGCCGTGCACGACGGCCAGCTCCTGGATGAGCTGCCGGAGCCGCTCGCGGTCCTGCTCGGGCGTGGGGACGGTGGGGGTCTGCGCGTCGGTCATGCCGCCCATGCTAGTGCGGGCCGGACCGCCCCTGCCGCTTCCGCCCCGGCCTGGCTAGGCTCGGGCCATGAGCGAGATCCCGCACGACGACGCCGCCGTCCAACACCCCTCCGGCCTGCCCCTGGCACACTGGCTCACCCTCACCGAGGGCCTGATCGCGGCGCGCGTGGCCGAAAGCCTCGAGGAGCACGGCCTCACCCGCGCCCAGTGGCAGCTGCTGAACACCCTCACGGTGGCCCCGCAGTCCCGCGCCGAGCTCGAGGCCGGCTTCGAGGAGGAGCAGCGCGGCGCGGTGTCCGGTCAGATGGAGGAGCTGGTCGAGTCCCACTGGGTGACGGTCGAGGGCGACCTCTACACCCTCACCGCCACGGGCCGCACCGCGGGCGCCCGCGTGGGCGAGGCGGTCGAGGCCCTGCGTGCCGAGGCGACGGCGGACGTCCCGCGGGACCAGATCGACGACGCCGTCCGCGTCCTGCGCCGCATCGCCCGCAACCTGGGGCACCCGGACGCGTGAGCCGTCGTCGCCGGCCGCCCCTGTCCCCGTGCGCGGGGCCGGTCCTACGCTGACCGGCATGCGTGAACTCCAGCAGCGGATCATCGCCCAGCAGGGCGTCCTCCCCGAGATCGACCCGGCGGCTGAGGTCGAACGGCGCGTGGCCTTCCTCGTCGACTACCTCGCGGCCACGGGCGCGTCCGGCTTCGTCCTGGGCATCTCCGGCGGCGTGGACTCCACCGTGGGTGGCCGGCTGGCCCAGCTCGCCGTCGAGCGTCGCCGCGCCCAGCTCGGCGTCACGGACGCCGTCGCCCTGGGCGGCCCCGGCACCACCCCGCCGGGTGAGGCGGGGGCGGGCGCCGACGTCGTGCCCTCCCGCGAGAACCCCCGGTTCACCGCCGTGCGCCTGCCCTACAAGGTGCAGCACGACGAGGCGGATGCGCGGGCGGCCATGGACTTCGTGGGTGCGGATCAGGACGTCACCCTGAACATCGCGGAGGCCGTGCAGGGTCTGGCCGCCGCCTTCGCCGAGGCCGTGGGGGAGCCGATCTCGGACTACAATCAGGGCAACGTGAAGGCCCGCATCCGCATGACGGCCCAGTACGCGGTGGCCGGCGCCCACGGGCAGCTGGTGATCGGCACGGACCACGCGGCGGAGGCCGTCACCGGGTTCTACACGAAGTTCGGCGACGGCGGCGCGGACGTCCTGCCGCTGGCCGGCCTGAACAAGCGGCAGGTGCGGGCGCTGGGCCGCGAGCTCGGCGCCCCCGAGCCCCTGTGGAACAAGGTGCCCACCGCGGACCTGCTGGACGGCACGCCGGGCCAGACGGACGAGGCCGAACTCGGGATGACGTACGAGGACATCGACGACTACCTCGAGGGCAAGGACATCCCCGCCGAGGTCGCGGAGAAGCTCGAGGGGATCTGGCTCCGCAGCCGCCACAAGCGCACCATGCCGGTCTCGATCCACGACGACTGGTGGCGCTGAGGCGCCGATCCCACCGTGCCCGCGCCCTTCGATAGCCTGGCCGGGTGAAGATCGCCACCTGGAACGTCAACTCCCTCCGTGCCCGCGCCGACCGCGTCGAGGCCTTCCTCGAGCGCCACGACATCGACGTCCTGGCCATCCAGGAGACCAAGTGCCGGGACGAGAACTTCCCGTGGGAGCTCTTCGAGCGCGCCGGCTACGAGGTGGTGCACAACGGCACCTCGCAGTGGAACGGCGTGGCCATCGCCTCCCGCGTCGGCCTGAGCGACGTGCAGCGCGGCTTCCCCGGCCAGCCGCACTTCGGCAAGGGCGGCGTGGACCCGCAGGAGGAGTCCCGCGCCATCGGGGCGACCGTGGGCGCCGAGGCGGCCGACGGCGTCGCCCCGGTGCGCCTGTGGAGCCTGTACGTGCCCAACGGGCGCGGCCTGGAGAACGAACACATGGGCTACAAGCTCGAGTGGCTGCGCGTGCTCCAGGAGCACGCGGCCGCTCGCCTCGCCGAGGACCCGGACACCCGGCTCGCCCTGACCGGCGACTGGAACATCGCTCCGCAGGACGAGGACGTGTGGGACATCGAGCTGTTCCAGCGCGAGGGCTACACGCACGTCTCCCCGCCCGAGCGCGCGGCGTTCCACGCGTTCGAGGACGCCGGGCTGGTGGACGTGGTGCGCCCGCGCCACCCCGGCCCCGGCGTGTACACGTACTGGGACTACACGGGCCTGGCCTTCCCCAAGAAGAAGGGCATGCGCATCGACTTCCAGCTGTGCTCCCCCGCCCTCGCGCGGACGGTCACGGACGCCTGGATCGACCGCGAGGAGCGCAAGGGCAAGGGCGCCTCGGACCACGCGCCCGTGGTCGTCGAGCTGGGCTGAGCCACGGACGAGCCCGCGATGACCCACGACGACGACGGCCCGCCCCCGGGTGTCGCGCGCGGCACCGCGCACCTGCGCGTCTTCCAGCCGCTGGCCGCGTTCCCGGACGCGGTCCAGGCGCGACTGATCGCCGGCGGCCATCGCACGCGCGCCGAGGTCGAGGCCGAGGCGGCGGAGCGGGCCCGGCGTCGCCTGGCACGGCCCGTGGCCGACCCGTTCCCGGAGCCCGGTGAGGACGACCTCGTGCGGGTCCTGCAGGACGAGCACCGCTCCGCCTTCTACTGCCCGGACGAGCGGGGCCTGCGCGCCGAGATGGCCGCGGCCGTGCTCGAGGAGACCATGCTGCCGCGGCTGCACGAGGCCGCCATCCCGCCGGCGGCGCGGGCGATGAACCGCGGCCGCGCGCTCGTGGCGCTCGAGGAGGAGTGGGGCCTCTCCCCCGACCCGGACGCGGCGGGCGAGGACCCGCAGGACGAGGACGGTGCGCCGGACCACCACCGCGGGCAGACGCGCACGGCCACGTGGGGTGTGCCGCACGGCTGGCTCACGGTGTTCGACCCCGAGGAGCCGGTGGAGCGCCTCGTGGACGGCGAGCGCACGGCGTACCGGCGCGCCCCGATCGTGGCCGCCCGGGAGCGGGCCGGGCACGCGGCGGCGGTGCTCGCGCGCCACGCCCCGGACGCGGAGCTGATCGGCGAGCTCACGGTGATGGTGGAGTGGCTCGGCGCGTTCCACCCCGACTCGTGGATCGAGCTGGACTACGGCGGCCTCACGCGGCATGTGTGGCCGGACGACTCCGTCTTCGACCTGTGGACGCTCATCGACGCGCTCGAGGAGGGCGACGAGGCGACCGCCGGCGTCGCGCAGGAACGACTGAACCGGCGCTGGGCCGCCGTCGGGATGCTGGCCCGGCTGACCTGAGCCGGCCCGGCGCACCGGGGTGGGGCCGCCCCGGGCATCCGAGACGCACACCACGCCGCCGACGCCGCCCACGCGGGGCGCGCGCCCCGGCGTCGGGCCTAGGGTGGATCCCATGACCACGCAGCGCCTGAGCACCCCGCCCTCGGAAGCCCGGAACCGGCCCGTCACGCCATGGTGGGTGGACGCCGTGATCTACCAGGTGTACCCGCGCTCCTTCGCGGACGCGGACGGGGACGGCATGGGCGACCTGCGCGGCGTCACCTCGCGCCTCGACTACCTGGCCCAGCTCGGCGTGGACGCGATCTGGCTCTCGCCCTTCTACCTCTCCCCGCAGCACGACGCCGGCTACGACGTCGCGGACTACCGCGCCGTGGACCCGCGGTTCGGCACGCTCGCGGACGCGGACGAGATGATCGCCGCCGCGCACGAGGCCGGCATCCGCGTGGTCGTGGACCTCGTGCCGAACCACACCTCGTCCGAGCACGCGTGGTTCCAGGCCGCCCTGGCCGCCGGCCCCGGCTCCCCCGAGCGCGCCCGCTACCACTTCGCCGAGGGCCGCGGCGAGCACGGCGAGCTGCCCCCCAACAACTGGGAGTCCACGTTCGGCGGCCGGGCCTGGACCCGCGTGACCGAGGCGGACGGCACCCCGGGCCAGTGGTACCTGCACCTGTTCGACACCACGCAGCCGGACCTGAACTGGGAGAACGAGGAGGTGCGCGAGGAGTTCCGCTCCATCCTGCGGTTCTGGCTGGACCGCGGCGTGGACGGCTTCCGGGTGGACGTGGCCCACGGGCTCATCAAGCAGCCCGGCTACCCGGACGCCGAGCACTCCCGCATGGGCATGGTCACGGACGCGGGCGAGGACGCCGACCCCACGTTCGACCCGGACACCTTCGAGCCGCTCACCCCGTTCATGGACCAGGACCGCGTCCACGAGGTCTACCGGGACTGGCGGCAGGTCCTGGACTCCTACGACCACGAGCCGATGATGGTGGCCGAGGCGTGGGTGGCCCCCCTCTCGCGCATGTTCCGGTACGTCCGCCCCGGCGAGATGCACCAGACCTTCAACTTCACCTACCTCATGGCCGGCTGGGACGCCGCGTCGCTGACCCACGCGATCGACCGGTCCTTCGAGCAGGCCGGCCGCGTCGGCGCCCCGAACACCTGGGTGCTCTCGAACCACGACACGGTGCGCCACGCCTCCCGCTACGGCCTCGCGGACCCGAGCTCCTACCCCGCCGGCATCACGGCCGAGGACGAGCAGCCGGACGAGGCGGTCGGCCGCCGTCGGGCCCGCGCCGCCGCGATGGTGGAGCTGGGCCTGCCCGGCTCCGCGTACATCTACCAGGGCGACGAGCTGGGCCTGCCCGAGCACACCACCCTCGCCGCCGAGCATCGCCAGGACCCGTACTTCTTCCGCACGGACGGCAAGGAGCCCGGCCGCGACGGCTGCCGCATCCCTCTGCCGTGGGCCGCCGACGAGCCGTCCTACGGCTTCTCGACCCCCGCGGACGACGACGGCCCCGCGTCCGCCGCCGAGGGCGTCGCCGTGCCGTGGCTGCCCCAGCCCGCGTCCTTCCGAGCGCTGGCGGCGGACCGGCAGGTCGGCGTCGAGGGCTCCGTGTTCGAGCTGTACCGGCGTCTGCTGCAGATCCGCGGCGAGCTCGACCTGGGCACGGGCACGTTCGCGTGGTCCGAGCACCACGACCCCGCACGCGGCGTGCTGGCGTTCACGGTCACCTCGGGCGGTGGCCGGCACCTGGGCTCGGGCCAGCCGATCCCGGCGCGCACCGTGCTCGTGATGGCGAACCTGTCGACCGATCCCGTCGACCTGCCCGCGAACCATTCCCGGGCCCTGTTCTCCCTCGAGGAGGCGGAGGCCGTGCAGGACGGGCGGCTCGCGCACGACGCCGCCGCGTGGCTGCTCATGGACTGAGCTCGGCGCGCCCCGGGACCCGCCGGGGCGCCACGGACCTTCCGCGGGGAATCCGCGGTGGGCGAGGTCACATCATCCGGCCCGGCCGGACGAACGCGACGTAACGTCCACGATGACTCGCATCACACCGGACAAAGTGGCATGAACGCTGTGTCACGAGTCACCATGGCGTGTCCTGATCCACCCCCTTCGAGCGGAGACTTCACGTGAGCACCTCCCCCTCCGGCTCCCGCGTCGCCGAGCCCGGCGCGGCCACCGCGGACCGCGGGCAGCTGCACCGCGGCCTCAGCCAGCGGCACATCATGTTCATCGCCCTGGGCACGGCGGTGGGCACCGGCCTCTTCTACGGCTCGGCCGGCGGCATCCAGGCCGCCGGGCCGGGCGTGATCCTGTCCTTCCTCGTCGCCGGCGCCGCCGTGTTCCTCGTGATGCGCGCCCTCGGCGAGATGACGCTCCGGGAGCCCGTCTCCGGGTCCTTCGCCGCCTACGCCTCCCGTTATCTCGGCCCCTTCGCCGGCTACGTGACCGGCTGGACCTTCGTCTTCGAGCTGGCCGTCGTGATCGTCGCGGACACCGCCGCCATCACCACGTACATGGCGTTCTGGTTCCCGGGGGTCCCGGCCTGGGCCTGGGTCGCGGCCACGATCCTCGTGGTCGGCCTGATCAACTTCACGCACGTCGGCAACTTCGGTGAGGCCGAGTTCTGGCTGACGCTCGTGAAGGTCGGGGCCATCGTGGCGATGATCTTCGGCGGTGTGATCCTGCTCTTCACCGGCGCCTCCACCGCGGACGGCACCCAGGCCGGCCTGGCGAACCTCGTGGACCACGGCGGATTCCTGCCGCACGGCATCCTGGGCGTGCTGACCGCGCTCACCATCGTGACGTTCTCCTTCGGCGGCATCGAGACCCTCGGCGTGGCCGCGGGCGAGGCCAAGAACCCGGAGAAGGTGCTGCCCAAGGCCATCAACACGGTGCCGATCCGCATCCTGTTGTTCTACGTGCTGACGATGGCGGTCATCATGGCCCTCGTCCCCTGGAACCAGGTGGACGGCAAGGCCAGCCCGTTCGTGCAGATCTTCGAGGGCCTCGGCGTCCCCTTCGCCCCGCACCTGCTGAACTTCGTGGTGCTCACGGCCGCCGTCTCCGCGATCAACGCCTGCATCTACGCGTCCGGTCGCCTGCTCTACGCGATGGCCCACGACGGCCAGGCGCCCCGGGCCTTCACCCACACCAACCGCGGCGGCGTGCCGTGGCTGTCCGTGGCCGTGATGCTGGGCGTGATGGTGCTCGGCGCGGTGCTGATCACCGTGGACCCGAATGCCTTCAGCCTGGTGGCCGGCGTCGCCTCGTTCGCCGTGGTGCTGACCTGGGCCATGATCTTCCTGTCCCACCGCGCCATGCGCCGGCGCGTCGCGGAGCAGGGCGCGGAGCCGTCCCCCTTCCCCATGCCGCTGGGCAACGTCGGCACCTACCTGGGCCTGGCGTTCGTGGCCACCGTGGTGATCACCATGGCCACCATCCCGGATTCGCGCCAGGCGCTCATCATCGGTCTCGTGTGGGTCGCGGTGCTGACCCTCGCCTGGTTCGTCACGGGCACCCGTACGTCGGCCGCGGCCCACGACCGCACCGGCACCCTGCCGGTGGTCCGTACCCGCCAGTCCCACGAGGACTGACCCCCCCACGACGACGACGGCCCCTGTCCCGCGCGGGACAGGGGCCGTTCTCGTCGGGGCCGGGAGGGCGCCCGGGGGCCGGACGTCAGTGCTCGGAGCGGCGCAGCCGGGTGCGGCGCGGCCCCTCCGAGGCCGGGACGCCGGCGGCCGCATCGGCGATCCGCTGCTGGTGGTCCCGGCTGAGGGAGGCCCACCACTGCGAGGCCGCCACGGGGCCGGCGTCGACCACCTCGTCGTCGTCGGACTCGAGGCCCAGGCGGTCCTTGATGGAGGCCAGCATGGCCTGGCGGCGCACCGCCTCCACCCGCGCCACGGAGTAGCCGAGCGAGCGGAACGTGGCCAGGCA
Organism: Micrococcus sp. 140720015-1; assembly: GCF_053627595.1. Classification (NCBI taxonomy): domain Bacteria; kingdom Bacillati; phylum Actinomycetota; class Actinomycetes; order Micrococcales; family Micrococcaceae; genus Micrococcus; species Micrococcus sp. 140720015-1. Next base: position 22,911 of record NZ_JBSEYC010000003.1, read on the forward strand.
GATCAGCAGCATCATCACGGAGAACGGCAGGCCGATGGTGATGGCCAGGACCTGGATCGCGGACAGGCCGCCGGCGGCCAGCAGTGCCGCGGCCATGAGCGAGGTGGCGATGGCGAAGAAGATCTTCACCGTGGCCTTCGGGTTCACGTCGCCGCCGGTGGCGAGCATGCCCATCACGAGCGAGCCCGAGTCGGCGGAGGTGATGAAGAAGATGCCCGAGAGGATGATGGCGCCGACCACGAGCATCATGCCCGCGGGCAGCTGCTCGAGCACCTGGAACAGCGCGGTGTTCGAGTCGATGGCGCCGTCCGCGCCCACCACGGAGGTGTACCCGGCGGGGCGGGTGGTCTCGAGGAAGACGGCGGTGCCGCCCAGGATGCCGAACCAGACCACGCAGACCAGGGTGGGCACCAGCAGCACGCCGGCGAGGAACTCGCGCACGGTGCGGCCGCGCGAGATGCGGGCGATGAAGATGCCGACGAACGGCGTCCAGGACATCCACCAGCCCCAGTAGTACGCGCTCCAGCCGGCCTGCCACGCGTCGCCCTCGGCGCCGTAGAACGCGGAGACGTTGAGCGAGTTCGCGAAGAAGTACTGCATGTAGGAGCCGAGGGACTGCACCATCTCCTTGAACAGGAACGCGGTGGGCCCCACGATCGCGATGAACAGCAACAGGCCGGCGGCCAGGATCAGGTTGGTGTTGGACAGCCACTTCATGCCGCGCTCCACGCCGGAGACCACGGTGTAGAGCACCACGCAGGTGACCGCGCCGATCATGACGTACTCGAGCCAGGGGCTGTCCTCGGGCACGATGCCCAGCGCGCGCAGGCCCGCGGACATCTGGGTGACGCCGAGGCCCAGCGAGGTGGCCACGCCGAAGACGGTGCCGATGAGGGCGATGTTGTCGATCAGGTGGCCCCAGCCGCCGCGCACGCGGCGCTCGCCGATCAGCGGCTCGAAGGCCCAGCGCAGCGCGAGGGGACGGCCACGCCGGTGGATGGCCAGCGCGACCGCCACGCCCACCACCGCGTAGATCGCCCAGGGCTGCAGGCCCCAGTGCAGGAACGTGGTGGCCAGCGCCGACTGGGCGGCCTCCGCCTGGGTGGGGTTGGCGGCCGCCAGGTCGGGCCGCGGGTCGGTGAAGTGCATGAGCGGCTCGGTCATGCCGAAGAACACGAGGCCGATGCCCATGCCCGCCGCGAAGAGCAGGGAGAACCAGGACAGCGTGGAGAACTCGGGCTTCTCATCGGGCTTGCCGAGCGTGATCTGCCCCTTCCGGGAGAACGCGAGGTAGCCGCAGAACAGCACGAAGAACAGGGCGACGAGGGCGTACCACCACGAGAAGTTCGTGATGATGGCCTGCTGGACCAGGCCGATGCCCACGGTCATCTGCTCGGGGGCGAGCAGCGTGGCCACCACGAAGGAGAGCACGATGACCGCGGAGGGCCAGAACACCCACGGCAACAGGACGCGGTCGCGGGCGGCCGCGGCGGAGGTGGCAGGGGCGACGCCGGCGTCGGGGGCGGTCGCCGAGGACGGATGGTTCCCGGGTTGCTCGGGGATCATGGGCTCGGTCGAGGGCGGTGTCGGATCGCTCATCCTCCCGACCTTACGTGGTCCCGCGCGCAGGCCCCCCGCCTGAGACGCGGCCGAGTGGACGGTCTCACCCGGCCGGGTGACCGCGCCCACGGCCCCGGCGCGGGCGCCCCCTGGTGACGCGTGGGCGGCCTCACTAGGGTGTGGGGCACCACGACGACGGCGGGGCCGGACGGGCCCGCCCGTGAGAGGAAGGACCCGCACCATGACCGACGTCCCCTTCGAGGACCGCGAGGACGAACGAGAGCTCGAGACGGACCTGCTCGCCGATCCCAACGCCGCCGGCGACCCCGAGCCGGAGGACGGCCGCGACGGCCAGCCCGTGCGCGGCGGCTCGGACGACCCGCAGCACTGGGCCGGGGAGGGACGTGCCCCGGACTCCCTGCGCAATGCGGAGTCCGCCGCCCTGCACATCGAGGAGGACGCCCAGGACCGCACACGTGCGGACGAGGGCGACGTCGAGATCCTGTGAGCGCCCCTCAGCCCCGGTCGGGGACGAGGCCGGTGCGCAGGAGGGTCAGTGCATCGTCCTGCCCGAGGAGCGGCTGACGCATCTCGGCGCGGAGGAAGTCGAGCATCGCCGCGGCCAGCGCCGGCTCTTCGGAGGCGATCGCGTCCGTCGCGATCGCGGCGTGGAAGTCGAGGGCGAACGCGGCCGTGGCGGTCTCGGCGATGCAGCTGTGGGTGGAGACGCCGCACAGCAGGAGCCGATCCACCCCGCGGCCCCGCAGCTCGGCCGCCAGTCCGGTGCCGTGGAAGGCGGAGTCCCGGGTCTTCACGACCTCGACGGCGTCCGGGGCGGCCGCCGCGACCCCGTCGAGCAGAGCGGCCTGCCGGGTGCCCGGGAAGGCGAAGCCCTCGCCGTCGGCCAGCATGTTCAACGTCCACGTGGAGCGGTCCCGCGCGTGCTCGGTCCGCACCAGGAAGACGGGTCGGCCGGCCTCGTGCGCGGCCCTGAGCAGTTCCACGACCGCCGCCGTCAGCTCGGCCTGATGGGCGGCCAGCGCGGGATGCTCGAAGTAGCTGTGCTGGACGTCGATCACCACGAGCGCGGTCTCGCCGCCGGTCGCGCGGGCGGAGGGGGAATCGGGCATCGACCCAGTGTCCCCACCGGGTCGCCGCCTGTCAGCGGCCCGTCGCCCCGGACGACGAAGGCCCCCCGCGTCTGCGGGGGGCCTTCTCGAAGTGGTGGCTCCGACCGGCGTCGATCCGGTGACCTTACGATTTTCAGTCGTACGCTCTACCAACTGAGCTACAGAGCCCGGCGACCTTCGTCACCAGGACCATGCGTCACCGGACTCCGTTTCCGAATGCCGGTGATCGGACGATCCGAGCGACCCTGACGGGACTTGAACCCGCGACCTCCGCCGTGACAGGGCGGCGCGCTAACCAACTGCGCTACAGGGCCATGTTCTGTTGTTCTCGCCGCTTTCGCAACGAGTGGAAACTCTAGCAGAGCCTCCGAGCGTCGTGCAAATCCACGCTCCACGTGCCGTTCCGGCCGCCGAGGGCGGCCGTTCTGCGTACCCCCAACGGGATTCGAACCCGTGTCGCCGCCGTGAAAGGGCGGTGTCCTAGGCCTCTAGACGATAGGGGCAGGTCCGATGTCGAGATTCCCGAGGTGGACCCTGGGAGTCTATGGTGGCCGCACACCCTCCGGCAAGTCCGGCCGCCGGCCGGCCGCCCTCCGCACCGCGGAGCCCCGCACCCCCAGGAGCCGCCGTGGACCACCGCCCGTCGCCCGAGCAGCCCGCCGCCACGTGGATGAGCGAGCAGGAGTTCGACGACGCCGTCTCCGCGGCCCTCACCCGCATCCCGGACGAGCTGGCCCGGCTGCTGACGAACGTCGTCGTGGTGGTGGAGGACGAGTACGAGCCGCAGCGCTGGGAGGACCCGGCCACCGAGCTGTTCGGCCTCTACGAGGGCGTGCCGCTGACCGAGCGCGCCGAGTTCGCGTGGCAGATGCCGGACCGGATCGTGGTGTTCCGCGGCCCGCTCACCCGCCATTGCACCTCCCGCGCCGAGCTCGAGGACGAGATCACCGTCACCGTCATGCACGAGGTGGGGCATTTCTTCGGCATCTCCGAGGAGCGCCTCCACGAGCTCGGCTGGGGCTGAGCGCCGGTCAGGACTCCGGCTGGTCCTGGACCGGGCCGAACGAGGCGCGGCGGCCGAGGCGGACGTCCTCGCGGAACGGGACGACGAGCACCGGGCCCTTCGCGTGGTCCGCGACGCCGCGGCTCGTGGAGCCGACGATCGCACCGGCGAAGCCGCCCAGACCGCGCGTGCCCACCACGGTGAGGCGGGCGGTGGCGGTCTGGTCCACCATCACGTCCACGGGGGTGCCGTCCACGAGCTCGGTGAGGACCTCGAGGCCGGGGAACTCGGAGCCGATCCACGCGGCGCCGGCGTCGAGACGCTCGCGCAGCTCCCGCTCGCGGGCCTCCTCGTCCAGGCTGACGGCCAGCCACGCGGCGTTCGCGCCCAGGGGCGGGACGGCGCACACGAGCTTCAGCGGGGCCTGGCGGAGGCGGGCCTCCTCGGCGGCCTCGAGAGCGGCGGCACGGCCCTGCTCGGAACCGTCGACGCCCACCACGACGGCGGTCCTGTCCCCCGCGCGGCTGGCCTCGACCCCGGCGGGGATGAGGGCGACGGGGCAGTGCGCGTGGCCGGGCAGCGCGGCGGCCACCGAGCCGAGCAGGCGGCCCATGAAGCCGCCGCGGCCGCGCGCGCCCGAGACGAGCAGGGAGGCGTCGGCGGAGAGCTCCACGAGGACGCCGGCCGCGTCGCCGACCTCCACGCGCAGCTCCGGACGCACCCCGTCGGCGTCGAGCTTGCCGGCGACCTCCTCCAGGAGGGCCTGCACGCCCTCGCGGAGGCGGGAGTCGTCCAGGACGGCGCCGCCGGCGTCCGCGCCGTAGCCCCAGTACGCGGGGATCGAGTAGGCGGTGACGAGGGTCAGCGGCTCGCCGCGCAGGCCGGCCTCGCGCTGGGCCCAGCGGGCGGCGGAGACGGACTGGTCGGAGCCGTCCACACCCACCAGGACGCCGAGCGGTGCGTCCTCACGGCGGGGGGCGGCGGGCTGGGTCTGGGCGGACATGGCGACCTCCTCGAGTCAGACTCGACGGGCCCCGGGCGGACCCGACCGAGTGCCCCCAGTCTACGCCTCGGGGCCCGGGACGAGCCCCGTGATCCCGGGCGAGACACCCGCGGGGAAGCCCCCTGGATCCTCCGCGAGCCGGGCCGGGAAGGCGTCCATGCGCAGGGCGCGGGCCAGGCGGTCGCGGGGGTCGGCGCCGGGCGGGGCGTCCGCGGCGGGGCGGGCCACGGGGGCGTCCGAGGCCGCCACGATGACGTTGCCGCGGCGCCGCCCCTTGAGCATGGGCGGGTCCGCGATCACCTCGACGTGTTCGAACGCGGCGACGACGGCGGCCACGTCCGCCCGCACCGACGTCAGGTCCGGCCCGCCGCCCACGTTGAGCACATACAGCCCGCCCGGGGCGAGGACCCGCGCGGCGGCGCGGGCCGCGTCCAGGCCGGTGAGGCCCGGCGGGGTGATGTGGCGGGCACCCGTCAGGTCCGTGGGGTCCGGGGCGAAGACGTCGCGGATGATCAGGTCGCGGCTGGCCGGGTGGGCCGTGGCCAGGACCTCGGCGGCGTCGGCCACGCGGATGCGCAGGGCCGGGGCGCGGGGCAGGCCGAAGCGCTCGCGGGCGAGGGCGGCCAGGCCGGCGTCGATCTCCACCGCGGTCTGGTGGGAGCCTGGGTACGCGTGGTCCACCCAGCGGGCGAGCGCGCAGCCCGCGCCGCCCAGGTGCAGGGCCCGCAGGGGCGTGGGCTCCGGCCAGTGCGCGCGGACGGCCGCGGCGGCCCAGCGCATGTACTCGAAGGCCATGCGCTCGGGGCGCTCGGGGTCCAGCGGGGAGGACTCGACGCCGTTGACGTAGAGGATGAACGCGCCCGGCTCGAAGGCGTCCTCACGGATCTCGGCGGTGCCGTGGGTGATCGCGTGGACGCCCGGCTCGATCCCGGCGGGGCCGGTGGATCCGCCCGCGGCCCGGCCCCGGCGCGCCGACGACCGGCGGCTCACGTCCCACCGCCGTCGTGCCGGAGACGGCGCACCATCACCTGCTCGTGCAGGCCGGCCCACGGGCCGGTCATCGGCTCCGGCGCCCCCACGGCCGCGAACCCGTGCTTGGCGTAGAACGCCACGGCCCGCGGATTCTCGGCGAGGACGCGCAGCATCACGGGGCGGTCCCCGACGACGGCGTCCAGCAGGCGCGCTCCCAGGCCGGTGCCGTACGCCTCGGCCAGGACGTAGAGCACCATGAGCTCCACATCGGGCAGGTCGGCGGGCGATGCGGCCGCGTCGTCCGCACCCGTCCGGCCCGTCTCCGCCGCCGAGCGACGCGGGCCCGCGAGCGCCACGCCGAGCAGACGGCCGCCGTCGTCGGCGACCCAGAGGTCCCGGTCCGATGCGATCAGCGCGGTCCACGCGGGCACGTCCTCCGGGATCCGGGCCTCGATCGCGTCCAGGTAGGCGGACGGCAGGAGCGCGCCGTAGGCCTCCCGCCACGACCGCGCCTTAACGCGCAGCAGCGCCTCGACGTCCCCGGGGGCGGCGGGGCGCACGGTCACGGGCTCAGGCACGGGCTGCTCCTCCGGGCCGCCGGCGCGGCGGCCATTCCTCGAACGAAAGCGCCTCGGCACGCCGCCGTTTCTCGAACGAAAGCGTCCGGGGGCAGCGGGGAGGGGGTCACCCGGCGTCGCCGTCGCGCGGGGCCGGGGCGGCGCGCCGCCCCTCGTCCTCGGCGAGGACCGACTCGAGGCGCTCGAGCTTGCCGTCCAGCTCGCCGGTGTGGCCGGGGCGGATGTCCGCCTTCAGCACGAGCGAGACGCGTGTGCCGTACGGGGACACGGCGTCCACGGCGGCGCGCACGACCTCCATCACCTCGTCCCACTCCCCCTCGATCTCGGTGAACATCGAGGAGGTGCGGTGCGGCAGGCCGGAGGCGCGCACCACGGCGACGGCGGCCGCGACCGCCCGGTGCACGGACGCGGTGTCCGCGTCGCCGGGCAGGTGGTCGGCGTCGGCGGGTTGGCCGGAGGGGGCGACGGAGAAGGCGACGATCATGGCACCAGTGTGCCCCGCCCCCGCCGCCGGCTCACCCCCCGAGCACCGGCTGCAGGGCCTTGAGCAGCTCGTTCACGCCGATCGCCACGAACACGGCCGCGGTCAGGCCCAGCAGGATGTTGCGTACCCAGCCGTTGCGGAACTGCCGCGGCACGTCCTTCGTGTTGTTGAGGAACAGCAGGGTCACGGCCAGGAACGGCATGAACAGGGCGCCGAGCGTGCCGTAGAGCAGGATCAGGAAGATCGGCCGGTCCAGGAACAGCAGCGCCATGGGCGGCAGGGTCAGCCACAGCAGGAAGAAGCGGCCGGGCTTCGAGGACAGCGACGGCGCGTCGTCCTGGTCCAGCTCCGCGGCGGGCCGGCGGAAGTTCGTCCAGAAGTCCGCGAACATCAGCGAGACGCCGTGCCACACGCCCAGCAGGGAGGAGAAGGACGCGGCGAAGAATCCGATGAGGAACACCGTGGACCACACCGAGCCGTAGCGCTCGGCCAGCACGTCGCCGACGTCGAGCAGGCCCTTGTCGCCCGAGGAGATCGCCAGCCCCGCCGAGTGCAGCAGCTCCACGCCCATGACCATGGTGGCGATCACGAAGATGCCCGTGAGGATGTACGAGGTCGCGTTGTCGAACCGCATGACCTTCAGGTACTTCGGGACGTTCCAGCCCTTCTCGCGCAGCCAGTAGCCGTAGGCCGCGAGCGTGATGGTGCCGCCGACGCCGCCGGCCAGGCCGAGCACGTAGAACATGGCCTGGGGATCGCCGGAGGGCAGGCGCGGCACGAGACCGGCGAGGATCTCGCCCAGGTTCGGGGCCGTCAGCGCCGCGGAGAGCAGCACCGTCACGAACATGACGCCGATCAGCACCGTCATGAGCCACTCGATGAGCCGGTACTTGTCCAGCCAGACCAGTCCCAGGCCGATCAGGCCCGCGGCGATCGCGAACACCTTGCTGTCCACACCGGGGAACAGCGCCGCGAGCGGCAGGGCGGTGGAGGACATCGCCGTCGCCCCGTACACGATGCCCCAGATGAGGATGTACGGGCCGAAGTACCAGGACGTCCAGGCCCCGAGGGTGCGCCAGCCCTGGAAGATCGTCTTGCCGGTGGAGAGGTAGTAGCGGCCCACGCCCTCCACGAGCACGATCTTGAAGATCACGCCCAGCACCACGGCCCACAGCAGCATGTAGCCGTAGCGGGAGCCGGCGGTCAGGGTGGCCACGAGGTCCGCCGCGCCCACGCCCGTGGCCGCCGCGACGATGCCCGGGCCGAGGGAGTTCCAGCGCGGGCGGATCGGCGTCTCGTTCAGTTCGACGTCGGTGAACCCGACGATGTCCGGGTTGTGCACGGGGCGCCCGGGGTCGGCGGCGTGGGCCATGGGATGCTCCTGCGATCGGGGATGCGCGTGATCCGGCAAGTATCACGCACGGGGGCGACGCCGCTCACATTTTTCCGCGGTGCTTCACACGTGCGTCCCGTCCGCCTCCACCGCGATCCCCAGCTCGTTGCCCGGGATCGAGGCGAGCAGCCGCCGCGTGTACGGGTGCCGGGGGTTGGTGAAGACCTCCTCGGAGCTGGCCGCCTCCACCACCTGGCCGTCCTTCATGACGCACACGTAGTCGGAGATGAGCCGCACCACCGCCAGATCGTGCGAGATGAACAGGTAGCTCAGCCCCAGCTCGTCCTGCAGGCGGCGCAGCAGCGTGAGGATCTGGTCCTGCACGAGCACGTCCAGCGCGGAGACCGGCTCGTCGCACACGATCAGCTCGGGGTTCAGCGCGAGCGCCCGGGCGATCGCCACGCGCTGGCGCTGTCCGCCCGAGAGCTCGGCCGGGTACCGGCGGTGGAAGTGGGAGGGCAGGGCCACCTGGTCCATGAGCTCGAGCACGCGCGCCCGCCGCTGCCTGGCGTTGCCCCGCCGGTACGTCTGCAGCGGCTCCTCGATGATCCGGCCCACCGTGAACGAGGGGTTGAGCGAGGAGAAGGGGTCCTGGAACACGGCCTGCACGCGCTGCCGGAAGTCCTTGAGCCCCTCCCCCTTCAGCGCCAGCACATCCCTGCCCTCGAAGCTGATCTCGCCCGAGGTCGGCTCGATCAGCTTGAGCAGCATGCGCGCCGTCGTCGTCTTGCCGGAGCCGGACTCGCCGACGATCGAGACGGTCTTGCCGCGCGGGATCTTCAGGGAGACGTCCTTCGCGGCGGTGAAGTCCTCGTGCCCGCGCACGGGGTAGACCTTCGTGAGGTCGCGGATCTCCACCAGCGGGATGAGGTCCTGCTTCGCCAGGGCCACCGTGGTCAGGGCCGCGGTGTCGTCCTCGGCCAGTGCGGCGGGCGCGGGATCGAAGGCCTCGGGCAGCAGGCGGGCCGCCGCCACCGACGGCGCGGCCGCCACGAGCGAGCGCGTGTAGGCGTGCTGCGGGTCCTCGAGGATGGCCCGTGCATCGCCGGACTCCACCACGCGTCCGCGGTGCATCACCACGAGCTGCTGCGCCCGCTCGGCGGCGAGGCCGAGGTCATGGGTGATCAGCAGCACGGAACTGCCGAGCTCGCGGGTCATCTCGTCGATCTGGTCCAGGATCACCTGCTGCACCGTCACGTCGAGGGCGGAGGTCGGCTCGTCCGCGATCAGCAGCTGCGGCCGGCACGCCAGGCCGATGGCGATCAGCACGCGCTGGCGCAGGCCGCCCGAGAGCTCGTGCGGGTACTGCTTGGCCCGCCGCGCGGGCTCGGGGATGCCGGCGCGCTCCATCACCTCGACGACGGCGGCCCCCACGTCCTTCTTCGTCGCCATGCCGTGGGTCAGCAGGGTCTCCCCGATCTGCTGGCCCACCCGGGTCACGGGGTTGAGGTTGGACATCGGGTCCTGCGGCACCAGCCCGATCCGGCGGCCGCGGATGCCGCGCATCCGCGACTCGGGCAGGCCCACGAGCTCCTCGCCCGCGAAGCGGACGGAGCCCGCCGTGACCCGGCCGTTGCCGGGCAGCAGGCCGATCGCGGCCATCGCGGTGGTGGACTTGCCCGAGCCGGACTCGCCCACGATCGCCAGCGTGCCCCCGGCCGGGAGCGTGAGGGACGCGCCCTCCACGGCCTGCACCGTGCCCTGCTGGGTGGTGAACTCCACGTCCAGGTCGCGGATCTCCAGCAGCGGTGCGCCGGCCGCGCCGGCCGCGGGCGCCGCGCCGGGGCCGGGTGCGCCGTCGTCGTGCTTGGGGTCCATGGTCAGCGCCTCCGGGAGGTCGGGTCGAGGGCCTCGCGCAGGGACTCGCCCAGCAGGGTGAAGCCGAGCGCGGTGATGGCGATGCACAGGCCGGGCAGGAACGCAAGCCACGGGTTGATGCCCAGCTCGGCCTGCGCGTAAGTGAGCATGCGGCCCCACTCGGCGGTCTCGGGGCGGCCGCCGCCGAGGCCGAGGAAGGACAGGGCGGCCGCGTCGATCACGGCCGTGGCCAGGGTGAGCGTGGCCTGCACGATCACGGGGCCCAGCGAGTTCGGCAGCACGTGGGACATCGTGATCCGCCCGCGCGAGAGGCCGAGGGTCTGCGCCGCGAGCACGTAGTCCGACCCCTTCTGCGTGAGCATCGAGGACCGCAGCAGCCGCGCGAACACGGGCACCTGCGCCACACCGATCGCGATCATCACCGCGAACGGGGTCTGCCCGAGGATCGCCGCGATGGACACCGCCAGCAGCAGGTTCGGCACCGAGAGCAGGATGTCCACGACGCGCATCACCACGGAGTCCACCCAGCCGCCGAACGTGCCGGCCAGCAGGCCGAGCAGCATGCCGCCGACCAGGCCGAACGCCGTCGAGACGACGCCGATGAGCAGCGAGGCCTGCGCGCCCCAGATCAGCTTGGAGAGCACGTCCCCGCCGAAGCGGTCCAGGCCCAGCGGGTAGCCGGCCACCTCGCCGGGGCCGGGCACGTGGGTGGGGCGGATCTCGCGCATGCCGGGTGTGGCCGTGCCCGCGTACGGGGCCAGCACCGGGGCGAGGACGGCCACGAGCACGAAGAGCAGCACGATCACGGCGCCGGCGATCGCCGCCGGGTTGCGGCGCAGCCGCTGGAACGCGGCGCCCCACACGGAGGTGCCGCGGGCGTCCGCGGCGGCCTCGGTGGTCGCCTGGGTGGCCCCGGCCTCGACGGGCGCCAGCGCGTGGTCGACGGCGTGCTCGGTGGGTCCGCCGCCGGGGCTGGGGGGCAGGTTCACGCTCATGAGACACGCACCCTCGGGTCGATGAGGCCGTAGGAGACGTCCACGACCAGGTTGATCAGCGAGTAGAGCAGGGCGATGAAGATGATGAAGCCCTGCAGCACCGGGAAGTCGAGCTGGAAGATCGCCTGGGCGAGGAACCGGCCGATCCCGTTGAACGCGAACACCGTCTCGGTGAGCACCGCCCCGGAGATCAGCAGGCCCAGCTGCAGGCCGAGCGTGGTGCTCACCGGCAGCAGGGCGTTGCGCATGATGAACCGGTCCCGGATCAGGCGCGGGGCCAGGCCCTTGGCGCGGGCCGTGCGCACGAAGTCCGCGTCCTGCACGTCCAGCACGGAGGCGCGGGTGATGCGCGCGATGATCGCCAGCGGGATGGTGCCCAGCGCGATGCCGGGCAGCACCAGGTGGGTCAGCGCGTTCAGGGCCGCGTCCCACTCGGCGGTGATGATGCCGTCCCACACGTAGAAGTTCGTGTAGTGGGTGGCGTCGATCCGCGGGTCCTGTCGGCCGTCCGTGGGCAGCCAGCCCAGCTTCACCGCGAACACCCACTTGAGGATGAACGCCAGGAAGAACACGGGCACCACCACGCCGATCAGGGACAGCACGACGGCGACGTCATCCTGCCACCGGCCCACATGGCGGGCGGCCCAGTAGCCGAGCGGGATGCCGATGACCACCGCGAACACGATCGCGAAGATCGAGAGCTCCAGCGTGGCCGGGAAACGGTCCGCGAACTCCTCGACCACGGGCCGATTCGTCATGGTCGAGGTGCCGAAGTCGCCGCGCAGCAGCCGCCCCATGTAGGTGACGTACTGCTCGAGCAGGGGCTTGTCGAAGCCGTACGCCGCGTTCACCCGGGCCACGGCCTCGGGGGTGGCGCGGTCGCCGAGCAGGGCGGTGGCGGGGCCGCCGGGCAGGCTGCGGACCCACACGAACAGCAGGACGGACAGTCCGAACAGGGTGGGGATCAGCAGCACCAGGCGCTTGCCGATGAGTCTGAGCACGAGGGGCCTCCATGCCGGCGCGGGGGCCGGGCCGGTCGGTGCGAGGGACGGGCGGTGGCGGGCGGGCCCGCGACGACGGCGCCGGGGCGCGGCGCCGTCGTCGCCGGCGGGGCGGGTCGTCCCCGGCCCGCCGGGCTCACTCGGTCAGGTCGATCTCGTTGAAGACCTCGTCGTTGACCGGGCTCGCCGGGTAGGAGGCCACGCGCTTGTCGAAGGCCAGCGACGGGGCCGGGTGGGCGAGCGGGACCGCCGGGACGATCTCGGAGATCTGCTCGTTGATCTCCTGGTACTTCGGCGTCTGCTCCTCGAGCGTCGGGATCTGACGGGCCTCCTCGAGGGCGGAGAACAGCTCCTCGTCGGTGAAGCCGAACTCGGGCTTCTCCTGGCCGAAGAACACGCCCACGAAGTTGTCCGTGTCGTTGTAGTCGCCGGTCCAGCCGAGCAGGTGGATGCCGTGGTCCGCGGAGCCCTGCACCTGGTCGAGGTAGTCCGGGCTCCACTTGGCCGGCTTCGCGTTCACCGTGATGCCCACCTCGGCCAGCTGGCTCGAGAGGTTGGAGAACGCCTGCTCGGGGGTCGGCATGTACGGGCGCGAGACGCCGGTGGGGTAGTTGAAGTCGATCGTGAAGCCGTCCGGGTAGCCGGCCTCGGCGAGCAGCGCCTTGGCCTTGGCGGGGTCGTGCTCATACGTGGTGACGTCCTCGCTGTACCCGTTCACGGACTTCGGGATGAACTGGGTGGCGGGCTCCGTGCCCTCGGGAAGGGTCTGCGCGATCAGGGCGTCCTTGTCGATCGCGTGGGCGATCGCCTGGCGCACCCGGACGTCCTGGAGCTCCTCCTTCTCCTGGTTCAGGCCCAGGTAGAGGATGGTGAACGGGTCGCGGGCCACCACGTTGAAGCCGGCCTCGGACAGGGCCGCGGTGTCCGCGGGGGCCACGAGGTCGTAGCCGTCGATGTCCCCGGCCTCGAGCGCCTGACGGCGGGCCACCGGGTCGTCGATCACGCGGAAGGTGATGTCCGTGACGTCGCCGCCCTCACCCCAGTAGTCCTCGTTGGCGGTGAGCTTGACGTCCTCGCCCACGCTCCAGGACTCGAACTTGTAGGGGCCGGTGCCGGTGGGGTGTGCCCGGGCGTACTCGGACAGCTGCGGCGACTCGGCGGTGCCGCCCACCTCGTCCGCCTTGTACTCCTCGAGCGCCTTCGGCGACTGCATGGCGAAGGCCGGCAGGGACAGGGAGGAGATGAAGCCCGCGAACGGCTGCGCCAGCGTGATCGTGGCCTCGTGCTCGCCGGTGGCCTCGCACTCTTTGTAGACGGCGTCCTCGGGCTTGTCCGCGAAGCCGCGGAACAGCTTGCCGTAGTAGTACGAGAGGGTCTCCGACTGCTGGATGCCCGTGAAGTTGTACCAGCGGTCGAAGTTGGCGCACACGGCCTCCCCGTTGAACGGCTCGCCGTCGTGGAAGGTCACGCCCTCCTTCAGCTGGAACGTGTGGGTCAGGCCGTCCTCCGAGGACTCCCAGGACTCGGCGAGCAGCGGCGCGGGGTCCGCGGTGCCCGGCTTCGTGCCGACGAGGCCCTCGAAGATCTGACGGGAGACCCGGAAGGTCTCGCCGTCGGAGGCGAAGGCCGGGTCCAGGGTCTTCGGGTCGGAGGAGGCGGCGAAGAGGAACGAGCCGTCCACTTGGGCGGCATCGCCCCCGCCCGAGCCGCCGGAGCCGCCGCCGTCGCGCTGGCTCTGGGCGCAGCCGGTGACGAGCAGGGCGCCGGCCGCGGTGAGCGCGGCGGCGGACAGGAGTCGGTGACGCAGACGGGTGGCCATGGGGGCTCCTCCGGGAGAGGTCTCAGCCGAGACGCGGGTGCGAGGGGACCGCGCCGTCGGTTGTGACCTGGAGCACGGTCGTGGATGTGACTATAGCCACAAGCGCGGGCGGGGACGCAACGCGGGCCGCGTCTGCGCGTGCGGCGCGGCGCCCTCAGGCCCCGGTGGGCACCCGCTCCCGACGCGCGGCGGCCCGCTCGCGGACCCAGCGCAGCACGTCCTCCGGACGGTTGGTGGTGAGCTCCTGCACCCCCTGGGCGAGGAGGAACTCGGCGTCCTCGCGCTCGTCGACGGTCCACACGCGCAGCCGGCGCCCCGCCGCCAGCCACGCCTTCACGTCCGCCAGGTGCTGCCGCACGTAGGCCACGGAGGGCCCCGCCAGCCCGGCCCGGCCGCGCCAGACGAGCGCCTCGGACCCGGCCAGCGACTGGCGCGCCGCCGCACGCACCGCCGCCCGGCTCAGCGGCCCCCGCGCGAGCCGGGTCGGCAGCTGCGTCGGCAGGAGGTCCATCAGGGGGCAGAGGGGGTCCGTGCCGGCCAGCGGCGCCACGTGGCGCAGCGCGTCCGGGTGGAAGCTCATGAGGGACACCTGCACCTGACCCACCCGGCCGGTCTCCGGGTCCCAGCCGGCCCGCAGCAGCTCCCGCAGCACCCGCTCCTCGAGCTCATGCCCGAACGGGGAGGGGTGCTTGAGCTCCACGGCCAGTCGCAGCGGCCGGTCCGCGGCCGTCGCGACCGCCAGGAGGTCGGCCAGGGTGAGCACCTGCTCCCCAGCGCCGCCGTACGCGGCGGGCGGCGCCGTCGTCGGGGCGGGCTCGGCCCCCGGGCGCTGGGCGTGCCACGAGACGACGTCGAGGGCGCGCAGACGATCCAGCGTGTGGTCCGCGACGGCGCCGCGCCCGTCCGAGGTGCGGTCCACGGTGGGGTCGTGCCAGCAGACGACCTCGCGGTCCCGCGTGAGCTGGACGTCGCATTCGAGACCGTCCGCGCCCACGGCGAGGGCGTGGAGCATGGCGGCGCGGGTGTGCTCGGGGAAGGCGGCGGAGGCGCCGCGGTGGGCGATCACGAGGGCGGGCACGCCGCCAGGCTAGGGAGCGCGTGTGCCGGCCACGTCACCGCAGGGTGCCCGGCTGGTTAACTGGTGGGGACCATTCGGTGCGCGCGATCAGGAGCCTCCCGTGTCCCTCTCCCCCGACCCCGCCCAGCAGCTGCTCAGCGCCGGCGCCCTCGAACGTGCGGCGGGCCTGCGGCGCATGAAGGCCGTCGCCCTGGGGCTGCTCATCCTGCTGGCCGTGGTGTTCGTGGTCGCGTTCCCGTTGCAGGACACCCACCCGGTGTGGGGCTACGTGCGCGCCGCCGCAGAGGGCGGCATGGTCGGCGCGCTGGCGGACTGGTTCGCGGTCACGGCGCTGTTCCGCCACCCGATGGGGGTGCCCGTGCCGCACACCGCCCTGATCCCGCGGAAGAAGGACCAGCTCGGCGCCGCGCTGACCGAGTTCGTGCAGGAGAACTTCCTGGACTCGGAGGTCGCCCACGAGAAGGTCGACGGATTGAAGGTGGCCGAGGCCGCCGGCGGCTGGCTGCGCCGTGAGGAGAACGCGGCCCGCACCGCCCGGGAGATCGCGACGGCGGCCCGGGGCGCCATGGCCGCGGCCGACGACGACGCCGTCCAGGAGCTGCTGCGCCAGCTGATGGAACGCCACATGGTGGCCCCGGACTGGTCCCCCACGCTCGCAGGCGTGTTGGAGGACGTGGTGGCCGGCCGGCACCACGAGCGCGTGGTGGACCTCGTGGTCGCCCACACCGGGGACTGGGTGGCCGCCCACCCCGAGCTGTTCGTCGAGACGGTGCGCCGTCGCTCCCCCGAGTGGAGCCCGGACCTCGTGGACCGCCTCCTCGCCGAGCGACTGCACGCCGAGACCCTCAAGTACCTCGCCGGCATCCGCCGCGACCGGCAGCACGAGGCCCGCCGCGCCGTCGACGACTGGCTCGACCGCCTCGCCGACGAGATGCGGAACGAGCCGGCCACCCGCGCCTCGGTGGAGCGGTTCAAGCGGAACCTGTTCGCGGACGAACGGCTGCGCGCGTGGGCCGGGCGGGCCTGGGTCTCCCTGCGGGACTCGCTCCTGGACGCGCTCGAGGACCCGTCCTCCGACCTGCACCGCGCGCTCGTGGCCGCCCTGCGCGACCTCGGCGCCCGCCTGCAGGAGGACCCCGAGCTGCGCGACCGCGTGGACGGCCACGCCCGCCGCGCCGCGGCGTATGCGCTGAGCTCCTACGGCCCGGCGCTCACCGGGGTGATCGAGGAGACGGTCGCCCGCTGGGACGGCGAGCAGACCGCGCGCACCCTCGAGCTGTTCGTGGGCAAGGACCTGCAGTTCATCCGCATCAACGGCTCGGTCGTCGGCGCGCTCGCGGGCCTGGCAATCCACGGGGTGGCGACGCTGTTCCTCTGAGACCGACCCGTTGCCCCGCACTTTCGAACGTGAAATGGGGCGAATGGGGGCTTTCGAACGTGAGATAGGGCCTCTCTCACGTTCGAAAGCGCGGGGGCGGGGGCGACGGACGCGCGGGGGCAGGGCCGTCAGGCGGCGGGCTTGTCCTTCTCGTCCTTGCCGCCGGGCAGGGCGCGACGGATCGCGCCGAAGACGCCGCCGTCGTCCTTGGTGCCCTCGGCGCGCTCCCGCGCGGCGCCCTCGCGGATCTCACCGGGGATCACCATCGGCAGGGGGCCGAAGAGCTCCGCGGCGTTCTCCATCACGGCCTTGCCCATGGCGCGGTTGCCCACGCCGCCGATCACGGCGCCCACGCCGAACGGCACGGCGCGGCCCACGAAGCCGGCACCCTGGCGCAGAAGCATCTTGCGCATGAACGTCCTCTTGAGGCGATCCACCACGAACGCGCTGATGCCGGTGCCGGAGGCGGTGCCCGCGAGCGCGTTGAGGCTGGACTGCGGGTCGTAGGGACGGCCGGCCTTGGCGGCGGCCTCGCGGAGCAGCTCCTTGGCGTCGTCGCCGAGCATGAGGGCCATGACGAGGGCCTGGGCGCGCTGCGGGTCCTGCGTGGTGATGCCGTGCAGCTCGGCGAGGGACTGCGCGTAGAGGGCGGTGGCCTCCATGAAGCCGGCGACCGCGGCACCGGACAGGCCGAGCGCGGCCACGGTGCCGATGCCCGGGACGATCGCGGTGCCGCCCACGGCGGCACCGGCCCCCGTGACGGTGGTCAGGTACTGCTGCCCCAGCCGCTCGGCGAGCCGCTCCGGGCTCTCCCCCGGGTGCTTCGCCGTCATGCGCTGGATGTTCTTCAGGACCAGGGGACGCTGGACCGCCAGCACCGTGGAGAGGGCCTTCTCGAAGCCCTCCGTGGGCTCGCCGTTCTCATCGAGTGCCGACTTCAGCGCGAAGTCCTTCACCTTCCCGGATGCGTACCGGCCGATCGTCGAGTTCTTTGCCATGCGCGCCACAGTATCGGCGCGCGACCCCCGCGGTCAGGATCCGGGCGTCGCCGCGCGCAGGGAATGCTCGAGGAAGATGCGCACGTCACGGACCTCGTCGGGGCCGGTCCCGTGCAGGATCCCGGGGTAGGTGCGCACGGTCAGGCGGGTGTGCTCCTCGGCCCACGCGAGGGTGTGGGCGACGGCGTCCGGATGGATCACGGGATCCTCGGCGTCCCGGCCCCAGAAGAACGGGCGCGGGCCCGGTCCCTCGGCCGGGGAGTCGAGCATGGCCAGCAGCTCGTTGTCGACGGCGAAGCCGCTCAGGCCCACTCCGCAGGTGAACGCCTCGGGACGCAGACGCAGGACCGTCGTCGCCATGGCCATGCCCTGGGAGAAGCCGAGCACCGAGACCGTGCGGAAGCCGGCCGCCACGACCTCCTCGGCGGAGAGCACGTCGAACACGCGGTGGGCGGCGGCGAGCACCTGGGCGAAGTCGGACTGCAGCAGCAGGTCGAGCAGGAACCAGCCGTGCGCGCCGGGGTCGCCCGGGCCCTCGGAGGCCGTCTCGTCGATCTCGAAGCCGCCGCGCACCGCCAGGCCGGTGCACCGCTCCGGGAGCATCGGGAAGTGGCGGCGCGCCGCGCGGACCTCGTTGGAGCCGTAGCCGTGGAACACGAGCACCAGGTCCGTGCCCGCGCGCTCCGCCGGCGGGCGCGACCACACCACGCTGTGGCCGGAACTGATCGTCTCGGTGACGGGTGTGGGCGTGGGGCTCATGGCTTCATCCTAGGGAGGGGCCCCTGACCGGGCGTCATGCCTGGTCAGGGGGCCGCTCTCCGGTGGGCCCTGCGGGGATCGAACCCGCGACCGGCGGATTAAAAGTCCGATGCTCTGCCAGCTGAGCTAAAGGCCCCCACCCGCGGCCGACGACGACGGCGCGTGGCCGACGACGGCGACCCTCGCGGGTGCCCTCCGATGGTAGCCCAGGCGTCCGGGCACTACCGTGGACGGGGCCGCCGCCTCCGGCGGCCACATCCCCACCCCGATGCGTCCTCGAAGGGAGCCCGCCCATGGCACG
This sequence comes from Micrococcus sp. 140720015-1, assembly GCF_053627595.1. Classification (NCBI taxonomy): domain Bacteria; kingdom Bacillati; phylum Actinomycetota; class Actinomycetes; order Micrococcales; family Micrococcaceae; genus Micrococcus; species Micrococcus sp. 140720015-1. Next base: position 41,181 of record NZ_JBSEYC010000003.1, read on the forward strand.
TCACCGCCTGCCCGCCGGCCGCGGCGCCAGCTCGAGCGCCTCGGGCGTGCTGCGCCCCCACCGGCCCCGCCTCTCGGAACCGCAGGAGCTCACCCACTTCGCCGGTGGCGAAGACCCGCAGGAGGTGGCCGCGGCGGCTTCGCGCCTGGCCCACGCCCTCGTGGCCGGCGGCCGCGCGGAGGAGGACCCGGCCGTCGTCGAGCGGCTGGTCGGGCTGGTCCGCGAGCTCGGCGTCGAGACGCTCGCCGAGCTGTGGGCGGACGCCCCGCCCGTCTCGCTCGCCGGCGCCCTGTGGCGCCTGTACGCGCTCCAGGAGGCGACGGCCCGCGACGGCGAACGCTGGGCCGCCTGGTACCGCGCCGGGCACGCCGCCTACGCCTCGCGCGTCGTGGCGGGCGCCGTCGAACCGCCGGGGCCGGCCGAGCTGCGCCGCCTCACGGACACGATCCTCACGGGCGCCTACCGCTCCGAGATCGACGTCGCGTTCGAGCGCGCCGCCGCCTACGCCCGCGTCGTGGCCCTGGGCCAGGTCGAGCACGCCGAGGGCTCCGAGGCCGCCGCCCCGGAGCGCGCCGCCGCCCTCACCCGCCGGGCCGCGCGCCTGGTCAGCACCGCGGACGCCCTGGAGGCGGCGGGTCGAGCGTTTCGGGACGGATCGCTAGACTGATGGGGACGGCGCCGGGCCGCTGGTAACCCCGGGCTCCAACACATAGCCGCTGCGAGCGGCCTTCCGCCGAGAGGCGTTCCCGGTCCGGCGTCGTCGTCGACCCCTTCGCCACCCGTCGACGAGAGAGCGACCGCTGCCCATGTCCCCCCGCATGCCCTGGCTCGTCACGCGCGACACCCCGGCGCTGCGCCACATGGCAGACCTCGCCGAGGCCCTGCACCGGGCGGTGCACCTGGTGGCCCAGGTCGCAGGGACGCGCGGACCCGAGGCGGACCGTGCCGCCCGTGAGCTCGAGGAGCTCGACTCGTCCTCGAGCGCCACCCTCATGGCCTTCCTCACCGCGCTGCGCAGCGCCTACGTGACTCCGCTGCCCCGTCAGGACCTCTACCGGCTGGCCAGCGGCGTGCACGCGACCACCCGGCGCGTCGTGTCGGCGGGCGTGCTGATCCAACGGGCCGACCTCGAGGAGCTGCCCACGCACGCCCTCGACGTCCTCGAGACCGTGGGCCGGCAGGCCGAGCTGCTCGCCCGCGGCGCCGCCGAGATGCGCGACCTCGACGCCCTGGAGGCCACCTGGATGCAGCTGCTGCGCGCCTCCCGCCGCACGGAGCGGATCATGGTCGAGTGGCTCGCCGACCTCGGCATGGACCTGCTGCAGCGCGACTACAACCGCCAGCGCGAGGTCGCCTGGGCCCTGCACGCGGCGCTCGAGGCCCTCTCCCGCGTGAACATGGACCTGGGCATGGTGCTCGTCCGTGAGTCCTGAGCCGGTGGAGGCGCCGTGACCACGGGGCTCGCCGTCGTCCTCGTGCTGCTGTGCGCCGTCGGCGCGCTGATGGGGTTCCGCGACGCCCCCAACGCCGCGGCGCTGCCTGTCCGGTACCGGGCGCTGACCCCGCGCGGGGCCCTCCTCCTGACCGGGGCGGTCAACACCGTGGGCGCGCTGCTGGGCATCGGGTTCATCACCCTGAGCGTGCACTACTTCACCTCGCCCGCGGTGCGCAGCGAGATCGGCCCCCTGGCCGTGGGCGTGTCCTGCGCGGTGACCCTCGTGTGGGGTCTGCTGCTGTGGTGGCGGCGCCTGCCCGGCTCCAGCACGCACGCGCTGATCTCCGCGCTGGCGGGCAGCCACCTCGCCGTGCGCCTGAGTCTGGACATCGACGTCGCCCACACCATCTTCGACCTCGTCCGCGCCGAGGTGCTGCTCAGCCTGCTGCTCTCGCCCCTGATCGCCTGGGCGCTCGCCCGCCTGCTCACCGCCCCCGCCATGCGGCTCGCCACCCGGGGCACCACGGTCAACGTCCAGCACCGGGCCCGCGTCGCGTTGGGCATCTCCGCCAGCGCCATGGCCATGGGACACGGCCTGCAGGCCGGTCAGCGCATGGGGGTGCTGTGGGCCGCCGTGCTGGTGGGGTCCGGGTCCGTCCTGGCGCCGGACGCCCTGACGGCCGAGTTCGTGGGGGGCGCGTTCCTGTTCGCCTTCGCGGTCGGGCTCGGCACGCTGGGCGGCGCCTGGCGGATCGCCTGGACCCTCACCGAGCGTCTCGTGCGCCTCGACCCCCTGCGGGCGTCCGTGGCCGCCGTCATCCCCGGGGGCCTGCTGTTCCTCGGATCCCTGGTGTTCCACCTGCCCCTGTCCTCCACCCACACGGCGACGGCGGCCATCGTGGGCGCCGGCCAGACGCAGACCTACGCGTCCGTGCGCTGGCCCACCGTGCTGCGCGTGGTCGGCTGGTGGGTGCTGACACCGGTGGCCTGCGCGCTCCTCGGCCTCCTCGGCACGCTGGCCCTCGTCCCGCTGGCCTGAGGCCGCGCCCGACGACGACGGCCCGGCCCCGCAGACGCCGCGACCCCGCCCGGCGTGCGGCCGGACGGGGTCGGGGACGGAGCGCGGGGCGGCTCAGCCGAAGCGGCCGGAGACGTAGTCCTCGGTCTGCTGGCTCGAGGGGTTGTTGAAGATGACGTTGGTGTCGTCGTACTCGATCAGCTTGCCGGGCTTGCCGACGCCCTGGATGTTGAAGAACGCGGTCTTGTCCGCCACGCGCGCGGCCTGCTGCATGTTGTGCGTGACGATGATGACCGTGTACTCCTCCTTGAGCTCGTTGATCAGGTCCTCGACGGCGAGGGTGGAGATCGGGTCGAGCGCGGAGCAGGGCTCGTCCATGAGGATCACGTCGGGCTGCACCGCGATGGAGCGGGCGATGCACAGACGCTGCTGCTGGCCGCCGGAGAGGCCGGAGCCGGGCTTGTCGAGGCGGTCCTTGACCTCGTTCCACAGGTTGGCGCCGCGCAGGGACTTCTCCACGAGCTCGTCCGCACGGGACTTGTTCAGGCGGGTGCCGTTGAGCTTGTAGCCGGCCAGCACGTTGTCGCGGATGGACATCGTCGGGAACGGGTTCGGACGCTGGAAGACCATGCCGATCTGGGAACGGACGCGGACCGGGTCCACACCGTGCCCGTAGATGTCCTCGCCGTCGAGCAGGAGCTTGCCGTCCACGGTGGCGCCGGGGAGCACCTCGTGCATGCGGTTGATGCTGCGCAGGAAGGTGGTCTTGCCGCAGCCGGAGGGGCCGATGAAGGCGGTGACGGAGCGGGGGGCGATGTCGATGTTGACGCCCTCGACGGCCTTGAACTTGCCGTAGAAGACATCGACGTCGATGGCCTGGATGCGCTTGGACATGAGTGGTTCTGTTCCTTCGTGGAAGTCTCTGGGGGGTTGCGACGGGGTCGGGGCCGGCCGCCCGGGGGATTCCGGACGGCCGGGCCTCACCGGCCCTTCTTGGGGGCGAACGCCTTGGCGATGAACCGTGCCGCCAGGTTGAGCAGCATGACGATGGTCACGAGCAGCAGGGCGGCTGCCCAGGCGCGGGCGGTCGAGGGGTCCGCCGCCGTGGGCGAGGTCGGGGCGACCAGCTGGCGGTAGATGTACACCGGCAGCGCGGTCATCCAGTTGTCGAACGGGTTCCAGTTGATGCTGGTGGCGAAGCCGGCCGTCACGAGGATCGGCGCGGTCTCGCCCGCCACGCGGGCGATGGCCAGGGTGACGCCGGAGGCGATGCCGGAGATCGCGGTGGGCAGGACCACCTTGGCGATGGTCTGCCACTTGCGTACGCCGAGGGCGTAGGCGCCCTCGCGCAGCTCGTTGGGCACCACACGGAGCATCTCCTCCGTGGATCGCACGACCACGGGGATCATGAGCACCGAGAGCGCGATCGCGGCCGTGAGACCCATCTGCACGGACTGCAGTGCGGTGGACTTGCTGCCGGTGACCAGGGTCAGGACCCACGTGATCGCGGCGTAGGCGAAGAGGCCGGCCACGATCGAGGGGATGCCGGTCATGACGTCCACGAAGAACACGATGGCGCGGGAGAACCAGCCGCCGCGGCTGTACTCCACCAGGTAGATGGACGTGAGCATGCCGATCGGCACGGAGATCAGGGTCGCGATGATCGTGATCACGACGGTGCCGATCAGGGCGTGGCCGAAACCGCCCGCGAGCCCGCCGGCGGGCTTGCCGTCCTCCACCCACGCCGAGTCGTCGATGCCGGTGATGCCCTTCATGTCGTACGCCATGATCTGCGGGTTGGCGATCAGGGTCGGCAGACCGGCGGAGAGGACCGACCACAGCACGGAGACCAGCGGCACCAGGGCCACGAGGAACGCCAGCCACACGAGGTTGCGGCACAGGCCGTCTGCGGCGCGGCGCCGGTTCTCCATCACGCGGGTGGCCACGTAGAGCCCCGCGATGTAGAGGATGGCGGCGATGATCACGAAACCGACGACGTTGAAGGCGCCGCTGAGCAGCACGGTCAGGCCGGCGGCGACGACGGCCGCGGCAGCTGCGACGGCCATCCAGGTCCAGCCGGGCTTCTGACCCTCGGTCAGGGAATGACGCCGCGGCGTCACGCTGTCCTCGGTGGCCCGGGGAGAAGTCGAGACAGTGCTCATGTCAGTTGGCTCCCGAGAATTCCTTGTGCTTGTTCACGATCGCGCGGGCGATCATGTTCACCGCCAGGGTGATGATGAAGAGCATGAGACCGGCAGCGATCAGCTCGTGCAGGCGCATGTTGAACGCCTCGGGGAAGTTGAGCGCGATCTCCGACGGGATCGTCTGGTTCCTGCCGGACTCCACGAGCGACCAGGAGAAGACGCCGCCGGAGAGCACCATGGTGACCGCCATGGTCTCGCCGAGCGCGCGGCCGAGGCCGAGCATGATCGAGGAGATGATGCCGGCTCGGGCGAACGGGAACACGGTCATCTTGATCATCTCCCAGCGCGTGGCGCCGAGGCCGAGCGCGGCCTCCTCGTGGAGCTTCGGGGTCTGGGTGAAGATCTCACGGCAGAGCGCGGTGATGATCGGCAGGACCATCACGGCCAGCACGACGCCCGAGGTCAGCAGGGTGCGGCCCGTGGTGGTGGCCGAGCCGCCGAAGAACGGGATGAAGCCCAGGTTCTCGTTGAGCCAGCCGTAGATCGGCACCATCAGCGGAGCGAGCGTCAGCCAGCCCCACACGCCGTAGACCACGGAGGGGATCGCGGCCAGCAGATCGATCACGAAGCCCACCGACTGCGCGATGCGCGGGGGCGCATAGTGCGAGATGAACAGGGCGACACCGATCGCGACCGGGGTGGCGATGAGCAGAGCGATGATCGACACCATCACGGTGCCGGCCATGAGCGGCCACACGTACTGGAAGAAGGAGTCCGCAGACACGAGCTCCGCGCCCGGCTGCAGGGCAGGCCATGCCTCCGTCAGGAGGAAGACCGCCACGAAGGCGAGCACGAGCAGGATCAGGACGGCGGCCGCCAGGGCCCCGCCGGAGAGGAGCTTGTCTCCGGCGGCTCCGCGGCGGGGGCCGCGCAGGCTGGACGACTTCGGTGCCGCCTCGTTGGTGGTTGAGGACACAGTGCCTTCCCTCAGATCGACGTGCATGGTGATGGACGGGCCGCGACGAACGAGCGCCCTGACGCGGCTTCAGCCGCCGGGCCCGTGGGGCCCGGCGGCCGAAGCGACGGTGGGTCAGCCGACAGGAAGCGACATCAGCCCTTGACCGAGATGGCCTCGATGCGCTCCATGGCCTTCTTGCGGGTGTCCTCGGAGATCGGGGCGTTGCCCGCGGACTCCTCGGCGGTCTTCTGACCGTCCTCGGACACGACGTACTCGGCGAAGGCCTTGACCTGATCCACGGTCTCCTGCGAGTCGTACTGGTTGCAGTAGATGTGGTAGGAGACCAGCACGACGGGGTACACGCCGGACTCGTCGGTGGCGCGGTCGAGCTCGATCGAGCCGTCCTCCTTGGCCTCGGACTTCTCGACGGTCGCGGCCGCGGCCTCGGCGGAGTACTTCACGTACTCCTCGCCGACCTTCACGGACACGGTGCCCAGCTCGCCCACGGCGGAGGCGTCGGCGTAGGTGATGGCGCCTTCGGTCTGGGAGGCCAGGCCCACGACACCCTTGGTGCCCTGGGCGGACTCGGCGGTGATGTCGGACGGCCAGGTCTCGACCTCGTCGTAGGACCAGGCATCGCCGGCGGCCTCGGTGAGGTAGGCGGTGAAGTTCTCGGTGGTGCCCGAGTCGTCGGAACGGTGCACGACGGTGATCGGGGTGTCGGGCAGCTCGACGCCCTCGTTCTGCGCGGCGATGGCCTCGTCGTTCCAGTTCTTGATCTCACCGGAGAACACCTTGGCGATGGTCTCGGCGTCCAGCTTGACCTCATCGACGCCCGGCAGGTTGTAGGCCACGGCGATCGGGGAGATGTAGGCCGGCACGTGGAACGCGCCCTCGTCGCCGCAGTTCTCCTTGGCCGACTCAGCCTCCTCCTCCTTGAGGGCGGCGTCGGAGCCGGCGAAGGAGGTGGCACCGGCGAGGAACTTCTCACGACCGGCACCGGAGCCGTCCGGGGAGTACTGCACGGTCAGGTTCGGAGCGGTCTCGGTGACACCCTGGGTCCAGGCAGTCATGGCCGCCTCCTGCGAGGAGGCGCCGGCGCCGACCAGGTTGCCCTGGACCTCGGAGGTGGTGCCCTGCTCGCCGCCGGCGGAGCCGGAGGCATCGGAGCCACCGTTGCCGCTGTCCGCGGAGGAGCAGGCGGTCAGGGCGATGGCGGCCACGGACAGGAGGGCGGCGGAGCGGCCGAAGCGGAGAGCCTTCACGAAGAGCCTCTTTCAATCGGATGACGACGGTGAGGGCAGAGCGTCCGGCTGGCCCGGTTCTGCACCGCACTCGACCGTACGGTCCAGAGGTGAATCGAGTGCTCGGCCGGGGTGAACAGATGGTGAACTGGAGCGGCATTCGCAGGAATGTGCTGTGCCGTGGGTCACAATACCCGGTTGAGCCCCGCACGGTGGGGGCTCCGCGGCGTCGGACTAGGCTGGCCGCATGACGGACCGCTTCGCCACCGCCACGGGCACGGTGCCGATGGTCGACCCCCAGACCCGCGGGGAGCGCCTCGGCCGCTTCCTGCGTCGGCGCGCCCGTGCGGGCTGGTCCCGCGTCCGCTCCTCCGTGGGCCAGGCCGCCCTCGTCGCGGTCTGCGCGGTGGGCGCCTACTGGTTCGCGGAGGCCGTCCTGGGCCACCAGCAGCCCCTGTTCGCCTCCACCGCCCTGTTGATCGCCCTCGGCTTTCAACGGGAGCCGAAGCTGCGCAAGGTGGCCGAGGTCGCCGTCGGCTGCACCGTCGGCATCCTGATCGGGGACCTGCTCATGGTCGCGCTCGGCCGCGGCCTGTGGCAGGCCTCGGTGGTCGTGTTCGTGTCCGTGATGGTGGCCCGGTTCCTGGACTCCGGCGCCACGTTCACGATGCAGATGTCCCTGCAGTCTGTCCTCGTGGTCCTCCTGCCCATCGGCACGGGAGGGCCGTTCGTCCGCAGCCAGGACGCGATCGTGGGCGGCGTCCTGGCCCTGCTCGTCACGTTCCTCTCGCCCCAGGACGTGCGCCGTCCCGCGGTGCGTCAGCTGGGTGGGCTCTACGACTCGATCGCCACGGTGCTGCGCGACCTCTCCCGGGCCCTGCGGGAGGACGACTCCCGCACCGCCTGGATGGCGCTCGTGGCCAGCCGCGGCACGCACACCACGCTGGAGGCGCTGCGCAAGGAGCTGCGCGTCACGCATGAGCAGACCGTGTTCAACCCGCTGCACCGCTCCTCTCGCTCCTTCGTGGACGACGCGGTGAACGCGGCGGACCGCTCAGACCTGGCGGTGCGCTCCCTGCGGATCGTGGCCCGGCGGGTGGTCACGGTCCTGGAGGAGGGCGTGTTCGACGACGACGACCGCGAGCGCCTGGCCGCCTGGTTCGACGACGCCGCGGACGCCGTCGAGATCCTGCACCGCTCCCTCGTGGAGCCGCAGGCCGAGGGCCGCCATCGCTCGCTGTCCGTGGCCCGGGACGCCCTGGGGGCGTCCGCCTCCACGTTGGACCCGCACCAGCTGGGCGGCGGGTCCGTGCACGGCGAGGCGCTCGTGATGCTGCTGCGGCCCATGATGGTGGACCTCATCGAGGCCACGGGCGCCGAGCACGACGAGGCGCGGGCCTACCTGCCCCGCGTCTGAGCCCGACGGCGGCGCGCGGCCCCGGCGGTCGACGTCGGGGCCGCCTGCGGGCCGGTTAACGCGTCCGCCCCGGATCCTAGAGTGGGCGCATGGCCACCAAGACCGCCCCGAAGCGCGCCCCCGGATACCGCTGCACCGAGTGCGGCTGGACCACCGTGAAGTGGGTCGGCCGCTGCGGGGAGTGCCAGTCGTGGGGCACGGTCGAGGAGGTCGGCCTGACGTCCACCACCGGCCGCACGCGCGCGGCCACGGTCGCGGAGGTCGCGCCGCGCATCGCGGACGTGGACGCCACGCTGGCTTCGTTCCGCTCCACGGGGGTGCGCGAGCTGGACCGCGTGCTCGGCGGCGGCCTCGTGCCGGGCGCGGTGATCCTGCTGGCCGGCGAGCCGGGCATCGGCAAGTCCACGCTGCTGCTGGACGTGGCCGCCCAGACGGCCCGCGGCGCGGGCGGCGGCGGTCCGCGCTCGGTGCTGTACCTGACGGGCGAGGAGTCCGCGGCCCAGGTGCGCTCTCGGGCAGACCGGATCGGGGCGATCGCGGACACCCTGCGTCTGACGGCGGAGACGGACCTGGGCCGGGCCCTGGGGCAGATCGAGCGGACGGACCCGGAGCTGGTGATCGTGGACTCCGTGCAGACCCTGCAGTCCACCGAGGTGGACGGGATCGCCGGGGGCGTCAGCCAGGTGCGCGAGGTGGCGGCCAGCCTCATCCGCACGGCCAAGGAGAAGGGGATCACCACGGTCCTGGTGGGCCACGTGACGAAGGACGGGACCATCGCGGGTCCGCGGCTGCTCGAGCACCTCGTGGACGTGGTCTGCCAGTTCGAGGGGGACCGCCACTCACGGCTGCGCCTGGTGCGTGCGGTGAAGAACCGCTTCGGGCCCACGGACGAGGTCGGCTGCTTCGACCTGCGGGAGGACGGCATCGAGTCCCTGGACGACCCCTCCGGCCTGTTCCTCTCGGGCGTCTCGGAGCCGGTCGAGGGCACGTGCGTGACGGTGACGCTCGAGGGCCGGCGCCCGCTCGTGGCCGAGGTGCAGTCCCTGCTCACCCCGTCCGCCGGCGGCAGCCCGCGCCGCACCGTCTCCGGCGTGGACGCGGCGCGCGTGAACATGCTCCTGGCCGTGCTCCAGCGCCGGGCCCGTTTCGCCCTCGCCCAGGACGACTGCTACGTGGCCACCGTGGGCGGCGTGCGACTCTCGGAGCCCGCCTCGGACCTGGCCGTGGCCGTCGCCGTGGCCTCGGCGAAGCTCTCGGCCCCCGTCCCGCAGGGGATGATCGCGGTCGGCGAGCTCGGGCTGGCCGGGGAGGTGCGCCCCGTGCCCGGCATCGGGCGGCGCGTGCGTGAGGCCGCGCGGCTGGGCTTCACCCGAGCCCTGGTCCCCCGCTCCCCCGAGCCGCTCGGGGACGTCCCCGCGGGCTTCACGGTCGCGGAGGTCGGCTCGATCGGCGAGGCCCTCGCCACGATCCCCACGTGGACCGGCGGCGGCCCGGGCGCGCGTCCGGAGGCCGGCCCCGGCCGCTGACGACGCGCCCGGCTCAGCGGGACGGCGACGGGTCGGTGGTCGTGGCGGGCGCCGCGGACGGCGAGGCCGACGCCGGGTCGGAGGCGGACCCCGACGGGGAGGCGCTGCCGCTCGAGGAGGGGGTGGCCGAGGAGCCGCCGTCCTGGGCCCCCGGGGCGAGCTCCTCGAGGATCTTCAGCGCGACGGGGCGGGAGGTGACGTCGCCGAGGCTGACCGTCAGCAGATGGGGCCCGGGCTCCGCGAGAGCGCCGGGGCGGCCGCAGTCCTGGCTCGAGGCGCGGCCGGACCAGCGGTACACGGCGGTGAGCTCCTCGTGCGGGTACAGCACCCGCTGGGCCTCCGCGGGGTCCGCCTGGCAGATGCGGGTGGAGAAGACGTCGTCGCCCTCGGCCGTGCGGATCGTGAACTCCTGCCGGGCCGTGCCCACATCCGTGCGGCACGGGGTCGAGGAGAGGTTCGTGATGCCCAGGCGCAGCTCGGCCTCCTCGCCCCGCTGGTACTCGGACCGGTCCGCGGAGGCGGCGATCCGCAGGTCCGAGGGCTGGCACTCGGCCGCGTCCTCGAGGGCCACGGTGGGCGAGGCGGAGCCGGACTCGGCGTCCGTCGCCGGGGCGGGCGACGGGGAGTGCACCGGCGTCGGGGCGGCGGAGGGGTCGGCGTCCTCGGAGGAGAAGGCGCCGATCCCGGCGCGGACGAGCGCCACGACGGCCCACCCCACCAGGACCAGGAGCACGAGGGCGAGCAGGGCGGCCACGAGCCGCCGGCGGCGGTAGACGGCGGGGGACGGCTTCGACCCGGGGGAAGTCGGACGAGACGGCATGCGATCCAGGGTAGGCGGCGGCGCACCCTACAGTGGACGCCATGCCCGCGCCCGCCCCCCTCGTCCCGCCCACGGTGGACGTGCCGCGCCTGCACGACGCGGTGCTGGGCTGGTTCGCCGTCCACGCCCGGGACCTGCCCTGGCGCAGCCCGGACTGCTCCCCGTGGGGCGTGCTCGTCTCGGAGATCATGCTCCAGCAGACGCCGGTCGTGAGGGTGCTGCCCCGCTGGCGGGAGTGGCTGGAGCGCTGGCCCACCCCCGCGGACCTGGCCGCCGCCCCCACCGCAGACGTGCTCACGGCCTGGGACCGGCTCGGCTACCCGCGCCGGGCCCTGCGCCTCCAGGAGACCGCCCGGGCCGTCGTCGAGCGCCACGACGGCCGGGTGCCGGCCGACCCCGCCGCCCTGCGCGCCCTGCCCGGCATCGGCGAGTACACGGCCGCGGCGGTCGCGAGCTTCGCGTTCGGCATCCCCGAGACCGTCGTGGACACCAACGTGCGCCGGGTGATCGCGCGCGCGGTCGCGGGTGAGGCCCTGCCCGGCAGGTCGCTGACCCGCGCCGAGATGCGCCGCGCCCAGGCCCTCATGCCCGAGGACCCCGCCCGCGCCAACGCGTGGAACGCGGCCGTCATGGAACTCGGGGCCCTCGTCTGCACCGCCCGCTCCCCCGCCTGCGACCGCTGCCCCCTGGCGGAGACGTGCGCGTGGGTCGCGGCGGGCTCCCCGCCGCCGACGGAGGCGCCGCGCGGCCAGGCCTGGGCCGGCACGGACCGCCAGGTGCGCGGGGCCGTGATGGCCGCCGTCCGCGAGCACGGGCGCGTGGCCGAGGCGGAGGTGCCCGCCGTCGTCGTGGCCGGGGGGCGGCTCGGGTCGCACCGCCCCGAGGACGCGCAGTGGGCGCGGTGCGTGGCCGGGCTCGTGTCGGACGGGCTGCTGGCCCGGGACGACGACGGCGGCCTCACCTTCCCGGCCTGACCTCGCCGGGGCACGGGACGGCCCGCGGTGCGGCGGCTCAGAGGCGGCGGATCATCCGCGTGTTGCCGAGCGTGTTCGGCTTGACCCGGGCGAGATCCAGGAACTCGGCGACGCCCTCGTCCGTGGAGCGCAGCAGTTCCGCGTAGACCTCCGGGTCCACGGCGGACTGGTCCGCCATCACCTCGAAACCGTGCCGGCGGAAGAACTCGACCTCGAAGGTCAGGCAGAAGACCCGCTCGACGCCCACGGCCCGCGCACGGTCCAGCAGCTCCTCGATGACCAGGTGCCCGACGCCGGTCCCCCGGTGGGCCTCCGAGACGGCGAGGGTGCGGACCTCGGCGATGTCCTCCCACATCACGTGGAGGGCGCCGAAGCCGGCCAGGGTCCCGTCCGACTCCTCGGCGACCACGAACTCCTGGATCGCCTCGTAGTAGGCCACGGCCTCCTTCTGGAGCAGCACGCGCTCCCGCGCCAGCGGCTCCACGAGCGCCTGGATGGCCGGGACGTCCTGGGTCCGCGCCGAGCGGAGGGTGAGGGGGCGGTCGGCAGGCATGGGGTCCAGTCTAGGCACGGACATCCCGACCCCGGACAGACGGGAGCCCCCGTCCCGGCGGACCGGGCGGGGGCTCCCGCGGCGTCGACGGCAGGCTCAGGCCTGCTGCTCGCCCTCGTCCCCGGACAGGAACTTCTCCTGCGCGCCGTCGACACCCTTGTTCACGGTGTCGCCGTGCTCGCCGAGCTTGTCGCCGTGCTTCTCCTGAGCGTTGTCCACGGCCTCGTCGATCTTGTCCGAGTGCTGGTTTGCGAGGTTGTTCAGGTCACCGATACCCATGGGCGGCCTCCTTCTTCTCGGGGCTGCCCCGCAGCCGTCCCGGCGAGCGCCGGGTCGAAGCGGAGACAGGACCACCGTCGAGCGGTCACAGACCACAGTGGCACCGATCCCGCCGCGAGGGAACCCCTCTCGTGCCTCCGGGGAGGCGGGCCGGTTCAGCGGTCCTTCGAGAGGCCGTCCTTGATGCCGGCGGCGGTGTCGCGGACCTCGGCCCCGGCGTCCCCGCGGGGGCACGACGACGGCCCGCCGCCTCCTCCCCGAGGGGAGGGGCGACGGGCCGTGGGCACTGGACGCGCGGTCCGGCGTCGTGGGTCAGGCCCCGCGGGTCACGCGGAGCGGTCGGCGTCCACCGGATCGCCGGCGCCGGGCTCGAGCTCGGCCAGGTCCGCACCCTCCAGGGCCTCCCGGCCGCCGGAGAATGTGAACGTCAGCTCGGCGCCCTCCCCCTCGCCCGTGGCGTCCACGGTGATGAGGGAGCCGGCCGGGATCTCGCCGAAGAGGATCTTCTCCGAGAGCTGGTCCTCCACCATCTGCTGGATGGTGCGACGCAGCGGGCGGGCGCCCATGGCCGGATCGTAGCCGCGGTCCGCGAGCAGTTCCTTGGCGGACTGGGTGAGCTCGATGGACAGGTCCTGCTCCGCCAGGCGCTTGCCGAGGCGGGAGATGAACAGGTCCACGATCTCCACGATCTCGTGCTTCTGCAGCTGCGGGAACACGATCACGTCGTCCACACGGTTGAGGAACTCGGGGCGGAAGTGCTGGCGCAGCTCCTCCTTGACCTTGCCCTTCATCCGCTCGTACCCGGTGGTGGTGTCCGTGGCCGACTGGAAGCCGGTCATGACGCCCTTGGAGATGTCCCGGGTGCCGAGGTTCGTGGTCATGATGATCACGGTGTTCTTGAAGTCCACCACGCGGCCCTGCGAGTCGGTCAGGCGACCGTCCTCGAGGATCTGCAGCAGGGAGTTGAAGAGGTCCTGATGGGCCTTCTCCACCTCGTCGAACAGCACCACGGAGAACGGACGGCGGCGGACCTTCTCGGTGAGCTGGCCGCCCTCCTCGTAGCCCACGTAGCCGGGAGGGGCGCCGAACAGCCGCGAGACGGTGTGCTTCTCCTGGAACTCGGACATGTCCAGCGTGATGAGCGCGTCCTCGTCCCCGAAGAGGAACTCCGCGAGGGACTTGGCCAGCTCCGTCTTGCCGACGCCGGTGGGGCCGGCGAAGATGAACGACCCCGAGGGGCGGTTCGGGTCCTTCAGGCCCGCGCGGGTGCGGCGGATGGCGCGGGACAGGGACTTGATGGCCTCGTCCTGGCCGATCACGCGGCGGTGGAGCTCGTCCTCCATGTTGCGCAGGCGGTCCGTCTCCTCCTCGGTGAGCTTGAACACCGGGATGCCGGTGGACTTGGAGAGCACCTCGGCGATGAGGTCCTCGTCCACCGTGGCGACATCGGCGTCGGCGCCGGTGCGCCACGCCTGCTCCTTCTCGCGGCGCTCGTCCTCGAGCTGCTGCTCCTGGTCCCGCAGGCGGGCGGCGCCCTCGAAGTCCTGGCCGTCGATGGCGGCCTCCTTCTGGGTGCGCACCTCCGCGATCCGGGACTCGTAGGCCTTGATCTCCGGCGGCACGGTCATGCGACGGATGCGCAGACGCGCGCCGGCCTCGTCGATCAGGTCGATGGCCTTGTCCGGCAGGTGCCGGTCGGAGACGTAGCGGTCCGCCAGGCCGGCGGCGGCCTTGAGCGCGCCGTCCGTGATGGAGACCTTGTGGTGCGCCTCGTAGCGGTCCCGCAGGCCGCGCAGGATCTCCGTGGCGTCCTCGACGGACGGCTCGGCGACCTGGATCGGCTGGAAGCGGCGCTCGAGCGCGGCGTCCTTCTCGATGTGCTTGCGGTACTCGTCCAGCGTGGTGGCGCCGATGGTCTGCAGCTCACCGCGGGCCAGCATCGGCTTGAGGATGCTGGCGGCGTCGATCGCGCCCTCGGCCGCACCCGCCCCGACGAGGGTGTGGATCTCGTCGATGAACAGGATGATGTCCCCGCGCGTGCGGATCTCCTTGAGCACCTTCTTCAGGCGCTCCTCGAAGTCGCCGCGGTAGCGGGAGCCGGCCACGAGGGAGCCGAGGTCCAGCGAGTAGAGCTGCTTGTCCCTGAGCGTCTCCGGGACGTCGCCGCGGTCGATCGCCTGGGCCAGGCCCTCGACGACGGCGGTCTTGCCGACGCCGGGCTCGCCGATGAGCACGGGGTTGTTCTTGGTGCGGCGGGAGAGCACCTGCATGACGCGCTCCATCTCGCCCGCGCGCCCGATGACCGGATCCAGCTTGCCGTCGTGCGCGGCCGCGGTGAGGTTGCGTCCGAACTGGTCCAGCACCACGGAGCCGGCGTTCTGGCCGGCCTCGCCGCCCTGGCCCACCCCGGCGCCGGCGGTCTCCTTGCCGCCCTGGGCGCCGCCCTGGTAGCCGGAGAGCAGCTGGATGACCGTCTGACGGACGCGGTTCAGGTCCGCGCCGAGCTGCACGAGCACCTGGGCGGCCACGCCCTCGCCCTCGCGGATCAGGCCGAGCAGGATGTGCTCGGTGCCGATGTAGTTGTGGCCGAGCTGCAGCGCCTCGCGCAGGGACAGCTCGAGCACCTTCTTGGCGCGCGGCGTGAAGGGGATGTGGCCGGGCGGGTTCTGCTGGCCCTGGCCGATGTCCTCCTGGACCTTCTCTCGCACGGCGCCCAGGGAGATGTCCATGGACTCCAGTGCCTTGGCTGCGACGCCCTCACCCTCGTGGATCAGACCGAGCAGGATGTGCTCGGTGCCGATGTAGCTGTGGTTGAGCATGCGCGCCTCTTCCTGGGCGAGCACGACCACCCGCCGGGCGCGGTCGGTGAATCTCTCGAACATGGGCACACTCCTTGCGTACGGTCGTGGTCGAGACTACGCACCCGGACCGCGTGCCGCGCGGCTGTTCGCCAGCGGGAGAAGCGGCCCGGCCGTCGTCGGGAGGGGCCGGAACGGGGCCCGGGGACGCCGATTCCTCGACGCACCCGGGCGGGGCGCTCACTTGCGCTTCGCGTTGCGGTAGGCCTCCACCACGTCGCGGTGCAGGCGACCGCGGCTCGAGACCTCGAAGCCGTTCTCGGCCGCCCACTTGCGGATCTGGGCGGCCTCGACCTTGGGCGACGGCGGCGCCACGGCGCGGCCCTTCTTCATGTAGGGCTTCAGGAACTCACGGAGTTCCGCGGCGTGCTCCTTCGACAGGTCGATCTCGTAATTGCGACCGTCCAATGCGAAGTTCACGGTCTCATCTGCAGGCGAGCCGTCAAGATCATCCACGAGGACCACTTCTACCTTCTGTGCCAACGGTGATTCCCACTTTCTTCTCTCGTGCGCGTGTCCCTGGGTTCCGGTCTTCGCTCTCGGGCTTCTTCCCCGCGTGCTCACGATTCCGGCCGTGCACTTGTGGTGATTCAAGAATACCGCAACAAAGCCGGGCAGAAGGATTCTTCAACGCCGAGGAAGGAATCTCAGCGGGCGCGGTCCTCCGGCTCGGCCTCCGTCCCGCCCTCGGCTCGGCGTCGGGCCGCCCACTCACGGGCCTCGGCCTCCTCGCGGGCCGCGCGCGCGTCCGCGCCCGAGAGCCGACGGGCCTGACTCTCGCGCTCACCCGTGTCCGAACGCAGCAGGGAGCGCATCACCAGCCAGAAGATGAGCCCGAGGCCGATCGAGGGGGCGAGGACGGAGAAGTAGTCCCAGAAGTGGGCCATGTCAGGCCTCCGGCTTGAGCAGCGGGAAGAGGATGGTCTCGCGGATGCCGGCGTCCGTGAACAGCATCACCAGGCGGTCGATGCCCAGGCCGATGCCGCCCATGGGCGGTGCGCCGTACTCGAGGGCGCGCAGGAAGTCCTCGTCCAGCTGCATGGCCTCGTCGTCGCCGGCGGCCGCCATCGCCGACTGGGCGGTCAGGCGCTCGCGCTGGATGACGGGGTCGATCAGCTCGGAGAACGCGGTGCCGCGCTCCATGCCGCCGATGATCAGGTCCCACGCCTCGATGACCCGGTCGTCCGAGCGGTGCGGGCGCGCGAGCGGCTGAGCGGCCGGCGGGTAGTCGTACACGAACGTGGGGTTCATCAGGGTGGGCTCCACGATCTCGCCGAACAGCTCGATCACGAGCTTCTCCGCGTCCCACGCGGGGTCCACCTTGACCTCGTGCTCCGCGGCGATCGCCCGCAGCGTCTCGGCGTCCGTGTCCGGGGTGATCTCGCGGCCCACGGCCTCGGACAGCCCCGGGTACACGGCGACCCAGGCCCACTCGCCGTCGAGGTCGATGACACCCTTCGCGGTCTCGAGCCGACGCCCGGCGCCCACCGCGTCCGCGGCGTTGAGGATGATCTCCTGCATGCGCTCGGCCATGACGTGCATGTCCGCCCACGCCTCATAGGACTCGAGGGTGGTGAACTCGGGCGAGTGGGTCGAGTCCACGCCCTCGTTGCGGAACACGCGGCCGATCTCGAACACGCGGTCGATGCCGCCGACGACGGCGCGCTTGAGGTACAGCTCGGTGGCGATGCGCAGGGTCATCGGCTGGTCGAACGCGTTGAGGTGCGTCTCGAAGGGACGTGCGAGGGCGCCGCCGTGGACGAGCTGGAGCATCGGGGTCTCCACCTCCACGTAGCCGTGGCCCTCGAGGGTGCGCCGCACCGCCGAGGTGACCTTGGCGCGGGTGTAGACCATGCGGCGGGCCTCCTCGCGCACGATCAGGTCCGCGTAGCGCTGGCGGACGCGGGTCTCCTCGTTCAGGTCCGCGTGCAGCACGGGCAGGGGGCGCAGCGCCTTGGAGGCCATCTCCCACGCCGAGGCCATGATGGACAGCTCGCCCCGGCGCGAGACGATCACCTCGCCGGTGACGGAGAGGAAGTCGCCCAGGTCCACGACCTTCTTCCACTCGGCCAGGGACTCCTCACCGACGGCGGCCAGGGACACCATGACCTGGAGGCGGACGGCCTCCCCGTCCGCGCCGGACTCCTGCAGGGTGGCGAAGCAGAGCTTGCCGGTGTTGCGGAGGAAGACGACGCGCCCGGTCACCGACACGGTCTCGCCCGAGGCCCAGTCGGGCTCGTGGCCCTCGAACCGCTCACGCACCTCGGCCAGCGCGTGGGTGCGCGGCACCTGCACGGGGTAGGCCTCGCGGCCCGAGGCGAGCAGCTGCTCACGCTTGGCGGCGCGGACGGCCTGCTGATCGTGGTGGTCGACGGCGGCGGAGGCGGAGTTCTGGGTGGTCACGGTCCCCGAGTCTACCGACGACGCCCCGCCGGTCAGCCGCGCACCTCGGGGTTGACGAGGGCCGGGACCTCCGCGCCCGTGGCCATGGCGATCGCGTTGCGCGCGGCCAGCTCGGCCATCGCGGCGCGGGTGTCCCGGGTGGCGGAGCCCAGGTGCGGCAGGAGCATCACGTTCTCCAGCTCGGCCAGGCCCGGGGCGAGGGCGGGCTCGTCCTCGTAGACGTCCAGGCCGGCGCCGAAGAGCCGTCCCTCGCGCAGGGCGGTGACGAGGGCCGCCTCGTCCACCACGGGCCCGCGGGCGGTGTTGACGAGGACGGCGTCGTCCTTCATCTTCGCGATCACGTCCGCATCCACGAGGTGGTGGGTGTCGTCCGTGAGGGGCACGTGGAGGGACAGGACGTCCGCGACCTCGACGAGCTCCTCCCAGCGCACCTGACGGACGCGGCCGGCGAGGTCGCCGAGCTCCTCAGGCGCGACCTCCCGGTGCGCGGGCGGCCGCGGAGCGAACACGACGTCCATGCCGAAGGCGAGCGCACGCTCGGCCACCGCCTTGCCGATCCGCCCGAAACCGGCCAGGCCCAGGGTCGCTCCGCGCACGTCCCTGCCGACGAGCAGGTCCGGCGCCCAGCCATGGAAGCGCCCCTCGCGCACCATCCGCTCGCCCTCGGGGGCACGGCGGGTCACACCGAGGATCAGGAGCATCGCGAGGTCCGCGGTGGCGTCGGTGAGCACGTCCGGGGTGTTGCCGACGGCGATCCCCCGCCGCGTCGCGGCGGCCACGTCCACGTTGTTGTAGCCGACCGCGTAGTTGGCGATGCCCTTGATCCGCGCGTCGGCGAGCACGTCGGCGGTGAACTTCTGGTCCAGGGCCGCGACGACGACGTCGTAGTCCCCCGAGGCCACCAGCCGCGCGAGCGCGGCGTCCCCTCCGACGTCGGCGCCGTCCACCACCTCTCCGGCCGCGCGCAGCATCCCGAGCCCGGGCTCGGGGAGGCGGGTCATGAGCAGGAAACGGGGGGTCACGGCGGGGCCTCACTCTCGGATCGGGGGGGGGGGGAGGACGCGGCGTCGTCCGGCGTGACCAGGCTAACCGCGGACGGCGGGTGCGGCCCGGGCCGACGCCCCTTACGATTGACTCTCGTCAATCATTGACTCATGTCAATCACCGCGCCGCCCCTCCCGCCGAAGGACCCCATGACCCCGACTTCCCCCGCCCCCGAGGCCGTCGCGCCGGCCGGCGCCCCCTCGCTCGAGCGCGCCGCCGACGACGCCGCGCGCCACCGCGCCGTGCTCCAGGCCCTCACCGGCCTCCTGCTGGGCATGTTCGTCTCGATGATCGCCAACACGGTGGTCTCGACGTCGATGCCGGTGATCATCCACGACATCGGCGGCGACCAGACCGCCTACACCTGGGTCATCACCTCGGCCCTGCTCGCCACGGCCATCGCCACCCCGATCTGGGGCAAGCTGGCCGACCTCGTCAACCGCAAGGTCCTCTTCCAGGTCGCCCTGGCGATCTTCGTCGCCGCCTCCGCGGCGGCCGGCTTCACCCACGACCCGACCTTCCTGATCGTCTGCCGCACCGTGCAGGGCCTGGGCGGCGGCGGCCTCGCCGCGCTCAGCCAGGTGATCATGGCGGACATCATCAGCCCGCGTGAGCGCGGCCGCTACATGGGCCTGTTCGGCGCCGTGATGGCCGTGGCCACGGTGGGCGGCCCCCTGGCCGGCGGCGTGATCACCGACCTGTGGGGCTGGCGCTGGAACTTCTTCGTGGCGGTGCCCTTCGCCGTCGTCGCCCTGGTGATGGTGCAGCGCACCCTCCACCTCCCGCACCGCGAGCGCCAGAAGGTGTCCATCGACTACCTCGGCATCGTGTTCCTGGCTGCGGCCACCGCGCTGCTGCTGATCTGGGTCACCAGCGCCGGCCGCGACTTCGACTGGGCCAGCACCACCACCGCGTGGATGCTCGGCGGCGTCGCCGTCGCCACCGTCCTGTTCGTCGTGACCGAGCTGCGCGTCGCCGAGCCGCTCATCCCGCTCACCCTCTTCCGCGACCGCACCTTCACCCTCGCGACGATCGCCTCGATCGCCACGGGCCTGGCCATGTTCGGCTCCTCCGTCTACCTGGCCCAGTACATGCAGCTCGCCCGCGGCGCGACCCCGACCCAGGCCGGCCTCATGACCATCCCGATGATCGTCGGCCTGCTCGTGTCCTCCACGGTGATCGGCGGCGTCATCACCCGCACCGGCGTGTGGAAGCGCTGGCTCGTGATCGGCGCCGTCCTGCTGATCGCCGGCACCGGCCTGCTCGGCACCCTGCACTACGACACCTCGTTCTGGCTGGTGTCCCTCTACATGTTCCTGCTCGGCGCCGGCGTCGGCATGACCATGCAGAACCTCGTGCTCGTGGTGCAGAACACCACGGACCCGCGCCAGATGGGCGTGGCCAGCTCCGGCGTCACCTTCTTCCGCACCCTGGGCGGCAGCATCGGCGTCGCCGTGATGGGCGCCGTGGTGTCCAACGTGGTCCCGGACCGCATCGAGGAGCGCCGCGCGGACCTCGCCGCGGCCCTGCGCAGCCTGGGCCCGGACGCCGCCGAGTGGTCCGAGAGCCTGCAGTCCAGCACCCTGCCGCGCGTGGCGGAGATGCCCGACGGCCTGCGCTCGATCTTCGAGGACGTCTACGCCACCGGCATCTCCCACGCGTTCCTCGTGGGCGTGCCGCTCGCGATCGTCGCGCTGGCCGCGATCCTGTTCCTGCCGAACATCCCGCTGGGCCGCATGACCACCTCCGAGCGCCTCCACGCCACCCGCGCCGACCTGGCCACCCACTCCACGGCCGAGGCCATGCAGACGCTGCCCGCGACCGGTCCGATCCCCGTGGTGACCGCGGCGCCGGGGCGGCATCCGGCCGAGGACCCGGAGGAGTCCCGGGCGGTGGCGGACGAGCGCCCGGCGACGGCGTCGCCGGTGGCCGGCCGGCCCGTCGTCCCCGCGGCGCTGGCCGTGGCGGGGACGGCCCTGCTGGCGGCCGTCGTCACCGCGCTGGTCCGGGCCCGCCGTGGCTGACGGCGCCCCGGACCCGGGCAGAGGCGGCGACGACGCGGGCTTCGAGGCCGCCGTCCAGGGGCTCGAGCAGGCGTTCTCGCGTCTGGTCCTGCAGCACCGCCAGGTCATGGTCCGCTACGCGGCGGCCCTCAGCCCGGCCCTGTCCGTCGGGGCGATGAAGGCGTTCATGATGCTGGCCAACGAGCGGACCATGACGCCCTCGGCCGTGGCCGAGGGCCTGCTGGTGGACCGCGCCCAGGTCTCCCGCATGGTCCGCGACCTCGAGGCCGCCGGGCTGATCACCCGAGAGCCGGACCCGCGGGACCGCCGCTCCGCCCTCCTGAGCGCCAGCCCCGAGGGGCTCGCCCGCCTCGACGCGGTGCGCGGCGGCCCGGCCGGTCGCGGGCTGCGCGACGACCTGGCGCGCTGGGACCGCGAGGACATCCGGACGCTGACGCGCCTGTTGGACCGGCTGGCCGCCGAGCGTCAGACCCGGATGCAGGACCCCGCCGAGTCCGAGTGAGCCGCCGGCCGGACCCGCGGGGCCCGGCCGGCGGGCGGGATCACCAGATGGTGACGCGCTCCTCCGGGGCCAGCCACATCGGGTCCCCCTCGCGCGTGCCGAACGCCTCGTGGAAGGCGTCGATGTTCTTGACCACCTGGTTGCAGCGGAACTCGTTGGGCGAGTGCGGGTCCGAGGCGATGCGGGTGACCATGGCCTCCGGTCGCGTGAGCTGACGCCACACGGTGGCCCAGGCGGTGAAGAACTCGCGGTCCCCCGCCGCGGCGTCGAGGGAGGCGCCGTCGCCCTCGTCCCGCCAGATCTCCAAGGCGCGGTGGGCGATGCCCAGGCCGCCGAGGTCGCCGATGTTCTCCCCGAGGGTGAACTCGCCGTTGACGCGGTGGTCCGGGGCCTCGGCCGGGGAGAGCGCGTTGTACTGGGCCACCAGCCGGGAGGTGCGCTCGGTGAACGCCGCGCGGTCCTCCTCGGTCCACCAGTCCTCGAGCCGGCCGGCGCCGTCGTACCGCGAGCCCTGGTCGTCGAAGCCGTGGCCGATCTCGTGGCCGATCACGGCGCCGATCGCCCCCAGGTTCGCGGCCATCGAGGCCTCGGGGTCGAAGAACGGGGGCTGCAGGATGGCGGCCGGGAAGACGATCGCGTTCTCGAGCGGCGAGTAGTACGCGTTCACCGTCTGCGGCGTCACGTGCCACTCCTCCGGGTCCGGCCCGTCCGCGATCTTGCGCAGGTCCCGCTCCCACTCGAGCTCGGAGGAGGAGCGGGCGTTGCCCAGCAGGTCGCCGGCGTGGACCTCGAGGGCGGAGTAGTCCAGCCACTTCGAGGGGTAGCCCACCATGGGGCGGAACATCGCCAGCTTCTCGAGCGCCCGCTGACGGGTCTCCTCCCCCATCCACTCGAGCTCCTCGATGGACCGGCGGTAGGCCTCCTGGAGCAGGCCCACGAGCTCGTCCATCGTGGCCACGTGGCCCTGCGGGAAGTGGCGGGCCACGTAGAGCTGCGCCACGTCCTCGCCGGCCGCCCCGTTGACGAACGCGACCGCGCGCTTCCAGCGGGGGCGGACCTCCTCGGTGCCGGCCAGGCGGCGGCCGTAGAAGGAGAAGTTCTCCTGCACGAAGGCGTCCGGCAGGAACCCGGCGAAGGAGCGCAGCACCTGCAGGATCAGCCAGTGTCGCCAGTCCTCGAGGTCCGCGGCCTCGGGGCCCACGAGCAGCTCCTGCACACCGGAGAGGAAGTCCGGCTGCCACACCACGACCTCCGCGGCGCGCTCGCCCGCGGCGTCCACACCCTCGAGCCAGGCGTCGGCCAGGGGGAAGAGCTCCGTCAGGCGGTCGTGGGTCATGAGGTTGTAGCGGGCCACGGCGTCCCGGGTGCGGACCACGTCCCAGTGCAGGGCGGCGATGCGCTTCTCCAGCTCCACCACCCGGGCGCCCAGCGCGGCGGCCTCGTCCCGGTCCGCGCCGATCCCGGCCAGCGCCAGCAGGCGGCCGGTGTGCTCGGTGTACTGCGCGAGGATCTCGGCGTAGGCCTCGTCCCGGTAGTAGGACTCGTCCGGCAGGCCCAGACCGCCCTGGAGCAGGTGCAGGAGCATGCGGTCCGGGTCCCCGGCGTCGTTGAGGGCGCCGGTGTTGATGAGGCCGGAGACGCCCTGGCGCTGCAGTCGCCCGGACAGGGCGAGCAGCTCCGCGGGGGTGGACACGGTGGCCACTGCCGCCAGGTCCGAGGCGATCGGCTCGAGGCCGCGGGCCTCCACGGTCTCGTCGTCCATGAAGGACGCGTACAGCGCGGCGATCCGGCGCTTGAGCTCCGGATGCTCCGAGCCCTCCGCGTCCTCCTCGTCCAGCGGGGCGAGCGGGGCGTCCCGGTGCGCGCCGGCCGCGGCCGTCGCCTGCACGCGCGCCTGGGCGGGGTCGAAGCCCGTGCCGACCTCGCGCACGGCGTCCTCGCACAGGTGCCGGACGGCGAGCTCGGCCGCGTCCCGCAGCTCGAGGAACGCGCCGTAGGCGCCCTGGTCCGCGGGGATCTCGTGGGTGTCCAGCCACCCGGCGTTGACGTGGCGGTACAGGTCCTCGCGCGGCGACGGGACGCGGGGCTCGGCGGTGGCGGTCACGGCGGATCCT
This sequence comes from Micrococcus sp. 140720015-1, assembly GCF_053627595.1. NCBI lineage: Bacteria > Bacillati > Actinomycetota > Actinomycetes > Micrococcales > Micrococcaceae > Micrococcus > Micrococcus sp. 140720015-1. The sequence goes on from NZ_JBSEYC010000003.1 coordinate 64,494, forward strand.
CCTGGACGTGGGGGGTGGGACGGTCTCGCACGGCACTCTAGCCGTGACACCGGACACGACGACGGGCACGCACCCTGGTCGGGTGTGTGCCCGTCGTCGTGGAGACGGCCGACCCGGGGGCCGCCGTCGGGAAGCGGGGGTCAGCCGACCTCGGCGGCCAGCTTCGCGAGCGACTCCTCCATCTGCTCCTCGGAGACCATCGGGAAGAGGTTCTTCTCCAACAGCTCCGGGTCGGTGACGTCGGTCCAGTCGTAGGTGAGGGACACGTCCGTGCTGCCGGAGCCGTTGTCCTCGAGCCGGTAGACCCACTGCCAGCCCTTGGGCTCGGTGCCGGCGGGGGCGGTCTTCCAGCCGACCAGCTTGTTCGGGTCGTAGGCGACCACGTGGTTGTCCGTCTGGTAGTCGCCACCCATGTGCTCCGCGTGCATGTTCATGGTGAACACGTCGCCGACCTTCTGGATGCGCTGGGTCTTGTCGTCCGACTGCACCATGCCCGAGCCGTCGAACTTCGCGTGGTTCGCGGGCAGGGTCAGGAAGTCGAACACGTCCTTGGCAGACGCGTCGATGGTCCGGGTGACGGTCTGCTGGGTCTCGCCGTGGGCGGTCTTGTTCATCTCGGTCATGGGATCAACCTAGGCACGGGGCCGGGGCGGCCGACAAGGTCTGGGGCTCAGTCCGGCACGTTGCGCCCACGCCGGAACGCGGACACGCTGCGGTGGCCGGCCACGCTGAACCGCCACGGGAAGCGCACGGAGCCGCCCTCCCCCGAGACGCCGACGCGCGGGCCCGTCACGACCTCGATCGGCGGCTCGGCCGGATCGCGGGGCGCGGGCGGGGCCAGCAGGAAGCGGGCGGGTGCGGCCGGCGCGGCGAGGCGGGCCGGGGTGCCGCCGTCGTCGTCCACCTCCGGCGGCGCGGCGACGATCTCCACGGGCACGTGGCCCATCTGCAGGGTGATGCCGAGGCCCTGGCCGAGGTTGCCCGGACCGGAGAGCAGCTTGGGGCCGGTGTCCCGGCCACGTCGGGCCACCGCGAGGTCCCCTCCCGCGAGCACCTCGGCCGCACGCAGCAGCACACCGCCGGCCTCCCCCTCGGGGTGGCCCACCAGGTTCAGGCAGCGGTGGATGCCGTAGTTCAGGTACACGTACGTGCGCCGCGGCGGCCCGAACAGCGCGGCATTGCGCTCGGTGCGGCCGCGGAACGAGTGGGCGCCGGGGTCCGCACCCGCGTTCCCGTACGCCTCGGTCTCGGTCAGCCGCACGGTGACGGCGCCGTCCGGGGCGACGACGGTCAGCCGGCACCCCAGCAGCGTCGCGGCGAGCGCGGGCGTGGGGCCGTCGAAGGCGGCGGCGAGACGCTCCGGGGTCACGGCAGCGGTCCCACGGCGGGCAGCACCATGTTGTCGATCAGCCGGACGGGCGGCACGTGCGCGGCCACGAGGGCGAGGGCCTCGCGGCGCAGCGGCTGGCACAGCAGCTCCGGACCGAGCTCGGCGAAGGTGTCCCGGTCCACCACCACGAGGTGGTCCAGCTCGACGCCCGGCTCGTCCTCGACCATCCGGCGAGCGGCCTGGACGTCGACGGGCTCGCCAGCCGCCGCGGCGTCGGCCAGGGAGCGCAGGGCGCGGCTGAGGACGAGCGCGTGCTCCAGGCCCGCGGCGTCCAGGCGGGTGTTGCGGCTGGAGAGCGCGAGGCCCTCGGGCGAGCGGACGATGGGCACGGCGCGGACGTCGACGTCGATGTCCAGGTCCGTGGCCAGGCGGCGCAGGACGGTGAGCTGCTGCGCGTCCTTCTGGCCGAAGTAGCTGCGCAGGGCCGGCGCCGCCGGGCGCACGATGTTCCACAGCTTCGCCACGACGGTGGCCACGCCGTCGAAGTGGCCCGGGCGGGAGGCGCCCTCGAGGACCTCCCCCATGCGGCCGGCCGAGACGGTGACGATCGGCGCGTCCGGGTAGCCCGGGTACATCTCCTGCAGGTCCGGGGCGAACACGACGTCGGCGCCCGCCGCCGCCAGCAGGTCCAGGTCCGCGTCCAGGGTGCGCGGGTAGTGCTCCAGGTCGGCCGGATCGCCGAACTGGAGGGGGTTCACGAAGATGCTGACCGCGACGACGTCGTTCTCGGCGCGGGCCCGCCGCACCAGGGCCGCGTGGCCGCCGTGGAGGGCGCCCATCGTGGGGACCAGGCCGACGGTGACGGGCTCGGCGTCGCCGTCGTCCGTGGCGTGGGCGACGAGCTCACGGAGAGCGGAGCGCATCTGGGCGACGGTCCGGGCCAGACGCGGGCGCGCGGAGGCACCGTCGACGTCGGCCGTCGCGGGGGCCGGGAAGGCGTCCTCGAGGGTGAGGCCGGTGCCGGCGGGGACGGGGCGCTGGTCGGGGACACGGTCGAGAGGGGTCACCCTCCGAGTCTAGGCACGGGGCCTCGTGGAGGACTTCCGCCTCACCACACGCATCTGGTCGAAGGCCTGAACCGCAGGCCGGATTCGGCCCCACCACGCACGACGCCGGCCGGCCCCGTCAACGGGACCGGCCGGCGTCGTGCTCGGATCGGGCTCAGGCGTCCTTCGCCGTGTCCTTCACCTGGCGGGCGGCGTCCTGGGACTCCGCCTTGAGGTCCTGCGCCGTGTCCGTGCCCTGCTCCTTGAGGTGGGACGCGGCCTCGGCGGCCGACTCCTTCACGCTCCCGGCGGCCTCGCGGGCGGCGGGCTCGAGGTCCTCGCGCAGCTGCTGGGCGGCCTGCTTGGCCTCGTCCACCAGCGGGGCGGCCTGGTCCTTGAGGCCCTGCGCGGCGCGCTGCTCCGCGCGTGAGGCGGGGATCAGCGAGCTGAGCAGCAGGCCGGCACCGAAGGCGATCAGCCCGGCGGCCAACGGGTTGCCCGCAGTGCGGCCGCGCAGCTGAGCCGGGGCCTGGTGCAGGGCGTGCTGGGCGTCATCGGCCCACTCGGACACCCGGTCGCCGGCGTCGCCCAGGCGGTCCTGGGCCTGGCCGGCCGCGTCATACGCGGAGGCCCGGGCGTCGTCGACCACCGCGTGGGCGCGATCGCCCAGCGAGGGCTCGTGGCGGTGCTGCTCCGGGGAGCCCATGATGTTCTCCTTCGCGTGGATGAAGCCGTCCTTGATGCGGTTGGTCTGCCGGGACACGGCCTTCGTGGGGCTCACCTTCTCGGCGAGGGCGTCCACGTCCTGGCCGAGCTCGCGGCGCGTGCGCTCGATGTCGGCGCGGATCTCGTCGGGGTTGTTGCTCGTGGTCATCGCGTCTCCTTCGCGGGGTTCAGGGTCTCGGGGATCTCCTGAAGCGTCTCCTGGGTCTGCGGCAGACCCTTGATCTTCTCGATGTCCTTCTTGCCCTGCACGGCCAGCACGGCCGCGACGACGCCCCACAGCACGGCCACGATCAACGCGGCCCAGCCGATCGGCAGGAACACGTCGAGCAGGTGCATCAGGGCCAGGGACAGGAACATCAGCAGGAAGAAGCCGCCGACGGCGGCGCCGGCCAGCAGGCCCGCCCCCTTGCCGGCCTTCTTCGCGGACTCGGTGGCCTCGGCCTTGGCCAGGGCGATCTCCTGGCTGACCAGCGTCGACAGCTTGGCCGACAGGCTCTGGAACATCTCGCCGAGGCTCTCGTGCTCGGCGCGGAACTCCGCCTGCGTGGGCGGCGGGGTGTGCGCGCCGGAGTGCGGCGTCGCGTCGCGGAACGGTTCCTGGGCGGTGCTCATGCGTCACCCCCGGGACGGGTCTGGTCGAACGGCCGCTCGGCGGTCAGGCCCTGCTGGACCGGCGCCTGCGTGCCGTACGGGGTGTCCCCGACGCCGGCCGCGCGGCGGGGCCCGGCGCCGTCCGCGACGCGGCCGTCGGCCTGGGAGAGCGAATCGCTCGAGTAGGCCGGGGCCTGCGAGTCCAGGTGGTGCGGGGTCACGTCCGCGTGCACCGCGTCCGGACGGGTCTCGTGACGGCGCGGCGAGGTGGCGGCGGCGGAGTCCGGCTGGGCGGCGTCGCGGATGCCGCGCGTCAATCGACCGGCCACCAGCCCGGCACCCAGGGCGAGGGCCAGGAACGTGCCCGGACGGCGAGCGGCGAAGCCGCGCACGTCCTGCAGCAGGTCCTGCGGGGAAGCGGTCTCCAGGCGCTGCGTCAGGGCCTCGGCACGGTCCGCCACCGAGGCGACGCCCTGGCGCACCAGGTCGGTCTGCGGCTGCTCACCGGAGACCACGCGGTGCAGGTCATCGGTGTAGCTGCGCACCTGGCCCGCGAGCCGCTCCTGCTGGGTCTGCACCTGAGCGCCGACCTGCTCCTGGGCGGAGCCGACCAGCGACTGCACCTGGTCAGCGGCCTCGTCCTTCACCTGGCCGGCCTCGTGCTTGGCGGTGGCCGCGAGGTCCTGGGCCTTGTCCTTGGCGTCGTGGGCCACGGCCTTCACCTGGCCCTGGGCCTCGCCCGCGGCCTGCTGGGCCTTGTCCTTCGCCTGGTCCTTGGCGTCACGGCCCTCGGCTGAGGAGCCGTGGGCGTTCTTCGGCGTGTTCGTCGTCATGCTGTGCCTTCCTTCGTCCGGGTCGGCGGCCCCTCATGGTCGGCCCTTCTGGCCGTCCACGTCACCGGGTCCACCGGTCTTGAGGGCCAAGGTAAGCACCGCCGGGACCGTGCCGGAAGACCTCGCGTCCGCCGGGATCGGCCGACGCACCACGCGTGCCGTCGCGCCCCCCACCGGGCCGGGCGGCGCGACGGCGTCGTCTCCGGTCGGGACGGGGTCAGCGCACCTGCAGGCCCCGCTGGGCGGTCTTGCCGACGCCCCGGCCCGGGTGCTCCTTCTTGCCCTGCATCCAGGTGTCCACGGCCTGCACGCCGAGGTCGGGGTGGTCGGTGAAGAAGCCGTCGATGCCGGCGTCGAGGAACGGCTGGATCATGCCGACCATGTCGCCCTGCGCGTTCCGGTCCGTGGAGGATCGGAACTCCGTGTAGAGGAACTGGTTCTCGGCGCGGAAGGTGTAGGGCACCACCTCGAGGCCCGCGCGGTGGGCGAGGGAGACGAACGCGGTCTCCTCGCCCATCGAGCCGTCCTTCTCCTTGGTGATGATCTGCGCGAAGGCCGGGCCGAGCGTGTCGACACCGGCCGCGCGGATCTCGCGCATGCCCGCGGCGGTCTCGTAGAAGTCGTAGTCGCGGAGCCCGTCGCCGGCGGCCACGGAGTCATAGGGCGCACCGTTGACGCTGGAGAGGAACACCGTCTCGGCCTTGAGGCCGAGGTTCTCGTTGAGATCGCGCAGGTTGGCGAGCTCGAAGGACTGCACGGTGGCGGGGGCGTTGCGCTTGTTCAGGCCGTGCTCGTCGAGCAGCTCGACGACGCGCTCCTCCATGGACAGGCCGATGGAGTCGAAGTAGGTGGGGTGCTTGATCTCGGGGATGACGCCGATCTCGCGGCCGTACCGGGCCGAGAGGCGCTCCCGCAGCTCGAGCACCTCCTCGAAGGTGGGCACCTGGTACCGGCCGTCGTAGGACGCGGACTCGGGGCGGACCTGCGGCAGGCGCTCCTTGGCGCGCAGGGTCTTGAGCTCGGCGAGGGTGAAGTCCTCGGTGAACCAGCCGGTGAGGGCCACGCCGTCGACGACCTTGGTGGTCTTGCGGTCCGCGAACTCGGGTCGCTGGGCGACGTCCGTGGTGCCGTCGATCAGGTTCTCGTGGCGGACCACGAGCACGCCGTCCTTGGTGGAAACCAGGTCCGGCTCGATCACATCCGCGCCCTGGGCGGCGGCCAGCTCGTAGGCGGCCAGGGTGTGCTCGGGGCGGTAGCCGGAGGCGCCACGGTGACCCACGACGTCGGGACGCACCACGGGCTTGCCCGTGACGGACTGCGCGGCGGCCGGGGTCTCCGTTGCGGCGGGGGCGGCGACGGCCGGGGCGGCCAGCGGGGCGCTGACGGCGACGGCGGCGGCGAGGGCCACGAGGCCGCGGGCGGCGTGACGACGGACGGAGGTCATGGAACGGTCCTTTCCGGGAGGGGGATGACCGCTCCAGTGGGCCAGATCCGGGTGTCGGCCGGGTGGCCCCCCTCCGGCCACAGCCGGCCCGTCCGGTGAACAGCCGGTGACGGGCGGCTGATCGGAGACGTTCAGCCGCCCGTCACGATGCGCGGCGCCGGGCGCGGCGACTCAGCTCGCCGTCGACGACGGCCGCGTCAGTCCCAGCGTCTCCGGGGTCGACGGGACGCCGTCGCCGAGGACGTGCTCGCCCAGGAAGCCGAGGACGACCTCGTACCAGACCTTCGCGTGCTGCGGGGCGAGGATCCAGTGGTTCTCGTGCGGGAAGTAGAGGAACCGGTGGTCGGTGGTGCCGTCCGCGGCGGCCGGCCGCCCGGACTTCGCCAGCAGGTCCGACCACAGGCGCAGCCCCTCGCCGATCGGCACGCGGTAGTCCTTGTCGCCGTGGATGACGAGCATCGGGGAGACGATCTCGCCCACGGACCGGTGCGGAGAGTTCTCCTGCTGCATCTGCTCGTCCATCTCGCGGGCCCAGTAGAACGCGGCGTCCGTCGTCGGGCCGAAGCCGTCCAGCGCCCACAGCGAGGCGTGCGTGACCACGCACCGGAACCGATCGGTGTGCCCGGCCACCCAGTTCGCCATGTAGCCGCCGAACGAGCCGCCCATGGCGGCGGTGCGGTCGCCGTCGACGTCCTCACGCGCCACGACGGCGTCCGTGAGCGCCATCAGGTCCGTGTAGGGCGCCTGGCCCCAGCGGCCCCAGCCGCGTTCGATGAAGTCCTGGCCGTAGCCCGTGGACAGCGCCGGGTCCGGCAGCAGCACCGCGTAGCCGCGCGCCGCCATGATCCACGGGGTCCAGCGCCAGCTCCACGCGTTCCACGAGCCCAGGGGCCCGCCGTGGATCCACAGCAGCAGCGGGTGACCGCCGGCCGGCGCCTCCCCCTCGGGGAGCACGAGCCAGCCGCGCACGCGCGTGCCGTCCTCGGCGACGGTCTCCACGTCCTCGAGGGTGCCCGGGATCGCGGGGCGTTCCACGGGGTTCGGCAGGCGCGTGGCCTCGCCCGTGGCCAGGTCGATCCGCGCCACCTCCGGCGGGAACAGGTAGGAGGAGCGGACGCCGTAGGCCGTGGCCCCGTCCGGGGAGAGCACGACGTCGGTCCACGCCTCGTCCTCCCGGGTCACCTGCGCGACGGCGCCGGTGGCCACCTCGATGCGGAACACCGGGCGGCGGCCCTCGGAGTCCGCGAGCGCGATCACCGCGGAGTCGTCCGGCAGCCACGCGACGACGTCGGCCCACCGGTCCCAGCCGTGGGCCAGGGGCGTGGTCTGGCCCGTGGCCGTGTCCATCACGTACAGGCGCGGGTGCACGGCGGAGTGCGGGGTGGAGTCGGGCGTGCGGACGACGACGGCGCGCGTGCCGTCGTGGCTGACGGGGCCGACGGCCACGTCCTCACCGGGGACGTCGTGCAGGACGCGGTGCTCGCCCGTGGCCAGGTCCACGCGCACCACCGTGCCCTCGCGCACGTTGCCGCGGGCCTCGGCGGTGGCGGCCGTGGTGAGCAGGAACGAGCCGTCCGGGGCCACCTGCGCGCCGATCCCGAACGCGTGGGAGCGCGGGAATCCGGAGACGTGGCGCAGGTGGTGCGCCACGTCGTCGGCCTCGGGAGCCAGGCCGGAGGCGGCGGGGCCGGGCTCGGCGGCGTCGGCGTCCGTGGCGGGCTCACCCTGCGGGTCCGGGCCGGCCTCGAGGACGAAGAGCTCGGGGCGGGCGGGGCCGAGGTCGTGGTCCCAGAAGCGGATGGGGTAGCCGGTGTGCAGGATGGCGTCCACGCCGGCGTCCTTGCGGGTCTGCGCGAGGGCCGCGTGCTCGGCCTCGGTGGTCGCACCGAGCAGCCGGTCCGCCGTGACGACCACGCGGTCCGCCGCGGAGGCGCACGTGACCGCGGCGACGCCGCCCGGGCGGGAGAGCACCACGCGCGCCTCGCCGCCCCGGGCCGGCAGGGCCCACAGGGCGCTGCGCTTCTCGGCCTCGGCGTCGGCGGGGTCGGGGCGGGCGGAGGTGAAGAAGAGGGTGCCGTCCGCGGCGAACTGCGCACCCGCCTCGCCCTCGCGGGAGCGGGTCAGGCGGTGGGCGGGGCGCTCGCCCGCGGGGTCGACCTCCCAGAGGGCGGTGGCGTAGCCGGTGCCCTCCGCGTCCCGGGTGGCGACGGTGGTCACCAGGCGGGCGCCGTCCGGGCTGAGGGTGAGACCGGCGACGCGCGGCAGGGCGGTGAAGGCGTCGAGGTCGTGGAAGGGGGTGGCGGGGGTGTCCGCGGTGTCCGGGGTGGAGGTCATGCGTTCGTTTCTATCGGCCCGCACGTGATCCGGGCAACACGGAGGGCGGCGGGGGTGGTGGCGTCGACGGCGGGCCGCCCCGGCGCCCGCCGCGCCTCAGGCGCCGGGCAGCGTGCCGACGTCGGCCCGGATCTGCTGGAGCTGCTCGCCGAGCCAGTCGACGTACCCGCCCATCCACTCCCCCGTGGCCTGGTCGTTCCAGCTCTGGCCGACCACCGGCTGCGGGAAGACGACGGCGTCCGAGAGGGTGTCCCGCAGCGCGAGGGCGGGCCCCTCCTCATCCGCGACCGTCACCCACTGCATGCCGTGGCGCGCGCCCAGGTGCTCGCCGAGCAGCACCGCGACGACGTCCAGCAACACCGCCAGCTCCTCGGGGTCGATCTCCTCGGCCTCGGCCTGCGAGCGGGCCAGCACGGCGTCGTAGTAGGCGGCGACCGCGTCCAGGTCCAGGTGGTCCACGCCCTCCTGCGCGGCGAAGTCGCGACGGACGCGCACCCACTCCCGCTCGGACTCGGTCAGGGGGCTCATCTCGGGCTGGTCGGTCATGGCCTCCATCCTGCCAGGCGAGTCGGGCGCCGCCGTCGGTGGAACGGACGGCGCCGGCCGCGCTTTCGTTCGAGAAACGGCGGCGTGTCGCAGCGCTTTCGTTCGAGAAACGGCGAGGAACCGGGGGACGGACCGCCGGAGGCCTGCGATCCCCCAGCGGGAGCACTCGTGGAGGCACCCGATGTCGTGCCGCCAGCGACGAGGCGAGCGTGCGGGCCGTCGTCGTCCGCCGCCCCCGACCGGACTTGAGACACTGGCCCCATGCGCGTCATGACCGTCTGCCTGGGGAACATCTGCCGCTCGCCCGCCGCCGAGGCCGTGCTGAACCGCAAGCTCGCGGAGGCCGGTCTCGACGACGTCGAGGTCACCTCCGCCGGCACGTCCGACGAGCACGTGGGCGCCCGGCCGCATCACCTCACCCGCGAGGTCGGCGGGGAACTGGGCTACGAGTTCCCGACGGTGGGGGTGCAGCTGTCCGCCGACCTCGTGGACGACGCCGACCTGATCCTGGTGATGGACGAGGCCAACCTCGCCGACGCGCGGCGGCTCGCGACCACGGACGAGCAGCGGGACCGGATCCACCTGATGGGCGAGTTCGCGTCGGATGCGGACCGCGCCGGGGTGCGCGAGGTCCCCGATCCGTACGGGTATCCGCGGCCGCAGTTCGAGGACATGTACCGGCAGATCGAGGACGCGGCAGACGGCGTCGTCGCCGCGATCCGCGACGGACGCCTCTGACGGCCGGGGCGCGGTCCCGGGGTCCCGTCCCAGCGACGCGAACGCCGCCGGACCCGCCGTTTCCCGAACGAAAACGGCCGGGGACCCGCCGTTTCCCGAACGAAAGCGGGGGCGGGGGGCGGAGGGGGATCGGTCAGTCGTCGTGGGGGTCGTCGGAGCCGTCGAGGACCTCGCGCAGCCGCGCCGCCGTGTCCGCGCGCAGGGTGCCGCGGGTCTCGGCACGGTCGGTCGTCGCGCGGGCGAGGGTCTCCCACACGGCCCGCACGTCCGCCGGCAGTCCCCCGGCCTCGAGCTCGCCGAGGGTCTCACGGTGGGTCCGCAGCGTGTCGACGTCGCCGCGGGCCACGGGTCCGGTGAGGGCGCCGTCGCCGTCGGTGAGCGCGTTCTCCAGCGCGGCGGTCATGAGCGAGCGCAGCACCCGCTCCGGGTCGGCCACCCCGATCGTCTCGAGGATCTGACGGGCCTGCGCCGTCAGCGTCACCAGGTGGTTCGACCCGTGGGACAGCGCCAGGTGGTAGGCCGCCCGGTCGGCCTCCTTCACGACCACGGGCTCGCCGCCCATCTCCACCACGAGCGCCTGGGCCACGGGCAGCACCACGGGGTCCGCGGTCACGCCGAACACGCAGTCCTGCAGCCGGGCGACGTCGAGGCTCAGCCCCGTGAACGTCATGGCCGGGTGGATCGCCAGGGGGATCGCCCCGTGCGCGCGCACCGGCTCCATCACCCCCACCCCGTAGCGGCCGGAGGTGTGCACGAGCAGGTGGCCGGTCTGCACGTGCCCCGCGGCGGCCAGGCCGGCCACGAGCTCGCCCAGTGCGTCGTCCGGGACGGCGAAGACGACCATCTCGGAGCGGCGCAGGATCTCGGGGATCTCCAGGACGGGCACGCCCGGCAGGAGCATCTCCGCGCGGTCCCGCGAGGCCTCGGAGACGGCGTGCACGCCCGTGATCGTGTGGCCCGCCGCCCGCAGCGCCGAGCCCAGCACGGCCCCCACACGACCCGCGCTCACCACGCCGACGCCCAGCCGCCCGGGCCGCTGCGCCGGGTCGTGCGGGTCCAGGCTCAGGTCGAGTCCGCCGGTCATCGCTCCTCCTCGCTGCGCACGGCGGGGACGTCTGCCCCGCTCTCCTCCCCGACGACGGCGCCGCCGACGACGCCGGCCCGGGCCAGTTCGCGGCGGCCCACCTCGGTGGCCGCGACCTCGCGCGTGCGCTGCTCGAAGCGGGCCAGCTCCTCGGGCCGCATCCACTGGTCGCGGTCGGTGAGGCGACGCGAGACGGCGGCGTGCCGGGCCTCCCGGGCGTACAGGTCCACGGCCACGTCCTCGTCGAGGTCGCGGACCACGGCGTTCGCCCCCGCGACCCACACGCGCACCGTGGCCAGACCCAGGCGTCGCTGCACCGGGCCCTGCGCCAGCTCGGCCGCCTGCATGCGCTCGTGCTGGAGGGTCTGCAGCCGGCGGTTCAACCAGCCGCTGCGCACCACCAGCAGGGACCGCGTCGTCGTGAAGCCGGTCCGCCGCCAGGCGAACCAGTTGAACCACCACCTGCCGCGCCGCGGCACGTGCTGGAAGCCCCCCTCCGTGCCGGTGCCGTGCACGCCGAGGTGCATGAGCCCGGCAGGGGTCAGCCCCTGCGCGGCCCGCGGATCACCGTCCAGGCCCGGGTCCGGGGCCACGACCGTGAGGACGCGGAGCACGTCCTCCCACGGACCGACGGGCAGCGCCACGTCCCGGGCGCCGTCGGACTCCTGCCCGTAGCCGGCCACCGCCACGTTCACCCGATACCAGCCGAAGGGCCGCCAGAACAGGGACTGGGACACGGTCACCCCCTGCACCCGCCCCGGCGGGACGGTCTGGTGGGTGGTCTCGGTGAGCCCGTGCCGCAGCCGCAGCCCGTCGGTGGAGCGGCGCACCTGGAAGCCCCAGCCGGCGTTCAGCCGGGACCACGCGACGCCGGCCACGGAGAACAGGGCGGGCAGGGCCGCGGCCGCGCCGACACCGGTCAGGGTCTCCCCCTCGTCCAGCACCGCCTCGGGCAGCAGCGCGACCACGAGGGCGAGGCCGGCCAGCCAGATCAGGGACCCGGCCAGCACCCCCAGCACGCCTCCGGAGAGCAGGACGGAGCCGAGGAGCCGCCCCGCGGGCACCTGCAGCATGAGTTCGCCGGCGTCCGCGTCCGCGGCGTCGGCGCCGGGGAGGCCGGCCTCGGCCGCGCGCTCCGGCGCGGACGCGTCCGCTCCGGCTCCCCCGAGCACCCCCGACGCGCGGTCCAGGATCTCCCGGCGCACCGCTTCGGCCTCGGCGCGGCGCAGGAAGGACAGCTCGAGCGCGGACTCGCCGCCGTCGGCCGCCTCGACCTTCACCGTGGCCAGCCCGAGCAGCCGGGCCACGAGGGGGTGCTGCAGGTCCACCGCCTGGATGCGGTCATAGCGCATCTGCCGGCGGCTGCGGAAGAGCCAGCCCTGGCGCAGCTCGATCCGGTCCTCCCCGCAGCGGAACCGGGTGAACCACCAGGAGAAGAAGAACACGAGGCTGATCAGCAGGGTGACCCCCAGCAGGATGCCGCCGGCCACGAACAGGCTGCCGTCTCCGCCACCCGGGACGTCCTCCCCGCTGAGCCGGCCCGCCGCGAAGTCCTCGACCGCGTTGCGGCCCGCGAAGAACAGGATCAGCAGCAGGAAGGTCCAGCCCCGCACCCAGGGCGAGGCGGGGTGGACGCGGACCCAGCCGGCGTCGTCGGCGGGGGGCGGGGCGGCGGCGCTCACAGGCCCGCCAGCCGCGCCTGGCCGCGCGCCATGAGGACCTCGCGCAGCTCCTCGGCCCTCTCGCGGGGCACGCCCTCCAGGGTGACGTCCCCGCCCGCGGCGGCGGTCTTCAGGGTGAGGGTCTGCAGCCCGACCCGGCGCAGCAGCGGGCCGTCCGAGACGTCCACGTACTGCAGGCGGCCGTACGGCACCGCATGCACGCTGCGGAACAGGATGCCCTCGCGCCACAGCACGTCGTCCTCGCGCTCGGCCCAGCCCATCGCGCGCACGCGCCGCGGGATCAGGATCAGGTCCACGATCCAGGACACGACGACGACGGCCGGCAGCCCCCACGCGGCCCACGCGGCCATCCCCGCCCATGGGCCGGTGAGCTTGAGGATCAGCGGCACGGAGAACGCGGCGAGCCAGATCAGGTGGCCGATGGTCGTGGCGATGAGCTTCACCGTCGCCAGCCGCGGCGAGGCCGGCGTGAAGGCCACGCCGCTCAGGTCAATGCCGGGCACGGGCATACCCTCCTTCGGTCTCCGGACGGGCCGGTCGGCCCGGGGACCCATCCTGCCCACGACCGCCCTCAGGCGCATCCTCCTCAGGGGGGATCCGGCACCACCGTTCGACGATCAGCCCCACCACCAGCAGGACGAGGCCGCCGACGGCCTGCAGGGCGGCCTCCCGCACGGTCGGCGCCCCGACGCCGGCCCGCAGCAGCACCTGCACCGCCACACCGGCGTGCCAGCCGCCGAGGGCCGCTCCCGCGAAGCCGGAGGCCTGGCCGAGCACAAGCGTGCGGGCCGCGGCGAGCGGGTCCATCCGCGCGGCGGCGGGCTTCTCCCGGTCGCGGCGCACCCGCCAGCCCAGCGCGAGGCACAGCACGGAGACCGCGGCCACGGTGATCAGGCCGCTGCGGCCCACCACGGGCGCCGGCCAGCCCAGGGACGGCGCGGCGACCCCGGCCAGCCAGCCGAGCACGGCGGCCACCAGCACCACGAGCAGGGTCCACCCGGAGCGCAGCGCGATCACGTGGCCTCCCTCCCGAGGGCGTCCGGGCGTGCCGGACGGAGCGGGGCGACGTCGTCGGTGCCGGCCAGCAGCCGGTGCCGCTCGGGCTCCTGGCGGCGCACCCCGGGGGCGTCCGCGGCGACGGCGGCGAGGTCGGCGACGGGCGTGCCGGCGAGCGTGGCGTCCGCGTCGAGCCACAGCCACGGCAGCAGCACGAAGGCCCGCTCGGCCGCGCGGGGATGCGGCAGGGTGAGGTCCGGGTGGTCGCTGCGCACGTCCCCGTAGGCGATCACGTCCACGTCCAGGGTGCGCGCGCCCCAGCGGACCTCGCGCCGCCGATGGTGGTCCTGCTCGAGCCGGTGCGCCACCGCGAGCAGCTCCCACGGCGCGAGGTCCGTGCGCAGGGTGACCACCTGGTTGAGGTAGTCGGGCTGGCCCGGCGGCCCGCCCACGGGCGCGGTGACGGCTCGGGGCGAGGCCCGGACGTCCGTGATGTGCGGCAGCGCGGACAGGGCCGCGACGGCGGCGTCCAGCGTCTGTGCGGGCTCGCGCAGGTTGGCGCCGAGGGCCAGCACGGCCGGGACGGGCGCGTCCGGGCGGGCGCCCAGCGCGGGGACGGGCGCGGGGCCCTCGGCCGGGTGCGACCAGTCGACGGTGCTCACGCGAGATCCCCCCGGGTGCGGTGCACGGTGACGGCCGCGTCCGCGAAGTCGTGCGGGATGGGCGCCTGCGGCTTGTGCACGGTGACCTCGACGGCGGTCACCACGGGCTGCTCGGCGAGGACGGCGCGGGCGATCCGGTCGGCGAGGGTCTCGATCAGGTCCACCGGCTCCCCGGTGACCAGGCGGACCACCGTGTCCGCGACCTCGGCGTAGTTGGCGGTGCGGGCGAGGTCGTCGCCGGCCGCGGCGGGGCCGGCGTCGAGGTGGAGGACGACGTCCGTGACGAACGGCTGCCCGTCCCGGCGCTCGTGGTCGAAGACCCCGTGGTGCCCGACGGCGGACAGCCCGGCCAGGCGGATGCGGTCCCGGGCGCTCACGGCAGCACGTCCTCGGAGACGGGCTCACCCGGGGCATGCGCCCCGGCCCAGGCCGCGGCGGTGCGGACGGCGTCGGCGCTGGCGCGCACGTCGTGCACGCGCACGCCCCAGGCGCCCTGGGCGGCGGCGAGGGCGGAGATCGCCGCGGTGGCGGCGTCGCGTGCGGCGGGCGGGGCCGGGGCGCCGTCGTCGTCCGCCAGCAGGGTGCCCAGGAACCGCTTGCGGGAGGCGGCGACGAGCACCGGGTGGCCCATGGCGCGGAGCCACTCGAGGCCGCGCAGCAGCTCCCAGTTCTGCTCGCCGGCCTTCGCGAAGCCCAGGCCCGGGTCCACGATCAGCTGCGCGGGCTCGACGCCCGCGGCGAGGAAGCGGCCGGCCACGTCCCGCAACTCGCACACGACGTCCGGGACGGTGTCCTCGTAGACGGCCAGCCCGTCCATGGTCTGCGGGTTTCCGCGGTTGTGCATGAGGATGTAGGGCGCGCCCGACGCGGCGATCAGCGCCGGCATCTCCGGCTCGTGGGCGAGGCCGGAGACGTCGTTGACGATCACCGGCCCCAGCGCCAGGGCAGCCCGGGCCGTGGCGGTGTGGCGCGTGTCCACGGAGACGACGACGTCCTCGGCCAGCAGCGCCTCGATCACGGGCAGGATGCGCTCCTGCTCCTCGGCCGGCGGCACGGCGCGGGCCCCGGGGCGGGTGGACTCCCCGCCCACGTCCACGATGTCCGCGCCGTCCGCGACCATGCGCCGGGCGTGCTCGACGGCCGCGCGGACGGTGGCGTGCTCCCCGCCGTCCGAGAACGAGTCAGGGGTGACGTTGAGGATGCCCATGATTAGGGTCCGGCCCGCAGGCAGCCGCCCCAGCAGGGCGCGGTTCGCCTCCCGCGCCGCCGCGTCGATGCTCTCGTCCACGTGTCCTCCTCCGCCGTCGGTGGTCCTCAGCCGTGCATGATGAGGCTCATCGCCTCGGAGCGCGTGGACGGATCCCGCAGCTGGCCGCGCACGGCCGAGGTGACGGTCTTCGCGCCCGGCTTGCGCACGCCGCGCATGGACATGCACATGTGCTCGGCCTCCACCACCACGATCGCCCCGCGCGGGGCCAGATGCTCCATGAGCGCCTCCACCACCTGCGTGGTCAGCCGCTCCTGCACCTGCGGACGCCGCGCGTACAGCTCCACGAGGCGGGCCAGCTTGGACAGCCCCGTCACGCGGCCCTCGGCGGAGGGGATGTAGCCGATGTGTGCGGTGCCGTGGAACGGCACCAGGTGGTGCTCGCACGTCGAGTAGAACGGGATGTCCTTCACCAGCACGAGCTCCTCGTGCGCGATGTCGAACGTGGTGCCGAGCACCTGGTCCGGGCTCTGGTGCAGGCCCGCGAAGAACTCCGCGTACGCCTTGGCCACCCGCGCCGGGGTGTCCGCCAGGCCCTCGCGGTCCGGGTCCTCACCGATCGCCAGCAGGATCTCCCGCACCGCCGCCTCGATGCGCGGCCGGTCGACCGCGGTCGAGTCCGGGTCGAACGTGCCGGGGACGGCGTCGTCGGGGGTGTGGGCTGTCATGCGGGCCTCCTGCGCGGTCAATAGGTCGGCCCCTCGCCGGGGCCCGGCGTGTTGCTCGGGCCGCCGTGCGGAGGCAGGCCGGGGCCGGCCGCGTCCCCGCCCAGCGACGACGGCGGCGCACCCTCCGGACGCACCGGCACCGTGGTGCCCTCGACGCCGACGGGGGTCTGCTCCCCGCCGTCGTGGCGCGAGCGGCGCTCGGAGGGGGAGAGGACGGGCGGGATGTCCTGCGGGAGCCGGTCGTCCGAGGCCAGCCACACGCCGCGCTCGGGCCGCTTGCGGACGTCCGCGAAGATGGCGTCGATAGCCTCCTGGGTGAGCGTCTCCTTCTCGAGCAGCTCGTAGGCCAGGCGGTCCAGGACGTCCCGGTTCTCCGTGAGTACCCAGTGGGCCTCGGCGTGGGCCTGGTCCAGCAGGGTGCGGACCTCGGCGTCCACCAGGTACGCGAGCTCCTCGGAGTACTCGCGGGAGGAGCCGCCGGTGGCGCCGCCCACGAAGGGCTCGGAGCTGCCGCCGCCGAGCTTGACGGCGCCCACCTTGGCGGACATGCCGTACTCGGTGACCATCTTGCGGGCCGTGTCCGTGGCCTTCTGGATGTCGTTCGCGGCCCCCGTGGACGGGTCCTTGAACACGATCTCCTCCGCCACGCGCCCGCCCATCGCGTACGCGAGCTGGTCCAGGAGCTCGTTGCGGGTGACGGAGTACTTGTCGTCCTCCGGCACCACCATCGTGTAGCCCAGGGCGCGGCCGCGGGGCAGGATCGTGATCTTGGTGACCGGGGCGGAGTTGCGCAGCCCGGCCGCGACGAGCGCGTGGCCGCCCTCATGGTAGGCGGTGACCTTGCGCTCATGCTCGTTCATCAGGCGGGTGCGCTTCTGCGGGCCGGCCATCACGCGGTCCACGGCCTCGTCCAGGGCGTGGTTGTCGATCACGTTGTTGTTCGAGCGCGCCGTGAGCAGCGCGGCCTCGTTGATCACGTTGGCCAGGTCCGCGCCCGTGTAGCCGGGGGTGCGCTTGGCCAGGGAGCGCAGGTCCACGTCCAGGGCGATCGGCTTGCCCTGCGCGTGCACCTCGAGGATCCTGGCGCGGCCCTCGAGGTCCGGGGCGTCCACGGGGATCTGGCGGTCGAATCGGCCCGGGCGCAGCAGCGCCGGGTCCAGGACGTCCGGGCGGTTGGTCGCGGCGATCATGATGACGTTCGTGGAGGCGTCGAAGCCGTCCATCTCCACGAGCATCTGGTTCAGGGTCTGCTCGCGCTCGTCGTTGCCGCCGCCGATGCCTGCGCCGCGGTGCCGACCGACGGCGTCGATCTCGTCCACGAAGATGATGGCGGGGGCGTTGGACTTGGCCTGCTCGAAGAGGTCGCGCACGCGCGAGGCTCCGACGCCCACGAACATCTCCACGAAGTCCGAGCCGGAGATCGAGTAGAACGGCACGCCGGCCTCCCCGGCCACGGCCTTGGCGAGGAGGGTCTTGCCCGTGCCGGGCGGGCCGTAGAGCAGCACGCCCTTGGGGATCTTGGCGCCAACCGCGCGGAAGCGGTCCGGCATGGTGAGGAACTCCTTGATCTCCTGGAGCTCCTCCACGGCCTCGTCCGCGCCCGCGACGTCCTTGAACAGCACGTCCGGGTTGTCCTTGTTGATCAGCTTGGCGCGGGACTTGCCGAACTGCATGACCTTGCCGCCGCCGCCCTGCATGCGGGACATCAGGAACCAGAACAGCAGTGCGATGAGCAGGAACGGGACCATGAAGCCGAGCAGCGAGAGGAACCAGTTGCTCCGCACCGGCTCGTCCGTGTAGCCGTCCAGGGCCGAGTCGTCCACCGCGGTGACCACGTCCGTGGCGCGCGCGGTGGCGAAGTAGAAGTAGACCTCCTTGCCGAGGTCCCGGTCGTCCTGCTTGTAGGGCTCACGCAGGGTGAGGTCCACGCGCTGGTCCCCGTCCACCACGCGGGCCTGCGCAGCCTTGTCGTCCTTCAGCAGGGCCATGCCCACGTTGGTGTCCACCATGGTGCGGCCGCTCTGCGACGTGGTCAGCGGGATCGCGACGGCGAGGACCAGCAGGCCCAGCAGGATCCAGACGTAGGGCTTGTTGAACAGCTTCTTCACGGTCCGAGTGTCTCCTGGTCTGCCGCGGGGGCCGGGCTGCCCGGGGCGGCCGCCGTGCGGCCGGGGCCGGCGCAGGGCCGACGTCGCGCCCGGGTCAAGCCCCCACGGTACCGGCCCGGCCCGGGTGGCCGCTGACTGTTCGCGTCAGGTGGACAGGGCGCGGCCGGCCAGCCGGGGTCGACGTCGGCCAGCGCCGTCCTGACACCCACCGGGAATGCGGGGGGTCGGAATGGCGCGTGGATCGCACCTCAGAGCGACCGCTCGCGTGACAGGTCGCCGGCGCTGCGGTCGCGCCCCTGCGTCCCCGCCTGCACAGACCCCCGTGCACCCGAACTCCTCCCCAGGCCGACGGCGGCCCAGGACGCCGCCCGCCCCACCGCGCCAGGCTGGCACCATGCGTCGCCCTGCCCCGCTTCCCGCGTCCTTGCTGGACGGCCCCTTCACCGCTGCGCAGGCGAGGGCCGCCGTCGAGCGCCCCGTGGCCGGCTCCTCCCCCTACCGGTGGAGCACCCCGCTCTCGACGGCCCAACGGGAGCTGCTGCTGCGGCTCGCCCCGCACCGCGCCACCACGGTGGTGTCGCACCAGACCGCGGCCCGCGCCCGTGAGATCTGGCTGCCGGAACGGCTGGACGCGGGGGACGGCGTCCACGTGAGCCGCCCGCGGGACCGTGGCCAGCTCTCCCTCCCCGGCGTCACCTCCCACCGGACAGCGCTCCCGCCCGCGGACGTGGAGGGCGTGCGGATCGGCGGCCTGGCCTGGTACGTCACCGCCCCGCCCCGTCTCTGGGTCGACCTCGCGGCCCTGCTCGACGACGACGAGCTCGTCATCCTCGGCGACCATCTCGTCCGCCGGGCGGAGCTGTCCGGCGCTCCGGGCGCCGCCGAGCGGACCCGGGCGGCCCTGGCCCAGGGGGCCGAGACCAGCCCGTCCGCGCACAACCGGCGACGACGGCTCCGCACCGCCGCCACGCTGGTCCGGGTGGGGGCGCACTCGCCGAAGGAGACGCGGCTCCGGCTCGCGCTGACGGCCGCCGGGCTCCCCGAGCCCGCACTGCAGCTCGAGGTCTGGGACCCGGAGTTCTCCCTGCACCACCCCGCGACGGCGGACCTGGGCTATCCGCGGGCGAGAGTGGCCCTGCACTACGACGGCGGCCACCACGGCGCGGATCGCCAGATCGATCGCGACGTGCAGCGCAACGCGGCCTTCGAGCGACGGGGATACCGGAACATCACCGTGTCCTCCTCCGACGCTCGCCGCGGATTCACGCGCGTGATCGTGGAGGTGCGCCGTCACCTCGAGAACGCCGGCTACCTGTCACGCAAGGAGTCGGAATGGGGCGGAGATCCGGCGTCAGAGCGACACCACGCGTGACAGGTCAGCCCCGCCGGGCCACACCGGGCCGGGCCCCCGGTCAGCTGTACACGTGTGGGGCGAGGGTGCCCACGAAGTCCAGGTTGCGGTACTTCTCCGCGTAGTCCAGGCCGTAGCCCACCACGAACTCGTTGGGGATGTCCCGCCCGACGTACTTCACGTCGATGTCCACCTTCATGGCCTCCGGCTTGCGCAGCAGGGTGCAGATCTCGACCGAGGCCGGGCCGCGGGACTCCAGGTTGGCCTTGAGCCAGGAGAGGGTCAGGCCGGAGTCGATGATGTCCTCGACGATCAGCACGTGCCGGCCCGTGAGGTCCGCGTCGAGGTCCTTGAGGATGCGCACCACGCCGGAGGACTTGGTGCCGGAGCCGTAGGAGGAGACCGCCATGAAGTCCAGCTCCACGTGGGAGTGCAGGGCGCGGGTGAGGTCGGCGACCACCATCACGGCGCCCTTGAGCACGGCGACGATGAGCAGGTCCTTGTCCGCGTAGTCGCGGTCGATCTGGCGGGCCAGGTCCGTGATCGTGTCCTGGACGTCCTCGCGGGACATGAGGACGTGGCTGAGGTCGTTCTGGACATCCTGTGCGTCCATGCGCCGCTCCTGGTGAGTGCTCGTGCGGGAATGCCGGGCCGGGCCGCAGTCAGGGACCGGGCAGGCAGGGGATGAAGTCCAGTCTGGCACACGCCCGATGCGCGGCCACCCCGCCGGGCAGCTCCACCGGGCCGGCCGACGTGCCCCCCGCGCGGGCGCCCGTCACGAGGGCGTCCACCGCGAGGATCCGTTCGCGGGGCGGGGCCTGTCCTCCCGTGGCGCGGGCGGCGCGCGCGATGACGCGGTGGCGCACGGCGGCGGGCAGGGCGGCCAGGGCGTCCAGGTCCAGGGAGACGACGCGCGGGTCCCCGGCGGGCGGGTCGACGCGCAGCCGGGTGACCTCGTCGCCGGCCCATGCGTCGAGGGCCGCGGCGTCCTCGGCCGCGATGGCCGCGGTGCGCACCAGCCCGGCCCGCACGCCGGGGCCGAGGCCGGCGTCGGGGTCCTCGAGCGCGGGCAGCACGCGGGTGCGGACCCGCGAACGCAGCAGCGCGGGATCGCGGTTGTGCGGGTCCTCGAACCAGGTCAGCCCGGCCCAGTGGCAGATCGTCTTGGTGTCCGCGCGGGTCAGGCCCAGCAGCGGGCGGACGACGGCGGCCCCGCCCGGCAGCGTCCCGCGCACCGGGATGCCCGCGAGGGACCGCGTGCCGGACCCACGTGCGAGCCCGAGGAGGACCTGTTCGGCCTGGTCGTCGGCGGTGTGGGCGGTGAGGACGACGGCGTCCCCCTGCCCCGCGTCCCGGGCGGCGGCGGCGAGGGCCTCCCGTCGGGCGCGCCGGGCGTCGGCCTCGGGGCCGTCGCCGGTGCGGGCCACCTCGACCCGCGTGACGGTGACCGGGGCCAGACCGAGGATGCGGGCGACGTCGGCGGCGGCCGCCGCCACCGCGTCGCTGCCCGACTGCAGCCCGTGGTCCACCACGGCCGCGCCGATCGGGCCGAACCGCTGGCCCTCCCGGGTGCCCACAAGGACGGCGCAGGCCACGGCGAGCGCGAGGGAGTCGGCGCCACCGGAGAGGGCGACGAGCCCGCGGGGGCGATTCCCCGCCCGGCCCGGCACGGCATCCGCGCGACAGGACCCGTCGCCCGCGAGGGCCTCCCGCACCGCCGCGACGGCCCGGTGCAGGGGCTCGGGCCAGCGGGTGCGCGGCGGCCATGCGCCGACCGCGGGCAGGCCGCCGGCCCCGCCCGCCGGCGTCGGCCCCGGGCCCTGCGCCTCAGGCCTGGGCACGGATGCGCGCCACCCACGTCTCGGGGGCGTGGAGCTCGGCCTCGCTCGGCAGCAGCTCGGGGGCGTCCCAGACCACGTTGAACCCGGCCATGCCGAGCTCGGCCACGGCGGTGGCCACGAACCTCTGGCCGTCGCGGTACTGGGCCATCTTGGCGTCCATGCCCAGCAGGCGGCGGAGCATGCGGTCCAGGGGCGAGCGGCGGTCGCCGCGCTCGTCGAAGCGGCGGCGGATGGTCTTGACGGAGGACACGACGGAGGAGTCGACGCCGTCCATCACCACGTTCGCGTGCCCCTCGAGCAGGGACATCACGGCCGTCAGCCGGGACAGGCGCTCCCGGTCCTCCTCGTCCTGGATCGCACCGAGCAGGCCCGGCGCGGGGCGGGCGTCCACACCGTCCCGGCCCAGCGGGTTCGCCGCCGCGAGCGCGGAGCGCAGGCGCTCGGGCAGGGACTCGGCCTTGTCGAACAGGCCGACGGTGAGCGCCATGATCTCGACCCGCAGGTGCTCGCGCAGCCAGGGCGCGGCCGCGAACTGCACACGGTGGGTCTGCTCGTGCAGGCACACCCAGAGGCGGAAGTCCGCCGGGTCCACGTTGATCTCCGCGCGGACGTGCGCCACGTTCGGGGCCACGAGCAACAGGCGTCCGCCGGCGGGGCCGGCCGCCGTCCCCCCGGGGCCGGGCAGCGCGATGAACGGGTCGTACTGGCCGAGGATCTTCCCGGACATCCAGGCGAGGATCCCGCCCATCTCCAGGGCGGTGGCGTGCCGGGTGACGCGGGTGGTGGCGGCGGCGTGCTCGCGGGGCCGGGTGTCCCGCAGATGCGCGAACGTGGGGTCCAGCAGCGTGGCGAAGGACTGGGTGGCGGCGCGCGACCAGGTGGGGCGGTCCACCACGAGCACCTGCGAGTCGCGCAGGTCCCGTGCCGCCTCGAGCCCGGTCAGGCGGTGGACGTGCGGCACGGCGGCCTCCGCGGCGGCGCGCAGGCCGTCCGCCTCGCGCGTCGCCTCCCGCGGCGTGAACCGGGGGCCGGCGGCGCCGAGGGACCGTGCGGTCCGTGCCGCGAAGGCCCAGTCCACCGGGTGGGCGACGGCGGGGCCCGGCTCGGCGGTGGCGCCCGGCTCGGCGTCCGCGGCGCGGGGGCGGTCGGTCGCGTGGTCGTCGCTCATGGCTCCATCAGATCACAGGGCCCGGACCTCGGATCAGAGCCCGGCGACGGCGCTGACGGCCTCGTCGACCGCCGCGCGCGCGGGCTCCAGCTTCCACTGCAGATCCGAGCAGATGATGCTGAACGCGAGGACCCGCCCGGACGTCGTGGTGACGGTGCCGGTGAGGGAGACCGTCTGGTCGAGCGTGCCGGTCTTCGCGGCCACGGCCTGCCGCGCGGGGGCATCCGGGAACCGGTCGCCCAGGGTGGAGTCCTCGCCGGGCCGCGGCAGGCCCTCCAGCACGGTGCCCAGGGCGGGTGTGCGGGCCACCCCGGCCACGACGCCGGCCAGCTGGCCCGCGCTGACCCGGTTGTCCGGGGAGAGCCCGGAGGAGTCCACGAGCGCCATCCCGGCGGTGTCCACGCCGAGGTCCTCGGCGGTGGCCGTCAGCAGCCGCGTGGCGCCCTCGTGGGTGGCCGGCAGGTCGGCGGCGGGCGCGGCCGTGTGGGCCAGGGCCTCGACCACCTGGTTCTCCGAGTGGGCCAGCAGGTACGCGACCTGCTCCCCCACGGGTGCAGACGCCACGGCCGCGACGGGGGCGGCGGCGAGGACCGTGGAGCGCGGCGCCTCGGTGGCCGGGATCGTGTCCCGCAGACCCACCTCGAGGTCGGCGCCGGAGGCGGCCACCGCGTCGTCGAGCGCGGCCTGGAAGGTGAGCGCGGCGAACTGCGCCGGGTCCTCGATGCGGTCCTCCCCGGTGCCGGAGGCCTCACGACCGCCGTAGGTGGCCAACGGCTGCACCGGCGCGATGTTGCCGCTCTCCGGGATGTCCGACGTCCAGCGCGGGTTCAGGGCCGTGCGGTCCGTGAAGAGCCGCAGGTCCGTGCTGACCACCACCTGCCCGGTGACACCGTCCTCGACCAGCCCGGCCACGGTCCGCTCCGCGAGGGTGCGCAGGCCCGCGCGGCCGGAGACGTGTGTCGAGTCCGAGGCGCCCGTGCCCAGCAGCACGTCGCCGCCGCCCACGAGCACCAGCTCGGTGGCCGCGCCGTCCGCGGTGGGCTGGGCCACCACGGTGGTCTGCAGGGTCGTCTCAGGACCCAGGGCGGAGACGATGGCCGCGGCGGCGAGCACCTTGAGCGAGGACGCGGGGGCCACGGGCTCGTCCGCGTCCCGCGCGTACAGCACCTCGCCGGTGGCCAGGTCGCGGAACTCGGCGGAGACCGTGCCCGGGGACGTCTCCAGCCCCGGCTCGACGGCGGCCGCCACCTGGTCCGCGGTGGGGCCGGCGGACGGGGACGACGACGTCGGCGCGGCGGTCGTCGACGAGGCGGGCGCGCCCGACGGGGCCGTCGGCGCGGTCACGGGCCCGCAGGCGACCAGGACGGCCGCGAGCGCGGCCAGGAGGACGGCGGGGAGCGAGCGGCTCCGGCGGCGTTCCGTGCGTCGATCCCGACGCCCAGCGCGCCCCGTGTCCACCTGTCCCATGCGTCCATCATGACGGACGCCCCCGGTAGGCTGACGGCAGCACCGCCGGTCGGCGCCGCGCCGCCCGGACACCCCACCCTCTGTGCGAAGGAGAGTCATGGCGCACGACGTCACCATCGAGATCCCCGCGGGCTCCCGCGTGAAGTACGAGTTCGACCACGAGACCGGCCGCCTGCGCCTGGACCGTGTGCTCTTCACCTCCATGCAGTACCCCACGCACTACGGCTACTTCGAGAACACCCTCGGCGAGGACGGCGACCCGCTGGACGCCCTCGTGTACCTGCCGGGCTTCGACCTGGTGCCGGGCTGCGTCGTCGAGGCCCGCCCGATCGGTGTGTTCAACATGACCGACGACGGCGGCGGCGACGCCAAGCTGCTGTGCGTCCCGGCGGACAAGCGCTACGACCACATCACCGAGCTCGAGCACGTGGAGGAGTCCCTCAAGCAGGAGATCGAGCACTTCTTCACCCGCTACAAGGACCTGGAGCCGGGCAAGTGGGTCAAGGCCGAGGGCTGGGAGGGCCGCGCGGCGGCCGAGGCCGAGCTCGAGGCCTCCATCCAGCGCTTCAACGCCGAGGGCGAGGAGTCCCCGACCGACGAGCCCCAGGGCCGCGAGGTGGACACCGAGGAGGCGCAGCCCGCCACCGAGGAGGGCGAGGAGACCGACGAGCCCCAGGGCCGCTGATCACCGCACCGCCCCCGCGCGCGACGCCGGCCGCTCACCCCTCGGGGTGGGCGGCCGGCGTCGTCTGCGGACTGGCAGAATCGACGACCATGTTCGTGCTCACCATCAACCAGCGGGACACCCTCGACGCCGGCGACCGCGTGGACACGTTCCTGCGCGCCCTCCAGGACGTGCCGGGGCTGGGCGACGCCGTCGTGCTCCCGTTCCAGCGCGCCGTGGGCGACGAGCTGATCGGCGCCGTCGAGGATCCGCGCGTCGCCGTGGACGTGGCGCTGCGCGCCCTGCGGCAGCGCCGCTGGAACGTGGGGGTCGGCGTCGGGACGGTGACGCACGCGGACGGTGCGGCGGGCGTGCCCGCCTCCGGGGACCTGCACGATGCCGGCGGGCCCGGTCTCGCGGCGGCGCGGCGGGCCGTGGAGGCGGCGGCCGTGTCCACCGCGCGGATCCCGTTGGCCGTGCGCGGCCGGGACGAGGAGGCGGCCGCCGAGGCCGAGGCCGTGCTGCGACTCGTCGGGCAGCTCGTGTGGTCCCGGACCGACGCCGAGTGGGCGGTGCTGGACCTGCTGGTGCCGGGGGTGCGCGGCCAGCAGAAGCCGGCGGCCGCCGCGCTCGGGATCACGGCGCAGGCCGTCTCGCAGGCGGTGCAGCGCTCCTACTGGAACGAGGAGCACGCCTGCCGCCCCGCCGCCGCGCGGCTGCTCACGCTGGCGGGAGGCTGACCCGGCGGCCCGGGCCGGTCGCGCCGCTCAGGCCGCGGCCGGCTCCTCGAGGAGCGAGCGCAGCACCGTCGCGAGCCCGTGCTCGTCCACGTGCCCGGTGACCTCGTCCGCGGCGGCCACGACCTCCTCCACGGCCTGGCCCATGGCCACGCCGCGGCCGGCCCAGCGCAGCATCTCGATGTCATTGCGGCCGTCGCCCACGGCCACGGTGTCCTCGGGGGCCACTTTCAGCACGGTGCGCAGCGCCTCGAGCCCGGAGGCCTTGGTCACGCCCGCCGCGGCGACGTCGAGCCACGCCGTCCAGCCCACGGAGTAGGTCACGCCGGACAGGCCGATGCCCTCCACCGCGCGGCCGAACTCCTCGGCGGAGGAGTCCGTGGAGAACACCACGAGGCGCACGGCCGTGGTGTCCATGAGCTCCTCGAACGTGACGCCCTCCGCGGCCACGCCGAAGGACATGTCCTGGAACCGCTCGGTGGAGCGGAAGCTGCCGTCCGGCAGCTCGAGAGCGTACTTGGCGCTGGGCAGGCGGTGGCGCAGCTGGGTCAGCACCGAGCGCGGGTCGAAGGTGCGCAGGTCCGTGACCTCGTAGCCCTCCTCCAGCTCGGGGTCCAGGCGCAGCGTGACGCCGCCGTTGGAGCACACCATGTAGCCGGCGTCGATCTCCAGGGAGCGGGCCACGGGCAGGGTGGCCCCGCGGGAGCGGCCCGTCGCGATGACCACGTGGTGCCCGGCGTCCAGCACGTCCCGCACGGCCGCGCGCACGGGCTCATGCAGATGGCCGTCATGGTCCACGATCGTTCCGTCCACGTCCAGGCACACGAGCTTCTTCGTCATGGCCCCCACCCAACCACACGGCCCGGACACGACGGCGACGCGCGGGTGAACGGCGGGGGCGCCGCGGGGCAGGCGGGCGAGGCGGCCGGCGCCGCCGGGGGACGACGTCGTCCGCTCAGACCAGCTCGAAGCGCTCCATCCCGCCGAGGTAGGGGCGCAGCGCGGCGGGCACGGTGACCGAGCCGTCCGCGTTCTGGTGGTTCTCCAGGATCGCCACGATCCAGCGGGTGGTGGCCAGGGTGCCGTTGAGCGTGGCCACCATGCGGGTGCCGCCCTTGGAGCCGTCCTCCGTGCGGACCCGCTCGCGGATGTTGAGGCGGCGGGCCTGGAACGTGGTGCAGTTCGAGGTGGACGTCAGCTCGCGATAGGTGCCCTGCGTGGGGACCCAGGCCTCGCAGTCGAACTTGCGGGCGGCGGAGAGGCCGAGGTCGCCGGCGGCGATGTCGATCACGCGGTACGGCACCTCGATGGCGCCCAGCATCCGCTCCTCCCACGCCAGCAGGCGCTCGTGCTCCGCCTCCGCGTCCTCCTGTGCGGCGTAGATGAACATCTCCAGCTTGTTGAACTGGTGCACGCGGATGATGCCGCGGGTGTCCTTGCCCGCCGAGCCCGCCTCACGCCGGTAGCACGTGGACCAGCCCGCGTACCGGACGGGGGCGGACACGTCCATGATCTCGTCCGCGTGGTAGCCGGCCAGGGCCACCTCGGAGGTGCCCACGAGATACAGGTCGTCGCGCTCCAGACGGTAGATCTCGTCGTCGTGCTCGACGTCGAAGCCGGTGCCCTGCATGGTCTCCGGACGCACCAGGGTGGGCGGGATGACCGGCACGAAGCCGTTCTCCAGGGCCAGATCCAGGCCCAGCTGCATCAGGGCGAGCTCGAGACGCGCACCCACGCCCTTGAGGAAGCTGAACCGGGCGCCGGACACCTTCGCGCCGCGCTCCATGTCGATCGCCCCGAGCAGCTCGCCGAGCTCGAGGTGGTCGCGCGGCTCGAAGCCCTCGGCGGCGAAGTCGCGCGGCGTGCCGACCTCCTTGAGGACCACGAAGTCGTCCTCGCCGCCGGCCGGGACGCCGTCGACGATCAGGTTCGGGAACCCACGCTGCAGCTCCGCGAGGCGGGCCTCGGCGGCGCCGGCGGCCGACTCGGCCTCCTTCACGCGCGCGGCCAGGTCCTTCACCTCGGCCAACAGGGCCTGCTTCTCCTCGCCCTTCGCCTGGGCGACGCGCTTGCCGAAGGCCTTCTGCTCCGCGCGCAGCTGCTCGAAGCCCGCGATGGACGAGCGGCGGGCCGCGTCCGCCTCGACCACGCGGTCCACGAGGGACGCGTCCTCCCCGCGGGCCTCCTGGGAGGCGCGGTACTTCTCGGGCTGCTCGATGAGGTCCTTGACGTCGATCACGTGCGCCAGCCTAGCGGGCGGGGCCGACGCCTAGACTCGGGGCATGACTCCCGAGTGGTGGATGGCGCTGGCCGCCCTGGTGCTCCTGGCCGTGCTGGCCGTCGTCGTGGTGGTGCTGGCGGTGCGCCAGGTCCGCCTCGGCGTGCAGCACGAGCGGACGCGTCTCCTGGTGGACGCCCTCGACGCGCGGGTGGGCGGCGTGCAGCGCCGGCTGGAGGAGGTGCCCGGGATCAGCACGGGCCGCCACGAGGTCGCGCTGGTGCTGAACCCCATCAAGACGCACGCGGACCGGGTGCGGCGCGAGCTCGAGCGGCTCGCGGAGGCGGAGGGCCTCGGCGAGGTGCTCGTGCTCGAGACGCAGGAGGACGACCCCGGCACCGCGATGGCGCGGCAGGCCCTCGACGCCGGCGCCCGGCTCGTGATCGCCGCGGGCGGCGACGGCACGGTCCGCACCGTGGCCGAGCAGCTGGCCGGCACCGACGTCGCCCTCGGGGTGGTGCCCCTGGGCACCGGGAACCTGCTGGCCCGCAACCTGGACCTGCCGATCAACGACGTCGAGCAGTGCCTGCGGATCGCCGTGGGGGGCCGGCAGCGGCGCATCGACACCGTGGACGTCCGCTTCACGCACGAGGACGGGCGCGTCACCCGGCAGACCTTCACCGTGATCGGTGGCGCCGGCTACGACGCGGACATCATGGGCGACACCAAGGACGAGCTGAAGAGCCTGGCCGGCTGGCTGGCCTACAGCGAGGCCGGCATGCGTCACCTGCGCGGCAAGCGGCACGAGGTGACCGTGGCCCTCGACGGCGGTCAGCCCCGCCGGTTCAAGGTGCGCACCGTGATGGTGGCCAACTGCGGGATGCTCACGGGCGGCGTCGAGCTGCTGCCCCAGGCCAAGCTGGACGACGGCCTCCTCGACGTCATGGTCCTCTCACCCCGGCACGCGCTCGACTGGGCACGGATCGCCGTGAAGACCGTGACCCGGCACCGCAGCTCCATCCCCGTGATGCACACGGAGCAGGCCCAGCGCGTGAAGGTGGAGTTCGCCGAGCCGATGCCCTCCCAGCTCGACGGCGACGCCACCGGGGTCATCACCGCCCTCGACGCCCGCGTGCAGCCGGACTCGCTCGTCGTGATGCTCGTGGCCGAGGACGACGCCTCCGTCCGCGACGACGGCGTCTCCGCCTCCGCCCCCGTCCCGGAACCGGCCCCCCGCATCTGATCCCCCGTCCCCGCTTTCGTTCGGGAAACGGCGGCTTCCCCACCGTTTTCGTTCGGGAAACGGCGGCTTCCCCAGCGCTTTCGTTCGGGAAACGGGCGCCGGGGCGACGCGCGGACGGGAAGCACGACGACGGCCCGTCGTCGTGGTGATCGTCCCGCTTCGGCCACGAAAGGGGCCTAGGAACCTCCCGTTTCGTCAACGAAAGTCCCTCGGGGGCCGCCGTTTCCCGAACGAAAGTGACCCTGGGGCCGCCGTTTCCCGAACGAAAGTGCTGCACCGCCTCAGCGGGAGCGGAGGGACTCCACCCAGGCGCGGCCGGAGCGATACGCGGCGTCGGTGAACTGGGCCGGCACCCTCGTGGGCACGGGCTCGGCCTGCGCGTACGAGCCCAGGAACCGCAGGTCGGGGTACTCCCGGTACAGGGCCGCGAGCGCATCACCCACGCGGGCCTCCGCCAGGTGCCCCTCGAGGTCGAGGGAGAAGAAGTACCGCCCGATGCCCTCGCCGGTCGGCCGGGACTCGATGCGGGAGAGGTTCACCCCGCGCGTGGTGAACTCGGCCAGGATCTGCCCGAGGGCGCCGGGCCGGTCCTCCGGCAGCGGCACCACCAGCGTGGTCTTGTCCGCTCCCGTGGGCGCGGGCAGGGCCGTCGGGCGGGAGAGCAGCACGAAGCGCGTCACGGCGCCCGGCACGTCCTCGATCCGCTCGGCGAGCACCGGCAACCCGGTCTGCTCGGCCACGAGCGGGGCGCACACGGCGGCGTCGGAGTCGCCCTCGGCCACGAGGCCGGCCCCGGCCGCCGTCGACGGGGCGGGCGTGAACTCCACGCCCGGCAGCGCCGTCTCGGCCCAGCCGCGCACCTGAGCCCAGGCGTGGGGGTGCGTGGTCACGCGCCGCACGTCCTCGATCGCGACGCCGGGCCGGCCCACGAGCACGAAGCTGATGGGCACGTGCACCTCCGCGAGGATCTGCAGCGTCTCCCCGAGGGCGATCTCGTCCACGGTGGCGGAGACGCCGCCCTCCACCGAGTTCTCGATGGGCACGACGGCGCGGTCCACCTCCCCCCTGCGCAGCGCCGCCACGGCGCTCAGCACGGAGCCCGCAGACACGAACTCGGCCTCGGTCGGGTCCGCCACCTTGCGCAGGGCGGCCTCGGTGAAGGTGCCTGCCGGGCCGAGGAAGGCGTAGCGCAGGCGCGACGGCGTCGCGTCAGCGGAGTCCGTCCCCGTCACTTGACGGTGGGCTCGGCGTCGCCGTCCGCCTCCATCGGCTTGCCGGCCTCGAGCCACGCGCCGGAGCCGCCGGCCACGTTGATGGCCGAGTAGCCGCGGCCGGTCATGAACTCGGCGGCGCGGGCGGAGCGGCCGCCGGTGCGGCAGATCAGGTAGTAGTCCGTGTCCGGGTCCAGCTCCTCGAGCCGGTCCGGCAGCTGGCCCAGCGGGATGTGCTGGGCGCCGGCGGCGCGGCCCAGGGCCCACTCGTCGTCCTCGCGGACATCCAGGATGGCCGCATCGGCGGGGATCTCGTTCACATCGACGGTCTCGAAGGCGCTCATGGCTTCAGCGTAGCCACCCGCCCGGACGTCCCAGGAAGGCCCCGCCGTCCATGACCCGGGCCACGCCCGTTAGGCTCGGCCGCATGCAGACCTCCGACGCCGCACCCGCCGCCGACGACGACCGCACCCCCTCCGCCCCCGGCCCGGCCCGGCTCCTGGACCGCTCGGCCGTGCGCCTGCGGGAGGACCTCGCCGCCGGGGAGCTGAGCGCCCGGGATGTCACGGAGGCCGCCCTCGCCGCGGCCCAGGCCCACGCGGACCTCGGCGCGTTCGCCCTCCTCGACGCCGAGGGTGCCCGGGCCCGTGCCGCCGAGCTGGACGCGGCCCACCCGCGCGTCGCGCCCCGGGCCGTGCCCGGTCCGCGCACCTCCCCCGCCCCGGACGACGACGGCGCCCCCGCCTCCCTGCACGGCCTTCCGCTGGCGTACAAGGACCTGATCGACGTGCGCGGGATGCCCACGCGGTTCGGCTCCGCCCTGCTGGCCGACGCGCCGCCGGCCGCGCAGGACGACCCGCTCGCGCTCCGCCTGCGCGCGGCCGGCACCGTCACCCTCGGCAAGACGACCGTGCCCGAGTTCGGCCTGGACTCCTACTCGGAGAACCTCGTCACGGCGCCGGCCCGCAACCCCCTGGACCCCACCCGCACCGCGGGAGGCTCCTCGGGCGGGGCCGCGGCCGCCGTCGCCGCGGGGATCCTGCCGTTCGCCCCGGGCTCGGACGGGGGCGGGTCCATCCGCATCCCCGCCGCCGCGTGCGGGCTCGTGGGCCTCAAGCCCGGTCGCGGGGAGCTGCCGATGGACGAGCACGCGGACACGGTCCGCAACCTCACGGTGTCGGGCCCGCTGGCCCACACGGTCGAGGACGCCGCCCTGCTCTACGACGTGCTGCTCTCCCCCGAGGGC
Organism: Micrococcus sp. 140720015-1; assembly: GCF_053627595.1. NCBI lineage: Bacteria > Bacillati > Actinomycetota > Actinomycetes > Micrococcales > Micrococcaceae > Micrococcus > Micrococcus sp. 140720015-1. The sequence continues at coordinate 95,695 of NZ_JBSEYC010000003.1, forward strand.
CTGCCCGGCCGGGTGCTGCCGGACCTGCGCCGCACCGTGGAGACCGCACGGGCGGGGGGCGCCGTCGACGTCCGCCGGATCGGCGTCACCACGGCCTCGCCCTTCGCCTCCGACCTCGAGATCTCCCTGGCCCGGCCCGCCGTCACCGCCCTGACGAAGGCCGCCGCCGCCCTGGACGCGGGCGGCCACGCGGTCGAGGACCTCTCCCCCTACTATGGCGAGGACTACCACCGGGACTTCCGCACGGTGTGGACCGCCGGGCTGCTCCGGGCGCCGCTGCCGGAGGACGCCGAGGCGCACGTGGGCGCGGTGGCCGCGCACTTCCTGCGCACGGCCCGGGCCGCTGGGCGCGCCGAGATCGACGACGCCGCCCACCGGCTCGAGGAGTGGGCGCGCGGGGTGCGGGCGCAGTTCGCCGCCGTCGACGTGGTGATGACCCCGGTGCTGGCCACGGCGCCCCCGCCGGTCGGCCACTTCCTGGCGATGGAGCCCGAGGCCAACTACGAGGCGCAGTGCGCGTTCACGCCCTACACCTCGATGGTCAACGTGCTCGGCCTGCCCGCGGTCGCGGTGCCCGTGCTCCGGGACGAGCGGGGCCTGAACTGGTCCGTCCAGCTCATCGGCCGGCCCGGCACGTCCGCGCCCCTGCTCGCCCTGGCCGCGCACCTCGAGCTGCTGCTGGCCGGCTGAGCCGGCCGGTCAGGTCGAGGTGTAGTCGCTCACGGACATGCCGGCGATCACCAGGATCACGAGGAACACAACGGCGAGCAGCAGCAGGGCGAGGGACACGTAGTTCATCACGAGTCCGGCGATCGCCATGCCGCGGCCGTGGGGCTCGCGCTTGAGGCCCAGGTGTCCGAGGACCACGCCCACGATCGGCGGGACGAGGAACGTGAACCCGCCCACCACCGAGATGATGCCGAGGATCATGGACGCCACCGAGCGGCCGACGCCCTCGGTCTGGCCGGGCTGCAGCGGGGCCCCGAAGCCGTAGCCGGGCGTGCCCTGCCCGTAGCCGTAGGCGGGAACGGTGTTCGCGTCCTGGCCGTAGCCGTACGGCTGCCCGTAGGCGGGGCGGGTCTGCTCCTCCTGCTCGGCGTACGAGGGGGCCTGATCCCAGGCGGCGCGGTCGGCGTCGCCGGTCGGGGCGTCGGGCCAGCCGGCGGCGGAGGAGCCGGTGCCGGAGGAGCCCGCACCGGCCTCGGACCCGTACCAGCTCGGCCGGGCGGCCTCGCGGCGCGGGTCGTGGGAGGCGTGGGGGTCGGTCATGACGGTCCTTCCGGTTCGGGGCGTCGCGGTCCGGTGCCGAGTCTAGGCGGTGCCCCCCGGTCCCGGCCCGGACCCGCACCCCTGCTCCACGGCCGGCCTCACCCGGGCCGGTCCACCGCCTTGAGGTGCCCGGAGAACCCGCCGGGGGTCCGCCCCTCCAGGCGGGACGAGGTGAGCACGCGGGTGGTGTCGGTGGCGATCACGCGCACCCGGCGGCCGTCACCGCCGTCGCGCTCCCCTGCCAGGGCCCGCACCGCCTCGGCCAGGCCGACGTCCTCGTGCTCGGCCACCGGCGGGAACCCGCCCACGGCCTCGTACAGCGACCACGGCAGTCCCAGGTTCGCCCCGTGCACGTGTGGGTGCCCCTCCTCGTGCCGGTAGCCGCGGAGCCAGGCCTGCCGCAGCGGCCCCTGGCGCACGTCCACTGTGCCCAGCACGAGCACCTCGTCGCGGCCGGCGGCCACGGTCTGCGCCAGCAGCCAGTCGGCGGGGACGCGGCTGTCCGCGTCGGTGGAGGCGAGCCAGAGGCGCTCGGCCGGCACGTCGGGGAACAGCGCGCGGGCCCGGCGCGCACCCTCCACGCGGGCCCGCCCGACGCCGGCCTGCCCGGCGGTCGGCTCCCCCAGTTCGAGGACGTGGATGCGCGGGTCGGCGGCACGGGCCTCGAGGGCGGCGGCCACCGTGGCGTCGTCGCAGCGGTCCGCGGCGACCACGACCGCGGCCGTGCCCTGCGCGTGATGCTCCTCCCAGCGGTCCAGGGCGGCGGTGAGGGCCGCGAGCGCGGCCGGCAGCCGCTCCTGTTCGTCCTTGGCGGGCACCACGACGACGGCGTGGGTCGCGGCGGCGGCCCGCACGTGGAGGCTGAGCCGGAAGTCGTCCTCCACGAGCTCGGTGCGCAGCCGCCAGCGCGGGTCGGCGGCGACGCGCGCGTGCACGGCATCCCCGTCCAACGGCCAGCCCTCGATGGGGTGGCGCCAGTGGCACAGCAGCAGCTCGCCGCCGGGGGCGAGCGCGGCATCGGCGTCGTCGATCAGCGCGTCGAGCTCCTCGGGCTGCAGGAAGTAGCCGATCTCGGAGGCGATCACGAGGTCCGCGCCGGCGACGTCGGCCGGCCAGTCCGCGGGCAGCACGGCACGGCGCACCTCGGCGTGCGGCGCGCCGGCCAGCCGGGCGGCGGCGCGCTCCACAGCGATGTCGGAGGCTTCGAGGCCGACCACGCGGTCCGCGCGCGCGGCCACGTCCGCGGTGAGCACGCCGATGGACGCGCCCGCCTCCACCACGGTCCGGTAGCGGGGCCGGGGCAGGGCGGCGAGGGTGAGCGCCCGCTTGCGGGCCTCGTACGACGAGCTGAGGTAGCGCCACGGGTCCTCCTGGGCCCGGTAGAGCCGGTCGAAGACGGCGGCGGCCCGGTGGGCGTCGGCGTCGTCGGGGCCGGAGACGCGGTGGGCCTCGAACGGGCGCTCGTGGTGGGCGAGCACGGCGGGGCCCAGGATCGCCTCGTCGCCGGGGGCGGCGGAGAGGGGCCGGACCTGGGAGGCGTGCGCGTCGAGGGCGGCACGGCGGGCGGCACGGTCGTCGTCGGTGAGCGGCAGCCGTCGGTAGCGGCGGGCGGGCAGGTCGGCCGGGTCGGCCCAGTGCCAGAACCAGATGGGGAAGGCGTAGAGCGGCAGGTCGCACTCGCCCGCGACCGCGCCGACGGCCCGGCCCACGGCCTCGTGGTCCGCGTGGCCGTCGCCCGGGTCGTGGGAGGCGAGCACGGCGGGGCCGGGGTGGGCGTCGAGGGCCACGGCGACGGCGTCGCGCACGGCGTCCTCGTGCTCGGCCACGCCGGAGTCGGGCAGGGCCAGGGACGCCCACGTCAGCCGGTCCCGCGCCGGGGAGCCGGGGCCCGCGGAGGCGGGCAGGCCGGCGGCGAGGGCGTCGAGGGCGTGCTCCATCTCGTCCCGGCGCAGTCGGACCAGGTCCGCGGGCGTGTGCGTGGGCGAGTGCGGGTGGGAGGCCTCACCGGCGGTGGCGACCAGCACGTGCACGCGTGCCCCGCCGCGCAGGGCGGAGCGGATCAGGCCGGTGGCGGCGAGGGTCTCGTCGTCCGGGTGGGCCACGGCCACGAGCAGCAGCGTCTGCGCGTCCCAGACGGGCAGGCGCAGCTCCGGCAGCTCGCCGACGCCGCCCTCGGCCCAGGCCGCCTCGGACGTGCCGTCGTCGGTGTGGGAGAAGCTCACCACGTCCAGCCGCCGTCGGTCTCGCCGGTCAGGAGTGCGGCGCCCAGCCGGGCGTCGTCGCGGTGTCCGTGGTGCTGGCGCAGGTAGACCTGCAGGTCGGCGACGGCGCGGGCGTGCGCGGCGCTGCCGGTGAGCGGGCCGGGGCCGGTGGCCTGCCCGACGACGTCCATCACCTCGGTGCACAGCTGCGCCACGGTGCCGCGGATCCGGTCGGCCTCGACCATGCCGCGGCCGTGGTCGAGGCGGCCGGCGTCCACGTCGTCGGCGGCACGGGCGAGCAGGGCGGCCATCGCGTGGAGCAGCCGGTCGACGCGGCCGAGCGCGGCTTGACCGATCTGGTCCGGGCCCGGTCCGCGGCCCTCGGCCTCGGCGGCCGTGCGGGCGGCGGTGGCGTTCCGCAGGGTGCGGGCGATGCCGACGGCACCGCCGAACCACACCGCTGCCACGCCGATGCCGCCCCACGCGAAGCCGGGCCGGCGCAGGTACCACTCGGCGCCGCCGACGGCGCTGCCGGGGACGGCGTCGAAGGCCAGGCCCACCGTGCGGATCGGGGCGAGGCCGAGCGCGGGCCAGGCCGAGTCGGTCTCGGCCACGCCGGGGTGGGACAGGTCCACGAGCACGGCACGGCGGGTGCCGTCCGCCTCCCGGCCGGTCACGACGGCGGCCGCGCACCGGTCCGCGAGCGAGCACCACGGTTTCTCGCCGTCGAGCAGCCAGGCGGTGTCGGGGCCGTCCGGGGCGGGGCGGAGGGCAGGGGTGCGGCCGCCGGACTCGGAGGCGTAGACGCCGAGCAGCCCGGCCGGGGCGGGGACGCCGGCCTGGGACAGGATCGAGAGCGCGTCCAGATGGGGCTCGAGCACGCGGGCGGCCGAGAGGTCCTGCGCGGCGACGGAGGCGAGCAGCTCCCACTGCTCCCGGGTGCGCCCCGCGCCGGTCAGCGGCAGGTCGAGCGGGGCGGCGTCTTCACCGGACGCGGCACCGGAAGCCGCACGGAGCAGCCCGACCATCGCGTCGACGTCGCCGCCGCAGGCCGCGGCGGCCGCGAGGAGGGCCTGCTCGGCCGGGCGGTCCACGGCTCCACCCGGGACGAGACGGACGGGCTCGGGCTGGGCCATGGGTGGGGACCTCCTCGTCGACGGCGCCCGGGCCGGTGCGCCCCGGGGTCGAGGATTCACCGTAGTCAGCGCGGGCGCGGCGGGGAATGGCCGGTGCGCCGGGGGCGAAGCGGCCCGCTCTTTCTTGACATGTTCCAGAGAACCGGATGGGATCGACTGGCATGGAGACCACGACGCGGGACGAGGACGAGCGCACGCTGCTGCGCGGCGTCGGCCTGCGCGTGACCCGGCCCCGCCTGGCGGTGCTGACCGCCCTCGCCGACCACCCCCACGCGGACGCGTCCACCGTGCTGGCCGCCGTGCGTCGGGCCCTGCCCGGCACCTCGCACCAGGCCGTCTATGACTGCCTCCACGCGCTCACCGAGGCCGGGCTCGTGCGCTCCCTGCAGCCGGCCGGCTCCCCGGCCCGCTACGAGATCTGCGCAGGCGACAACCACCACCACTTCGTGTGCCGCGGCTGCGGCACGGTCGTGGATGTGCCGTGCCGCACCGGCTCCGCACCGTGCCTCGACGCCCCCGAGGACCACGGCTTCGCGGTCGACGAGGCCGAGGTCTACTACTGGGGGCTGTGCGCCGGCTGCCGGGAGTGACCGCCGGCGTCGTCCCGCTGGGCCGCGCGTCTTCCCCCGTTCGCCCGCCCGTGCCAAGGTGTGGCACATGACCGAGAACACCGCCGCCCTGCCCGCCGCCGAGCGTCCCGGCACCCCCGCCCTGCCGCAGGACCTGATCGACGTCGACGCCCTCCTGGAGGCCTACCGCACCGGTCACCCGGACGTGACGGACCCGACGCAGAAGGTCGTGTTCGGCACCTCCGGCCACCGCGGCTCCGCGTTCACGACCTCGTTCAACGACGACCACATCGCCGCCATCACGCAGGCCGTGGTCGAGTACCGCGCGCACCACGGGATCACGGGGCCGGTCCTCGTCGGCAAGGACACGCACGCCCTGTCCGGGCCCGCGCAGGACACCGCCGTCGAGGTGCTGCTCGGCAACGACGTCGAGGTGCTCGTCGACTCCCGCGGCGGCTACACGCCCACCCCCGCCGTGTCCCACGCGATCCTGCACCTGAACGCCGGGCGCGAGCTGTCGCCGTCGGGCTTCGCGGTGGACGGGGACAACGCCGGCCTCGTGGACGGCCTCGTGATCACCCCCTCGCACAACCCGCCCGCGGACGGCGGCTTCAAGTACAACCCGCCCCACGGCGGCCCCGCGGACACCGAGGCGACCACGTGGATCGCCGACCGCGCCAACGAGCTGCTCGCCGCCGGGCTGACGGGCGTGCACCGGGTGGCGAGCGCCGACGTCGCCGGCCACGCGAAGCTGGGCGGCTTCGACTTCCTGGATCGGTACGTGTCCGATCTGCCGCAGGTGATCGACGTGGAGGCGATCCGCGAGGCGGGCGTGCGCATCGGCGCCGACCCCATGGGCGGGGCGTCCGTGGCGTACTGGGGCGAGATCGCCGACCGCCACGGGCTGGATCTGACCGTGGTGAACCCGGAGGTGGACCCGCGGTTCGGGTTCATGACCCTGGACTGGGACGGCAAGATCCGCATGGACTGCTCGTCGCCGAACGCGATGGCCTCGCTGATCGAGCGGATGACCCCGGACGCGGACGGGCAGGCGCCCTTCGACGTCGCCACCGGCAACGACGCCGACGCGGACCGGCACGGGATCGTCACCCCCGACGGCGGGCTGATGAACCCGAACCACTACCTCGCCGTGTCCATCGACTACCTGTACCGCCACCGCGAGCAGTGGCCCCAGAGCGCGGGCGTGGGCAAGACCCTGGTGAGCTCCTCGATGATCGACCGCGTGGCCGGGGACCTGGGCCGCGACCTCGTCGAGGTGCCGGTGGGCTTCAAGTGGTTCGTGCCGGGCCTGCTGACGGGCACCGGCGTGTTCGGCGGCGAGGAGTCCGCGGGCGCGTCCTTCGTGCAGTTCGACGGCAGCCCGTGGTCCACGGACAAGGACGGGCTGCTGCTGTGCCTGCTGGCCGCGGAGATCATCGCCGTGACGGGCCAGTCCCCGTCCGAGCGGTACCGCGACCTCGTGGCCCTGCACGGCGACCCGGCGTACGCGCGCATCGACGCCCCCGCGACCGCCGAGCAGAAGGCGAAGCTGAAGACCCTCTCCCCCGACGACGTCCCCGTGACCGAGCTGGCCGGCGAGACCATCCTCGCGACGCTGACCAACGCCCCGGGCAACGACGCCCCGATCGGCGGGCTCAAGGTGGTCACGCAGCACGCGTGGTTCGCGGCGCGGCCCTCCGGCACCGAGGACGTCTACAAGATCTACGCGGAGTCCTTCCGCGGCCCCGAGCACCTGACGCAGGTGCAGGCGGAGGCGCAGCGGCTGGTGGACGCGGTCATCGGCTGACCCCCCGCCCCCTCCCCGTCCGCTTTCGTTCGGGAAACGGCGGCGTGTCGAACCGCTTTCGTTCGGGAAACGGCGGGGCGCGTGCGCCGTTTCCCGAACGAAAAGGCCCTGGGGGCGCCGTCTTCCGAGCGAAAGTGCGCGGGTCGCGCGGGGGGCGACGACGGCGCCACGCCCTGCCGTCGCACAGGGCCGCTCGGTAGCGTGGCCGGCATGAGCACGCAGCCCCCCGGTCTGACCACCGACTCCCCCGACACCCCCGCCGACGATCCGGTCCGCGAGCCGTTGCCCACCGAGGCCCTGCCGATCGCGCCGGCCGGGCCCCGACCCGAGGAGCCGCGGGCCGCCGTCGAGCGTCTGCGCGCCGCCGCCCGCTCCCGCGCCGCCCACCCGCGCGCGGTGCGGGTGCGCCAGCTCAAGGGCCTGAAGCGGATGCTGACCGAGCACGCGGACCGGTTCGTCGCGGCGCTCGGCACGGATCTGGGCAAGCCGGCCACCGAGGCGCTGATCACGGAGATCGTCTCGGTGCGCTCCGAGGTGGACCATGCGCTGCTGCACCTGACCGACTGGATGGAGCCGCGGCCCGTGAAGCTGCCGCTGGCCCTGCGGCCCGCGAGCGCGGAGGTCCGGCCGCGGCCCAAGGGTCTCGTGCTGGTCATCGGCGCGTGGAACTACCCGGTGCAGCTCGCGCTCGCCCCGGTCGTGGGCGCGCTGGCGGCGGGCAACACGGTGGTGCTCAGCCCGTCGGAGAAGGCCCCGGCCACGGCGGCGGCGCTGCGGGAGCTGGTGCCGCAATACCTGGACTCTGCACTGGTCTCCGTGGTGGCCGGCGGCAAGGAGTGCAACACCGCGCTGCTGGCGGAGCCGTGGGACCACATCCTCTACACCGGCGGGGAGCGCGTGGGCCGGATCGTCTACGAGGCGGCGGCGAAGACCCTCTCCCCCGTGACGCTCGAGCTGGGCGGCAAGTCGCCGGCGGTGGTGACGCCGTCGCGGAACACGGGCGCGATGGCCCGCCGCATCGCGTGGGCGAAGTTCACCAACGCGGGCCAGACGTGCGTGGCCCCGGACTACGTGCTGGCCGTCGGCGAGGCCGCGCTGCGCCAGGTGACCGCCGAACTCCCCGCAGCCCTGCGCGAGTTCTACGGCGACGACCCCCGCGCGTCGACGGACTACGGCCGGCTCATCTCCGCCGAGCACGCGGAGCGGCTGCGGGAGATGCTCCAGGCGGACCTCGACGCCGGCGCCGAGCTGCTCGTCGGCGGCGACGTGGACGCGGCGGCGCGGTACATGGCGCCGACCGTGGTGACGGGCGTGCGGCCCGACGGCGCGCTCATGCAGGAGGAGCTGTTCGGCCCGATCCTTCCCGTGCTGACCGTGGACACCTTCCAGGACGCCCTGGACTTCATCGCGGAGCGCCCGCACCCACTGGCCGCGTACCTGTTCACGGACCGGCCCAGCTACCACCGCGCGTTCGACGACCAGGTGCAGGCCGGTGGCCTCGGCTACGACGTCGGCCTGCTGCACGCCGGCATCGCGACGCTGCCGTTCGGCGGGATCGGCGCGTCCGGGATGGGCGCGTACCACGGCGTCCACGGGTTCGAGACGTTCTCCCACCTGCGCCCGTCCATCACGAAGTCGGACCAGGTGGACACGCTCAAGACCGCGTACCCACCGTACGGGCGGATGAAGCGGGCGCTGCTGCCGAAGATGCTCTGAGGGGTGGAGTGGAGGCGGGGCTGACTGGGCCTGGCTGGGCCCGGCTGCGCCCCGTGCTTTCGAACGTGACATGGGGCCTATCTCACGTTCGAAAGCGCCCATAGCCCCGATTTCACGTTCGAAAGTCGGCCGCGGGCCGGGGGCGGGGATCAGCTCTGCGGCCAGAAGCCGCGGCAGTCGTAGACCTCGGCGAGGACGTCGGCACGGTCGGTCATGACGCCGTCGACGCCGAGGTCGAGCAGGCGCTCGATCTCCGCGGGCTCATCCACGACCCACACGTGCACCGGCAGGCCCGCCGCGTGGCAGCGGCGCACGAAGTCGGCGGTGGCCACGGGCACGCGGCCGTGCCGGACGGGCACCTGCACGCAGTCGACGTCGAGGGCGTACCGGCGCAGCCAGCGGGTCAGCCCCAGCGGGCCCAGCGTCACGAGCGCCGCGATGGCGGCCGCCCCGCCCGACGTCGCCACCCGCTCCGGCCCGTACGCCCGCTCGGGGTGACCGAGGCGGGCGAGGGCGCGTCGGAAGAGGCGGCGCCGCGAGTCGTGGAACGAGGCGACGAGCACGCGGTCCCAGGCGCCGTGCTGGGCGAGGATGCGGGCCAGGGCCGGGGCCGACGCGCGGTCCTTGAGGTCCACGTTGAGGCGTGCCTCGGGGAGCGCCGTGAGCAGCTCGGTGAAGCGCAGCAGCGGCTCCCCGCCGACCGTGACGTCCGCCAGCCGCTCCCACGTGTGGTCGCGCAGCCGGCCGCGGCCGGTGCTGACGCGGTCCAGGGTGTCGTCGTGGAAGACGACGAGCTCGCCGTCCGCCGTGGTGCGCACGTCCAGCTCGAGGTAGGTGAACCCGGCGGCGTGGGCGTCCACGAACGCGGCCAGGGAGTTCTCCCGGTCGACGGCGGCGCCCCGGTGCGCGAACCCCAGCGGGTGACCGCGACGGGCGGGGACGGAGTCGGTGAGGTAGGCGGGGGCGGGACGGGACGAGGTCGGACGCACGGGATCACGGTAGCGGGGACGGGCGGCCGGCTGCCCGCTGCCGCAGCCGGGAACGTGAGAGGTCGGAATGAGCGTCAGATCGGCCCTCATTCCGACCGCTCGCGTGACAAGAGGGGCCGAAGCGCCCGCCCTCAGTCCTCCGCCGGCAGCTCCAGCATGGGGCGGTGCTCGTAGAAGGTCTGCAGCACCACGGTGGTCCGGGTGGACACCGACGCCGTCTGGCGGATCTCCGTCACGAGGGCCTCGAGCTCGCGCGGCGAGCCCACGCGCACGAAGAGCATGTACGCGGCGTCGCCGGCCACGGAGTGGCACGCCTCGATCGCCGCGATGGACTCGAGGAGCTCGGGGGCGTCGTCGAGCTGGCGCGGGTCCAGCGGGCTGATCTCGATGAACGCGGAGAGCGGCCTGCCCACGGCCTCGGGGTCGAGCAGCGCGCGGTAGCCCGTGATCACGCCCGTGCTCTCGAGCCGACGCAGGCGCGCCTGCACGGCGGAGGTCGAGAGGCCGACCCGCTCGGAGAGCTGGGCGAGCGTGGCGCGCGGGTCATGGGAGACGGCGGCCGCGAGCCGCGCGTCGACAGGGTCGTCCATGCGCCGCACGCTATCAGCCGGCCCCGGCCGCCGGGTTGACAGCCCCATGCTCTCATGGAACCCTTCCGGCAAGTGATCCGCGTCACCGGATATTTTCCGGCGATTCGACCTCAGGAGGGTTCTATGTCCACCACTCTGCAGCCCGTCCGGACCGACGTCGTCGTCCCGGAGACCTCGGCCGACGCGCGCACCGTCGAGACCCACCCGGCCTGGCTCCGCCTCAAGGCCGCCGCCACCGCCCTGCAGCCCCTGCAGGTCAAGGACGGCTCCATCCCGGGCCCGGCGGACCACGCCGCCGCGCGCGAGCACGTGGAGACCATCGTCGCCGCCGTCGAGGAGCTCGCTCCGCTCTTCCCGCACGACGCCGCCTACCTCGCCGCCCTGCCCCGCGACTTCGCCCGCTGGGCCGACGGCGGCTTCGCCGAGCCCGACTTCCTGGACTCCCTCGTCGCCTTCCAGCCGCAGGAGCACCGCGTCGACGGCGTCCGGCACCTCGTGGTCTTCCCGATGTACACGCAGAACGGCTCCCCCGACCGGCACGTGGAGGCCCTCATCGTCGAGACCATCTGGCCCGAGTTCATCGCCGCACTCGAGGCCGGCGACTACGGCAACCGCCTCTTCGTCTCCCTGCGCCTGATCGACTTCACCCCCGGCTACGACACGAACTCGGCCGTGCTCTTCCCCGAGACCGTGGCCATGCGCGAGATCCCCACCTTCACGTGGGGCGCCATCTTCCAGGACCGCGAGGCCGCCCGCTTCCGCCGGGTCGTCACCGCCGCCGCCGAGATCACCCAGCTCGAGCTCCCGGCCGAGCTCGCCGAACTGCTCTCCAGCCAGGAGCTCGCCGAGGGCACCTTCGTGATGTGGGACCTCATCCACGACCGCACGCACATGCGCGGCGACCTGCCCTTCGACCCGTTCATGATCAAGCAGCGCATGCCCTTCTTCCTCTACACGCTCGAGGAGATGCGCTGCGACATGACCGCCTTCCGCGAGTGCGTGGCGATCGAGCGCCGCCTCACGGCGCGCGCCGCCGCCGGCGAGCAGCTCACCGCGCTCGAGGAGCAGACCCGCCGCCACGCCGGGCTCGTGCAGCACGCCGTCCTCTTCGACCGGGTCTTCCGCTTCGCCCTCACCGGCTCGCGCGTCCGCAACTACGACGGCCTCGGCGGCCAGCTGCTCTTCGCCTGGCTGCACCGCAAGGACGTGATCCAGTGGCGCGACGTCGCCCTCAGCGTGGACTGGGACCGGCTCGCCGACGCCGTCGTCGAGCTGGGCGACGCCATCGACACGCTCTACTGGGAGTCCATCGACCGCCCCAAGACCGTGCACTGGCTCAAGGCCTACGAGCTCGTCGCCTCCGTGGTCACCCCGCACCCGGCCTCCGTCTGGGCGCAGGGCCTGCCCCGTGAGGTCCTCGCCGGCCCGCCCAAGGGCTACACCGACCTCGTGCTCGACGACGAGTTCCCCCTGTCCATGTTCTTCGAGGCCCTCGAGAAGAAGATGCGCGGCATCATCGAGTCCACCGCCGGGATCCGCGGCACGGACGCCTGAGCCGTGGCCGCGCTGACCGACCGCGCGGTCCTGATCGCGGGCGCCACGAGCGCCTCGGGCCGGGCCGCCACCCGCACGCTCCTCGACGCCGGCGCGCACGTCGTCGCGACCGGACGCGACGCCGCGAAGCTCGCCCCGCTCGCCGCGCTCGGCGCCGAGACCGCGGCCCTGGACCTCACGGACGAGACCGCCGTCGGCGGCCTCGTCGAGGACCTGCACGCCCGCGGCACCCGGATCGACGGCCTGCTCCACCTGGTGGGCGGCTGGCGCGGCGGCGGGGGCCTCGCCGGCCAGACCGAGGAGGACTACCGCGCCCTCGAGGCCTCGTTCACGGCGCTGCGGCACGTGAGCCGGGCCCTCGACGACGACCTGCGGGCCTCGTCCGCCGGTCGCCTCGCGATCGTCTCGTCCCCGGCGGTGACCCGGCCGCTCGCCGGCGGCGCGAACTACGCCGCGGTGAAGGCGGCGAGCGAGGCATGGACCCGCGCGGTGGCGCAGGGCTGGGCCAAGGCCGCCCGGGACGCGGGGACCCCGCTGCGCTCGGCGGCCGTCGTGTTCCGTGTGAGGTCCCTCGCCGGGCTCGAGGAACGGCTGGCCGAGGAGTGCGCGCGACTGTGGGAGGCTGAGGCGGGCGCGCTGAACGACGCCGTCCTCACGCTCCAGGAGAAGGGAACGGACTGACATGCAGAGGATCCACGATCCGCAGGAGCGGGGCTTCGCCTCGGACAACTACTCCGGCGTCCACCCGGAGGTGCTCGCGGCGATCGCCGAGGCCAACGGGGGCCACCAGGTCGCCTACGGCGAGGACGTGTACACGGCGCGTCTGCAGGAGGTCGTCGCCCAGCACTTCGGCAAGGACGCCACCGTGTGGCCGATGTTCAACGGGACCGGGGCGAACGTCGTCGGACTCCAGTCCATGCTGCCCCGCTGGGGCGCGGTGATCTGCGCGGACACCGCGCACATCCACGTGGACGAGGGCGGCGCGCCGGAGAAGTCCGCCGGCATCAAGCTGCTGCCCGTGGCCACCGACGACGGCAAGCTCACCCCCGAGCTGATCGCCGCCGAGGCCTGGGGCTGGGGCGACGAGCACCGCGCCCAGCCCCTGGTCGTCTACCTCACGCAGTCCACCGAGCTCGGCACGGTCTACACCCCGGACGAGGTCAAGGCCATCACGGACTACGCTCATGAGCACGGGATGCGCGTCTACATGGACGGCGCCCGCATCGCCAACGCCGCGGCCTCCCTGGGCCTGCCGCTGCGCGCCTTCACCACCGACGTCGGCGTGGACGTGCTCTCCCTCGGCGGCACCAAGAACGGGGCGCTGCTGGCCGAGGCCGTCGTCGTGCTGAACCCGGACGCCGCGGACGGCCTCGTGTACCTGCGCAAGAACCAGATGCAGCTGGCCTCGAAGATGCGCTTCGTCTCGGCGCAGCTGCTCGCCCTGTTCGACGGCGACCTGTACCTGCGCTCCGCCCGCCACGCCAACGCCATGGCCGCCCGGCTGCGCGCCGGCATCGAGGCGGGGGTCGCCGACGGCTCGCTGGCCGGCGTCGAGTTCACGCAGGCCACGGACGCCAACGCCGTGTTCGCCGTCCTGCCCGCGGGCGTGGCCGACCGGCTGCGCACCCGCTTCCGGTTCTACGACTGGGACGCGGCGCGCCGCGAGGTGCGCTGGGTGTGCGGCTTCGACACGACCGAGGAGGACGTGGACGCGTTCACGGCGGCGCTGCGCGCCGAACTCGCCCCCGCCGCCTGACGGACGCGCCCGGCCGGGATACCCTTCTACCACCGTGCAGCAGGGTGGGACGCCGCGGCCTTCGACGCGCGTCCGACCGCTCCTCCACCGAAAGGCCACCGTGGACACCAGCGCACCCCGGACGTCCCCGTCGACGCCGCCCGCCTCCGCCGCCCACGCCACCCCCGAGGGCGGCTCCCTGCGGCGCACCCTCAAATCCCGCCACCTGACGATGATCGCGATGGGCGGCGCCATCGGCACGGGCCTGTTCGTGGCCTCGGGCAACACCATCGCGACCGCCGGCCCCGGCGGCGCCCTCGTGGCCTACGTGGCCATCGGCTTCATGGTGTTCCTGCTGATGCAGTCGCTCGGCGAGATGTCCACGTACCTGCCGGTCTCCGGCGCGTTCGAGGAGTACTCGACCCGCTTCGTGAGCCCCTCGTTCGGCTTCGCCATCGGCTGGAACTACTGGTACAACTGGGCGATCACGGTGGCCGCCGAGCTCGTCGCGGCGGCCCTGATCATGCGGTACTGGCTCCCGGACGTGCCCTCGTGGATCTGGTCCGCGATCTTCCTCGCGCTGCTCTTCGGCCTCAACGCCCTCTCCACGCGCGCCTACGGCGAGAGCGAGTTCTGGTTCTCGCTCATCAAGGTCGCCACCGTGGTGATCTTCCTGGTGCTCGGCGTCCTGATGATCGTCGGCATCCTCGGCGGCTCCTCCCCCGGCTTCCACAACTGGACCGACGGCGAGGCCCCCTTCGTGGGCGGCGGCGCCGGCATCCTGGCGATCTTCATGGTGGCCGGCTTCTCCTTCCAGGGCACCGAGCTGGTCGGCGTGGCCGCGGGCGAGGCCGAGGACCCGGAGAAGAACGTGCCCAAGGCGATCCGCACCGTGTTCGTGCGCATCCTGCTCTTCTACGTCGGCGCGATCACCGTCGTCGGCTTCCTCATCCCCTACACCAGCCCCCACCTGCTGGGCAGCGACGTCGAGGACATCTCGATCTCCCCGTTCACGCTCGTCTTCGAGAACGCGGGCGTGCTCGCCGCCGCCTCCGTGATGAACGCCGTGATCCTCACGGCCATCCTCTCCGCGGGCAACTCGGGCCTGTACGCCTCCACCCGCATGCTCTGGGCCCTGGCCGACTCCGGCAAGGCCCCGCGCTTCCTGGCGAAGGTGAACCGGCGCGGCGTGCCCATGAACGCCCTCTACGCCACCACCGCAGTGGGCGCGGCGTGCTTCCTGACCACGTTCATCGGGGACGGCGCCGCCTACGTGTGGCTCGTCTCCGCCTCCGGCCTGGCCGGGTTCATCGTGTGGATGGGCATCGCCTGGAGTCACTACCGGTTCCGGCGGGCCTACGTCGCGCAGGGCCACGACCCGAAGGACCTGCCCTACCGCGCCTTCCTGTTCCCCCTGGGCCCGATCGTCGCGCTGGTCATGTGCGCCGTCGTGATCCTCGGCCAGAACTACCAGGCGTTCATGGGCGACGTGGACCTCGTGGCCGTGGCCAGCGCGTACATCGGTCTGCCCCTGTTCCTCGCGCTGTGGCTCGGCCACAAGCTCGTCACCGGCTCGAAGCCGGTCTGCTACGAGGACGCCGACCTGACCCGCGCCCTGGACTGAGTCCCCCACCCCGGAGGTCGCCGTGCCCGCCCCCTCCTCCCACGCTCCCGCCGTCACCCCCACCGCCCGCGGCCGCCTGGTCTGGGTGGACGTCGCGCGCGGTCTGGCCCTGGTCTCGATGCTGGTCGCCCATACGGCGCCCGCCGGCGGCCCGGGTGGGGTGCTCCACCTCTCCGAGCACCTCACCGCGCCCCTGTTCGCGGCGCTCGTGGGCGTGGGTGCGCGGCTCGAGGCGGAGTGGCTGGGCCGTGGCCGGGCCGTGCCCCGCGCGCTCGTGCGGGCGGCCGCCCTGTTCGGGGCGGTGTGGCTGACCGGGCACTTCGGGGCGGCCGTCGTGAACGTGCTGGCGCACCTGGCCGTGCTCACGGTGCTCATGGCGCTGCTGGCCGCTCTCCCGCTCGGCGCGCACCTCGTGCTGGCCCTCCTCAGCGGCGGGGGCGGCCTCCTGCTCGCCGCCACGCCGACGGCCGATGTCGTCGACCGGCTCGTCCCCGCCGCGCAGGCGCTCGGGCTGAGCCCCGCGGCACTGACCCGGTGGGTCTCCACGTTCCTCACGGACGGCCCGTACCGTCTCCCCCTGTTCCTCGCGTGGGCGCTGCTGGGGGCGGTGCTGGTCGCCACCGTCCACGGCACGACGACGCCGGCCCCGGCCCGGCGCGTGCGGCTCACGGGGCTCGCCTGGGCGGCCGGCGGGATCGCGCTGGCCGGCGTCGTGCTGGCCCTCTCCCGGACGCAGACCGGCGCCGCCCCCGTGCCCTACACGGCGACCCCCGCGGAGGCCCTGCTGGACACGGGCCTCGTGCTCGCCGTCCTCGGCGCGTGCGCGGCCCTGGCGCCGCGGCGGGCCGGGCTGCTGGCCGTGCCCGGCGCGATGACGCTGTCCGTGTACGTGGCGCACCTGTGGTACCTCGGCTGGGTGCTGCGGCTGGGTCCCGGCCCGTGGCGCAGCGCCACGGGCACGGACGACACGTGGTTCAACCTGGCCGTGTTGGTCGCCGGCGCGCTGCTGCTGCCGCTGCTGTGGCGGGCCGTCGTGCGCGTCGGGCCGTTCCGCGCAGGGCCGCTCGAGGGCGTCGTCCGCCTGCTGACGGCCCCGTTCGGCCGCGGGCGCTGACCGACGTCCACCCCAGCGGGTAGCCTCGAGAGCGTGAGCGAGCGAACCACCTACCTGCTGATCGACGGCGAGAACATCGACGCCACCCTCGGCACGTCCATCCTGCAGCGGCGCCCCCAGCCCGACGAACGGCCACGCTGGAAGCGCCTGCTCGGCTACCTCGAGGACCACTGGGACCAGCCGGTCAAGGGCCTGTTCTTCCTCGCCATCGACGGCGACATCCCCATCCCGTTCGTCCAGGCGCTCACCGCCCTCGGCTTCCAGCCGATCATGCTGCGCGGCGAGGGCAAGGTCGTGGACATCGGCATCCAGCGCACCGCGGAGGCGTTGCTGGGCCGGGAGGACGACGTCGTCCTCGTCAGCCACGACGCCGACTTCGCCCCCCAGCTCACCGACCTCGCGGCCACGCCGGGCCGGCGCACCGGGATCATGGGCTTCGAGGAGTTCCTCTCCCACGAGCTGCGCCGCATCCCCGGGGTCGAGTTCTTCGACCTGGAGCACGCGGTGGGCGCGTTCGACTCGTCCCTGCCGCGCCTGCGCGTGATCGACGTCGAGGCGTTCGACCCGTACGAGTTCCTCTGACCGCCGGGGGCGGCCCGCGGCTCAGTCCGTGGGCAGCTCCAGCAGGCGTTCGACGGTGGCGGCCACCCCGTCGTCGTCGCACGCCCCGACCACGCCGTCCGCCGCGGCCAGCAGCGACGGGTGGCCCGAGGCCACGGCCAGGCCGAGACCGGCCCACTGGAGCATCTCCAGGTCGTTGGGCATGTCCCCGAACGCGACGACGTCGGCCGGCGCGACCCCCCGGCTCGCGGCGAACTCCGCGAGGGTCGCGGCCTTGTGCACGCCCGGCGCGGACATCTCCACGAGCGCGATGCCGGGCGCGGAGTGCGTGGCGCTCACGAGCTCGTCCAGCTCGGCGCGGGCCGCGGCGAGGAAGGCGTCCGGGGCCAGGGTGTCCGAGCGGGCCAGCAGCTTCACCACGCCCAGCCGACCCGGCAGCGCGGCCTCGAGCGTGGCCGCCGCGTGGACCTCGGCCCGGAACTCGGCGCGCTCGGAGAACGCGTGCTCCCAGAAGAAGCCCTCGAGGGTCTCGGCGCCGAAGGACACGGTGCGGTCCAGGGCGCGCAGCCGGTCCGTGGCGGTCCACACGGCCTCGACGGGCATGGGGTGGGCGATCAGGACGTCGTCCGTGGCGGTGTCCACGACGACGGCGCCGTTGGAGCAGATCACCGGGCCGACGGGACCGAGCTGCGCGCTCAGCGGGCCGAGCCAGCGGAGGGGACGGCCGGTCACGAACACCACCTCGACGCCGGCGTCGTGGGCGTCCCGCAGCGCCGCGATGGTGCGCGGGCTCAGGCGCCCCGACCGCGTGTGCCGGTACCCGATGATGGTGCCGTCCAGATCCGTCGCGATCATCCGCGGACGGCGCGAGGGCAGGGGCAGGGCGGGCATGCGCCCAGTCTAGGCGGGGCCGTGCGGCGGGCCGGGGTGTCCTCCGCGGGCGAGCGGGGGCACGATGGGGGCGTGGACACCGCACAGCAGAGCACCGCACAGGACACCGCCCCGGACCCCGCGTCGATGACGCCCCACACGGTCACCGTCACCGGCCCCGCCGGCAACATCGGCTACGCGCTGCTCTTCCGCATCGCCGCCGGCGGGATGCTCGGCCCGGACACCCCGGTCCGCCTTCGCCTGCTCGAGATCCCGGCCGCCCTGGGCGCCGCGGAGGGCACCGCCATGGAGCTCGCCGACGCGGCCTTCCCGCTGCTGGCCGACGTGGAGGTCACGGACGACCCGGCCCGCGCCTTCGACGGGGTCCAGCACGCGCTGCTCGTCGGCGCACGGCCGCGCACGAAGGGCATGGAGCGCGGCGACCTGCTCGAGGCGAACGGCGGGATCTTCGGGCCGCAGGGCCGGGCGATCAACGACCACGCGGCGCAGGACGTGCGGGTCGTCGTCGTCGGGAACCCGGCCAACACCAACGCGCTGATCGCCGCCGCCCACGCCCCGGACGTGCCGGCCGAGCGCTTCACGGCGCTGACCCGCCTGGACCACAACCGGGCCGTGGCGCAGCTGGCGGCCCGGGCCGGCGTCGCGGTGACGGACGTGGCCGGCGTGACGATCTGGGGCAACCACTCCGCCACCCAGTTCCCGGACCTCACGCACGCCCGCGTGCGGGTGGACGGGACGTGGCGGCCGGCGCTCGACGTGGTGGACCCGGTGTGGGCGGGCGAGGAGTTCGTGCCGCGCGTGGCCAAGCGGGGCGCGGAGATCATCGAGGTGCGCGGGGCGAGCTCGGCGGCCTCGGCGGCGTCCGCGGCGATCGACCACCTGCGCGACTGGACCCTCGGCACCGGTGTGGACGCGGACGGTGCGTCCCGGTGGACGTCCGCGGCCGTGGTCTCGGACGGCTCCTACGGGGTGCCGGAGGGGCTGATCAGCTCGTTCCCCGTGACGTCCGACGGCGGCACCGCGTGGCGGATCGTGCCGGGGCTGGAGCCGGACGAGTCCCTGCTGCCGGGCGAGGGCGGGCGGCTGGCCGCGACCGTCGCCGAGCTGGAGGCCGAGCGCGACGCCGTGCGAGGGCTGGGCCTGCTCTGAGGCGGGCGGGATCGTCTGCGTCTCTGACCCTTCTGGGGGCGTCCCCGCCCGCCGGAAGGGTCAGATGCGCAACAGATCCGTGCGGGGACGGGCGGGCGTGGGGTCAGTCCGCCAGCTCGGCCCGCGTGGGCGGGTCCGCCCCCGGGCGGGAGGCCGTGATCGCCGACGCGCGGGAGGCGTAGATCAGCACCGACTCGACGTCGGCCGGGTCCATCGCGTGCAGGCGGCCGCGGTTCGCGGCGCCGAGCAGCGAGCGGTCCTCGAGGGCGGCGAGCAGGGCGGCGGTGAACGAGTCGCCGGCGCCCACGGTGTCCGCGACGTCCACGGGCACGATCGGGCGCTCCACCACGCCGTGCGCGGTCACGGCCACGATGTCCTCGGCGCCGCGGGTCATCACCACGAACGCCGGGCCCATCTGCTGCCACGCCTGCAGCGACTCGAGCAGCGGGCGGTCGGGGTACAGCCACGCGATGTCCTCGTCCGAGGCGTGCACCACGTCCGCCAGCCGCACGGACTCCTCCGCGCGGGCGCGGGCGAACGCCCGGTCCGGCACGATCGTGGGCCGCACGTTGGGGTCGTAGCTGATGGTCGTGACCGCGGAGATCCGCTCGAGCAGGGCCATCACCTCGGCGTCGCCGGGGGCGAGCATGGTGGCGATGGAGCCCGCATGCATGTGGTGCAGCGGGCCGCCGGCGGCGTCGTCGAAGTCCCGGGCGAGCGCGGCGGCGGGCGGCAGCGTCCAGTCCAGCTCGAACTCGTAGCTGGCGGCACCCGTGGGGTCCAGGCGAGCGGTGGCCACGGAGGTGGCGGCGGCATCCGGCTCGAGCAGGCAGCGCACGCCGTTCTCCCGCAGGTGCGAGGCGATCATCTCCCCGTGCGCATCGCGGCCGAGACGGCCGGCGAACAGGACGGGCCGCTCCAGCCGGCTCAGGCCCACGGCCACGTTCAGGGGGCTGCCCCCGACGTGCACGCGGGGGGTCGCGGTGTCCGAGACCACGACGTCGACGAGCGCCTCTCCGATCACACCACAGTACTGAGCCACGCGCCCCACGGTACCCTAATCACCGGCGCGGAACCGGGGCTGTGCGCAGGCTTCCAGGCCCCCGAGAAACGCCCGACACCCCCATCCCCGACCCCTCGGCAGGCGGCCATGTCCCCCACCCCCACTCGGCCCTCGCGCGGCCCCGGCTGGCGCGTCCACGGCGACGGCCGCACCATCACCCCGGGCACCGTCGTCGCCCCGGACGAGCGGCTGAGCTGGCCCCGGACCGTGGGCATCGGCGTGCAGCACGTGATGGCCATGTTCGGCGCCACCGTGCTCGTGCCCGCCCTGACCGGCATGCCCGCGACGACGGCGCTGCTCTTCTCCGGCCTCGGCACCCTGCTCTTCCTGGTCATCACGGGCAACCGCCTGCCCTCGTACCTGGGCAGCTCGTTCGCGTTCATCGCGCCGCTGACGGCCGCCGCCACGATCGGCGGCACGGGGGCCGCACTCGGCGGCATCCTCGTGACGGGCCTGCTGCTCACGGTGATCGGCGTGATCGTGCACCGCGCCGGCACCGGCTGGATCCACGCGCTCATGCCGCCGGCGGTGATGGGCACGATCGTGGCCCTGATCGGCCTCAACCTCGCCGGCGCCACGACGACGGCCATGCAGGAGGTGCCCGTCACCACGTTCGGCACGGCCCTGGCGGTGGTGCTCACGGCCGTGACGTTCCGGGGACTCCTGGGCCGCCTGTCCATCCTCGTGGGCATCGTGGTGGGCTACCTGCTGGCCCTGGCGCAGGGCCAGGTGGACTTCACCGCCGTCGGGGAGGCCGCCTGGATCGGGCTGCCCCCGTTCCACGGCCCCGAGCTGCGCTGGGACCTGCTGCCCCTGTTCCTGCCCGTGGTGCTCGTGCTGGTGGCGGAGAACATCGGCCATGTCAGGACCGTCGGGCTGATGACCAAGCGCGACCTGGATCCGCTGACCGGCCGCGCCCTGATCGCGGACGGCCTGTCCACCATGCTCTCCGGCGCGGGCGGCGGCGTCGGCACCACCACGTATGCGGAGAACATCGGCGTGATGGCCAGCTCGCGCGTCTACTCGACGGCGGCGTACTGGGTGGCCGGCCTGACCGCGATCGCCCTCGCGTTCCTGCCGAAGTTCGGGGCCGCCGTCGCCACCATCCCGGCCGGGGTGGCCGGCGGCGCGGGCATCATCCTCTACGGGATGATCGGCATGATGGGCGTGCGCATCTGGGTGCAGAACCGCGTGGACTTCTCCAACACCGTGCACCTCATGACGGCGGGTGCGGGCCTGATCATCGCGATCGCCGACCCTCAGCTCGTGGTCGGCGGGCTCGTGTTCGGCGGCATCACGCTCGGCACGATCGCCGCCCTGGTGGTGTACCACCTCATGACGGCGATCGCCCGCGCCCGCGGCACCGAGCCGGTGCCCGAGGACGAGGAGGAGTTCGAGGCCTCGGAGGCCGGCCGACTCGGCTGACCCCGATCCCGCGCCCCGCGCACCCCGCCTCGCGCACTTTCGGTCGTGAGATAGGGCCAATCTCACGACCGAAAGCGCTGAGAACCCCCATTTCACGTTCGAAAACGCCGGGCCGGGCGGGGCGGGGGGGCGGACCCCGTCAGCCGGCCGCGACCTCCTCGTCGGCGAGGGTGAGGACCTGGTCGAGCACGTCGAGGCCGAAGCGCAAGTCCTCGTCCGAGATGTTCAGCGGCGGGCACAGGTGGAACCGGTTCTCGGCCATGAACAGCAGCAGCCCGCGGTCCTTGGCCTCGGCCATCATCCGCCCCATCACGGGCGCGACCTGACCGAGCGGGGCCAGCCGCTCCCGGGTCTGCCGGTCCTTCACCAGCTCGACGGCCCAGAACGCGCCGGCGCCGCGCACGTCGCCCACGCTCGGATGGGCCGCGGCGATCTCGGCCAGGCGCGGCCCGATGACCTCCTCGCCGATGCGCTTCGCATGGGCGACCATGCCCTCCTCCTCCATCGCGGTGATCGCGGCGACGGCGGCCGCGCACGCGAGGGGGTGGCCCGAGTAGGTCAGGCCGCCGGGGTAGGGCGTGGTCGCGAAGCTCTCGTAGACGTCGTCGCTCATGGCGACGCCGCCCAGCGGCACGTACCCGGAGTTGACCCCCTTGGCGAACGTGACGATGTCCGGGGTGACGCCCGTGAGCTGGTGGCCGAACCACTCGCCCACGCGGCCGAAGCCGACCATGACCTCGTCGATGATCAGCAGGATCCCGTGCTCACGGCACAGCTCCTTGACGCCGGCCATGTAGCCGGGCGGCGGCAGGAAGATGCCGGCGGTGCCGGGGACGGCCTCGAGGATCACGGCGGCCACGGTGGAGGGGCCCTCGAGCTCGATCACGTCGCGCAGGTGGGCCAGCGCGCGCTCGGCTTCCTGCTCGTCGCTCTCCGAGCCGAACGCGGAGCGGTACGTGTACGCGGGCTGGAAGTGCACGACGCCGTCGGAGGCCGAGTCCGAGCCCACGCGCCGTAGGGAGCCGGTCAGGTTCGCCGTCAGGCGCGTGGCGCCGTGGTACGAGAGGTACGCGGAGAGCACCTTATGCCGGCCCGTGTGCAGGCGCGCCATCCGCACCGCGTGCTCGTTGGCCTCCGCGCCCGCGTTCGTGAAGAACACGTGGTTGATGGACTCGGGCAGCCGCTCCGTGATCAGCCGGGCCGCCTCGGACCGGGCGTCGTTGACGTGCTGCGGGGCCACGGTGGCCAGCGTCTCGGCCTGCTCCCGGATCGCGGCCACGATCTTCGGGTGGCGGTGGCCGACGTTCGTGAAGACGAGCTGCCCGCTGAAGTCGACCATGGGCCGACCCTCGCCGTCCCACACCCACGACCCCTCGGCGTCGAGGATGGTCATGGGTGTGAGGTCGCGCTGCGCGCTCCACGAGTGGAACACGTGCGCGCGGTCGAGCTCGTGGGCGCGGCGGCCCCGCTCGATGGCCTCGTCGCTGATCCGGGGGTCCCGGCGGCCGACGTGCTGCTGATGCTCGGACATGCGCCCTCCTTGAGTGTGATGCGGGTCATTCCGAGCATAGGCAGGCCCGCCCTCAGCGCGAACTGGCGCCCCGCCGCCCGCGCGCCACCCCCACGAACGCCTGCACGAGCTCCGAGTCGGCCGCCTTGAGCCAGGCCAGGGCGACGTCCCAGCCGGGGTGCCGGGCCTCGTCGTCGGCCTGGCCCGTGGGATCCGGCCCGTCGACGACGGCGGCGCCCGCCTCCGCCTCGGCCCGCGCCTGCTCGTCCGCGAGCGCGGCCCGCGTGGCGGCGGCCTCGCGGTCGGCGCGGGACAGGCCCACGGTGTCGTCGAGGGTGGAGGCCAGCGGCAGCACGATCACGTCCTTGCGGCCGAACATGCGGGCCACGGACATCGGCAGCACGACGTGGCCGGCGCCGGACGCGGCGATCTCCAGCGCCATCCGCTCGCCCGCGCCGGGCAGCTCGGCGGCGTCCATCGGCTCCGCACTGGGGGCCGGGGCGAAGCGGGCGGGTTCCAGCTCCTCGTCCGGGTCGAGCTCGGCGGGCGGCACCGGGCCGTCCGCGTCCACGTCCCACGCGGCGAGCAGGTGGTCCCTGCCCACGCACACCACCGGCAGCTCGGAGTACACGCCCACGAGGTGCACGTGCCGCGGGTCGACGCCGCCGGCGCGCAGGAACTCCTCGGCGGACACGTCGCGTCGGCGCCGCACGTAGCCCAGCTGCGGCAGGAAGTGGCGGGGCTGACCGGCGTCGTCGTGGGCGAGGTGGGCCAGCTGGGCCGCGTCGTCGTGGTTGACGAGCTGCACCGTGCGCTGGCGCGTGGTGAACCGCTCCACCCACGTGGACGGTGTGGCCCCGGGGATGGTGGCCAGGAAGAGGGTCTCGGGCGGGACGGGCAGGTCGGCCGGTGGCGCGGGCGCGGGACGACGCCGGCCCTCGCCCCCGGCACGGCCCGCGGGCTTCACACCCTTGGCCACGCCGCGCCCGCCGCCGGAGCGGGTGGATCGGGCGGGACCGCCCCTGCTCGCGCGGGACTTCCCGCCCCGGCCGCCACGGGAGCCGCTCAGCGGACCTTCTCCTTCAGGAAGGAGACGGCGCGGTCCCAGGCGAGGGCCGCGGCCTCGGGCCGGTGGTTGCCCTGGGGGTTCTCGTCGTTGTGGAAGGCGTGCGGGGCGTCGTAGTAGAAGTACTCGACGTCGGCCCCGGACTCCTCACGGATCTGCTGCTCCTGCTTCCGCGCGTCCTCGACGGGGAAGGAGTCGTCCTGCTCGGCGTAGTGGCCCTGGACGGCGGCGGTGACGCCGGAGAAGTCGCCGGGCACGCCCTGGCCCACGCCGTAGAACGGCACGGCGGCAGAGACCTTGTCCCCCTGCTGGGCCGCGAGGGCGAGCACGAAGCCGCCGCCCATGCAGAAGCCGATCGCGCCCACGGTCTGCGAGGTCACCTCGTCCCGCGCGAGCAGCCAGTCGACGGCGCCGGCCAGCTGGCGGGCGCCCTCCTCGGCGGGCAGGTTCTGCATCATCTCGCCGGCCTCGTCGCCGTCGTGGGCGATCCAGCCGCCGTAGAGGTCGGGGGCGAGCGCGACGAAGCCGAGGTCGGCGAGGCGGTCGCACACGTCCTTGATGTGGTCCACCAGGCCCCACCACTCCTGGATCACGATCACGCCGGGGCCCTTCCCGGCGGCGGGCAGCGCGAGGTAGCCGTGGCCCGTCCGGTCGCCGTCCTGGCCGGCGTCCTTGGTGGGCAGGTCGAACGTGACGTTCTGGTGCGGGGTCTTCGAAGCCATCATGGGCCCCACCCTACGAGCAGACCGGGCCCCTCATCGAGGGACCCGGTCTCGACGCGCGACGTCGACTCAGGCTCAGGCCTGGGCGTCGGCCTCCGGCAGCACGAAGGCGGCGCCGATCTCGAGCTTCACCTTGTCCGAGACCAGGACGCCGCCCGCCTCGGTGGCCGCGTTCCAGGTCAGGCCGAAGTCCTTGCGGGAGATCTCGCCCGTGGCCTCGAAGCCCACGCGGGTCACGCCGAAGGGATCCTTGTCCTGGCCGCCGAACTCGGCCTCGAGCTCCACGGTCCGGGTGACGCCGTGCAGCGTCAGCTCGCCGACCACGGTGAACTCGCCGGGCTCGCCGCGGACCTCGGTGGAGCGGAAGGTCATGGTGGGGAACTGCTCCACGTCGAAGAAATCGCCGGAGCGCAGGTGGCCGTCGCGGCCCTCGTTCTTGGTGCTGATGGAGGCGACGTCGACGGTCACGTCCACGGAGGACTGGGTGAACTGCTCGGCGATGACGAGCTGGCCCTCCACGGCGTGGAAGGTGCCGCGGACCTTGGAGATGCCGGCGTGGCGGACGACGAAGTCGACGTCCGAGTGGGTGGGGTCGAGGTTCCAGGTGCCGGTGGTGATGGCGTGCATGGGGTGCTCCTTCTCGGGGGATCTGTCTGGTGTGTCCGGGGTGGGCCGCCGCGGGGGGGCGGGGGCTCCTCGGCCTCCGAACTTGTTTCAAATTCAAACATCATCCGGGCGGGTTGTCCACGCTCGATCGTCAAAATTCGAAATAGAGACGGATGTCACGGGTCATGGGGCGTCAGGCCGAGTCCGCCCACGACGACGGCCCGGAACCTCCGGGGGTTCCGGGCCGTCGGCCGGACGGGGTCAGGCGGCGGGGCCGCCCCCCGTCACGGGTAGAGGCCGCGGGTGCGGTGGGCCTCGGCCACGCGCTGCACGGCGGTCAGGGTGGCGGCCTCGCGCAGGCTCACGCGGCGGCTCTCGGAGGTGGCCAGCACGGCCTGCCATGCGGCGACCATGCGCCGCTTCAGGCGCTCGTCCACCTCCTCGCGGCTCCACCAGTAGGCCTGGTTCGCCTGGACCCACTCGAAGTAGGAGACGATCACGCCGCCGGCGTTGGCCAGGATGTCCGGGACGACCAGGACGCCCTTCTCCGCGAGGATGCGATCGGCCTCGCCCGTGGTGGGGCCGTTGGCCCCTTCCACCACCAGCCGGGCGCGCACGCGCGGGGCGTTCTCCTCGGTCAGCACGGACTGCACGGCGGCCGGGACCACGAGGTCCACGTCCATCTCGAGCAGCTCGTCCGCGTCCATGGCCGCGGTGCCGGGGGTGTCCTTCACGGAGCCGGTGTCCCAGAGCTGCTTCTGCAGGGCGTCGTAGTGCAGGCCCTCGTCGTCGCGCACGGCGCCGTACTGGTCCGACACGGCCACGACCGTCACGCCGGCCGCCTCGAGCAGCTCGACCGTGCCGGCGCCGACCTTGCCGAAGCCCTGGACCGCCGCCGTCGCCTGCGACGGCTCGATGCCGAGGTGCTCGAGCGCGGCGAGCGCCACGTGGACCACGCCCGCCGAGGTGGCGGAGGCGCGGCCCAGCGAGCCGCCGAGCGAGACGGGCTTGCCGGTGACCACGCCGAGCGTGGTGTGGCCGACGTTCACCGAGTAGGTGTCCATCATCCAGGCCATGGTCTGCTCGTCCGTGCCCACGTCCGGGGCGGGGATGTCCACCTCGGGGCCGATGATCGGCTGGATCTCGGAGGTGTAGCGGCGGGTGATGCGCTCGAGCTCGGCCTTCGAGTACTGGCGGGGGTCGATGGTCACCCCGCCCTTGGCGCCGCCGTAGGGCACGTCCAGCAGGGCGCACTTCCAGGTCATCCACATGGCCAGCGCACGGACCTCGTCCAGGTCCACGTCCTGACTGAAGCGCACTCCGCCCTTGGCCGGGCCGCGGGAGAAGTTGTGCTGCACGCGGTAGCCGCGGAGCACCTCGGTGGAGCCGTCGTCGCGGCGCAGGGGGATGGAGACGGCCATCTCGCGGCGGGGGGCGGCGAGCATCTGGTGCAGGCCCTCGTCGTAGCCGAGCGTCTTCACGGCGGCGGAGAGCTGGGCCAGGGCGTTGTCGAGCGGGGAGGACGGGGCCGTCACGGCCTCGTCCTCGGCGGGGATCCTCGTCATTGAGCGTCCTCGTGGTCCGGTGGGAAGGGATGTGTCGCGGCCCGACCGACGCGCGGAGGGCCGCGCCCCATTGCGCGGCCGACGCCGTCCGGACCGCGATGAACGCTACGCGCTCCCCCCGCACCCGTCACCCCTTCTGAGCCGCGATCCACGCTCACCCGGGTGACGCCGGACACAGCGGCGTGTACTGTGCTGTGGACGCGCCGCACACCCGCGGCGCCCTTCGGCGTCGAACCGACGCCGCTCGCTCAGGGCCCACCTGGTCCGTCCCCCGGCCGTCCGCCGCGCGAGGCACCCCGCCCGCGACCTCGGCCCGACGCCCCAGCCCCGTGAAGGAGCCCCTCATGACCGTGACCCTGCCCGCCGCGATCACCCCCTCCCCCGCGTTCCAGCCCGTGCCCGGCCAGCGCATCGACCCGGAGCTCGCCCGCTCCTGGCTGCTGGTCAACGCCGCCCAGCCCGAACGGTTCCAGCCCGCCGAGGACTCGGCCGCGGACATCGTCATCCTCGACATCGAAGACGCCGTGGCTCCCAAGGACAAGGACCAGGCCCGCGCGGACGCCGTCGCCTGGCTGACCTCCGGGCACACCGGCTGGGTGCGGCTCAACGGCTACGGCTCGCGGTGGTGGGAGGAGGACGTCGAGGCGCTCGCCACGGCCCTGCCCGCGCACCTGGGCGGGCCGGTCGCCGAGGGCGGCCTGGCCGGCGTCGTGCTGGCGATGGTGGAGTCCACGGACCACGTGAACGAGACCGCCCGACGGCTGCCCGGGGTGCCCGTCGTGGCGCTCGTGGAGACGGCGCGCGGGCTGCAGCGGATCGACTCGATCGCCGCCGCGAAGGGCACGTTCCGGCTGGCCTTCGGGATCGGCGACTTCCGCCGCGACACCGGCCTGGGCGAGTCGCCGCAGGCGCTGGCGTACACGCGGTCCCAGTTCACGATCGCGGCGCGGGCCACGGGGCTGCCGGGCGCGATCGACGGGCCGACCGTGGGCTCCACCGGCGTGAAGCTCGCCGAGGCGACGGCGGTCACCGCGGAGTTCGGCATGACCGGCAAGCTGTGCCTCGCGCCGGAGCAGTGCGCGGCCGTGAACGAGGGGCTCAGCCCGTCCCAGGAGGAGCTGGCGTGGGCCCACGAGTTCCTCGCGGACTTCGAGGCCGACGGCGGCGAGATCCGCAACGGCTCCGACCTGCCCCGCAAGGCGCGCGCGGAGAAGATCCTCGGGCTGGCCACCGCGTTCGGGGTGCA
The DNA here is from genome assembly GCF_053627595.1 of Micrococcus sp. 140720015-1. Lineage (NCBI taxonomy): Bacteria > Bacillati > Actinomycetota > Actinomycetes > Micrococcales > Micrococcaceae > Micrococcus > Micrococcus sp. 140720015-1. The sequence goes on from NZ_JBSEYC010000003.1 coordinate 123,803, forward strand.
CTCCACGCGGTACCCGGACCAGGACAACGCGATCACGGCGCCGTCGGACACGTACCACTACTGAGCGGGCCGCCGCCCACCAGAAACGCGGGTTGAGTTGTCACGGGTGCGGAGGCCGCACACCGGTGACAACTCAACCCGCGTCGCCTCGGGGGGCGAGGATCCGGCCTCCGCTCACACGTCGTGGCGCGTCCGGCGCACGACGGCGGCCCGCACCGAGAACGCCAGCACGAGCACGAGGATCCCGTAGATCACCCACGTGATGGGGGTGGAGACGAGCACGGCCGGGTCGCCCACCGAGCTGAGCAGGGCGTCGCGCAGGCTGGTCTCCGCGAGCGGGCCGAGCACCATGCCGATCATCAGCGGGGCCAGCGGGTAGCCGTACCGTCGCATCAGGAAGCCCAGCACGCCGATCCCCAGGAGCATCAGCAGGTCGAACACCGCACCCGTGGTGGCGTAGATGCCCAGCCCGCAGAACAGCGTGATCCCCGCGTAGAGGTAGTGCTTCGGGATGAGCAGGAGCTTGGCCCACAGCTGCGCGAACGGCAGGTTGATCGCCAGGAGCACGATCATCGCGATGAAGAAGCTGGCCAGCAGCGCCCACACGAGGTCCGGGCTGCGGTCGAACAGCAGCGGGCCGGGCTGCAGCCCGTACTGGCGGAACGCCGCCAGCATGATGGCCGCCGTCGCGGAGACGGGCAGGCCGAGCGTGAGCAGGGCGCCCATCGCCATGCCGGTGGTCGAGTTGCCCGCGGCCTCGGGGGCCGCCAGCCCGCGGATCGCGCCGCGGCCGAACTGCGGATGCGCCCGGCGCCGGTCCAGGCGCCGCTCGGCCGAGTACGCCAGGAACGTCGGCACCTCGGAGCCGCCCACCGGCACGATGCCGAACGGCAGGCCGATCGCCGTGCCGCGCAGCCACGCCGGGGCGGCCTCGCGGAACTCGGCGCCCGACAGCCACGGCCGGCCGGTGCGGCGGACGCGCAGGTCCTCGTGCTCGCGGCGCACCCGGGAGGCCACGTGGAACACCTCGCCGAGCGCGAGGATCGCCACCGTGACGGTCACGAGCGGGATGCCGTCGAACAGCTGCGGGGAGCCCATCGTGAAGCGCTCGGTGCCGGTCACCGCGTCGATCCCGACGACGGCGATGCCCAGTCCCAGCACCAGGGAGGCCAGGCCGCGCAGCACCGAGTCGGCGACCACCGAGGAGGTGGCCACGAACGCGAAGAGCGCGAGCGCGAAGTACTCCGCGGGCCCGAAGCTCGTGGAGAACTCCGCCAGGACGGGGGCGAGGAACACGACGCACACCGAGGCCACCATGCCGCCGATGAAGGCGCCGAGCGCCGCCGTCGCCAGGGCCTGGGCCGCCCGGCCGTCCTGGGCCATGCGGTGGCCCTCGAACGTGGAGGCGATGGCCGAGGCCTGGCCGGGGGTGTTCATGAGGATGGCCATGGTGGAGTCGCCGAAGAGGCCGCCGAAGTACACGCCGGAGAACATGATGAACGCGGCGGTGGGCTCGAGGGCGAAGGTCATGGGCAGCAGCAGGGCCACGGCCATCGAGGAGCCGAGTCCGGGCATCACGCCGACCGCGGTGCCGAGCAGACAGCCCAGCACCACCCAGAGCAGGTTCATGGGGGTGAGGGCTCCGGCGAAGCCCTCCATGAGGAGTCCGAGGGTCTCCATGTCAGAAGCCACCTCCCAGGATGCCCGAGGGCAGGGTCAGGCCCAGGGCCACCGCGAAGCCGAGGTAGGCCAGCGAGGAGACGAACAGGGCGACGAGGATGTCGAACACGGGATGCGGGGCGCCGAACGCGCGGGTGATGCACCAGAACAGCAGCGCCCCGGCGAGGATCCACCCCAGCCAGGGCAGCAGGACGGCGAACGCGAGGAAGCCGAGGAAGCACCAGGCCAGCGCGCCGAAGTCCGAGTGGAACAGGGTCAGCGGGCCGGCCGCCTGGCCGACCTCGCCGTCCGCGTCGGCCTGACCCTCGGGGGCCTGGCGCACGCGCACGACCTCCACCGCGAGCGCGGCGGCGATCACGAGGCCCGCGACCGCGAGGATCAGCGGGAAGAAGTCCGGGCCGGGGAAGTCGGCGCCGTCGGTGTCCATGGCCAGGGATCCCAGCAGCAGGTAGAGGCTGAACGCGGCCAGCACGGCCGGCATGACGAGCGCGGAGAGCCCGGCGGCGCGCCCCCAGCGGGAGGGGGCGTCGGCGGCGGGGGGGACGGTGGATGCGTGGCTCACTTGATCTCCTCCGTCAGCGTGCCGATGCGCTCCTTCTCGGCGGCGATGAACTCCTCGAGTTCGGCGCCGGAGAGGGGCACGGGGTTCCAGTAGTTGCGCTGCACCGCTTCCTTCCACTCGGGGGTGTCGACCGCCTCGGCGATGAGGGCCTCGAGCTCGGTGCGCTCCTCCGCGGAGACGCCCGGGGGCACGAACAGGGCGCGCCAGTTGGTGAGCGTGACGTCGTAGCCCTGGGAGCGCAGGGTCGGGATCTCCTCGACGCCGGCCAGCGGCTCGGCCGCCACCACGCCGAGGGCACGCAGTCGGCCGGCCTGGACCTGCGGGTAGATGTCCGCGAAGCCGCCGGCGGAGGCCTGGGCGGTGCCGTTGAGCAGGGCCTGGATGGCCTCGCCGCCGCCGTCGGACGGGATGTAGGTGGTGTCCGCGACCGGCACGCCGGCCGTGCGGGCGATGTCCGCCATGACGAGCTGGTCGAAGGAGCCGCCGCCGGTCCACGCCACATGGGCGGGGTCGGCGCGCCAGGCGGTCACCAGGTCGTCCATGCTCTGGTACGGCGAGTCCGCCGGGACCACCACGAGGCTGTACTCCTCGACGACGCGGCTGACCGCGGTGACCTGGGAGAGCTCGGGGCCGGTGCCACGGGCCGCGTGGGCGGCGATCTGGCCGGTGCCGCCCACCATGAGGTTGTTCGCGTCCTCGAGCGTGGTCAGCTGACCGAGGGCGATGTTGCCACCGGCGCCGGGGATGTTGACCACCTGGACGTTGTTCACGAGCCCGTTGACGCGCATCGTCTGCTGCATCTCACGCTGGAACGAGTCCCAGCCGCCGCCGGCGGCCGCGGGCGCGATGAGGGTGAGGTTGGTGCGGATGTCATTGCCGCCGGAGGCCGAGCGGATGGAGAAGGCGGAGGCCGCGAGCACGGTGAGCACCGCGATCACGCTGAAGACGATCCGGCCGATCCCCGTGCGTCGGCGCGGGGCGCCGTCGGGGGAGGTGGAGGACATGGCGGTTCCTAACAGAGACACCCCGCCGCCAGGAAGTGGCGCCGGGGACAGGTGCGAGTGGTGGAGGTCACGGTAACAGCGCGGCGGGGCGGCGTGCGCTCGGCGTCCGCAGAGTGACCGACGACAACCGGTCGGGGAGGTGACGGGGGCCGCGTCCATGGCGCACAGTGGTCCCCATGACGATCATCAGCACCGGAACCAGCACCCCCGAGAGCGCCGCGGCCTGGCGGGCCGCCCTGGCCGAGGCGGCCCTGCGCGGAGAGGACGTGGTCTGGTTCTCCCTCGACGGGACCGAGCCGGACGAGGCGGAGGCGCGCGAGGCCGGCGTCGCCGCGTCCGTGGCGCACGCCCAGGAGCGCGGCCGGGACGCCGTCGGCGACCTGCTCGAGCACGCCGAGCGCGTGGGCGCGAGCCGGATCGTGGTGGGCGTGAAGCACCGCTCCCCCGTGGGCAAGCTGCTGCTGGGATCGGCCGCGCAGCAGATCATCCTCGAGGCGCGCGTCCCGGTGGTGTGCGTCAAGCCGTGAGGGCCGGCGTCGGGCGGGCGGCCCCGCCGTCGCTCGCCCCACCCCGCGGCGTTTGGGGGCGGTTTCGGGCGGTATTCGGCGTGGATACCGCCCGAAACCGCCCCCAACCGGTGAGTGGGGACCAGCCCGGGAACGCCGAAGGCCCCGGAACCGTGTGGTTCCGGGGCCTTCGCCCTCGGTGCGCGAGGGGGGACTTGAACCCCCACGTCCTTGCGAACACTGGCACCTGAAGCCAGCGCGTCTACCAATTCCGCCACTCGCGCGAGTGGCTTCCCGCTCTCAGCCCCGGACACCCGGCGACCGTCACAGGCAGCGAGGAATACTCTAACCCCCGCCCGCCCGGGCATGCAAATCGGCCCCGACGCCCACCCCCGCGGCTCGCCCCCTCCGACGCCTCTCCCACCCGCGCTCCACCCCGCAGAATCCTGCTGTTCTCGGCGGTCTCCCAGCCCGGCCCGTAGTATCGGGAAGGACAACTGTGGAAAGGGGCCCCGTCGTGGGACTTCTGGACAACCTCGAACGCGGCCTCGAGCGGGCCGTGCGCTCGGCCTTCTCGGCCGGCGGTCCGCGGGCGGTCAAGCCGGTGGAGATCGCCTCGGCCCTGCGGCAGGCGATGGACGACGAGTCGTTCGCGCTGTCCGAGGGCCACACGGTCGCGCCCAACAGCTACGTGGTCCACTTCTCCCCCGCCGACTTCGAGCGCGCCCGCTCGTGGGGGTCCACCCTCGCCAGCGAGCTGTGCGATGAGGTCATCCGCCACGCCGACTCCCAGGGCTACGCGCTGCCCGGCACGGTCCGGGTCGCCTTCCACCCGGACGCGGACGTGCGCGCCGGGGACCTGCGCGTGGTCACCCGCCTGGACGACGGCTCGCTCACCGCCCCGGCCCCCCACGACGACGGCGCCTCGCCCGCCACCGCCCACGGCCCGGGAGCCTCCGCCGCGGCGCCGGACCGGCTGGTCGAGGACCTGCCGGCGGCCCCACCCCGCGAGCCCTCCCCCGCCCCGCGCGTCGGGCCCCGTCCGGCGCCCCGCCGGGCCGCCGCCCCGACCGCGCCCGCCGCCCACGCCCACGCCGACCAGCCGACCGTCGTGATGGGCCGCCCCGTGACCGAGCCCGCCGGCCCGGCCCTCGAGCTGGACGGCCGCATGCTCCCCCTGGACGGGGACGACCTCATCCTCGGCCGCTCCGCCGAGCGTGCCGACCTCGTGATCCCGGACTCCTCGGTGTCCCGCGAACACCTGCGCCTGCTCACCGTCGGCTCCACGGTCACGCTCCTGGACCTGGGCAGCCGCAACGGCGTGCTCGTCAACGGCCGCCGCGTGGACGGCTCCGTCACCCTGCGCGACGGGGACGTGGTGACCGTCGGCCAGACCGAGCTGCTGTTCTTCGGCGGGACGGGGGGCCGCGCATGAGCGAGCTCGCCGTCGCCGTGTTCCGCATGGGCCTGCTGCTGGCCCTGTGGGTGCTGATCATCTCCATCGTCATGGCGCAGGGCCGCGACCTCGTGGTCGGCCGGCGCAACAAGACGCGCCTCCAGCAGGCCCAGCACGACGCCGGCCTGGTCACCGCGGTGCCCGCGGCCGGGGTCGCCGGGGCGGGCTCGTCCGCGGTCGACCGCCCCGCGCCCGCGTCGACGCCGTCCCCCGCCGCGTCCGCGCCGACGACGCCGGCCCCGCGGCTGTCCCGCACCCTGCGGGTGGTCGAGGGTCCGAAGGCCGGGCAGACCATCGCCCTGGAGGGCCGCCCCCTGCTGATGGGCCGCGCCCAGGACGCCGACCTGGTGCTCGTGGACGACTACGCCTCCGGCCGCCACGCCCGGCTGTTCCCCCAGGGCACCCGCTGGTTCCTCGAGGACCTCGGCTCCACGAACGGCACCTACGTGAACGGCGCCCCCGTCACCCGCGCGCTGCCCGTGGGCCCCGGCACGGCCATCCGCATCGGCAAGACAGTCATGGAGCTCGAGGCCTGACCCATGACCCTCGTCCTCCGCTACGCCGCCCGCTCCGACGTCGGCCGCGTCCGTGCCAAGAACGACGACTCCGCCTACGTGGGCCGTCATCTGGCCGTGCTCGCAGACGGCATGGGCGGGCACGTGGGCGGCGACGTGGCGAGCGCGTCCACGGTGCTGGACCTGGCCCCGCTGGACGCGGTGGGCTACGAGGACCCGGCCACGGTGCTGCCGGACGAGATCCAGAACGCCAACCTGATCCTCAACGAGCTGGTGCACGCCAACCCCAAGCTCGCCGGCATGGGCACCACGTGCACCGCCGGCCTGCTCGCGGGGACCACGCTGCACATGGCGCACATCGGCGACTCCCGGGCCTACCGGCTCGCGGACGGCGAGTTCTCCCAGGTCACCACGGACCACACGTTCGTGCAGAAGCTCGTGGACGAGGGGCGCCTCGAGGCCGGGGAGGCCCCGTTCCACCCGAACAAGAACGTGCTCATGCGCGTGCTCGGCGACGTGGACGCCTCCCCCGAGCTGGACGTGTTCGAGGTGCCCGTCGCCCCCGGAGAGCGCTGGCTGTTCTGCTCGGACGGCCTCACGGACGTGGTCTCCCCCGAGAGGATCCACGAGGTGCTGCGGGACTCGGAGGCTCTCAACCAGGCCGTCGACACCCTCGTGGAGCTGACCCTCAAGGGTGGCGCCCCGGACAACGTGACCGTGGTGGCGTTCGAGATCGCGGAGGGCACGGCGGAGGAGCTGGCCCCCGTCCCGGAGGTCCACCTGTCCGAGCAGGCCCTCGCCGCGGCCCACCCGCCCGAGGTCGGTCCGGTCTCCGGCCTGCTGCTGCGCGAGGACCTCGACGCACGGCCCCACCTGCTCGTCGGCGCGGCCTCCAACGCCGTGAAGACCGATCGCATCCCCGTGGTCACCCGCAGCTCCACGCTCCGCCGCGCCGCTGCCCTGCTCGGCGAGACGCCCGTGCCGGAGAACCGTCCCCGACGCACCGCGGCCGTCCTCACGGACGGGCCGGATCCCGACGCCGCCCCGCGCCCGGACGCGTCCGTCCCGCCCGCCGCGCCGAACGGCACCGCGGCCGCCGCCGCGGCCGGTTCCTCCTCCGCCGCCACACCGGCCGCCACCGCCGCCGACCACCCGTCCGACGAGGCCGCCGAGGCGTCGACCGCGGCCCCGGCGACCGCCGGGCCCGCCGGCGGCTCCGACGACCGGGCCGCGCGTCGGCGGCGTGGGAAGGACGACCGCCCGGTGCAGTACCGCCGCGGCTGGTTCATCCCCGTGTTCACCACGCTGCTCGCCCTCACCCTCGCGGCCGTGGCCGTGTGGGGCTACCTGTGGACCCAGACGCAGTACTACGTGGGGGCCAACGACGGCCGGATCGCCGTGTTCAAGGGCGTCTCCCAGCGGCTGGGCCCGCTCGAGCTGTCCCACGTGGACCGCCAGACCGACCTCCCGGTGGACGCGCTGCCCGCATACGCACGCGACCGCGTGAACGCCGGCATGGCCGCCCGGGACGTGGACCACGCGGAGCAGATCGTCGCCGAGCTGCGCGACTCGCTGCACCCGAACGCCCCCGCCCCCGCCGGTGAGCCCTCCGAGCGGGCCCAGCCGAGCACGACGCCGTCGTCGTCTGCCCGCCCCTCGGACGCGTCCGGCTCCGCCGCGCCGACGAGTCCGGCGTCGTCCCCGAGCGCGACGGGAGGTGAGGCCCCGTGACCGAGGTGATCTCCCCCGCACGCCCGCGCCGGAACATCGAACTGGTCCTGCTGCTGGCCTCCCTGGCCATCGCCCTGGGGGCGGACCTGCTGGGCATGATCGGCACGGACGCCCCGCTGGACTCCACCGCCTGGGTGCCGCTGGGCGTCTTCGGGGCCGCCACCCTGGTGTTGCACGTGGTCCTGCGGCTGCGCGCCCCCTACGCGGACCCGTTCATGCTGCCGATCACCGCCCTGCTCAACGGGCTGGGCCTGGCCATGATCCACCGGCTGAGCCAGGACGCCGCGATGGCCAATCCCACCTCGCAGCTCGTGTGGTCCGTCCTGGCCGTCCTGGTGGCCTCCGCCCTGGTGTTCCTGGTGCGCGACCACCGGGTGCTGCGGCGCTGGCCCTACCTGTTCCTCGCCGCGTCCGGCGTGCTGCTGCTCCTGCCGCTCGTGCCCGGGCTGGGCCTGAGCATGTACGGGGCGCGGATCTGGATCGACGTCGGATTCGGTACCTTCCAGCCCGGCGAGATCGCCAAGATCACGCTGGCCATCTTCTTCGCCGGCTACCTCTCCGCGAACCGCGACCTGATCCTGCTGGCCGGCCGCCGCGTGGGCCCGGTGACCTTCCCCCGCGCCCGGGATCTGGGCCCGTTGCTGGCCGGCTGGCTCCTGGCGCTCGGCGTGCTCGTGTTCCAGCGCGACCTGGGCTCGGCCCTGCTGTTCTTCGGCATGTTCATGGCGATGCTCTACATCGCCACGTCCCGCGCCTCCTGGATCCTCCTCGGCCTGGGCCTGATCGCCTTCGGCGCGGCGCTGGCGTTCCTGTTCATGCCGCACGTGACCGCCCGGTTCGAGATCTGGCTGAGGGCCTTCGACCCCGAGATCTACCATCGGGACTTCGGCGGCTCCTACCAGGTGGTCCAGGGCCTGTTCGCGATGGCCTCGGGCGGGCTGATGGGCACCGGCCTGGGCGCGGGCAACCCCACCCAGGTGCCGCTGTCCTTCTCGGACATGATCCTCACGGCCATCGGCGAGGAGCTCGGCTTCGTGGGCCTGGCCGCCGTGCTCGTCCTGTACTTCCTGCTCGTCACCCGCATGATGCGCGCCGCCCTCGGCGTGCGCGACGCGTTCGGCAAGGTGCTCGCCTCCGGCCTGGCCTTCACCATGGCGTGGCAGGTGTTCGTGGTGATGGGCGGCGTGACCCTCGTGTTGCCGCTCACCGGCCTCACGACGCCGTTCCTCGCCGCCGGCGGCTCGTCGCTGCTGGCCAACTGGATCATCGTGGGGCTCGTGCTGCGCATCTCGAACGCCGCCCGCCGTCCCGTGGTCGTGGACGGGATGGTCAACGCGTCCGGGCCCGGCGCCGGCCACCTCGACCCCGGCACGGCGCTCCCGGCGGCCGCTGTGCCCTCGGGAGGAGGTGAGGCGCGGTGAACGAGGCGATCCGACGCACGTGGACCGTCATGGCGGCCATGATCCTGGTGCTCGCGCTGGCCGCGTCCGTCATCCAGGTGCTGGCCGCGGACCAGCTCAAGACGCACGCCCTGAACTCGCGGCAGATGTTCCTGGAGTTCGGCGCCCCGCGCGGGCCGATCCTCGTGGACGGCGAGCCGATCGCCGAGTCCGTCCCCTCCGACGACGCCTACCACTACCAGCGCGTCTACCACGAGCCCGAGCTGTACGCCCCGCTCACGGGCTTCTATTCGCTCACCTACGGCACCGACGGGCTGGAGGCGGCCATGAACGAGCAGCTCTCCGGCACCCCCACGTCCCAGTTCGTGGACCGCGCCATGGAGATCATCACGGGCGCCACGCCCGAGGGCGACCAGGTGGAGCTGACGATCGACCCCGAGCTGCAGCGTCTGGCGTACGACGCGCTCCCGGACGGCGTGCGCGCCTCCGCCGTAGTCACGGACCCGACGACGGGCGAGATCCTGGCCATGGTGTCGAAGCCGGGCTTCGACTCCAACGCGCTCTCCTCGCACAGCCCGGCCGAGGCGCAGTCGGCCATGGCCGCGATCGACCAGATCCCCGGCGCCAGCGCGTACCGCAACCGCGCCGCGGAGCAGCTCGTGTCCCCCGGCTCCACATTCAAGCTGATCGACGCGGTGGCCATGCTCGAGTCCGGTGACTACACCCCGGACGGGACGGTGGACATCCCCGCCGCGTGGACGCTGCCCGGCACGACCACGGAGCTGCCCAACTACGACGGCTCACCGTGCAACACCGTGGGGCGTCAGACCCTCACGTGGGCACTGGCGCAGTCCTGCAACACGCCGTTCGCCATGGCCGCCGTCGAGCTGGGCCAGGACCGGATCCGGGAGGTCGCCGAGCGGTTCGGCTTCAACGACTCCTTCGACTACCCGCTGCCCGTGACCGGCTCCGTGTTCCCCTCCGACCTGGACGACGCCGCGCTGGCGCAGTCCTCGATCGGCCAGCGGGACGTGCAGGCCACCGCGCTGCAGATGGCCATGGTGGCCGCCGGCATCGCGAACGACGGCGTGGTCATGGAGCCGCAGCTGATCAAGGCGGTCCGCCGTTCGGACCTCACCACGGTGCAGGAGTTCAGCCCCCGTGAGCGCGGCCGGGCCACGACCCCCGAGGTGGCCGGGCAGGTCTCGGACATGATGGTCTCGGCGGTGGAGGACGGCATCCTGGGATCCGTGCAGTCGGACACGGTGCGGATCGCGGCGAAGTCGGGCACGGCCGAGGTCGGGGACACGGGCAACGTGCACTCCTGGATCACCGGCTTCGACGCGAGCGAGAACCCCCGGGCGGCCGTGACGATCGTGGTGGAGGACGAGCCGCCGGGGGTTGGACATCAGACAATCGTCAGTGGCATGAAGGCAATCATGGAAGCGGTGGTCACGGAATGAGGCCGACATCGGGCATCACCCTCGGGGGCAGGTACCAGCTGACCGATCGCATCGCGATCGGCGGCATGGGCGAGGTGTGGAAGGCCCGGGACAAGGTCCTGGGCCGGATCACCGCCGTGAAGATCCTCAAGGAGGAGTACACGGGTGACCCCAACTTCCTGCGCCGCTTCCGGGCGGAGGCCCAGCACACCGCGCTGCTGAACCACCCCGGCGTCGCCAACGTCTATGACTACGGCGAGGAGAAGGGCTCCGCCTACCTCGTCATGGAGCTCGTGCCGGGCCAGCCGCTGTCCTCCATCCTCGAGAAGGAGAAGGTGCTCTCCCCCGAGCGGACCCTGCGGATCATCGCGCAGACGGCGGCCGCGCTCTCGGCGGCCCACGCCCAGGGGCTCGTGCACCGCGACGTCAAGCCCGGCAACCTCATGATCACGCCCACCGGCCGGGTGAAGGTGACGGACTTCGGCATCGCGCGCCTGGCGGACCAGGTCCCGCTCACGGCCACCGGCCAGGTGATGGGCACCGCCCAGTACCTCGCGCCCGAGCAGGCCACGGGGCAGCAGGCCACCGGCTCCTCCGACCTCTACTCGCTGGGCATCATCGGCTACGAGGCCCTCGCCGGGCATCGCCCGTTCACGGGCGAGTCCCAGATCGCGATCGCCCTCGCCCAGGTCAACGACACCCCGCCGCCCCTGCCGGACACCGTCCCGGCCCCGGTGCGCGCCCTGATCATGTGCATGCTCTCGAAGGACCCCCGGGAGCGGCCCTCGGACGCGACCGCGCTCTCGGACGCCGCCGACGCGCTGCGTCGTAAGGACACCCGCGGCGCCGTGGAGGCCGTGCCCGGCCTGGCCGTCTTCCTCGAGGAGCAGGGCGTGGCCGACCCCTCGGGCGCCGAGACCGCTCCCCTGGACTACGACGGCATGCGCACCACCCATCCGCGCGCCGAGGGCACCCGGGCGGACGGCTCCCCCGCCACCGCGGCGCTGCCGGTGACCGCGGCCCAGCCCCGCGCCGACGACGACGCCCGCGGCCCCGCCGCCGGTGCGGCGGCCGTGGGCGCGGCCGGTGCGGCCGGCGCCGCCGCGAGCGCGAGCACGCGCGACCACGAGATCGCCGCCGCGCGCGACCAGCAGACCCGCCCGGGCGACGTCGTGGACCCGGGCCCGCCCGCCGGGGGCGGCTCCGCGCCCGCCCGCCGGCGGCGCGCCAACCCCTGGCCGCTGTGGGCGCTGCTCGGGCTCGTGGTGTTCGCCCTGCTGGGGGCGCTGCTGTGGCCGCTGCTCACGGGTGGCCGCGGCGACGGCGGCTCGGCGCCGGCGACCTCGCAGGAGGAGTCGTCCGTGAGCGTGGACCCGGAGGCGTACAAGGGTCGCCCCGTGAGCGAGGTGCGCACCGAGCTCGAGGGACTCGGCCTGGCGGTGCGCGAGGAGGACCGCGACGCGCAGAGCCCGCAGGGCACCGTCGAGGAGATCAACCCCGTGGGGGCGCTGCAGCGCGGTGAGACCGTCACGCTGGCCGTCTCCACCGGGGAGGGCGTCATCCCGGAGGGCCTCGTGGGCCAGCCCGTGGACAGCGCGATCCAGACGCTGCGCGACCGCGGCTTCACCGTGGACCGGGTGGACGACCCGTCCGCCGACGGCGCCGACGGCGAGGTGGTGCGCGTGGTGCCCGGCGAGGGCGAGCGTCACCGCTACGACACGCACGTGCAGCTGATCGTGGCCACTGGCGGGTCCGACGCCGCGCCGACCCGCGAGGCGTCCCAGCCCGCCTCGGAGCCGGAGCCCAGCGCGTCGGAGGAGCTGAGCACCGAGCCGAGCCCGTCGGCCTCGGACGAGCCCAGCCCGTCCCCCACCGCCGAATCCCCGACGGCCACCGCCGACCCGGAGCCCACGCAGGAGCCGACCGAGGAGCCGACGACGCCCACGGGGGATCCGACGACGGAGTCCTCCGGGGAGTCCACGGCGCCGACGGGCCAGCCCACCACTGACCCGTCCGCTGGCGCGCGCGGCGCGGATGCCTCCTCCGCCGACGCGCGTGGCGCGCAGACCTCGTCCGCCGACGCCACGCCCTCCGCCTGAGCGGCGGGCGGGACGACCACGCGGACGTGTCTGTGGACGAGCAGAGGACCCTGAACGGGCGGTACCGGATCGGTGAGCTGATCGGGCGCGGCGGCATGGCGGACGTCTTCCGCGGCGAGGACCTGCGGCTGCACCGCCCGGTGGCGGTGAAGCTGATACGCCGGGATCTGGCGCGCGACCCGCACTTCCAGGCGCGCTTCCGCAAGGAGGCGCGCTCGGCGGCCTCCCTGAACCACCCCTCGATCGTCTCCGTGTACGACACGGGCGAGGTCTCCCTCGAGGACGGCCTCCATCCGGTGGACTGCCCGTTCTTGGTGATGGAGCTCGTCTCCGGCCGGACGCTGCGGGAGATCCTGCACGCCGAGGGCGCCGTGGGCCCGGACCGCGCCGTGGCCTGGACCCGGGGCGTGCTGGAAGCGCTCGAGCACGCGCACGAGGAGGGCATCGTCCACCGCGACGTGAAGCCCGCGAACGTCATGGTCACGGACACGGGCACCGTGAAGGTGATGGACTTCGGGATCGCCCACGCGCTGGCCGACACCTCCGCCACCACGTCGCAGACCCAGGCCGTGGTGGGCACAGCCCTGTACCTGGCCCCGGAGCAGGCGACGGGCCGCACCGTGGACGGCCGCGCCGACCTCTACGCGGCCGGCTGCCTGCTGTTCGAGCTGCTCACGGGCCGGCCCCCCTTCACGGGTGACACGCCGCTGGCCGTGGCCTACCAGCACGTGCGCGAGGAGCCGCCGGCGCCCTCCGACGTCGACCCCGACCTGCCGCCCGCGTTCGACCCGGTGGTGCTGCGCGCCCTGCGCAAGGATCCGCGGGACCGGTTCCCCACCGGCGCCGCGTTCCTCGCGGCCCTCGAGGAGGCCGCCGCGGATCCGCACGCCGCCCCCGGCCGCCACACCCCGCCGCTCGGTGCCGGCCATCCCGCCCTCGTCGGCGCGGGCGGCGCGGTGCCGGGCGCCACGCCCGCGGAGCACGGGGCCGACGACACCGACGTGCCGACGGCCACGGTCCCGCTGACCCGGCCGACACCCTCCGTCCCGGCCGAGCCGGACGTCGCACAGCCCCAGGCGGCGAACCACGCCGTCGCGGGTGCGGGACTGCCCGGCGCCGCCTCCGCCGCGCAGCTGGCCGCCGCCGCCGCCATGGACGGCCCCCGCCCGGTGACCGGCGGCCAGCCGGTGACGCCCGGTGCCGCGGCGACGCCCCGGCCCGAACCGCCGCCCCGAGACACGCCGGCACCGGCGACGGCCGCACCCCGTCGCGTCCGCCGGCGCGTCCGCCGGCGCACGCTCCTGGCGGCCGGCGTGGTCCTGGTCGCGCTGGCCCTGGTCCTGGCGCCGTGGCTCGCGGCGGCCCTGCGCACCACCGTGGAGGTGCCCGCGGTGGTGGGGCTGCAGCAGGACGAGGCGGTCGCGGCGCTCGAGGACGCAGGCCTGGTGGCCGTCGTCTCGTCCGCGTACATGGCCGACGCCCCGGACGGGACCGTCACCCAGAGCGACCCGCAGACGGGCACGGAGGTGCCCCGCGGGGCCGAGGTGCGGATCCGGGTGTCCCGCGGCAAGGAGGGCATCGCGCTGTCCGACTCCCTGCACGGGCTGTCCGAGGACGCGGCCCGCCGCGAGCTGGGACGGCTGGGCCTGCGCGTCTCCTCCGTGCAGTACCAGGACGACGGCCGACTCGAGCGCGGGCTGCTCGCCCGCACCGACCCCGCGATGGGCACCCACGTGCCGCCCGGCTCCTCCGTGGTGCTGCACCTGTCCAGCGGCATGGTCGCCGTGCCGGACGTGGTGGGGATGAGCGCTCCGGACGCGCGGCGTCAGCTGGCGCTGAGCGCCCCCGAGCTGCGCGTGCGGATCCAGGACGAGGACGGCGCGACCACCGACACCGGCACGGTCGTGGCCCAGGATCCGCCCGCCGGCGTCCGCGTGGACAACCGTTCCTCCCTGACCCTGACGGCTTCCTCGTGGATCGCGCCCACGGCCGAGCCCTCCGAGCCGGCACCGCCGTCCAGCGAGGCGCCCGAGCCCACGCCGTCGGCGTCCGCGTCACCGAGCCCCCCGCCGTCGGAGAGCCCCGAGCCCTCCGAGAGCGCGGAGCCGTCGCCCTCGCCGTCCGCCTCGAACACGCCCAGCCCCGAGCCGACGGCGACCGCGACGCCGTCGCCGACGCAGAGCCCGTCGTCGACGTCGGCGGCCCCGTCGACATCGCCGGGGCCGACCGAGCAGTCGCCGAGCACCTCGCCCACCGGGACGCCGGTGGACCCGCTGCCGACGCTGACGCCGGACCCCGAGCCCTCGATCGATCCGCCGCCGTCCACCTGAGCGGACGGGGCGCCGTCGGACCCGCGAACCGGGCCCCGGGACCGGTCAGTCCTGGCGGACGAGGGGCGAGAGCCGGCCGCCGCGCTCGGCGGCCCCGGAGAGCCCCACGGACTCGAGCCAGTTGCCGAGCATCCGGTAGCCGCCCTCGGTGAGCACGGACTCGGGGTGGAACTGCACGCCCCACAGGGGCGCGGTGCGGTGGGCCAGTCCCATCACGACCCCGTCCTCGGTCTCGGCGGTGATCTCCAGGACCGCCTCGTCCACGGTGGGCCGCACGGCGGCCAGCGAGTGGTAGCGGGTGGCGGTGAACGGCGAGGGGACGCCCTCGAACATGGGGTGCTCACCGTGGCGGACCAGGGACGTCTTGCCGTGCATGAGGGACTCCGCGTGCGTCACGGTGGCGCCGAACGCCTCCGCGATGGCCTGGTGCCCCAGGCACACCCCGAAGAGCGGACGGCCGCCGTCGGCGGCGGAGCGGATGAGGTCGAGGGAGACACCGGCGTCGGCGGGCGCGCCCGGCCCGGGCGAGATGAGCACCGCCGTGTGCTCGGCCGCGAGCTCGAGTGCGCGGGCGGGGGTGACCTCGTCGTTGCGGATCACGGTGGTGCGGGCCCCGAGCTGCTCGAGGTAGCCCACCAGGGTGTAGACGAAGCTGTCGTAGTTGTCGACGACGAGGACGGAGACCTCGGGGCTCTGCACGGGGGCGCTCTTTCCTCCCCGCCGCGTGGGAGCGGGGTGCATAGACTGGCCGGGCACGTCGCTGACCCCGGTCCTGGGCAGGTCAGCAGGATACCGTCCCCGCCCCGGTCCCCGCCGGTGGGGGCGCCCACCACCCCCCCACCCGAGGAGAAGACCCGTGGCAGCACCCGCCGGCAAGCGCAAGGACTCGGCCCGTCGGAAGCGCGAGGAGCTCGAGGCCGCGCGCCGCAGCCGCTCCGCCGTGCGGACGGACCTCGGGGACGTGAACCCAGGTCCGAAGCCCCTCTCCCCCGGGTACAAGGCCGTGATGTTCGGCCTGCTGATCCTCGGCCTGCTCTGGATCATCGTCTACTACCTGACCCAGGGTCTCTTCCCGGTCGTGCAGATCGGCGGCTGGAACATCCTCGTGGGCTTCGGCATCGCGCTCGTCGGGTTCCTCATGATGTCCCGCTGGAGCGAATGACACCCGTGTAGTTCTCCACAGCGGTGGACAACCCTGTGGATGACGGATCCGCACGATCCCGCCCGAAGACGAGTTGTCCCCGGAGTTGTCCACAGGTGTGGACACCCCTGTGGGAAGAAGTGCACACCCGGCTGTGGAGAACTCCGGGGACGGTGGGGGACGGCGGCCTAGCCGAGCAGGCCGGCCACCGTGACCCGTGCGGCGCCGAGCACCGTGAGCGCCGCCAGCGCCGCCGCCACGACCACGAGGCCGGCCGCCTGGGCGCCCACGGACGGCACGCGCGCGCGGCCGGGGCGCAGCCCACCGGCCAGGGAGAACACGACGGCGACGACGGCGCCCGTCAGCAGCCCGCCCACGTGCACCTGCCAGGCCACCCCGGGCAGCAGGAACGAGAACACGAGGTTCAGGCCGATCAGCACGGCGATCGAGCGCACCTGCCCGCCCCGCACCCGGGTGAGCAGGAACAGGGCCGCGAACATGCCGTACACGGCGCCGGATGCCCCGACGACGGGCTGCAGCGGGTCCGAGACCCACAGCGCGAACACCGCGCCGCCCACAGCGGAGAGCACGTAGAGGGCGAGGAACCGCCACCAGCCCAGCGCGGGCTCGAGCACGCGCCCGATCACCCACAGCGCGAGCATGTTCAGCAGCAGGTGCGTGGGACCGGAGACGTCGTGCACGAGCGCGTAGGAGGCCATCCGCCACGGCTCCATGCCGTATGGGGACGTGTAGAGCCCGGCGTACCAGAGCGCCTCGGTCACGCCGGACGACTGGTCCCGGGTCAGCCACTGCGCCGCATAGAACACCACCGTGACCGCCAGCAGGATCCAGGTGACGGGCGAGGCGGCGAAGCCCGTCCGCCGTCGGAGCGGGACCGTCGCGGCGGCGCCGGCGGCGGGGGCCACCGTCGGAGCAGGGCCGGCCACGACGCCGGACGCACAGTCCACGCAGACCGGCCCGGCCGCGGAGCCGGGACGCTGGCAGTCGAGGCACGCGGGGCGCCGGCAGACGGCGCAGCGCACATACGCCGCACGGCCCGGATGCCGCGGGCACACCGGGGGTGTGCCGTCCGCGGAGTCCGGGCCGTGCGGGTCAGAGGGGGTGGTGCTCACCGAGGGGCTGCTCAGGCCTCGTCGATGTCGATGGACTCGATGACGACGTCCTCGAGCGGGCGGTCGCGGGGATCGGTGGCGACGGCGTTGAGCTCGTCCACGACCTTCTGGGAGGCCTCGTCCTTCACCTCGCCGAAGATGGTGTGCTTGCCGTTGAGCCAGCCGGTGGGCACGGAGGTGATGAAGAACTGCGAGCCGTTGGTGCCGGGGCCGGCGTTGGCCATGGCCAGCAGGTAGGGACGGTCGAACTGCAGCTCGGGGTGGATCTCGTCGCCGAACTGGTAGCCGGGGCCGCCGATGCCCATGCCGAGCGGGTCGCCGCCCTGGATCATGAAGTCCTTGATGATGCGGTGGAACACGGTGCCGGAGTACAGCGGGGCGCCGTTGTTCTTCTCACCGGTCTGCGGGTGGGTCCACTCCTGCTCGCCGGTGGCGAGGCCCACGAAGTTCTTCACGGTCTTCGGGGCGTGGTTGCCGAACAGCTCGACGACGATGTCGCCGTGGTTCGTGTGGATGGTCGCGGTGTGCGTCTTGTTCGCCATGCGCCCCATTGTTCCATCCGCGGCGGCGGGCCGTCCGGATCCCGCCGTCCGGGGGCGGGTCGTCCGCGATCGGCGTACGCCGTCCCGGCGGGCCGGGACCCGTGCCACGGCGGGGGTCGGCCACTAGGCTGGGCCTCGAGGACCACCGCGTTCAACGACCATCCAGAACCCACGGGAGGCATCACATGGCTCGCAAGACCCTGCACGACGAGATCCAGCACGACGGCGGCGCGAACGCGTTCGTCGCGCGCCAGGCGGAGAATCTGCGCCACTGGGCCGCCCCGAAGGTGGAGTCCACCCGCGCCTGGAGCGAGGTGGCCGCGGCGTACGGGCTGATCGGCGGCTCCGCAGCGGCCGAGGAGGGCCGTCGCAAGGCCCAGGACGCCAAGAAGGAGTACGGCCCCGTGGTCGAGCGCGGGGCGCGGAAGGCCGGTGAGGCCGTCGCGCACCAGTACGGGCTGCTGGCCCCGGCCGTCGCCAAGGGCGTGGACACCGTCCAGGACTTCTTCGAGCACCTGCAGGCCCAGGCGCAGGACGCCGGCCACGAGGTGCAGCAGCAGTTCGCCGCGGCGCGCAAGGATGCCGAGAAGGCCGCGAAGAAGGGCCGCCGTCGTGGGGGCCGCAAGGCCAAGCAGCTGCGCCGGGACGGCCGCCAGGCCGCCAAGGGTCTGCGCAAGGACGCGAAGAAGGCCGCCAAGGGCGCCCGCAAGGACGCCCAGCGGTCCGCCACCCTGTTCAGCGACCGTGCCGGTCAGGCCAAGGACGCCGCCGCGGCGGGCGGCCTGACCCTCGCCGGTCTCCTCGCCACGGGTCTGTCCGCGCTGCAGGAGCAGGGCGGGAAGGTGGCCCCGCAGGTGCAGGCCCGCCTGGCCGACGCCGGCGACTACGCCCAGCGCCGCAAGGAGGAGGTCCTCCCCGTGGCCGCCGCCCGCCTGGCCGACGGCGCCGCGCACGCCCGCAAGACCGCCCACGACGTCGAGGTCCCGGACGCCCTGGAGCAGGCGCTGATCAAGCTCACCGGGGACAAGGCGATCGTGAAGCGCCTGCGCAAGGGTGCCGAGCAGTACGCCGGCGCCGCCGAGAAGGACCTGAACCGTGCCGCCGGTCGCCGGGCCTCCCGCTCGGGTGGCCGCGCCTGGATCGTCGCGGGCATGGCGGCCGCCGCCGCCGGCGCCGGCTTCGCCCTGTGGCGCCTGACCAAGCCGGTGCAGGATCCGTGGACCGCCCCGGTGCCGGGCCCGATCACCGCGAACATCCCGGTGGTGGAGGCCAACAACCCCTACGCCCAGCAGCAGAAGGTCGTGGCCGAGGCCGGCTCGGCCGCGGCGGGCCAGGGCGTGCGGGTGGACACCGCCGCCCCGGACCCGGTGGCCGCCGCCAACGCGAAGGTGCTGGGCGTCCAGCCCGGGCAGCAGCGCTGACCCGCTTCCCCGCGCCCTGAGCGGACGTCGCCCGGCCCGCGCATCCTCGGCAGGACCGAGGGGGCGCGGGCCTTGTCCGCCGCCGGGAGCACGCGGGAGGCTGGGACCACCCGGGAACCCGACGCCGGGCGAAGGAGTGATCCGCATGAGCACGACCCTGACCCTCTTCGGCCACTCGGCCGTCCGCCTCGAGAAGGCCGGCCGGCGCCTCGCGTTCGACCCCGGCGCGTTCAGCGACGCGGCGGTCCTGGACGGCGCGGACGCCGTCCTCGTGACGCACAGCCACCCGGACCACGTGGTCCCCGAGCAGCTGACCAGGGCCGTGGCCGGCACGGAGGCGCACGTCTGGGCGCCACGGGACCTCACGGGGCCGCTGGCGGAGGCGGGACTCGACGCCGGGCGCGTGCACACGGCCGTCCCCGGGGAGACGTTCGAGGCCGCCGGCTTCCGGGTGGAGGTGCTCGGCGGGGAGCACGCGGTGATCCACGCCGAGGTGCCGCGCCCGGTCAACGTGTCCTACCTCGTGGACGGGGCCGTGCTGCACCCCGGCGACTCGTTCACGGTGCCGGACGCCGACGTCGAGGTGCTCCTGCTGCCCGCCGCGGCGCCGTGGTTGCGCATCGCGGACGTGGTGGACCAGATGCGGGCCATCGCGGCGACGCACACCCGCCCCATCCACGACGGCATCCTCAGCGAGGACGGCAAGGGCGTGGTGGACGGGGTGCTCTCGGGTCTCGCCGAGGGCGTGACCGACTACCGGCGCCTGGCCCCCGGGGAGCCCTGGACGTTCTGAGGCACGGGAAGGCGACGGCGGCCGGCCCGGGGCCGGTCACCAGCTGAGGGTGATCTCCAGCTCGGCGTCGCCGCCGTCCTCGACCTCGAGCTCCACCTCGAGGCCCACGCGGTCCGGGACGGTGACGACGACGTCGCGGCCTCCGTGCTCGACCCGCACCTCGTTCTGCCGGGAGAGCTGGTCGGCGAGGTCGCGCAGGCGTGCGGCGGCCTGCTCGCGGCTGAGGGTCTGCTGCTGCTCGTGCTCGAAGAGGTCCTTGCCCATGGCACCGACGGTAGCCGGTGGGCGGGGTGCGCGCGACGGACGGGCCCCGGCGCGGCCGCGCCGGGGCCCGTGCGGGTCAGCGGGATGCGGCCGGGCCGACGGCGGGGTCGTCGTCGCGGTGGATCTCGAAGCCGGGCGCCCGGTAGGTGGGCTCCCGGCGCTTGAGGGCGCGGATGACGAGCAGGGTCACCGGCACGATGAGGATCTCCACGAGCGTCTTGTAGCCGAAGCCGGTCACCGTGTAGTTCGCCAGTTCCAGCAGCGAGATCTTGCCGGCGTAGGCGATGGTGCAGAAGACCAGGGTGTCGAAGAACTGGCCGACCACGGTGGAGAGGATGAGCCGGAACGCCACGTGCCGTTCCTTCATGCGCTCCTTGAGGCGGACCACGATGGACGCGTTGAGCAGGGAGCCCACGAGGAACGCGACGATGCCGGCCACGGTGATCCGCAGCATGGGCGCGAGGGCCTGGTCCCAGACCTCGAAGTTCTCGACGGGCGTGGTCCAGGAGACCACCGTGTAGGTGAGGGCGGCGAGCACGAGCATCGCGAAGCCGAGGACGATGGCGCGGCGGGCCCGGCGCCAGCCGTACACCTCGGCGAGGATGTCGCCGACGATGTACGCGAACGGGAACAGGAAGGCGCCGCCGTCGAAGATGAGGGGGCCGCCGTCGTAGAAGAGGTCAGAGATGACCGGGACGGTGGGGCCGTAGAAGAGCTTGGCCGCGGTGACGCCGGAGAGGATGAGGAGGGCGATGAAGACGCCCACGAAGATGTCGTAGTAGCTCGCGGGCACCCGGGCGTAGGCCGGAGTGCCCTGCCCAGAGGCGGGTCGGTCGGGGGACGGGGTGTCGATGGTGGTGTTCACCGGACCATCCAACACCACACACGACGGCGACGGGCGCGGTGGGCGCGGACAGACCCACCCTGGGCATACGAAAGGGCCCGGGGGTCTCACGACTCCCGGGCCCTTCATCGGTGGAGGCAAGGGGACTCGAACCCCTAACCCCCTGCTTGCAAAGCAGGTGCGCTACCAATTGCGCCATGCCCCCGTGAGGACCGGTCAGTCCTCCGGTGCCGGCTCGACGCCGTCGGCGTCCTCCGGCAGGTCGTCCGTGGCCGTGGCCCAGACGTCCTTCCCCGCACTGTTCTCCCGCCAGAGACGCGCCCCGTAGGCGGCTGCCGCGGCGCCGACCACGAGGGCCACGCGTGCCAGTCGACCCATGGGAAGACCTCCGGAGACGAACGGAGCCCCAGCGGACCGGGGCTCTGTGTGGTGGGAGTGGGCGTACCAAGACTTGAACTTGGGACCTCTTCGTTATCAGCGAAGCGCTCTAACCGCCTGAGCTATACGCCCTCACCGTCGCTCACGACTGACGCCGTTCACAACAGGAGATGACTGTACCGGAACGCCGACGCCCCGCGCAAATCCGCGCGGGGCGTCGTCGAGGGTCGGCTCAGTCGTCCGCCAGCGTGACGCCGAGGCCGCCCACGAGGCTCGCGCAGAGGTTGTAGAGCAGCGCGGCCAGGGTGGCCAGGGCGGTCAGCAGGATGACGTTGACCACGGCCAGCACGGTGGCCAGCGAGGTCACGGTGCTCAGCGGAGCCAGGGACGCCACGGTGTAGCGCCCGGCCTCGGAACCGAGCACGGTGCCGATCACGTCGTTGACCCTGTCGAAGATCCCGAGGACGTCGGACAGCGAGTAGAGCGCCACCGCCGCCACCACCGTGAGGATGCCCAGCGCCACCGAGAGCAGGAACGCCAGCTTCAGCACGGACCACGGGTCCACCCGGGTCAGCACCAGGCGGGCGCGGCGCACCTTGGCCTTCGGGACGGCGCGGACCAGGTCCTCCTGCGAGGACCCGCTGGCCTTGCGCACCGGACGACCGGACCGCGGCTCGGCGGCCTTCCCGGTGCTCCGTCCCTGGCCGGGACGCGACGACGCGGACGTGCTCACTGCTCTCCTCCGTCTGCACCCTCACCGGCGTCCTGCGTCAGGGCGTCCTCCGGTGCGGCTACGGGGTCGGTCGGGTCGATGTCTGCGTCCAAGGGTACATCCGGCCCCGCCTCGGCCTCGGCGTCCGCCTTCGCCTCCATCTCCTGCTCGTTGTTCAGGGTGACGGCGACGATCCGGTCCCGCTTGTCCGGCTTGGCGAAGATCACGCCCATCGTGTCGCGGCCCTTGGCCGGCACGCCGGCGACGGCGGAGCGCACCACCTTGCCCGAGGCCATCACCACGAGGACCTCCTGGTCCTCGCGCACCACGAGACCGCCGGCGAGCTCGCCGCGGTCGTCCACGAGCTTGGCGACCTTGATGCCGAGGCCGCCGCGGTTCTGCAGGCGGTACTCGTCCACGTGGGTGCGCTTGGCGAAGCCGCCGTCCGTGACGGTGAAGACGTAGCCGTCCTCCTCCACCACGTCCATCGTCAGCAGGGAGTCGTCGTCGCGGAACTTCATGCCGGTCACGCCCGAGGTCGCACGGCCCATGGGACGCAGCGCCTCGTCCGTGGCGGTGAACCGCAGTGACTGGCCCTTGTGCGAGATCAGGATGAGGTCGTCGTCGGGCGAGACCACGCGGGCCGAGACCAGCTCGTCCCCCTCACGCAGCTTGATGGCGATCAGGCCGGCGGTGCGGTTCGTGTCGTAGTCCAGCAGCGGCGTCTTCTTCACGAGGCCGCCGCGCGTGGCGAGCACGAGGTACGGGGCCCGGCCGTAGTCCACGAGCGGCTGGATCTGGGCGATCCGCTCGTCCGGCTGGAACGCGAGCAGGTTGGCCACGTGCTGGCCCTTCGCGTCGCGGCCGGCCTCGAGCAGCTCGTACGTCTTGATGCGGTACACGCGGCCGAAGTTCGTGAAGAACAGCAGCCAGTGGTGCGTGGACACGGTCAGGAAGTGCTCGACGACGTCGTCGCCGCGCAGCGTCGCCCCGCGCACGCCCTTGCCGCCGCGTGCCTGGGACCGGTACTGGTCGATCCGGGTGCGCTTGACGTAGCCGCCGCGGGTGATGGAGACGACCATCTCCTCCTCGGGGATCAGGTCCTCGATGGACATGTCCCCGTCGAAGCCGGCCATGATCTCGGTGCGGCGGTCGTCGCCGTGCTTGGCCACGATCTCGGCGAGCTCCTCGGAGATGACCTCGCGCTGACGCTGCGGGGACTCCAGGATCCGGTTGTACTCGGCGATCTTCGCCATGAGGTCGTCGTACTCGTCCTGGATCTTCTGGGACTCCAGGGCGGCGAGCTGGCGCAGCTGCATCTGCAGGATGGCCTGGGCCTGGACGTCGTCGATGTCCAGGAGCTCCTTGAGGGCCTCGCGGGCCACGTCCGCCGAGGCCGAGCGGCGGATGGTCGCGATGACCTCGTCCAGCATGTCCAGGGCCTTGAGCAGGCCGCGCAGGATGTGCGCGCGCTCCTCGGCCTTGCGCTTGCGGAACGCGGTGCGGCGCACGATCACGTCGATCTGGTGCTTCACCCAGTGGTGCACGAAGCCGTCCAGGGACAGGGTGCGCGGCACGCCGTCCACGAGCGCGAGCATGTTGGCCGAGAAGTTCGACTGCAGCTCGGTGTGCTTGTAGAGGTTATTCAGCACCACCTTGGCGACGGCGTCGCGCTTGAGCACGATCACCAGGCGTTGGCCGGTGCGGCCGGAGGTCTCGTCGCGCATGTCCGCGATGCCGTTGATCTTGCCGTCCCGCACCATCTCCGCGATCTTCGCGGCGAGGTTGTCCGGGTTGGTCATGTAGGGCAGCTCGGTGACCACGAGGCACGTGCGGCCCTGGATCTCCTCCACGTTGACCACAGCGCGCATGGTGATGGGCCCGCGGCCGGTCCGGTAGACCTCCTCGATGCCCTTGCGGCCCAGGATCTGGGCGCCCGTGGGGAAGTCGGGGCCGTGCACGCGGGCCAGGAGTGCCTCGAGCAGCTCCTCGCGGGTGGCCTCGGGGTGCTCGAGGTACCACTGCACGCCCGCGGCCACCTCGCGCATGTTGTGCGGCGGGATGTTCGTGGCCATGCCGACGGCGATGCCCGAGGAGCCGTTGACCAGCAGGTTCGGGTACCGGGCTGGCAGGACGACGGGCTCCTGCTGCTTGCCGTCGTAGTTGTCCTGCATCTCGACGGTGTCCTCGTCGATGTCCCGGACCATCTCCATGGCCAGCGGGGCCATCTTGGTCTCGGTGTAGCGCTGGGCGGCCGCGCCGTCGTTGCCCGGGGAGCCGAAGTTGCCCTGGCCGAGCGCCAGCGGGTAGCGCTGGACCCAGTCCTGGATGAGGCGCACGAGGGCGTCGTAGATCGCGGTGTCGCCGTGCGGGTGGTAGTTGCCCATCACGTCGCCCACCACGCGGGCGGACTTGTTGAACGCGCGGTCCGGGCGGTAGCCGCCGTCGTACATCGCGTAGAGCACGCGACGGTGCACGGGCTTGAGGCCGTCGCGCACGTCCGGCAGCGCGCGGCCGACGATCACGGCCATCGCGTAGTCCAGGTACGAGCGCTTCATCTCCGACTCGAGGTCGACGGGCTCGACCTTGTCGGCGGCGCCCTCGGGGAGCACGTAGTGCTCGACCTCGATGTCCAGGCCGGTCTGCGGGGGCTGCGGGGTCGGGGCGCCCTCGACGGGCTCGTCCGGGGTCTGGGGGGTGGTCTCGTCGCTCACGCGGGTCCTCTCGTGCTCCCCGCGGCGGCGGGGAGGGTGGTCGGCTCAGGCAGGTCTGCGGGTCCGGCTCAGACGTCCAGGAAGCGGATGTCCTTGGCGTTCTGCTGGATGAAGGTGCGGCGGGACTCCACGTCCTCGCCCATGAGCATGGAGAAGACGGCGTCCGCGGCGGCGGCGTCCTCCATGGTCACCTGCAGCAGGGTGCGGTGCTCCGGATCCATGGTGGTGTCCCAGAGCTCCTGGTAGTTCATCTCGCCCAGGCCCTTGTAGCGCTGCACGCCGTTGTCCTTGGGGTAGCGCCAGCCCTTGGCCAGGCCGGCCTCGACGGCGGCGTCGCGCTCGTCGTCCGAGAACACGTAGTCGTGCGGGGCGTTGGACCACTTGATGCGGTACAGCGGCGGCTGCGCGAGGAACACGTGGCCGGCCTCGATGAGCGGGCGCATGTACCGGAACAGCACGGTCAGCAGCAGCGTGGTGATGTGCTGGCCGTCCACGTCCGCGTCCGCCATGAGCACGATCTTGTGGTACCGCAGCTTGGAGATGTCGAACTCCTCGCCGATGTTGGTGCCGAACGCCGTGATCATCGACTGGATCTCGGCGTTGCCGAGGGCCTTGTCGAGGCGGGCGCGCTCCACGTTCAGGATCTTGCCGCGCAGCGGCAGGATGGCCTGCGTCTCCGGGTTGCGGCCCTGCTTGGCCGAGCCGCCGGCGGAGTCGCCCTCCACGATGTACACCTCGCAGCGCTCGGGGTCCTTCGAGGAGCAGTCGGCCAGCTTGCCGGGCATGCCGAAGGACTCCAGCGGGGACTTGCGGCGCGCGTTGTCCCGAGCCTTGCGGGCAGCCAGGCGGGCGTGCGAGGCCATGATGGCCTTGCGGATGATCTCCTTGGCCGGGCCCGGATTGCGCTCGAACCAGTCGCCGAGGTGGTCCGTGACCGCCTTGGACACGAACCCGCGGGCCTCGGAGTTGCCGAGCTTGGTCTTGGTCTGGCCCTCGAACTGCGGCTCGGAGAGCTTCACGGAGATCACGGCGGTCAGGCCCTCGCGAATGTCCTCGCCCGTGAGGTTGTCCTCCTTGGGCTTGAGGATCTCCTTCTCCCGCGCGTACCGGTTGACCAGGGAGGTCAGCGCGGCGCGGAAGCCCTCCTCGTGGGTGCCGCCCTCGTGGGTGTTGATCGTGTTCGCGTAGGTGTGCACGGACTCCGAGTAGGCGGAGGTCCACTGCATGGCCACCTCGACGGCCATGGAGCGGCCGTCCGAGACGTCCTCGGCCTCGAAGGCGATGACGTCGTCGTGGACGTACTCGACCTTCTTGGCGGAGTTGAGGTGCTGGACGTAGTCGAGCAGGCCGTTCTCGTACAGGTAGGTGACGGAGCGGCGCTGGGGCTCCTGCTCCGCCTCCTCCGCCAGGCCGTTCTCCGCGACGTCCTCACCGGCGGCGCCCTCGCCCGCGATCTCGTCGTCGACGACCTCGTTGGACTCCTGGACGCGTTCGTCCGTGAGGGTGATGCGCAGGCCCTTGTTGAGGAAGGCCATCTGCTGGAAGCGGGCGCGCAGGGTCTCGTAGTCGAACTCGATCGAGTCGAAGATCTCCGAGTCCGGGTAGAACGTCTGCACGGTGCCCGTGGCGTCCGTGGCCTCACCCTTGACCAGCTCGCCCTGGGGCACGCCGCCGTCCGCGAAGGACATGCGCCACACGTGCCCCTGACGGCGGACCTCGGTGTCCACGCGGCGGGAGAGCGCGTTGACCACGGAGATGCCCACGCCGTGCAGGCCGCCCGAGACGGCGTAGCCGCCGCCGCCGAACTTGCCGCCGGCGTGCAGGATCGTCATGACGACCTCGACGGTCGGCTTCCCCTCGGTGGGGTGCAGGTCCACGGGGATGCCGCGGCCGTCGTCCGCCACGCGCACGCCGCCGTCGGCCTGCAGCGTGACGTCGATGCCGGTGGCGTAGCCGGCCAGCGCCTCGTCCACGGAGTTGTCCACGACCTCGTACACGAGGTGATGCAGGCCCCGCGGGCCGGTGGAGCCGATGTACATGCCGGGGCGCTTGCGGACGGCCTCGAGGCCCTCGAGCACGGTGATGGCGCTGGCGCCGTACTCACCGGGCACCTTCCGGTCCTTCACCGGGGCCTCGGGCTGCCCGACGGCGTCCGGCACGGCCTCCGGGTTCGGCGCGGCCGACGCGGCGGTCGGCTCCTCCGCGGGGTTCTCGGGCATGGCGTCAACCACGGGTGGCTCACTTCCTCGGACGTCGGCGGCAGGGTCGACCCGCGCGCAGGCGCGCGACGCCGCCCGGACAGGACCGGCACGCGACACGCTCCCGCAGATCCACGGGGGCGGGGGACGGACGACGGCCGGCCCCCTTTCACTGGTCCCAGTGTACCGCCTGGCACCCCGAGGGCCCGCATCGACGGGGGTCCGCCACGGGAGAACACCCGCTCAGCGGCCAGGGACACGGCTCAGGACGTGCGCAGGAGACCGCCCATGCCTCCCGGGCCGTCACCGACCCTGTGAGCGCGCCAGAGCGGCGCCCATGGCCTCGCCGCGTCCGGGACGTCGTCGGGCGGCGCGGGGGCGGCCCCGGACTCAGCCGTAGGTGTCGCGCGGCCCCCGGCCGCCGCGCACGGTGCGCGGCCCCTTGCGCCAGCTCGGGGCCTGCGGCCCCGCCACCTCGATGCGGGTCACGACGCCGGGCCCGAGCGCCTCGTCGAAGCGCTGCAGGAGCACGGGGCTCATCAGGCGCAGCTGCGTGGCCCACGCGGTGGAGCTCGTCCGGACCCGCACCACGGAGTCCTCGAAGCTCTCCGGGCGGCAGTGCAGCGCGATCTCCGGCCCCACCAGCTCGGCCCAGCGGGTGAGCACGGAGCCGACCGCCACAGGGGTGGACCAGCCGCGGTCGCGGATGAGCCGGCCGAACACGGTGGACACCGTGGCCGGGTCCCGGTCCGCACCCCCGAACGGGCGCCGACGGTCCTGCCGCTCCCGGCCGGCCGACGTCGTGCCCGCCATGGCCCCGGCCAGGCCCGCGCCCGTCCCCCGCGCCCGCAGCGGCGCCTCGCCCCGCTCCCGGGCGGCCTCGCGGACCCGACGCAGCTGCACGAGCGCCAGGTCCGGCCGGTCCGGCTCGAACGGGGCGGGGGTCTCAGCCATCGGCGCCGCCCTCGCGCCGGGGCTCGCGGATGTCCCCCTCCACGGGGGCCGCGGCGGCCACGGCCTCGGAGCCCTCCGCGTCCTGGCGGATGAGCACGCGGTGGGCCGTGAGCTCCTCGGGGACGTCCTCGAGCGCGGCGGCCGTGACGATCACCTGCTCGGCCCGGTGGACGAGCGCGGCGAGGCGGCGGCGACGGGCGGCGTCGAGCTCCGCGAACACGTCGTCCAGGATCAGGACGGGGCGGGCGTCGGGGTCCGGGTCGTCGGCCACGAGCACGTCGTAGGCCGCCATGCGCAGGGCCAGGGCCAGCGACCACGTCTCCCCGTGGGAGGCGTAGCCGCGCGCGGGCGCCGGGCCCAGGAAGAGGGCGAGCTCGTCCCGGTGGGGGCCCACCAGGGTGAGCGACCGCGCCCGCTCCTCCTCCCGCTGGGCCTCGAGCGTCCGGCGCATGTCCGCGGCCAGGTCCGCCACGGCCGGGACCTCCGCGTGGGTGCCGCGGGCCAGCGGGACGGTGGACTCGTAGGCGTAGGCCGCCGCCTTGGAGCCGTTGGTCAGCGCCGCGTACATCTCCTGGAGGGGGCGGGCCAGCAGGCGCAGCACGTACAGGCGGCCGTGGAGCAGGCGGGCGCCGGCGGCGCAGAGGTGCTCGTCCCAGACGGCGAGGGTCGCGTCCTCCTCGGGGCCCCAGCGGCGAGAGCCGCGGCTCGACTTGAGCAGGGCGTTGCGCTGGCGCAGCACGCGTTCGTAGTCGGCGGCGGCCTCGCCGAGGGCCGGACGCAGCTGCACCATGAGCTGGTCGAGGAGACGACGGCGGCCACCGGGCTCCCCCGTCACGAGGCTCAAGTCCTCCGGGGCGAAGACCACGGTGCGCAGGATCCCGAGGCCCTCCTTCGCCCGCACGGGGGCACCGCGGTTGATGGCCACCCGGTTGGACCGGCCCGGCAGGATCTCCAGCTCGAGGGCGACGGTGCGGGAACCGCGGTGCACGCGTCCGGCGATCCGGGCCCGGTCCCGGCCGAAGCGCACGAGCTGCGCGTCCGAGCTGACCCGGTGGGACTGCTGGGCGCCGAGGTAGCCGATCGCCTCCACGAGGTTGGTCTTGCCCACCCCGTTGGCCCCGAGCAGCACCGTGGACCCCGGCGTCAGCTCCAGGTCGGCCCAGCGGTAGGACCGGAAATCCGCGACGGTGAGGTGGGACAGGTACACGGGAGCGTCGGGCCCCCTGCGTCAGGCGATGCGCACCGGCATCACGAGGTAGCGGTAGTCGGAGACGACGCCGTCCTCCTGGTTCACGCCGGTGAGCAGGGCGGGCTTGGGCGCGGAGGTGAAGGCGAAGCGCACCTGCGGCTGGTCCACCACGGCCAGGCCCTCGGAGAGGTAGGACGGGTTGAACGCCACGGTGATGTCCTCGCCCTCGAGCGTGCACGGCACGGACTCGTTGGCGCTCGCGTCGTCGCCGGTGCCGGCGTCCAGGGTGACCTGGCCGTCCGTGAACACCATGCGCAGGGCGGTGTTGCGCTCGGCCACGAGGGCCACGCGGCGGGACGCCTCGACCAGGGCGGCGGTGTCCACCACGGCCTGGATGGGGCTGGACTCGGGGAAGAGCGAGCGGATCTTGGGGTACTCGCCGTCCACGAGCACGGAGGTGGTGCGGCGGCCGCCGGAGGCGAAGCCCACGAGGTCGGCGGTCTGACCGAGCAGGATCTCCAGGTCGCCGCCGGAGCCGAGGGACTTGGCGACCTCGGTGAGCGTGCGCGCCTTGATGAGCAGCGACGTCGAGAGGGACGGGTCCGCCGGGGTCCAGCGGATCTCCTTCATGGCCAGCCGGTAGCGGTCCGTGGCCAGGAAGGTCATGGTGTCGCCCTCGATCTCCACCTTCACGGCGGTGAGGATCGGCAGGGTGTCGTCCTTGGAGGCGGCGACGGTGACCTGGGCGACGGCGTGGGCGAACGCGGCCCCGTCCACGGTGCCCGCGGGGGCCGGCAGCTCGGGCAGGGCCGGGTAGTCGCCCACGGGCATCGTGGCCAGGGCGAAGCGGGAGGAGCGGCACGTGACGAGCACCTTGCCGCCGTCGAGCTCCACCGTGACCTGGGCCTGAGGCAGGGAGCGGACGATGTCGTTCAGCAGGCGGCCGGAGACGAGCACCTGGCCCGCGGTCTCGACGTCCGCCTCGATCTCCAGGCGTGCGGAGGTCTCGTAGTCGAAGCTCGCGATGGACACGATGCCGGCCTCGGCCGTGATCAGCAGGCCCGAGAGCACCGGCACCGGCGGGCGCGGGGACAGGGAGCGGGCGGCCCAGGAGACGGCGTCGGTGAGGATGTCGCGTTCGACGGTGAACTTCACGAGCTGCACTGCCTCTCTGGGGGTGATGACGGGGGTTGCGGGCCCGGGGGGAACGGCGACACGCGGGCCTCAGCATAGGCGGTCCGTGCGGCGGGTGTCAGGTCGCCGACGAATGACAGCGGTGTGATTCCACGGATTCCGAGCGCCCGGGCGCAGCCCGGGCCGTCGAGGCGCTCGGCTCGGTGCGGGGCGGCGGAGATGATGTTGCTTGGCGGGATCTCTCCAGAGGGATCAGAAGGAGTGGTAGCGGGTGTGGATCCTGTGGAGAACGCCGTTCTGCCGCGCCACCATGCGGATCCGGTTGGGGGAACCGTGTGGACGCCCGCTCGTTCGGGGTGTGCATCCGGTGTGGACGAGCCGCGAAGGCCCTCCCCCCGCTCTGCACAGGCCCGTCCGGAGTTGTCCAGACTCGTCCCCGGATCGACCCCCCAGTTGTCCACATTCCTGTCCACAGGACGCATTCACACCCGTCGAAAACCGCGAGATCATGCGGTTTTCGGCTGTGGAGATCTGTGGATAGATGTGGACCATCGAATGACATCCGTGTGATTCACCAGCCTGTGCACCGTCGTCGTCCCCAGGGGTGTGGACGCGCCGTGAGCGGCCTGATTCCGCCATCCACAGGGGCGGAGGTTGTCCACAGCACCGGGGGTTCTCCACAGAGTTGTCCACACCGGTGGACAATGTGGAAGAAGGCTCGAGTCCCGGTCGAAGGTTCGAACCGGGACTCGAGGGTGGGACAGCGGGTGGCTCAGGCGCCGCGCTGCTTCCGCTTGATCTCGTTAGTGAGCTCGGTGACCTGGTTGTAGATCGTCCGCCGCTCGGCCATCAGCTCGCGGATCTTGCGGTCCGCGTGGATGACGGTGGTGTGGTCGCGGCCGCCCAGGACCTGGCCGATCTTGGGCAGGGACATCTCCGTCAGCTCGCGCAGCAGGTACATGGCGATCTGCCGCGCCGTCACCAGCGTGCGGGTGCGGGACTTGCTGGTCAGCTCCTCGAGGGTGAGATTGAAGTACTCCCCCGTGGCGTGCAGGATCAGCTCCGGCGTGATCTCGTGCGCCGTCTCGTCCGTGATCAGGTCCTTGAGCACATGCTCGGCCAGCTCGATGTCCACGGTCTGCCGGTTGAGCGAGGCGAACGCGGTCACGCGGATCAGCGCGCCCTCGAGCTCGCGGATGTTCGTGGAGATGCGCGAGGCGATGTACTCCAGCGCCTCCGGCGGGGCCACGAGCCCCTCGGCCTCCGCCTTCTTCCGGAGGATCGCGATGCGCGTCTCCAGGTCCGGCGGCTGGATGTCCGTGATCAGCCCCCACTCGAAGCGGGAGCGCAGCCGGTCCTCGAACCCGGAGAGCTGCTTGGGCGGCAAGTCCGAGGTGATGACCACCTGCTTGTTGTTGTTGTAGAGCGTGTTGAAGGTGTGGAAGAACTCCTCGACCGTCGCCTCCTTGTCCGCCAGGAACTGGATGTCGTCGATCAGCAGGATGTCCACGTTGCGGTAGACCTGCTTGAACGAGGCGCCCTCGTCGTGGCGGATGGAGTTGATGAAGTCGTTGGTGAACTCCTCCGAGTTCACGTACCGCACCCGCAGGCCCGGGTAGAGGCGACGGGCGTAGTGTCCGATCGCGTGCAGCAGGTGCGTCTTGCCCAGGCCGGACTCGCCGTAGATGAACAGCGGGTTGTACGCCTTCGCCGGCGCCTCGGCCACCGCGTTCGCGGCGGCGTGCGCGAACCGGTTGGACGAGCCGATCACGAACGTCTCGAAGTGGTAGCGGTCGTTGAGGCGGCTGGTCTCCGCGGACGTCGACGGCGGCGCGGGGGTCGGCTTGCCGTTCCCGTTCGGGGCCGCGGTCGCGGCGGGCGCGACGTCGGCCGGCGGCTCGATGCGGAAGCCTGGCAGCTCCTCGGCGACGGCGCGGCGGGAGGTGGCGGCGGTCGCGGCCGGGGGCAGCTCGACGTCCGGCGCCGCGGTGCCGGACGGCCCGCCGGCGAGGGAGGAGCGGCGGGCCTCCGAGGAGGGGGTCCGCGGCGGCTGCAGGTTCGCATCGATCGAGATGGCCAGCAGGATCTCCTCGCGGAACTCCTTGGTCAGGGCGTCCGTGAGGGCGTCGGCCACCTGGGTGCCCTGGAGCGTCTCGCGGGTGGTCTCGTTCGGCACGGCCAGCAGGAGCGTGTTGCCGATGAGGCCCTGCGGCTGGGCCAGGTAGACGAAGCCCATGAGGCGGGCGCTGACCCGCGCGTCGTCCTCGAGGGAGCCCACGACGGAGCGCCACGAGCTGAGCACGGCCTGGTCTGCCACCACGGAGGCTTCCTTTCCTGGGACAGACGTCCCAGGGGACGGGGACGGCTGCGCGAGACGGACGACGGTGCTCGGAGTCTAACGGTTGTCCACAGGGTTGTGCACAGACGGTGGACAACCCCTATCATCCTGTGGACGACCGTCCCGGGCGCCCGTGCGCGTCCGGGATCCGCGCGCACCCGTTTGACCCCCGCGCACCCCGGCCACTAGAGTCGTCTGGTCCCCCGGGTGTCGGTTGATCGTGCCCGCCGGGGATTTCATGTCAGAGCCTCACCGGTCCTTCCCCCTGGTCCACCTGCTCAGGTCGACGGTCGAAGGCACACAACACGTCGTGGAGAGATCACAGTGACCAAGCGCACGTTCCAGCCCAACAACCGCCGTCGTGCCCGCAAGCACGGCTTCCGTGCCCGCATGCGCACCCGCGCCGGCCGCGCCATCCTGTCCGCTCGCCGCGGCAAGAACCGCGCCGAGCTGTCCGCCTGAGGACGTCGGTCCAGGGACGGCGCGCCCCGTGCTGCCCCGTGACCGCCGCGTCCGCACGCCCGCGGAGTTCCGTCACCTCGGTCGCACCGGTACCCGCGCGGGTCGGCGCACCGTCGTGGTGAGCGTCGCCACGGACCCCGACCAGACCCGGTCCACGTCGCCGAGCGCCCCTCGGCCGCGGGCCGGGTTCGTCGTGTCCAAAGCCGTGGGGAACGCGGTGACCCGCAACCGGGTGAAGCGGCGGCTGCGGGCCGTCGTCGCGGATCAGATGCGCGTGCCCCCGCTGCGCGACCTGCCGGTGCTGGTGCAGGTCCGCGCGCTGCCGGCCGCCGCCGAGGCGGACTACGCGCGGCTGCGCCGCGAGACCATCGGTGCGCTCGGCAAGGCCGTGAAGCCGCACCTGCCCGCCGCCTCGGAGCACGCCTAGATGACCGTCACGCCCTCGCCCTTCGTCGTGCTCGAGCCCTCCCGTGAGTGGGGGCCGCTGCGCGCGCTGCCGTCCGCCCTGCTGGCCGGACTGCTCACGGTCTACCGGGCCGTGGTCTCCCCGCTGTACGGACCCGTGTGCCGGTTCTTCCCCAGCTGCTCCGCCTACGGGCTGGAGGCCGTGCACGTGCACGGCGCGGTGAAGGGCTCCTGGCTCGCCGCGCGGCGCATCGGCCGGTGCCATCCCTGGAACGACGGCGGCGTGGACCCGGTCCCGCCCGGGCACCGGCGCTGGCCGCCGGGCCGGCAGCCGCGCATCCTCGCCCTGAACCACCCTCCCATCCCACCTGATCTCCCGCAGGAGGATTGACCCCCATGTTCGAAGCCATCCTCTCCCCGTTCCGCTGGCTGATGTCCTGGCTGCTCGGGGCGTTCCACAGCGTCCTGGAGTTCGCGGGCCTGTCCGCGGACTCCGGTTGGACGTGGGCCCTGTCCATCCTCCTGCTGGTGGTGCTCATCCGCACCCTGCTGATCCCGCTGTTCGTCAAGCAGATCAAGGCGCAGCGCGCCATGCAGGCCATCCAGCCGGAGCTGCAGAAGCTGCAGGCCAAGTACAAGGGCAAGAAGGACCAGCTGTCCCGCCAGGCCATGGCCCTGGAGCAGCAGGCGCTCATGAAGGAGCACAAGGCGAACCCGTTCGCCGCCTGCCTGCCGCTGCTGATCCAGATGCCGTTCTTCTTCGCGCTCTACCAGGTGCTGATCGGCGCCCGCGGCGCGGCCGAGCGCGGCGAGGCCATGGACGCCCTGTCCGCGGACCAGATCCGCTCCTTCGAGGGCTCCACGATCTTCGGCGCCCGCATGTCGGACACCTTCATGAACTCGCTCGGCGCGCCGGGCAGCACGCCCGTGATCGTCACGGCGATCGTGCTGATCCTGCTCATGTCGGGCTCGATGTTCTTCATGCAGAAGATGCTCATGACGAAGAACATGACGCAGCAGGCCCTCACCGGCCCGATGATGCAGACGCAGCAGGTCATGCTCTACGCCATGCCCCTGATCTTCGGCATCGGCGGCATCAACTTCCCGATCGGCGTGCTCCTGTACTGGACCTACTCCAACTTCTGGGCCGTCGGCCAGCAGTGGTGGATCATCCGCAACAACCCGACCCCGGGCTCCCTCGCCGAGAAGGAGCTCAACGAGCGCCGCGCCGCCAAGGGCCTGCCTCCCGTGGGCCAGAAGGTGTCGAACGCCGAGGCCACGCCCTCGTCCGCGCACACCCAGGCGGGCCGCGGCGGCGCCGTGCTGAACGGTGAGGTCGTCCGCCAGTCGGGTCAGCGCGTCCAGCCCCAGCGTAAGAACCGCAGGAGGAAGTGAGCATGTCCGCCGAGAACGTGACCCCGGCCGCCGAGGCCGAGGACGCCGTCGTCGAGACCCCCGCGGGCCAGGGCTCTCGCGTCGCGGAGCAGGACGATGCCGCCGTCTCGGAGGCGGTGCGCCGCCTCGAGGAGGAGGGCGACGTCGCCGCGGACTACGTCGAGGAGCTGCTCGACATCGCGGACCTGGACGGGGACATCGACATCGAGGTCCGCGACGGGCGCACGTACGTGTCCGTCGTCTCCGAGGACCACGACGAGCGCCTGGACGGCCTCGTCGGCCCCGACGGCCGCACCCTGGAGGCCCTGCAGGAGCTCGTCCGGCTGGCCGTGCTCGCCGCCACGGGGCACCGCTCCCGGCTGATCCTGGACGTCTGCGGGCACCGGGAGCGCCGCAACGTCGCCCTGCGCACCGCCGCCCAGGCGGCCGTCGAGCGCGTCCGCGCCGGCGAGGGTCCCGTGCACCTCGAGCCCATGGGCGCGTACGAGCGCAAGATCGTCCACGACGTCGTCGCGGACGCCGGCCTGACCTCCGAGTCGGAGGGCGAGGGCGCCCGCCGGCACGTGGTCATCTCCGCCGATGACTGAGCGGGGCTCGGCCTACGAGCGGCGCCCCGGGCTGGATCC
The DNA here is from genome assembly GCF_053627595.1 of Micrococcus sp. 140720015-1. NCBI lineage: Bacteria > Bacillati > Actinomycetota > Actinomycetes > Micrococcales > Micrococcaceae > Micrococcus > Micrococcus sp. 140720015-1. Next base: position 159,171 of record NZ_JBSEYC010000003.1, read on the forward strand.
GCAGGACCGGGGCGACCGCCCCGCGCCCGTGGGACAGCCGGCGCCGCCGCTGACCGGTGCGCTGCGGCCGGCCGCCGTCGAGCTGTTCGGCGAGGCCCTCCCCCGGGCCGAGGCGTACGTGGCCCACCTGGCGGACACCGGCATCGAGTGGGGCCTGATCGGCCCGCGCGAGGCACCCCGTCTCTGGGAGCGCCACGTCCTGAACTGCGCCGTGGTCGAGGAGCTCCTCCCGCAGGGCGCGCTCGTGGCCGACGTCGGCTCCGGCGCGGGCCTGCCCGGCCTGTGCCTCGCGCTCGCGCGCCCTGACTGCCAGTTCCTGCTCATCGAGCCGCTCGAGCGGCGCGTGGAGTGGCTGGACATGGTGGTCGCCGACCTCGGTCTGGAGAACGTGGACGTGATCCGCGGCCGCGCCGAGCAGGTCTCCGGGAACCTCGACGTCGACGTCGTGACCGCCCGCGCCGTGTCCGCGCTGAAGACCCTCGTGCCCCTGACCATGCCCATGCTGCAGGGCGCCGGGGAGCTGCTGGCGATCAAGGGCCGCTCCGCGGCCGACGAGATCGCCGCCGCCCGCAAGGTCCTGCGCAAGTATGGTGGTGCCGAGCCCGAGATCCTCACGGTGGGCGTGGGCCTGCTGCCCGAGACCACCACCGTCGTGCGCGTCAGCGCGCGTCCCCGCTGACCCCTCCCACACCGGGACGGGACGGGCCGGGCGGCAGCAGATCCGCACACCCGCGACCCAGGAGGTAGAGCCGCATGGCGCAGGAGCAGGAGAGCCGGGGTGGGGCCTGGAGGGCCCTGCGCCAGAAGTGGACCGGCCGGACCGCCGAGAGGGGCGGCGCCGACGCCGAGGAGCCCGCGCGGCTCCAGCGTCGCCGTCTGACGCGCCCCGACCGCACCCGCGTGTTCACGACGTCCAACCAGAAGGGTGGCGTCGGCAAGACGACGACGACGGTCAACCTGGCCGCGGCTCTCGCCCGCGCGGGGATGCGGGTGATGGTGGTGGACATCGACCCGCAGGGCAATGCGTCCACCGCGCTGAACATCCCCCACACCGGAGACGTCGCCTCCGTGTACGACGTGCTCCTGGGCGAGATGGAGATCCAGGACGTCGTGCAGGACGCCCCGGACGTGGACGGCCTGCAGGTGGTGCCCGCGACCATCGACCTGGCCGGTGCCGAGATCGAGCTGGTCTCGCTGGTGGCCCGCGAGCAGCGACTGTCTCGGGCGCTCGAGGCGTACACCGCCTGGCGCGAGGAGGACGGCCAGGAGCGGCTGGACTACGTGTTCATCGACTGCCCGCCGTCCCTGGGCCTGCTGACGGTCAACGCGTTCGTGGCGGCCGAGGAGGTGCTCATCCCGATCCAGGCCGAGTACTACGCCCTCGAGGGCCTCTCCCAGCTGCTCAAGAACGTGCAGATGATCCAGAAGCACCTGAACCCGCGCCTGCAGGTGAGCACCATCCTGCTGACGATGTTCGATGCGCGGACCAACCTCGCCGTGCAGGTGGCGGAGGAGGTCCGGACACACTTCCCGGAGCAGCTGCTGAACACCGCGATCCCCCGCAACGTCCGCATCTCCGAGGCCCCCAGCTATCAGCAGACGGTGCTGACCTACGACCCGGCCTCGGCCGGCGCCGTGGCGTACCGGGAGGCGGCCGCGGAGATCGCGGGCCGTGGTGCCCCGGCCGTGAAGGGCTGACGCGCAGGCGGTCCGCTGCTGCGGTCGCCGGATGGCGCTGCTGACGACGACGAAGCCCGCCGGGGGATCGCTCCCTCCGGCGGGCTTCGTCGTGAGTGAGTGCGGCCCGGAAGATGAGGGGTGAAAAGACAAGCGGAAACGCTGGGCATGTCGGGGTCCGTGTTTCACGTGAAACGGCCGTCTCCGAGGGTGCGAGCGCCGTGCCGCTGCGGCGGGACGGTGGGCGGGGTCCCGTGCTCGAACGCTCCCGTCTGACGCGCTCCCCTCTCCTCACCTGGGCCGAGCCCTCTGCCGCTCCGTCGTGGGCGGGGCGCATCTGTCGCCAGGCGCGGGGGCAGCCGGGGGCGGCGACGCACGAAGTCACGGGGAGGACGGTTTCGTCCCGGGGCGGGACCGCGGCTGTGATGGCCGGCCGGCGGTGCACCGTGCGTTGAGGTGCGCCTCGGGAGCTGCGCGGTTCGTAGGGAACGTCCTAACCGGCGGGTGCGGACGTGCAGGGCATGGCCCGTCCCTGGCCCTCAAGCGGGCTCGTGGCAGCCCCGAGAAGGCAGCCGTCGAGCAGGCCGGGTGCCGTGGCTGGGTGCCCCCTCTCCCCCACGGTCGGACCTCCTCGCCGTCGGTGACGTGCAGGGAATCGGGGGCCAGAGCGGAGCACGAGTCAGAGTGCCGTCGCGGGGGTGCGCGGCCGGTCTGTCAGGCAGTGTGTGCGAGAGGGCCCGTAAGCGGCGAGGTGGTCTGCTGTGATTCGCCTGAGTTGGAGGGGCCGATTGGCGGCGCCTGAAGGACAGTTCTGCTGTGCATTCCTGTGTGCGGAGAAAGAGAGCCTCCAGTGAGGAAGAGCGGTCGTGTGCCCCCAATGTATACAGAGACAAGTGGTTGAGCTGGCCAACAGGCGTCTTGACGTGGTCACCAGCGAACGTCGATGTTGATATGTGGACAACATCTGTGGACAGGGGACGTCTAGGGTGTGTGGCCGTTGATACCTCTGCGGTGCTGATGAGCCCTGCTCAGTCTCCTGTGGCGTCTGACGGCTGGGCACGGGGACGGCGTGTGAATGGTGACTGCGGTGGAGGCCCCCCGGGGAGCCCGCGGCGGCTCCGTGCGGGATGGGGCGGGCCGTGTGGTTCTGTCGCTTGCAGCGACGTGGGAACCAGGACGTCGAGTAATCGGCCGGTTGCCGGGGGTTTCACGTGAAACACGGTGGTCCGCGTTCCCCTAGCGTCGGTCCCTGACCGCAGCTGTACGCGGGTGGAAGCATTGAAGACCCAGTTTCCACACGAGGCGGTCCTGAGACTTTGATGGGCGGCCTCAGCTGACAAGACGAATGGATTCGGTAGGTCGGGTGGAGCGCCGGCCTCGTCACTGTACTGCCGCCCGTGACATCGGCGACCACATCGAGCAGTACCGTCAACGGGGGAAGTGGGTGCACGCTCCCCCGACATGGGACCCGCGACCCGGCGTTCCCGCCCAGCACGTTTCACGTGAAACCGAACGACCGGCGATCGGGGCTCACTAGATCGAGCCAGTATCAGCAGCGACGCGGCGAGCCTGAACTTCTCAAGATATAGAGGCTCCTGCGCACGCTGGCCTCGGGATGCGGCCTGCTTGTGGGCGGGCTTCCACGGCATGAGCGTGCGGTCGAATCTTCGAACGATACGTTTCACGTGAAACGGGCTTCGGGTGAAAGGGCCGTGCCGCGAGGTCACCATCGCGGGCGATCCAGGGAGCGCACGATCCGTGCCGGGAGCGAGCTGACCGAGAATGGCGCAGGGATGTGGCACTGACTCGCGGGTGAGCGAGCACGTGGCCCACCCGAACTCATGTCGTACGTGGATGACAGACTCGTCCGTGTTTCACGTGAAACGCGGACGGTGAAGCAGCGGTCAATTCGTGAGCTGCGCGGGTGTGAAAAGCACTGACGGCGAAGCGACGAGGAGGCCGAGCTCATCCGTTCGGTGATTCGAGTGTTCACATCGCACCGCGGGGGAGTGGGACGGGTGCTTCGCTGCTGGTCCGCCATTGCGCGTCCGATGAAGCACATCATCATGCGGGTGGCCAGCAATCTGAGTACCGTCCGCACGGAGGGCTGATCGTCCGGGGAGCACATGGAAAACAAACCGAACAACCGTGATTCGGATATCACCGCTCGTCGACGCGGGCTCGCGTTTCATGTGAAACGAGTGAACCTCAAGAGGGAACACGAGGAGGTCTTGAGGATTGCAGCGGCACCCTTCCGAAGTGCCCCCTCGTAGTGTTCCACGTGAAACACTCACGCTCGCGGCAGGTGCCGCCCGCGCGCCCACCTCCTGCCGTCCGGGCCCAGTACGGACGTCTCATGCCAGAACCGAGGCCCGAACCTCGCCGCGCCCTTGCGCGTGTCAGGCCCTCGCGCGCCCCCGGCAGTCAGGGCCAGTGCACCTTGAGGAGTGTCTTCCGTCGCTCGGGACCATCGAGACCAGGCCGCTCACCTACACTGATCGCAGACCCACTCACTGCAGGAGGACCCGTTGAAGACGAGCCGTCGAGGAGGCCTGGGGCGAGGCCTCGGCGCCCTGATCCAGAGCACTGTAGAAGCCCCGGAAGAGAACGCCGAGGCATCCTCCCCGAAGGACTCTCCGACGCCGACGAAGAGCGGCCCGAAGGCCGCGCCGGCATCGGAGACCACCACGACATCGACGCGGAGCACCACGACGACCGAGACGTCAGGGGAGTCCAGCGAGCCCGCCCCGTCGGCCTCGCAGCGGAAGGCCGCGGGCCGAGCGACGCAGGCCGGGAAATCAACGTCCACGACTGGCCGGAACGCCACGTCCGCCACGAAGACAGGGACCACCTCGTCGAAGCGTGCCTCGCGACCCGCTCAGCGTCCCGTGGACGTGTTCTTCTCCGCAGATTCCGAGGACGCACCTGCGGCTCGGTCGACCAAGGGGCGTCCGGCCATGCCGACGGTGAAGGCGCCCAGCAAGCGTGCCACCTCCACGACGTCGTCGAGGAAGGAACCGGCGGACTCGACCGCGGACCCCGTCGCGGCCGAGGGGACCGTGTCCGCGGACATCGCGGTCCTGCGGGAGATCCCGGTGGGGGACATCCACCCCAACCCGCGGCAGCCGCGTGAGGTGTTCGACGAGGACCACATGGCGGAACTGGTCACCTCGATCCGCGAGGTCGGCATCCTGCAGCCGATCGTCGTGCGCGAGGTGGACGGCCCCACCCCCTATGAGCTGATCATGGGCGAGCGCCGGTGGCGCGCCACCCAGAAGGCCGGCCTGGACACCATCCCGGCGATCGTCCGCCAGACCCCGGACCAGGACCTCCTGCGGGATGCTCTGCTGGAGAACCTGCACCGCTCCCAGCTGAACCCGCTCGAAGAGGCCGCCGCCTACCAGCAGCTCATGGAGGACTTCGCCTGCACGCAGGAGGAGCTGTCCCAGCGCATCGGCCGCTCCCGTCCGCAGATCTCCAACACGCTGCGGCTGCTCAAGCTGCCGCCCCTCGTGCAGCGCCGCGTGGCCGCCGGCACGCTCTCGGCCGGCCATGCTCGTGCGCTGCTCGGTCTCACGGACCCATCGGACATGGAGCGTCTGGCGCAGCGGATCCAGTCGGAGGGCTTGTCCGTCCGGGCCACGGAGGAGGCGGTCGCGCAGCTGCAGGGCGGACTCCGGCCGGGCCGCACGCCGCGGCGCAGCACGGACGACGCCCGCCACGAGCGCCTGGACCACTACGCCACCGCGCTCACCAGCCGCCTGGACACCGCCGTGAAGATCACCCTCGGCGCGCGCAAGGGCCGCATCGCCATCGACTTCACCACCGTGGAGGACCTGAACCGCATCATGGACCTCATCCAGGGCGGTCAGGACGGCAAGGGGAAGGGCAAGAAGTCCTGATCCGGACTTCCCGCGGACGGCGTCCACGGGCACCCGCCGCTGGTCCTGAAGATCAACGCACGACGGCCCCGTCACCCTCTCGGGTGACGGGGCCGTCGTGGTGAGTGGGGGAGGGGCTCAGCCGAGCAGGGCCGAGAACTCCTTCTCCAGCGCGGCCTTGGGCTTGGCGCCCACGGACTCGGCGACCTTCTCACCGTTCTGGAAGCCCACGACGAGCGGGATGGAGGTGACGCCGTAGCGCGCGGCGATGGCCGGGTTCTCGTCCACGTTGAGCTTGGCGATCACGGCCTTGCCCTCGTGCTCCACGGCCATGTCCTCCAGGACGGGTCCGAGCATGCGGCACGGGCCGCACCACTCGGCCCAGAAGTCCACGAGGACGGGCAGCTCGGACTGGAGGACCTTCTGGTCGAAGTCGGCGTCGGTGACGGTGATGGTGCTCATGGCAGCCTCCTGGGGTTTGTTCTGTGTCTGACGAGGGTGGACAGGGGTGTTATCGACATGACCCATGACGCTCCGTCAGGGGTCATGAGTCAGTGGCTCATGCCGGGTTCGCGTCGGACTCCGGGCCGGCCGGCGCGGCCTCCTCCACATCGGCCACGGTCGCGAGGTAGTGCTCCACGTCCTGGGCGGCCACGCAGCCCGAGCCGGCGGCGGTGACGGCCTGGCGGTAGGTGTGGTCCGTGACGTCGCCGGCGGCGAAGACGCCCGGCTGGGAGGTCCGGGAGGACGGATGGTCGATGCGGATCGTGCCGTGTTCCGTGAGCTCCACCTGGCCCTGCACCAGGTCCGTGCGCGGGTCCTGGCCGATGGCCACGAACAGGCCGGTCACGTCCAGCGTGGACGCCTCGCCGGTGCGGGTGTCCCGCAGGCGGAGGGTGTTGACCTTGTCGTCACCGGTCACCTCCGTGACCTCGGTGTTCCAGCGGAACTCGATCTTCTCGTTCTCCATGGCACGGTGGGCCATCACCTTGGAGGCGCGCAGCTCGTCCTTGCGGACCAGCACGGTCACCTTGGACGCGAACTTCGTGAGGAAGAGGGCTTCCTCCATGGCGGAGTCGCCGCCGCCGACGACCGCGATCTCCTGCTCGCGGAAGAAGAAGCCGTCGCACGTGGCGCACCAGCTGACGCCGTGGCCGGAGAGGCGCTCCTCGCCGGGAACGTCGAGCTTCCGGTAGGCGGAGCCGGTCGTGAGGATGACCGCGTGGGTGCGCAGCTGGGTGCCGTCGCCGAGCGTGAGCACCTTGGGGTTCGACGTCAGGTCGGCCTGCACGACGTCGTCGTAGACCACCTCCGTGTTGAACCGGCGGGCCTGGGCCTCGAGGTTCGCCATCAGCTCGGGCCCCTGCACACCCTCCGGGAAGCCCGGGAAGTTCTCCACCTCGGTGGTGTTCATCAGCTCGCCGCCCGCGGTCACCGCCCCGGCCACGAGGACGGGGGAGAGGTCGGCGCGGGCGGTGTAGATCGCCGCGGTGTATCCGGCGGGGCCGGATCCGACGATCACGACGTTGTGGACGCTCTGGTCCTGGGCGGTGGGGGCCACGGGTTCCTCCAGTGGATCGGGGTGGTGGGCGCTCCTCCAGGACAACGGCGGAGCCACGGGCGGGTATTCCGCGGTGTCGGGGCCGCGGTGCAGCGACGCCCGGCGACGGCGGCCGGTAGGTCCGGCGCGCCGTCGCCCGGGCGCGGGGTCAGCGGACGGCGATCTCGCCGAGGCGCAGGCCGAACGGGAGGTCCGACGTCGTGCCCTCCAGCTGGGGCAGCGAGGTGAGGCTGACGATCACGTACTCGGCCTCGGCCTCGGCGCCCTCGAACGGCACGGGGATGGAGACGGTGTCCTGGTCGAAGGTGCCGTTGCCGATCTCCTTGGCGTTCGCGCCCTCGGGGGAGTCGGCGATGTAGGCGAACCAGGCGCCGCCGGTGGCCCCCGTGCTCTGCAGGGTCACCTCGTTCACCTCGGTGCGGTCCTCGAGCTGGACCACGAGGTTCATGCTCTCCACATAGCCGCCGAAGTTCGGCCGCGTGTAGGCGAAGGTGCGCCACACGGTGGTGGGGTCGCCGTCGATGAGGTTGGGCAGGTCCCCGTCGTGCTCGACCTCGTGCTCAGGCAGGTCCGGCACCATGCGCAGGGCCTGTGCGGCCTTCGGGGCGGCTGCGGCGCTCTCGCTGGTCGGGGTGGGGGAGGGGCTGGTGCTCTCCGACGGCGACGAGGTCTCCGATGCGGACCCGGACGACGCGGACTCGGACGACTCGGCCGCGGCCTGCGGGGCCGGCCCGCCGCGCAGGTTCTGGGCCAGCAGCACCCCGCCCACGACGAGTGCGGCGAGCAGGCCGAGCACGAGGAGCAGGGCCAGCGGACCGCCGCCGCGCGTGCGGCCGTGGCCGTCGCCCGGGTCGGCCACCGTGGCGCCGTCGCCGCCCCCGGTGGTGGCCGGGGCGGCCTGGGCATCCGGAGCCGCGGCGGCGGCCGTCGAACCGGCAGCCGCGGCGCCCGCTGCCGTTGCGACCCCGGCCCCGGCAGCCACCGGCTCCTCCGTGCCGCGGGATTCCTCGTGGGCGGGCGGCGCGGACTCGGCCACGATCGCTCGGCGGGGGACGGGGCGCTGGCGCCGCACGGGGATCGCCTCGGTGTCCGGGGCGACCGGCTCCGGCGGGTCGGTCTTCTCGGCCGCCACGGACTCGACGGGCTCGGTGGGCGGCGTGGCCCCGTCGGCATCGGCATCCGGGGCCTGCGCGGCGGCGGCCCCCGCCGCGACGGCCGGGAGTGCGGCGGTGCCCGCCTGGGCCTCGCGCTCTGCGGCCTCGCGTTCCTGGGCCGCGCGCTTCTCAGCCTCGCGCTCCGCGGCCTCCCGGGCCCGCTCCTCCTCGGCACGACGGCGGGCCTCGGCCCGGCGCTCGAGCTCGCGGCGCTCGGCCTCCTCCCGCTCCGCGGCCAGCCGGGCCTGCTCGGCCTCCCGCTCGCGCGCGGCCCGCTCCTCAGCCTCCTGCTCCGCCTGGCGACGGGCGCGCTCGGCCTCGGCGCGGCGTTCCTCCTCGGCACGCTCCTCCGCCTCCCGACGCTCGCGTTCGGCGCGCTCGGCGGCCTCCTTGCGCTCCCGCTCGGCCCGCTCGGCGGCCTCCCGTTCGGCGCGGGCCTTCTCCTCGGCCTCCTTGCGCTCTCGTTCTGCGCGCTCGGCGGCCTCCTTGCGCTCTCGTTCTGCGCGCTCGGCGGCCTCCTTGCGCTCCCGCTCGGCCCGCTCGGCGGCCTCCCGCTCCGCCCGCTCGCGCTCCTCCTGCTGCTTCCGGGTGGCGGCGTCCGCCGCGGCCAGGGCCGACGCCCCGGCGGCCGCCTTCGCCGCGGTGCCGTCGGAGGGACGGACCCGCTCGGCGAGGCGCTCGGAGAGGCGGTTCAGGAACCCGGGACGACGCTGGGCCTCGTCCTCGTCCGCGCGGAGCCGGCGGTCGAGGTCGGTGTAGTACGCCTCGTCGTCGTCGTAGGCGTGGGGGTCTCCGGTCCGCGACTCGCCGAACAGCTCGGAGCCGAGGCTGTCCGTCTGGAACGGCTCCACGTACAGCTCCTGCGGGTACGCCAGACCCAGCAGGACGTCCGGGTCGGGGTCCCCGCCGGCGATCAGGTACGTGCGGCCCTCCGACAGGCCCAGGTCGAGCACCTGCACGTCGTCGGTGCGCTCGCCCGTGGCCAGCTCCCGCGCGGACGAGGCCACCTGCGTGGCGTTCTCACGGGAGGCCACGAGCACGGTGACGCGGCGGTTGAGCACCTGGTCCGTGCCCAGGAACACCATGTCCTGGTCCGCGGACGTCACCACGTGCTGGGTGATGCGATAGCGGCCGCCCAGGACGGCGCCGACGGCGATGGGCTGGGGCACGGGCTCTTCTCCTGACGACGGGGTCGGAATCCGATGATACGTGGCGCGGCCGTCGCGGCCAGGAATCAGCCGACGCGCAGCAGACGGCCCAGCGCCGGCACGCGGGCGACGAGCGGCCGGAGGGCGTCGTCCAGCTCGGGGAACCGCATGGCCCGCAGCACCGCCAGGTACACCGGCCCCATCGCCACGGCCGCCACCGCGCACGTGAGCAGCGCCGTCCCGATGGAGTTCCACGCGAACCCGCCGGTGTACCCGCCCAGCAGCCACACGACGACGGCGCCCGCGGCCGCCGCGGCCAGCGCGGCCAGGCCGGTCTGGACGTGGGCACGCAGCACGGACGCGAGACCGTAGTCCCCGAACCGGCGCACGGTGAGCACATGGGTCAGGACGAACTGGTACACGTACGAGACGGACGAGGCGAACGCGACCCACAGGGCCATGGACCACAGCGGCAGCAGCATCGCGCCCGCCCACGAGAGCAGCAGCATCAGGAGCGAGCCGCTGACCTGGACCACCATCGGCACCTTGGCGTCCTCGGCCGCGTAGAACACGCGCAGCAGGTAGAAGGAGCCCGAGCGGAACGGGATGGACAGCGCCAGCGCGAGCAGGACCGAGCCCACCGCGATGCCGGCCACCATCGCCGTCTCGGCCGTCGAGCCGAAGACGCGGCCCAGGGGGCCCGCCAGGACCACCACGCCGGCGAGGCAGAACATCAGCGGCACCGTGAACGCGCGCAGGCCCTGCGCCGTCGTGCGCCGCACCGCGGACATGTCCTGGCGGCCCATGGCGCGGGCCAGCCGGTTGAAGAGCACGGTGGCCAGGGAGAGCACGAACACCGAGTGGGGCAGCACGGCCATCAGCATCGCCATGTTGTACGCGGCCACGCCGGGGATGGCCGCCTGCGCCATCTCGGCGCTCCAGGTCTCCGTGCCGGGGATGCGCAGCTCGCCGCGGTCGCGGGCCTCCGTGGCGGAGGTGACGTACCGCTGGCACAGCAGGAGCACCACGTTCGTGGCGACCATCGTGACCAGGGTGTACCCGGCGATCCGGCCGGTGTCCCGCAGGCCGATGCCCTTCCAGCCGAACTTCGGGCGCAGACCCAGGCCGAGCCCGCGCAGCGGCAGGAAGAGGATCACCGCCTGCAGCACGACGCCCAGGGTGTGGCCGCCGGCCAGCACGACCGTCTGCGCGGTCGTCCACCCGGCGAGGTCGTCCCCGGCCCGGTACGCCCCGAACATGCCCAGATACAGCACGATCGCGCCGATCGCGACGACGTTGTTCAGCACCGGCGCCCACATGTAGGCGCCGAAGCGCCCGTTGGCGTTGAGGACCTGCCCCACCAGCGCGTACATGCCGTAGAAGAACACCTGGGGCAGACACCACAGGGCGAACACGGTGGCCATCTCGAGCTTCTCCGGCGACCAGCCGCGGGTCAGGGCCGTCATGAGCGGGGCCGCCGCCAGCATGACCACCACCGTGCCGGCGAGCATCACGAGCGTGCCGAGCGTCATCAGGCGGGAGGTGTAGTCCGCGCCCCGGTCGGCGTCGCGGGCGTGCTTGATCAGCTGCGGCACGAGCACCACGTTGAACACGCCGCCCACCAGGAGCAGGTAGATCACGTTCGGCAGGGAGTTGGCGATCTCGAAGATGTCGGCCATGTCCGCGGACAGGCCGATCGCCACTGTCACCAGCGTCGCACGGACGAGGCCCAGCACGCGGGAGAGGAGCGTGCCCGAGGCCATGATCGCGGTGGACCGGCCGGCGCGGCGCTCGCCCTCGGGGGTCTCGTCCCCGGGGTCCGCCGCGGGCGGGGCGGCCGGATCCGTGGCGGGGGCGGGGTCCGTCGTCGTCGGCTCCTCGTCGGCGACGCCGGCGTGGGCGGGGTCCTGCGCTCGGCGCGGGGCGGGTCTGCTGCTCAAGGGTCACCCAATCGTGGTCGGAAGGCCCCGTGCCGGGGGCGGCGGATCAGGGGCGGGGGCCCCGGGCACGGCCCGGGGGGAAGTGCTGGTCGACCACCTGGCGGGCCAGGTCGACGATCCGGCGCTCGTTGGCGAAGGAGAGGCGGCGGGCGACGTCCTCGAGGCGCACCCACGCGACGTCCACGGCCTCGTGGTCCGGGTCGTTCTCCGTGGTCAGCTCGCCGCCCGTGGCGCGCAGCAGGAAGTGGTGCACGGTCTTGTGGACGCGGTGCCGGGCGACCGTGAACCAGTAGTCGATCGCGCCGAGCGGCTCGAGGATGTGGCCGGCGATCCCGGTCTCCTCCTCCACCTCGCGCACGGCCGCCTGCCGGTGGTCCTCCTCGCCCTCGGGATGGCCCTTGGGCAGGCACCACTCGAGCCGGCCACCGCGGTTGTAGCGGGCGATCACGGCCACCTCGAGGCCGCCGTCGTGCTCGCGGACGATGACGCCGCCGGCGGAGACCTCCTCCACCGTGGGCAGGGAGGCGGCACCGGCGGAACGGGGTCCCGCGGGGGCCGAGGTGACGGGGCGCAGAGGCGGCTGCGGCCGGCGACGCCACGCCCCCAGCGCGGAGGGCAGGGGGGCGCCCCGGTGCGCGGAGGGATCGGGGCGGGTCATGCCGTCAACTCTAGCCCGGCCCGCGCGAACCCGTGCCGGGACCGTCTGGCACCCTTGTAGGCATCATGGATCTGACCACCGCCACCCACGCGCTGCCCCCCGGCTTCCCCGCGGACGCCACCCTGCCCGCCGTCGTCGTGGAGCTGGGGCGGAGGTTCGAGGCCGCCGGCCACGAGCTCTCCCTGGTGGGCGGCCCGGTCCGCGACCTCTTCCTGGGGCGGCCGTCGCCGGACCTGGACTTCACCACGGACGCCGACCCGGACGCGTCCGAGGCCGTCGGCGCCGGCTGGGCGGACGCCACGTGGGACGTGGGGCGGCGGTTCGGGACCATCGGCTTCCGCAAGGCCGGCTGGCAGCTCGAGGTCACCACCTACCGGGCCGAGCAGTACGACCCGGCCAGCCGCAAGCCGCAGGTGGCCTTCGGCGACAGCCTCGAGGACGACCTGCTGCGCCGCGACTTCACCGTCAACGCCATGGCCCTGCGCCTGCCCGCCCTCGAGCTCGTGGACCCCTTCGGCGGCATGCGGGACCTGCACGCCGGCGTGCTGCGCACCCCCGGCACCCCCGAGGACTCCTTCTCCGACGACCCGCTGCGCATGATGCGCGCCGCCCGCTTCGCCTCCCAGCTCGGCTTCGCCGTGGCCCCCGAGGTGGAGCAGGCCATGACCGCGATGGCCGAGCGGATCACGATCATCTCCGCCGAACGCGTGCGCGAGGAGCTCGTCAAGCTCGTGTGCGGTGCGCACCCGCGGGCCGGCCTCGACCTGCTCGTGCGCACCGGCCTGGCCGACCACGTCCTGCCCGAGCTGCCCGCCCTGCAGCTCGAGTCGGACGAGCACCACCGCCACAAGGACGTCTACGCCCACTCCCTGACCGTGCTGGAGCAGGCCATGGAGCTGGAGGGCGAGTACGCGCCGTCGACCCCCGACCCCGTGCTGCGCCTGGCGGCGCTGCTGCACGACGTCGGCAAGCCGGCCACGCGTCGCTTCGAGAAGGGCGGGGCCGTCACCTTCCGGCACCACGAGACCGTGGGCGCCAAGCTCGTCCGCAAGCGGCTGCGCGCCCTGAAGTTCGACAACGACACGATCAAGGCGGTGGCCCGCCTGGTGGAGCTGCACATGCGGTTCTACGGCTACGGCGACGCCGGCTGGACCGACTCCGCCGTCCGCCGGTACGCCCACGACGCCGGCGACCTGCTGCCCCGCCTGCACGCGCTGACCCGCTCGGACGTGACCACCCGCAACCGGCGCAAGGCCGAGCGGCTGGCCCATGCGTACGACGACCTCGAGCGGCGCATCGCCGAGATCGCCGAGGCCGAGGAGCTCGCCGCCGTGCGGCCGGATCTGGACGGGCAGCAGATCATGGCGCTGCTGGGGATCCGCCCGGGCCCGGTGGTGGGCCGGGCGTACACCCACCTGCTCGAGTGGCGCCTGGACGAGGGGCCGCACGAGCCGGCCGAGGCCGAGGCGGAGCTGCGGCGCTGGTGGGCCGAGCAGCCGGAGGCCCAGCAGGACTGAGGCGGCGCGGCGGACCTTCCACCCGTCGTCGGGCCGGGACCACACTGGCCGCATGGCTGAGAAGAAGACCGAGAAGAACGGCGCCCCCATGGGCCCCGGCACCTCCAACATCAAGGACCCCGAGGTCTACGAGGCGCTGCGCCGCGAGGGCGCGAGCGAGGAGAAGGCCGCGCGGATCGCCAACGCCTCCGCCCGGGACGGCCGGGACGAGGTCGCCGAGCGTGGCGGCGAGGCCGGCTCCTACGCGGACTGGACCAAGGACGAGCTCGCGAAGCGGGCCCGCGAACTCGACATCGAGGGCCGCTCCACCATGACCAAGGACGAGCTCATCGAGGCGCTGCGCGACCACTGACCGGCGCCCGCACCCCCGCTTCCGGGGGCAGAACCCGGTGCTTTGGGAGCGGAATACCGCCGGAAACCGCCCCCAACGCGGTGGGTGGGTGGGGGATGGCCGGAGGCTTTGGCCCATCCAGGTCCGGATGGAATGATCGACCGCTGTGAGTTCCGACCAGCGCACCGCGCCCGTGCCCCGCCATGCCCTGTCGCCCCAGGACGGCGTGCCCGCCGTCAAGGTCGGCACGCGGGTCAGCCGCGGCCCCGGCCGGGTGACCGCCCTCGACGGGCTGCGGGGGATCGCGGTGCTCGCCGTGCTCGTCTTCCACGCCTGGCCCACGTTCCTGCGCGGCGGGTTCGTGGGCGTGGACATGTTCTTCGTGCTCTCCGGCTTCCTCATCACCACCGGCCTGGTCCGCGGTGTGGACGCGGGCCGGGGCGTGGCGCTGGGCACCTTCTGGATGAAGCGCGTCCGGCGACTCATCCCGGCCATGCTGATGGCGCTCGTGGGCACCACCGCGCTCGCGTGGCTGGCGGTGGACGAGTTCCCCGCGGGCCTGGGCCGCCAATGGTTCGGCGCCCTGACCTACACCAGCAACTGGGTGATGATCCTGCAGGGCGGGGACTACTTCAACCGCGCCTCGCCGCCACTGTTCGAGCACCTGTGGTCCCTGGCGATCGAGGAGCAGTTCTACATCCTCTGGCCTCTGCTCCTCTGGGGGCTGCTCCTGCTCACCTGGCCGCCGCGCAGCACGGTGAACTCGGGGCGGGTGGCGGACCGACGCCGCATCCTCGCGGTCGCGGTCGCGGCCGTGGCCTCCGCGGCGTGGATGGCCTGGGGCTCGTGGCACGGGTTCGAGCAGGCCCGCCTCTACTTCGGCACGGACACCCACGCCTTCGGCCTGCTGTTCGGCGCGTGCGTGGCGATCGGCCTGGCCCACGTGCCCCGGCCCGAGCACGGCGGCCCCGAGCCGCGGACCTCGGCCACGCGGGTGGCCGTCGCGTGGGGCGCCGTCGCGGTGCTCGCGGCGGGCTTCGCCCTGGTCGACGGCGGCCACGCGAGCACGTACCGCGGGGTGCTGGCGGGCCTGTCCGCCGTCGTCGCGTTCATCGTCTGGCACGTGGTGCAGGGTGACCGGCGCGACTCGCTTTCGCGCGTGCTGGGCAACGGGTTCCTGCGCTGGTGGGGGCGCCGCTCCTACGCCGCGTACCTGTGGCACTGGCCGCTGCTCGTGATCATGCGCGTGATGGTGCCCGTGGACGCCCCCGGGTGGGTCGAGCCCGTGGCCGCCGGCGCGATCCTGCTGCTGACCGCCCTGATCGCCGACCTGAGCACCCGGCTGATCGAGGAGCCCATCCTCCACGAGGGGTTCAGGGGCGCCTTCGGCCGCTGGGGCGCGGCCGCGCGGCGGGCGTTCACGGGCGGGGCCGGGCCGATCGGCCGGCTCGCGGCCGCCGCCACGGCGCTGGGGCTCGTGGCCGTGCCCGCGGCGGCCGTGGCCGCCGTGGTGCACTCGCCCGCGCAGACCCAGCTCGAGCAGGACATCGCCCAGGCGGAGGAGTCCCTCAAGGCCGCCGAGGCGGCGCAGCAGGCGGCCCGCGAGTCCCGTGCGGCGGAGCAGTCGAAGCGGGCCGAGGCGTCGGCCTCGGGGGCACCCGGCTCGGCCGCCCCCGGGGACGCGGAGGGCTCCGCCGGCGCGACGCCCTCGCCCGGATCGTCCGCCGAGCCGTCCGGGCTCGGGCTCGGCGACCCGGCCGTCACGCGCCCCACGTACTCCAAGGAGCAGCTCACCGCGGCCCTGCCGCCGTCTGAGCTCGGCCCGGACGTCACCCTGATCGGCGACTCCGTCTCGCTCTCGGCCGCGCCCCAGCTCATGGAGCAGCTGCCGGGGATGCTGCTCGAGGCGGAGGTGGGCTACCAGATCTGGGACGCCGCGGACGAGCTCGAGAAGCTCGAGGCGGACGGCCAGCTGAGCGACGTCGTCGTGGTGGCCCTGGGCGCCAACGGCACCACCCATCGGGGCGACTGGGAGAAGATCCTGGCGGCCGTCGGCGAGGACCGGCTGCTCGTGCTCGTGGTGCCGCACGGCCCGATGGACTGGATCGCGGACGTGCAGGTGCAGATGGAGGCGCAGGCCGAGGCCCACCCGGACCGGATCGTCCTGGCGGACTGGGACGCCGCGGCGAAGCAGCACGTCACGGACTTCTCCGCCGACGGCGTGCACCCCCGCGCCGACGGCCAGGCCATGTACGCCCAGCTCGTCCGGCTCACCATCGAGGACCGGCTCGGCACGCGGCGCTGAGCGCGGTGGCCGGGGCGGTACGCGCCCCCACGACGACGCCGGCCCGTCACCTCCACGGGGAAGGTGACGGGCCGGCGTCGTGCGCGGTCCGCGGGGACCGGGCGGGTCAGCGCTCGATGTCGCCGCGGATGAAGGCCTCCACGAGCTCGTGCGCCGCGTCGTCGTTGTGCTGCACGGGCGGGGACTTCATGAAGTAGGACGAGGCCGAGAGGATCGGGCCGCCGATGCCGCGGTCCAGGGCGATCTTCGCGGCGCGCACGGCGTCGATGATCACGCCGGCCGAGTTGGGGGAGTCCCACACCTCGAGCTTGTACTCGAGCGAGACCGGGGCGTCGCCGAAGTTGCGGCCCTCGAGGCGCACGAACGCCCACTTGCGGTCGTCGAGCCAGGCCACGTAGTCGGACGGGCCGATGTGCACGTCCTTCTCGCCCAGCTGCGCGGAGGTGTTGGAGGTGACGGCCTGCGTCTTGGAGATCTTCTTGGACTCCAGGCGCTCGCGCTCGAGCATGTTCTTGAAGTCCATGTTGCCGCCCACGTTGAGCTGGTAGGTGCGGTCCAGGGTGACGCCGCGGTCCTGGAACAGCTTGGCCATCACGCGGTGGGTGATGGTGGCGCCGATCTGGGACTTGATGTCGTCGCCCACGATCGGCACGCCCGCGGCGGTGAACTTCTCGGCCCACTCCGGGGTGCCGGCGATGAACACGGGCAGGGCGTTCACGAACGCGACGCCGGCGTCGATCGCGGCCTGGGCGTAGTGCTCGGTGGCCCGCTGCGAGCCGACGGGCAGGTAGCAGACCAGCACGTCCACCTTCGCGTCGCGGAGGGCCTGGGCCACGTCCACGGGCTCGGCGTCCGACTCCTCGATGGTCTCGGCGTAGTACTTGCCGAGGCCGTCCAGGGTGGGGCCGCGCTGGACGGTGACGTCCGCGTGGGGCACGTCCGCGATCTTGATGGTGTTGTTCTCGGAGGCGGTGATGGCCTCGGACAGGTCCAGGCCGACCTTCTTCGCGTCCACGTCGAACGCGGCCACGAACTCCAGGTCGGACACGTGGTAGTCGCCGAACTGCACGTGCATCAGGCCCGGGACCGTGTCCGTGGCCTTCGCCTCGCGGTAGTACTCCACACCCTGGATGAGGGATGTTGCGCAGTTGCCCACGCCGGCGATGGCGACGCGGATGGGGTTGGTGGCCACGGTCTGGTTCTCTCCTCGACTGTCCGGAACGGGTGCGGGCACGCGGCGCGCGCACAGGGGGCCCACACCGTTCGGCGGGGCGCTCACCCGGGGATCAACCCCGCCAGTCTACGACCGACGACGGCGGCCCCGCCCGTCCGGTGTCCGGGCGGCTTCCTAGGATGGGGGGCATGAGACCGGCCCCCGCGCACGCCGCGACCCCCAGCGAGCCGCCCACTCACGCCGCGGACAGGGCCCCGAGCGACGCCGTGACCGCCCCGGGCGCCCCCGCCGGGCGTTCCGCTGACAGCGCACCGTCCGGTGCCCTGCCCGCCCCCGGCGAGCGCGGCGGCCGCTTCCAGCTCGCCGGCGGCCTCGCGGCGAACGGCCCGGGACGGGGGACCGGCTCCTGGGCCGGGCCCGTGGCGCTGACGGGGCTGCTGGTGGCTCTGGCCGCCGTCGTGACCGTGCTGCAGAAGTCACCGTGCCTGCTGCACGGCTGGGGCGCGCCGAACGTCTACTACGCGGGCTGCTACTCGGACTGGGCCGCGCTCTACGGCGGGCGGGGGTTCGCGGCGGACCCGTGGGCGCCGTTCCGGGCGGGCTCCACGTTCGAGTACCCCGTGCTGATGTCCGTCGTGGGCTCGGTGGCGGCCTGGATCACGCAGGCGCTGCCGTTCTCGCCGGAGCAGGGCACGGCGGTGTTCTGGCTCGTGAACCTCGGGTTCGTGGTGGTGCTGTGGGCCGTCGTCGCGGTGCTGACCGTCCGGATGGCGGGGCGTCGGTGGACGGACGGGCTCATGGTGGCCGTGGCCCCGGGGATCGTGCTGGCCGGCACCATCAACTGGGACCTGTGGGCCGTGGCCCTGCTGGCGTGCGGCATGTACGCGTGGTCGCGCGGCCGGTCCCTGACGGCGGGGGTGCTGTTCGGCCTCGGCGCGGCCATGAAGCTGTATCCGCTGCTGATCCTGGGGCCGCTGCTGATCCTGGCGGTGCGCTCGCGGCGGTGGCGGCCGTTCCTGCTCGCGGCCGGGGGCACGGTGGCGGCGTGGGCGGCGGTCAACGTGCCGCTCATGGCGGTGAACTTCCAGGCGTGGTCCGTGTTCTTCACCTTCTCCGGCGAGCGCGGGCCGGGCCTGTCCAGCGTGTGGCACGCGTGGGACGTGACCGCCGCGCAGGCCGGGTGGGCGTTCGTGCCGGAGGACTCCCTCACCCTGCTGGCCTACGGGACCTTCGCGGTGTGCTGCCTCGGGATCTTCGTGCTCGGCGTGCGGGTGCGGCACACCCCGCGGCTGGCCCAGCTGACGTTCCTGGTGGTGGCGGCGTTCGTGCTCACCAACAAGGTGTACTCACCGCAGTTCGTGGTCTGGCTGATCCCGCTCCTGGCGCTCGCCCTGCCGCGCTGGCGGGACTTCTGGGTGTGGCAGACGGTGGAGGCGCTGCACTTCTTCGCCGTGTGGATGTACCTGGCCAAGGGGGTGGCCGAGACCCCGCCGCAGCACTCCATGGACGACTCCGTCTACGTGGCCGCGATCCTCGCCCACATGCTCGCGGTGCTGTGGCTGTGCGGGCGCGTCGTGTGGGAGATGCTGCACCCGGCCGAGGACCTCGTGAAGCGGGACCACGGCGGCCACCCGGACACTGACCCGCTCGCCGGTGCGTACGCCGCGGACGCCGGCCCGGGGGCGCTCAGGCCGGCCGGCCGCGGTTCAGGCGTAGTCCCAGCGGTGGATCGGGCAGTCCGGGGACGACGGCGGCGCGGTCATCCCCGTCTCGGCGGCGCCGTCCTCGCGGGGCGGCGGCGGACAGACGCACTGCGCCCCGGAGGCGGCCGTGGCCGCCTTCATCTGCTCGCGCCAGATCACGTGGGGGTCGGCGGCCGGGTCCGCGGCCGCGCCGGGGTGCGCCGGACGCGCGGCGCCGTCGTCGTGGGCGTCGTGGGCGGGGGTGCGGGCCGCGTCCCCGTCCCGGGTGAAGCCCATCCGCACGATGGCCCAGCCGCCCACGGTCCACGCCACCAGGAGGAAGACCCCCACGGCGACGGCGATCATGATGTCCACGGCGGGCTCCTCCTGCGCTGACGGGCGGGCGATGCGGCCGGGGCCGCTTTCGGGCCAGGGTAGCCGGACGGATGGTGGGGCGCGGTACGGTCGGGGCATGACCCCCGTGACTCGTGACACCGTCGCCGAGCTGCCCGCCCACCTGCGGGACCTGGCCGACTTCGTGACCGCCTCGCCCTCCAGCTACCACGCCGCGGAGGAGGTCGCACGCCGCCTGGAGGCCGTCGGCTTCACCCGCCTGGACGAGACGGTCGACTTCCCGTCGGCCCCGGGCGGCTACGTCGTGGTGCGCGACGGCGCGGCGGTGGCCTGGATCGTGCCGGCGGGTGCCGGCGCGCTGGGCCGCCACGAGGGCGCTGAGGTGCGCGCGGCCGGGCCGGACGAGGCGGGGCCGAGCGCCGCCGTCGTGCCGGTGTTCCGCGTGCTCGGCGCGCACACGGACTCGCCGGGGTTCAAGCTCAAGCCGAACCCGGCCACCGTGACGGCCGACGGCTGGGTGCAGGCCGGCGTCGAGGTGTACGGCGGCCCGCTGCTGAACTCGTGGCTGGACCGCGAGCTGCGGTTCGCCGGGCGTCTCGCCCTCGACGACGGCACGCAGGTGCTCGCCGCGACCGGGCCCGTGGGGCGCATCCCGCAGCTGGCCATCCACCTGGACCGCGACGTCAACGAGGGGCTGACGCTGAAGCGGCAGCGGCACACGAACCCCGTCGTGGGGGCGCTCGCCCCGCGCGGGGAGGGCGAGGTCGACGGTCTGGCCGCCCGCGTGCCCGGTGACGTGCTGACCGCGCTCGCGGCCGCCGCCGGCGTGGACCCGGCCGCGGTGCGCGGGCACGACGTCGTGGTGGCCGACGCCCAGGCGCCCGGGCTCTTCGGGCTGGCGGGCGAGTTCTTCGCGTCGGGCCGGCTGGACAACCTGAGCTCGGTGCACGCGGGCCTCGTGGCGCTCGAGGAGCTGGCGCGCGAGCACGGCGGCGCCGAGGGGGCGATCGCGTACGAGGGGACCGTCGCGGGCGGGGCGGCCGGTGAGGCGGCCGGCGCCCCGGTGATCCCGCTGCTCGCCGCGTTCGACCACGAGGAGCTGGGGTCGGCGTCGCGGTCCGGAGCGGCCGGTCCGCTC
The DNA here is from genome assembly GCF_053627595.1 of Micrococcus sp. 140720015-1. NCBI lineage: Bacteria > Bacillati > Actinomycetota > Actinomycetes > Micrococcales > Micrococcaceae > Micrococcus > Micrococcus sp. 140720015-1. Next base: position 179,691 of record NZ_JBSEYC010000003.1, read on the forward strand.
CTCGAGGAGGTCATGGGGCGCGTGCTCGAGGCGCTCGGCGTGGCCGGGCAGGGCCGGGCGCGGGCGATCGCGGGGTCCTGGCTGCTGTCCGCGGACGCGGGACACCTGGTGCACCCGAACTACGCCGAGCGGCACGATCCCGTGAACCACCCGCGCGTGAACCACGGCCCGCTGCTGAAGATCAACGCCAACCAGCGCTACGCCACCGACGCGGGGGGAGAAGCCGCGTTCGCCCGCTGGTGCGGCGTGGCGGGGGTGCCGTTCCAGGAGTTCGTCTCGAACAACGACGTCCCCTGCGGCTCCACCATCGGCCCGATCTCGGCGACCCGCCTGGGCATCCGGACCGTGGACGTGGGCCTGGGCCTGCTGTCCATGCACTCGGCGCGCGAGATGTGCGGCGTGCGGGACGTGGAGCACCTGACCGCGGCCGTGCGGGAGTTCTTCCGCGGGGTGTGAGGCTGCGCGTGGGGGGCGCGAGCCAGAGATTCCTGCTCCTGGATGGCCGCGAGCCAGAGATTTCGGTCGGAGAAGCGGCCGGAAAACGACTGAATCATCTGGCTCGCGCGGCGTCTCGGGCTCGACGCGCGGGTCCGACGCGCGGGAGGCGCCCGCACACGTGGACGCCCTGCCAGCGCCCCTTCGTCGAACTGCTAGGATGGGTCAGGTTGTCTGTGTGCCGCCGAAGAGCGCGGAGCATCGCACGGACGACGAGCACAGAACCTCCTGCCGCGGAGAGACCGCGGCCGCAAGCCCAGAGGAGGTGGGTTCGCATGCGTGCTTATGAGCTGATGGTGCTGATCGACCCTGAGGTCGACGAGCGCACCGTGGAGCCGACCCTGAAGAAGTACCTCGAGGTCGTCACGAACGCCGGCGGCACCGTCGACAACATCGACGTGTGGGGTCGCCGCAAGACCGCCTACGAGATCCAGAAGAAGTCCGAGGCCATCTACGTGGTCGTCAACTTCCAGTCGGAGCCGGCCGCCACCCAGGAGCTGGACCGTCTGCTGAACCTCAACGAGACGATCCTGCGCACCAAGATCATCCGTCCGGAGGAGCAGAAGATCACCGCTGAGTGATCCTCGTACCGTGTCCGGAGGGTCTGAGAGCATCGGATCAGTCCCCGACGCCCCCACCGGAACCCCGCTGAGCAGCCCCGGATCCCCGGATCCGGTCACTGACCGGCAGAACCCCCGAAGACAGGAGTGACCATGGCAGGCGAGACCGTCATCACCGTGGTCGGCAACCTCACCGCCGACCCGGAGCTGCGCTTCACCCCGAACGGCGCGGCCGTCGCGAACTTCACCGTCGCGTCCACGCCCCGCACGTTCGACCGCCAGACCAACGAGTGGAAGGACGGCGAAGCGCTGTTCCTGCGCTGCTCGGTCTGGCGTGAGGCCGCGGAGAACGTGGCGGAGTCGCTGACCAAGGGCATGCGCGTGATCGTGCAGGGCCGCCTCAAGGCGCGCTCCTACGACGACCGGGACGGCAACCGTCGCACCAGCTGGGAGCTGGACGTGGACGAGGTCGGCCCGGCGCTGCGGTTCGCCACGGCCAAGGTCACCCGCGCCCAGCGCGGCGGTGGCGGCGGCGGTGGCTTCGGCGGCGGCCAGCAGGGGGGCGGCTTCGGCGGCGCCCCGGCCGGCGGCGGCTTCGGGGGGAACAACGACGGCGGCTTCGGCGGCGCCCAGCAGGGCGGCGGCTGGGGCGGCCAGCAGCAGGGCGGCGGCCAGGCCGCACCGCAGGACCCCTGGTCCGGCGGCGGTGGCGGCGGATGGGACACCCCGTCCTCCAACGAGCCCCCGTTCTGATCCTGCGTTGACCGGGCGCGGCCCCCACGGCCGCGACGGACACGGAACACCACGGACCTCTCCGTCCGGGCGCACCTCGCCCGGAGGGCCGCCCCCGGTGGCCCATCCCACCCGCGACCCGGCACCGCCGGGCCGCACTGCACACGGCCCCGTGCCCGGCACGGGACGCCGCATGATCCCATCCCGCAGAACCGTTCTGCGGGCTCCAGAGAACTCTGAAGGAGCACCACGATGGCGAAGGCTGAACTCCGCAAGCCCAAACCGAAGTCCAACCCGCTCAAGGCCGCCAAGATCACCGAGATCGACTACAAGGACGTGGCCCTGCTGCGCAAGTTCATCTCCGACCGCGGGAAGATCCGTGCCCGTCGCGTGACCGGCGTGACCGTCCAGGAGCAGCGCAAGATCGCCCAGGCCGTCAAGAACGCCCGCGAGGTGGCCCTGCTGCCCTACGCCGGCGCCGGCCGCGGCTGATCGAGCGAGCGAAGGAAGGAACACCCAGATGGCAAAGCTCATCCTGACCCAGGAAGTGGCCGGTCTCGGCACCTCCGGTGACGTGGTCGAGGTCAAGAACGGGTACGCCCGCAACTACCTGCTCCCGCGCGGTTTCGCCACCGTGTGGACCAAGGGCGGGGAGAAGCAGGTCGAGTCCCTGCAGAAGGCCCGCGCGGCCCGCGCCGTGGCGAACCTGGAGGACGCGCAGGCCCAGGCCGCGCAGCTCCAGTCCGCCACCGTGAAGCTCGAGCGCACCGCCGGTGCGGAGGGCCGCCTGTTCGGCGCCGTCCAGACCGCCGACGTCGCCGAGGCGATCGAGGCCGCCGGCCTCGGCTCCGTGGACAAGCGCTCGATCACCCTGCCGGCGCACATCAAGTCCGTGGGCAACCACGAGGCCCAGGTCCGCCTGCACGAGGACGTCATCGCGACCGTCCAGCTGCAGGTCGTGGCCGCCAAGGCCAAGAAGTGATCATCCGCTTCTGAGCCCGTCGCGCACGCGACGCACCCGAGGCCCCGGTCCGCTCTTCACGAGCGGGCCGGGGCCTCGTGCCGTGGGGGAACATGGAGGTCATGCCCTCCGCCCCACCGCCCTCCGACCCCGCCGGCTCGACGGCGGCCCCGCGTCCGCCGCTGTGGACGCGCCCGTTCATCCTCGTCAGCGCCACCTACCTGTTCGTGGCGATGATCTTCTACACGCTCATGACCGCCATGGCGCTCTACGCCGTCACGTCCTTCGGCGCGTCGGACGCGGAGGCCGGTGTCGTGGTGGGGGGCGTTCGTGCTGGGCGCGGTCCTCACCCGCATGACGACGACGCCCGCCACCTTCGCGTGGGGGCGGCGGCGGGTCCTGCTCGTCGCCTTGGCCTGCTACGTCCTCACGACGGCGGCGTACCTCTGGGCGGACTCCCTGGCCACGCTGACCGCGGTCCGGCTGCTCAACGGCATGTGCTTCGGCGCGGCCGGCACCGTGCTGGCCACGGCCGTGCAGCGGATCGTCCCGCCCGTGCGCCGCTCCGAGGGCACCGGCTGGTTCTCCACGTCCATGACGCTCGCGGGCGCCGTCGGGCCGATGGTGGCCCTGCAGCTGAGCACCACCCTCGGCTACGACGCCCTGTTCTGGGCGTGCATCGGCTTCACGGGCATGGCCCTGCTGATCGCCCTGTTCTTGCGCGTGCCCGAGCCACCGCTGACGGGCCGGTTCCGGCTGCACCGGGCGGACGTGTTCTCCGCGGAGGTGGCGCCGGCGGCGGGCGTGGCCCTGGCCTCCGGGTTCATGTACGGCGGCATCCTCGCGTTCATGGCCACGTTCGCGCAGCAGCAGGGCTACCCGGCGATGGTGCCGAGCCTGTTCTTCCTGCTCTTCGCCGCGGGCACCATCGTGGGCCGTGCCGTCCTGGGCGTGCTGCACGACCGGCACGGGGACAACGCCGTCGTCTACCCGATCCTCGCGGGCATGGCCGTCTCCTACGCGGTGCTGGCGCTGTGGAGGGAGCCGGCGGGCATGCTCGCGGCCGGCGCCCTGCTGGGGCTGACCTACGGCCCGTGGCGAGCGTGTTCCAGACCATCGCGATCAAGGTGGTCCGGCCCACCGAGATCGGCGTCGCCACGGGCACGTTCTTCCTGCTCCTGGACCTCGGCACCGGCCTCGGCCCCATGGTGCTCGGCGCGGTGGTGGCCGCCGTCGGGATCCCGGTGATGTACCTGCTCTCCGGCGGGGTCGGGGTGGCCCTGCTGCTCTACTACCGGCTCGTGCACGGCGGCCGGGCCATCGCCCGGCGCCCGCCCCCGGCCTGAACCGGGCGGCGCGCTCAGGCGGGCCCGTGCCGGCGCGCCTCCTCGACGGCGCTCGCGACGCCGCTGTGCCACGGCTCGCCGTGACCGGGCAGGACTGTGCCGGCCCCCGTCGCGGCGAGGGCGTCCAGCGAGCGCAGGGCGAGGCCGCTGTCGGCGGTCGCGGCCCCGGCGATGATGCGCGGGCCGCGGCGACCGGTGTAGGGGTCCAGGGTGACGAGGGCGTCGCCGGAGATGAGGACGTCCCGGTCGGGCAGGTGCAGGGCGCAGTGGCCGTGCGTGTGGCCCGGGCTCGGCACCACTACGGGGCGCCCGGGGACGAGCACCGTCTCCCCCGGGGTGAGCTCGGCCGTCGCCCTGACGCCCTTCACCGCGAACACCCCGGCGGCCACCATCGAGCCCAGGATCGGCAGCGCGGCCGGGTGGCGGAGGGGGTAGAGCGCGCGCGGGTTCTCGTGCGCGTAGGAGTAGGGATGGGCGGCGAGGTAGTGCTCGGCGCGGTGGGCGTACACCGGGACTCCCAGCCGCTCCACGAGGCGACGCGCGGCACCGACGTGGTCGAAGTGCGCGTGCGTGAGCACGAGGGCCTTGATGTCCTCCGGGCGACGCCCGAGCGCGCGCACGGCGTGCCCCAGCGGACGCCACACGGCGGGCAGGCCGGCGTCCACGAGGGTCAGCCCGTCCGTGTCCTCGATGAGGTAGCAGTTCACGTTCGCGTGCTGGACGAGGTGGATGCCGGGGGCGACGGGACGGGCGGTCATGACGGAACCTCCAGGACGGTGGGCGGGTCGCACCGCCGGCCCGGCGCGGGCCTCGGCGGGCGGTTCGAACCCCCAGTGGAGCATCGGCGCGCGTGGCTGCGATAGGGCTCAGCGTCCCGCACCGCCCGACGACGGCGCGCCGCGGCCCCGGCTCGCCCTGCGGTGGCCCCGGGTCAGCGCGCGGGCGTCGGGGCCCGCCGCGGCCCGTGCGTGATCCGGCGCAGCAGCAGCTCGGCGGGGCCGCGCCGGCCCGCCCGGTCCAGGACCACGGCGAGCGCCAGGGCCACGAGCCACGCGGCGGCGGCGACGCCGAGGGAGGCCGCTGTGCCCAGGTCCCGGCCGAGGCCGAGGCCCCAGCCGGCCAGCAGCGGGGCCATGAGCGCGGTCAGAAGCAGGTAACCGCTCAGGGACATGCGTCCCAGCGCGGACAGCGCTCGCGCCGGGGCGGGCAGGGCACCCGCGCGCCCCTCCAGCCGTGCAGCCACCAGTCCGAGCAGGGCCGCATAGCCGAGGCCGCCGAGCACGCCGGTGGCGAGGTGCACGCCCGTCGTGAGGAGCGGCGAGACGGGGTCGGGCCACACCCCCAGCGGCGTGAGCGCCAGCGGGAGACCGCCGAGCCAGGCCGCGGGGATGCCGACGACGGCGATGCGGGTGAGCTCTCCCGCCGGTGCTCCGCTGGGCGGTCGAGGAGGCCGCGGCGGGCCCACAGCAGACCCGTCAGCATGGGGACGGTCACCGTGAGCACGAGCGGCGTGGTGATCGAGGCGCCGAGCCACACGGCCAGCCGCTCCGGCAGGTCCACGAGCCAGGACGCGTCCGATGCCCGTCCGATCTCCTGGGCGGATTCCCGGATCAGCGCGTCCAGGTCCAGGCCCTCCCCGGTGAGCGTCTTGCGTTCCATCGCCAGGGCCCACATCACGAGCGGCGTGAACAGTGCGACGAGCCCGGCCACCCCGGCCATCACCCACGCCAGCGCGTTGCGCCACAGCCGGACGGTGCGATCGGTCCGGCGGTAGAACGCGTAGGTCAGCACGAAGCCGAGCACGGCGTAGCCGCCCAGGATGTCCCCGGACCACAGGAGCACGGTGTGCGCCAGGCCGAGCAGCGCCAGGCCGAGGTGCCGGCGGTCCAGCGTGGCGCGGAACGCCTCCCACGGCAGCCCCCGGGCCTGTTGGCTGCGGCCGAACTGGACCATCGAATACCCGAACAGCAGGGCGAACATCGGCAGAGCGCGTTGGTCCACGGCCATCAGCATGACGGCCTGGGCCACGGCGTCCACGGTGGTCTCCGGCTCCGAGTGGGTGCCGACGGGCATCCCGCGCAGCGGCAGCCAGTAGGCCACGTTCGCCAGCGCGATCAGCAGCAGCATGACGCCCCGGGCCAGGTCAGGGGCGAGGGTGCGGGCGGGGCCGGGGGCCGCCGTCGTCGTGGGGGTGCTCATGCGTCCCATCCCCCGATGTGCACGAGGGCGTCGCCGCGGTGCACCAGGGGCGCCTCGGTGCGGCCGATGACCACGCCGGTCAGCTCGGCCTTCACGTGCGCGAGGCGGCGGCCGAACGAGTTGTAGAGCGCGCCGATCCGGTCCCCGGCGTTCACGCGTTCGCCGAGGGAGACGTCCAGGTGCACGAGGCCGTCCGCGCGGGCGCGCACCCACGTGGACTGCCACACCAGGTAGGGGGCGTCCTGCTCGCCGTCGACGACGTCGGGGTGCACGGCCTCGGTGTCCTCGCCGGTGGCGTCGGTCGCCTCGGGCACGTCCGTGGTCCGCTCCTCGGGGACCTCACCGGGCAGCGGACCGGGGGCGTCGACGACGGCGTCCGGCCCGGGCTCGGTGAGCCCGACGTCGGCGGGATCCACCATGTCCAGGGCGGCGAGCACGCGCAGGACCCCGTCTACGCCGGGGGCGATCGCGTACTCGTCGAACCGCCAGGCCTCGCCGGCCTCGTAGAGCAGCACGCGGGCGCCGGTCTCGCGGGCCGCGGCGCGCAGGGAGCCGTCCCGCAGGCGGGCGTGGAAGAGCACGGGCGCGCCGAACGCCTCGGCGAGCGCGCGGGTCTGGGGGTCCTCCAGGTCGCAGCGGATCTGCGGCAGGTTGGAGCGGCGGTCCGCGCCGGTGTGCAGGTCGATGCCCACGGTGCAGCGGCCGATCACCTCGGTCATCATCAGGTGCGCGATGCGCGAGGCCAGGGAGCCCCGGGCGGAGCCGGGGAAGGAGCGGTTCAGGTCGCGGCGGTCCGGCAGGTAGCGGTCCCCGGCCATCACGCCGAGCACGTTGACGATGGGCACGGCCAGCAGGGTGCCGCGCAGCTGCGTGGGCTGCAGGCGCTCCAGGACGCGGCGGACGATCTCGACGCCGGCCACCTCGTCCCCGTGGACCGCGGCGGAGACCCACACCGTGGGCCCGTCCTCGCGGCCGTGCAGCACGTGCACGGGCAGGGTGACGTCCGCGCCGGTGACGAGCTGGGAGATCGGCAGGGACAGCTCGTGGCGGCGGCCGGCCGCCACCTCGATCCCGCCGAACGGGAAGGGGGCGCGGGCGGGGCGACGGCTCATCCGCGTCCCCGGTTCCGGCGGCGCACGCCGCGCGGCGGCTGCCCGCCCACGTACGAGGCGGCGGGGTCCACGAGAAGGCCGCCGGCGGCCAGCGCGGTGCGCCCCACGAGCATGCGGAAGCCCATCTCGTCCCGGTGGGTCAGGGTCACCTCCGCCTCGATCGTGCGGCCGGCCAGGGTCAGCGGCATCACGACGACGACGCGCTCCTGCGCCTCGCCGTTCGAGGAGCGGACCGTGCGCAGATCGGCCACCGGCAGCTCGGCCGTCCGCGCGTCCGCCGCCGAGGTCTGCCACGGGTGCACCTCGAACCGGACCCACGCGGCGCCGTCGCGGGTGAACCGCTCGATGCCGAAGGCGTGGAGCGCCGAGGTGCGGGCGCCGGTGTCGATCTTGGCCTTGATCCAGGGGGTATGGGCGGCGGGCAGGCCGACCCATTCGCGCCAGCCCACCAGCCCCGGGCGAGCGGCGCCATCGTCGGTGGAGGGCACGCCGTGGGGGGCCGGGGCCGTGTGCTTAGATTCAGACACGCCCCTCATCCTCCCAGGAAAGCGGTCATGAAGCTCGCCATCCTCTCCCGTTCCCTGCGCGCCTACTCGACGCAGCGGCTCAAGACCGCGGCGCTCGAGCGCGGCCACCAGGTGAAGGTCCTGGACACCCTGCGCTTCGGCATCGACCTCAGCTCGGACGAGCCCGATCTGATGTTCCGCGGCCGCCCCCTCTCCGGCTACGACGCCGTGCTGCCGCGCATCGGCAACTCGGTGACCTACTTCGGCACCGCCGTGGTGCGTCAGTTCGAGCAGATGGACGTCTACACGCCCAACACGGCCGCCGGGATCATGAACTCGCGGGACAAGCTGCGGGCCACCCAGATCCTCTCCCGCCACGAGATCGACATGCCCGCCACCGTGTTCGTGCGCAACCGCGGCGAGGTCTCCACGGCGATCGACATGGTGGGCGGGGCGCCCGTGGTGATCAAGCTGCTCGAGGGCACCCAGGGCATCGGCGTGATCCTGGCGCCGACCAAGAAGGTGGCCGAGGCGATCATCGAGACGCTGCACGGCACCAACCAGCAGGTGCTCATCCAGCGGTTCGTGGAGGAGTCCAAGGGCAAGGACATCCGCGCGCTCGTGGTGGGGGACCGCGTGGTGGCCGCGATGCGCCGCCGGGCCCAGGGGGACGAGTTCCGCTCCAACGTGCACCGCGGCGGCACCGTGGAGCGCGTCGAGCTCTCGCCCGAGTACGCGGAGACCGCCGTGCGCGCCGCCCACATCATGGGCCTGCGGGTGGCCGGCGTGGACATGCTCGAGGGCGAGCACGGCCCGCTGGTCATGGAGGTGAACTCCTCCCCGGGGCTGCAGGGCATCGAGGCCGCCACGGACCTGGACGTGGCCGGCGCGATCATCGACTACGTGGCGGACCAGGCCGGCTTCCCGGACATCGACGTGCGCCAGCGCCTGGCCGTCTCCACCGGGTACGGGGTCGGTGAGATCACCGTGCACGCCGGCTCCGGCTGGGTGGGCCAGTCCATCGAGGACTCCGGGCTGCTCGCGAAGGACCTGCAGGTGCTCACCCTGCACCGCGGCACCTCCGTGTTCCCCAACCCCGCGGACACCAAGGTCCTCGAGGAGGGCGACCGGCTGCTCTGCTTCGGCAAGACCGAGAACATGCGCGCCCTCATCCCCGCCCGCGCCCGCCGCCCCAAGCGCGTGCGGAAGCTGCCGGCCACCCCGATCCTCGTGTCCGTGCCCGAGGAGGCCCCGGCGCCCGAGGCGCCCGCCGACGACGCCTGAGCCCGGGCGCGGGGCTCAGCGGGCCGGGGCGAACGCGCCGATGCCCGTGAGGTGCCGGCCGAGCGTGAGCTGGTGGACCTCGTCCGTGCCCTCGTAGGTGCGCACGGACTCGAGGTTGTTCGCGTGCCGCAGCGGGGAGTGCTCCAGGGTGATGCCGTTGCCGCCGAGCATCTCGCGCGCCTCCCGGGCGATGCCGATGGCCACGCGGCAGTTGTCCAGCTTGCCGGCGGAGATCATGGCGGGGGTGAGCGGGCCGGCGTCCTTGGCGCGGCCGATCTGGTGCGCCAGCAGGTAGCCCTTCCCGATGGCCACGGCCATGTCCGCGAGCTTGGCCTGCGTCAGCTGATGGGAGGCCAGCGGCACCCCGAACTGCCGCCGCTGCATCGCGTAGTCGAGGACGGCGTCGAAGGAGTCGCGGGCGGCGCCCATCGCGCCCCAGATGATCCCGTAGCGGGCCTCGTTGAGGCACTGGAAGGGGCCCTTGAGCCCGACGGCGGTGTCGGCCGGCAGCATCGCGGAGGCGGGCAGGCGCACGCCGTCGAGGTGGATCTCGCACTGCACCGAGGCCCGCATGGACAGCTTCTGGGTGATCGCCTCGGCACGGAAGCCGGGGGTTTCGGTGGGGACCACGAAGCCGCGCACCCCGCGCCCGTCGCCGGGCTCACCGGTCTGCGCCCAGATGATCGCGACGTCGGCCAGGGTGGCCAGCCCGATCCACCGCTTGACCCCGTCGAGCACCCAGTCGCCGCCGGGCTCCTGGCGGGCCGTCGTCGTCATGGAGGCCGGGTCCGAGCCGGCGCCCGGCTCGGTGAGGCCGAAGCAGCCGACCGCCTCGCCGGTGGTCATGCGCGGCAGCCACTGCGCCTTCTGCTCCTCGGAGCCGTGCTTGTGGATCGCGCCCATCGCGAGCGAGCCCTGCACCGAGACGAAGGTGCGCAGACCGGAGTCGCCGGCCTCGAGCTCCTGGGCGGCGAGGCCGTACTCCACCGCCGAGCGGCCGGGCATGCTGTGGCCCTCGTAGGGCATGCCGAGCACGCCGAGGCGGCCCAGCTCGGGGACGATCTCGCGCGGGAACACGGCGTCGTCGTACCAGCGGGCGATGTGTGGGCGGATGTGCTCGTCCACGAAGCCGCGCACCTGCAGCGCGACGGCCTTCTCCTCGGCGGAGAACAGGGAGTCCAGGCCGACGACGTCGGCGCGGCCGAGGAACGAGTCGGCTTCGGCGTGGAACGGGGTGGTCATGGCGGGGGTCCTCTCTGCGGGGTGGTCAGTGGGCGTCGAGCCAGGTGTTGACGGCCGCCGTGTCCGCGCCGAGCGCGGGCGGTGCGTGGCGCGGGTGCGCGACGGGCGGGTCCCACTGCACCGGGTGGCGGAACTGCCGGCCGGCGGGGGCGCCGGAGCGGTCCTGGACCTCGACGGTCGGCTCGAGGCCGAGGGACTCGGCCAGCTCGACGCCCTCGGCGACGGTGGATACGAGGCCGACCGGGAGCCGCTCGGCCTGCAGCACGTCCCGCCAGTGGGCCGCCGTCTGCGCCGAGAGCGCGTCCTCCAGGGCGGTGCGCAGCTCCTCGCGGTGCTCGACGCGGTCCGTGTTCGTGGTGAAGCGCGGGTCCTCGGCGAGCTCGGGGGCGCCGAGGGCCGCGGCGAAGGTGCGGAACTGCGCGTCGTTGCCGATGGCGACGGCGAGCGGCGCGTCCCGGCACGCCAGCAGCTGATAGGGGGCGATCGAGGGGTGGTCGTTGCCCATCCGCCGCGGGACGACGTCGGCGCCGAGCCAGGCCTGGCCCTGGTTGGCGAGCGCCCCCTGCAGTGAGGAGAGCAGGTTCAGCCGCAGGTGGGCACCCTCCCCGGTGCGCTCGCGGCGCAGCAGGGCGGCGAGCACGCCGGCGGTGAGGTCCTTGGCCGTGAGCACGTCCACCAGGGCGACGCCCGCCTTCATCGGGGCGTCCGGTTCGCCGGTGATGCTCATGAGCCCGCCCGCGGCCTGGACGATGAAGTCGTAGCCGGGCAGGCCGCGGCCCTCGCGGTCGCCGAAGCCGGAGACCGCGGCATAGACCACGGACGGGTTCTCCCGCGCGACGTCGTCGTAGCCCAGGCCGAGGCGCTCCACGGTGCCGGGCTTGAGGTTGTGGACCACGACGTCGGCCCGGGCGGCCAGGGCGGCGGCCCGCCGCTGGTCCTCGGGGTCCTTCAGGTCCCAGCCGACCGACTCCTTGTTGCGGTTCACGGACTCGAAGTAGGTGGCGCCCGTCGCCGAGCGGGGCGGGGCCCAGCCGCGGGTGTCGTCGCCGCGCTCGGGGTGCTCCACCTTGATGACGCGCGCCCCGAGGTCCGCCAGCGTCATGGTGGCGAGCGGGCCGGCGAGGACGCGGGAGAAGTCGGCCACGAGGACGCCGTCGAGGGGGAGCGAGGCCGGGGAGGGGGCGGTGGTGGCCGGGGGCACGGCGGACTCCTCACTGTGGCGGACGACACGACGACGGGTTCCACCCAAGCACCGTGCTCGCGTTCCGTCCACTGACTCTGGGGCGGGTCACTGACGTGCGTGAGTCATCGGTGCCGGGCGGCCCGGGGCGGCCGGGAGAGGTGGGCACGGGGAGGCCCCGGGGCCGCGGGCAGAGGCTGTCAACTTCGCCGTCCCCAGATCCGAGCACCTTGTCCACAGGAGTTGTCCACAGATGTGGAGGGTGTGGACGACGGTGTGGATAGGCGTGTACCAGGCGGTGTGATGAGGGCGCAAACGAGGATGCTGTCAAGTCCAGTGGCCGGGCCCGAAAGGGGGGTGGAGAATCTTCCTCCACAGCGCTGGGGATCGCATCGTCCCAGGTCAGAGCCGGATTCTGGGAGCGGCCGAGCGGTTGTCCCCAGCGTGGTCCCCAGGCGATCCACACGACACGCCGCCGAATCCACACGTTGTCCACAAGACCTGTGGGAAACGCGGTTGCCCACCCTCCACGGCGCGCGTAGTGTCGCGTGGTATCCCCAACGCGAGGGCGGGTATTGGCCGCAGGTGACCACTGACAGGCGCGCATCCGCTCTGACCGTCGCCCCGGGGACCGTTGCACCGTCCGCCTGCAGGAGGGTGCGGCGGCACGGGCGGTGAGAACAGAGGAATCAGGGCCGGGAAGACCGGCGAGGGCCGCCGTCGTGCGGGCTGTGGGAAGGGAGTCTCCGGACGTTGAGTGAGAACTACGGAGACTCGGGCTCCTACGACGGCGGCCGTTCCTCTGAACGCTTCCTGCCGCCCCAGGACCTGGAGGCGGAGCGCTCGGTGCTGGGCGGCATGATGCTCTCCAAGGACGCGATCGCGGACGTGGTGGAGCTGCTGCGCGGCCACGACTTCTACCGGCCGAGCCACGAGATGATCTACGAGGCGATCATCGACCTCTACGGCCGCGGTGAGCCCGCGGACGCCGTCACCGTGGCGGACCTGCTGAACAAGCGCCAGGAGCTGAGCCGCGTGGGCGGCCCTGCCGTGCTGCACGAGCTGATCCAGTCCGTGCCCACCGCCGCCAACGCGAGCTTCTATGCGGAGATCGTGGCGGAGAAGGCCGTCCTGCGGCGCCTCGTGACCGCCGGCACCAAGATCACCCAGTTGGGGTATCAGGGCGACGGCGAGGTCGAGGAGATCGTCAACGAGGCGCAGTCCGAGATCTACAAGGTGGCGGAGAACCGCCAGTCCGAGGACTACGTGCGCCTCGCGGAGATCATGGAGCACGCCGTCGACGAGATCGAGGCGGCCGGCAACCAGGGGGAGGGCCTGACGGGCGTCCCCACCGACTTCTACGACTTCGACGAACTGACGCAGGGCCTGCACGGTGGACAGATGATCGTGATCGCGGCGCGCCCCGCCGTCGGCAAGTCCACGCTCGCGCTGGACTTCGCGCGGGCCGCGGCCATCCACCACAACATGGCCACCGTGTTCTTCAGCCTCGAGATGGGCAAGAACGAGATCGCCATGAGGCTCCTGAGCGCCGAGGCGACGATCGCGCTGCAGGACCTGCGCAAGGGCACCATCCGGGACGACCAGTGGTCCAAGATCGCCGCGACCGTGGGGCGGCTGAACGAGGCGCCGTTCTTCATCGACGACTCCCCGAACATGACCATGATGGAGATCCGCGCCAAGTGCCGGCGGCTCAAGCAGAAGAACAACCTCAAGATGGTGGTGCTGGACTACCTGCAGCTCATGAGCTCGGGCAAGAAGGTCGAGTCCCGTCAGCAGGAGGTCGCCGAGTTCTCGCGTGCCCTCAAGCTGCTGGCCAAGGAGCTCGACGTGCCGGTGATCGCGTTGAGCCAGCTGAACCGTGGGTCCGAGCAGAGGACGGACAAGCGGCCGCAGGTGTCCGACCTGCGCGAGTCCGGCTCGATCGAGCAGGACGCGGACATGGTGATCCTGCTGCACCGCGAGGACGTGTACGACAAGGAGTCCCCCCGCGCCGGCGAGGCGGACCTGATCGTAGCCAAACACCGCAACGGGCCCACGAAGACCATTGTGGTGGGGTTCCAGGGGCACTACTCGCGGTTCTCGAACCTGGCTCAGGACGGTGGGGGCGGCGGGGGGTTCTGACGGCCCTCACTGCGTCAACTGACGCCCCTACGGCACGAGATCGAGCTTCAACCTCGGTGTCGTCTGGCGCATGCATTCCCACAGGTCGACGCAGTGGACCCCCAGGGCGGCACAGGCGTCGGGGATTTTCACGCGCTTGCGCGCCTGAGGGGCGGGCACCTCGAAGGTGACCACGGTGGCGTCTATGCACGCAGCGTGCGCCACCAGCAGTAGGTCGGCGCTGTCATCCAGGAACTCGTCCTGCGCGGCCTGCTGATATGCGGGCTGACGGGTCAGTGTCCATTGAGCCAACTCGCCGATGCGCTGGGGCACCCCTGCTGTGGGTGGGAGGAAGAGCTGCGGGTGGCTGGACGCCCAGGTGGCGAGTACATCCGCGCCCCGGCACAGCTCCTGCCGCACGGCTTCCACGCTGGCGACCGAGCCTGCCGCATGAGCGCGCTCCATCCACGTCCAGAACCCCGGGGCGAGGTCGAACCCGTAGTAGCTGTTCTTCGGTGTGATGAAGGTGTTGGCGTCGAGCAGGAACATCACGCGCCCGCCATCTTCTGAGCCAGGGTGTCCATGACCTCACGCTTGTGGGTCCCGAGCAGGCGGAACGCGTCCCGGTAGCTGGTTCCGCCTTCCCGGGCGCTGGCCACCACCGCGGTGGTGAACGGGACGCCGAGGCGGTAGCGGGCGGTGCGGTAATAGTCGCCCCCTCCGCTCTTCGTCGCCGGGGTCTGGGGGCGGGGGGCGCGGGCCAGTGCTGCGAGCTGTGCGTCGGCGGTTGTTTGATCGATGAGACCGCAGGTCTTCATCCGGAGGACGACGACGGCGCGGCTCACCTGGCAGCGTTTGGCCACGTCGGAGACCACCTCGTCGAACTCCGTGCTGAGTCGCCCCCCCTGCTGCTCCAGGACGGCGCGGGGCACCAAGGCTGCGGCGGCCACCCGGTTGCACCAGGCTTCCTCGTGGGGTGCGCGGCGCCCGGGGCGGGCATCGGACAGCGCGCTGTGTCCGAGGAGCAGGTGAGCAGCCTCGTGGAGGAGGGTGAAGTGCTGGGCGGTCTTGGCCTCGGCTCCGTTGACGAAGATCAGGGGAGCGAGGTCGTCGGCCAGAGCAAAGCCCCGGAACTCGTCCGGGTTCAGGGCCCGTCGGGTCTCGTTGCCGACGTAGCCGCTGATCATCACCAGCACCCCCGCCTCTTCCAGGGCGCCCACGAGCCCACTGCGGAAGGCGTCACTGGCACTGGGCAGGACGTCCAGGTGGAGGATTTCCCGGAGGCGTGTGCCGGCATCCTCTGCATCGTCCTGGAGCGTGGCGCTGCCCACGAGGGGCACGGGGTCGGCGCCGATGGCGATCATATGGTCCCGGTACCAGTCCTGGCGGAGCTGGCACTCCCGCAGGACGTCCACCAGTTCGGCGGAGGGACGATCCACGCCCTGGCTGCCCGGAGTGCGCATGTCGGGAATGGGGATGGGTGCCGGCACCGGGGGAGCGCTGAGGAACAGCATGCCGAAGGGCACGTGGACTTTCTGCCCGAAGCGTTCCAGCTGCTTCATGGTGGGCTTTTTCGTCCGGTTGAGCCAGGACTCGAGGTCGGGGTGTGCGGCGGTAGCGCTGGCCAGATCGAAGCCTCCGCGTTCGAGGGCCCAGCGCAGGACGGCCGGCTCGACGTCAACGCGCACCGTGGACGTGGACATGGACCGCCTCCTTCCTGCACCGGGGTGGGTCTGTGTCGCCCTGCGTTCAGCGTAGTCATCGCCTCGGACGCTGTAAGCCCTGCCCCCGTACACTCGCGTTGTGATCACCGGAGAACTCAAGAGCCAGGTCGACCGCGTCTGGGACGCCTTCTGGACGGGTGGCATCAGCAACCCGCTGGAGGTGATCGAGCAGATCACCTACCTGCTCTTCCTCCGCCGCCTGGACGAGAGGCAGACGCAGGCTGAGGCCAAGGCGCGGCGCATGAGCCAGCCGGTGGAGAACCCGGTCTTCGGCCCTGG
Source organism: Micrococcus sp. 140720015-1 (assembly GCF_053627595.1). NCBI lineage: Bacteria > Bacillati > Actinomycetota > Actinomycetes > Micrococcales > Micrococcaceae > Micrococcus > Micrococcus sp. 140720015-1. Next base: position 195,432 of record NZ_JBSEYC010000003.1, read on the forward strand.
CCAGCAGCATCTGCGCTGGCAGCAGCTGAAGAACGAGTCCGCGGAGACGATGTTCGCCCGCATGGACCGCGAGGTGTTCCCGTTCCTGCGGCAGCTGGGCCAGCAGGTGGGCGGTGAGGACTCCACGTACGCGCATCACATGCGGGATGCCCGGTTCACCATCCCGAACGCACGCATGCTCTCCACTGCGGTGGACCTGATCGACCAGCTGCCGATGGGCAACCGAGACACCACCGGTGACCTCTACGAGTACCTGCTCTCGAAGATCGCCTCGGCGGGCGTCAACGGCCAGTTCCGCACGCCGCGCCACATCATCGACCTCATGGTGCAGATGACGGCACCCACCCCGGATGACGTCATCGTGGACCCGGCCTGTGGCACGGCGGGCTTCCTCGTGGGTGCGGCGGAGCACCTCCGGGAGACGCACCCGGACATGTTCTACAACGCGCATGCTCGTCTGCACTTCAACCGGCGGATGTTCCACGGGTACGACTTCGACAGCACGATGCTGCGCATCGCGAGCATGAACATGCTGATGCACGGGGTGGAGGCCCCGGACATCGCGTACCGGGACTCCCTGGCCCAGGGAGCCAGCGACGGCGACGCCGGCAAGTACAGCTTGATCCTCGCCAATCCGCCGTTCGCCGGTTCGCTGGATGCCGCGGGGGTGAGCGCGGATCTCCAGCGCGTGGTGAAGACGAAGAAGACGGAGCTGCTGTTTCTGGCCCTGTTCCTGCGGCTGTTGAAGCCGGGGGGCCGTGCGGCGGTGATCGTCCCGGACGGTGTGCTGTTCGGCTCCACGAAGGCCCACAAGGACCTGCGGAAGATGCTGGTCGAGGACCAGCGCCTGGAGGCGGTGGTCAAGCTCCCCTCGGGCGTGTTCAAGCCGTATGCGGGGGTCTCGACGGCGATCCTCTTCTTCCAGCGCACGGATTCCGGGGGCACGGACGACGTGTGGTTCTACGACGTCCGTGCGGACGGGTTCAGCCTGGACGACAAGCGGAACCCGACCGAGGCGAACGACCTGCCGGACGTGCTGCAGCGCTGGCAGGACCTGGCAGGGGAGAAGGACCGCCCGCGGACCGCGCAGTCCTTCCTGGTGCCCAAGGCGGACATCGTGGAGCAGGGGTACGACCTCTCGATCAACCGATACAAGGAGATCGAGGTCGAGGAGGTCGAGCACCGGGACCCGCTGGAGATCCTCGCGGACCTCGAGAAGCTCGACGCGGAGATCGCCGAGGGAACCTCCGAGCTGAAGGCGATGCTGCAGTGAAGACTGTGAAGTTGGGGGACATCATCTCTCTCCAGTACGGGAAGGCGCTGAAGAAAGGCGATCGCCGAGGAGGGTCCGTTGCCGTCGTGGGTTCAAGCGGTGTCGTGGGGTTCCATGATCACGCGCTCAGTTCGGGACCTACGATTGTCGTAGGGAGGAAGGGGTCAATCGGGTCGGTTACTTGGGTGCCCGGTGATGTTTGGCCTATAGATACTGCCTATGAGGCGGTACCTCGCGGGGAGGGGGTCGATCTTCGGTGGCTGTATTGGATCCTTGGCTCTCTCGGTCTCGAAGGGATGAACAAATCAGCGGCAGTGCCAGGATTGAATCGAGATGATGTGTATCGTCTCTCAATCCGACTTCCTGATCTAAAGACGCAGAAGTGCGTCGCGGAGATCCTGGACCGAGCTGACGAGCAGCGGTCGCGGCGACGGGCTCAGATCACTCATCTCATGGATCTCCGATCAACGGTGTTCGAATACCTCTTCCCCTCCCCGGGGAAGAATGTGCGGCCGCTCGGCGAGGTTGCAGCCGTTTCGTCGGGGATCACCAAGGGGCGCAAGGTGAAGGAAGCCGTGCGCGAGGTTCCGTACATGGCGGTGGCGAACGTCCAGGCTGGTTCTCTGGATCTCACAGCGGTGAAGACCATCGCTGCCACGGAGGCGGAGATCAGCAAGTACGAGCTCCGGGAGGGGGACCTGCTGCTCACCGAGGGCGGGGACCCGGACAAGCTCGGGCGAGGCACCGTCTGGCGCGGGGAACTCCCGCTGGCATTGCATCAGAACCACATCTTCCGCGTGCGCCTGCCAGAAGAGGGTGCTGTCGTCATCCCCGAGTACCTGGAGAGCTACGTGGCAAGCCACGCGGCCAAGAGTTACTTCCTCCGCTCCGCCAAACAGACCACCGGCATCGCGTCCATCAACTCGACCCAGCTGAAGGCGCTTCCTGTGCCTGTCCCTCCCTTCTCCGTCCAGCGCGAGTTCGCGGCCGCCGTCGCGAAGGTCGACGCGCAACGGGAGCGGATCGAGCGGGCACTGGCCCTCGAGGACGAGCTGTTCGCGTCCCTGCAGTACCGGGCATTCCGCGGCGAGCTGTGAACCCGGCAGGATAGGGCCCAGCCGCAGCGTGGCGGCGCGCACCGAAGGAGGAGCCGATGGCAAGCAACATGGACTGGGTGGAGCAGGCGCTCCCCGTCGTCCATCGGGATGCCTCCCAGGCCGAGGCCTACCTCACCACGGACCCGCGCGCCGCCGCCTTCTACGCCCGACGCTCAGTGGAGCGGATCGTGGAGTTCCTCTACGCCACCCGGGGCCTGGACGACCCCTACAGCACCGACCTCGCCGGCCGCATCAACGCCCCCGCCTTCACCACGCTCACCGGGCGGGACATCGTGGACAAGCTGAATTTCCTCCGCAAGGCGGGCAACAACGCCGTCCACAAGGACCTCGCCCTGGACTCCCGGGCCGCCCTGACGATCCTCCGTGAGCTCTTCCACGTGCTCGTCTGGACGGCCTTCCATCACGGTCCCCACCCCGAGGCCGTCCCCACCACGGCGCAGTTCGACCCCGCACGAGCCCCGCGCCAGGCAGCCATGCCCGTCGAGCAGCTCGACGCGGTCATCGCCCGACTCAAGGCCCAGGACGAGGCCAACGCCCGCCTCCGCGAGGAGAGTGAGCAGCAGGCCGCTGCCTACGAAGCGGAGATCGCCGCCCTGCGGGAGCAGATCGCCGCCGCCCAGGCCGCCGCGGCTGCCAGTGACCTCACCGACCTCCACGCCTACGACTACGCCGAGGCCGAGACCCGCACCCTCTACATCGACCTGCTCCTCCACGAAGCCGGATGGCCCCTCGACCAGGACCGCGACCGCGAATACCCCGTCACCGGACTGCCCACCCCGGGCGGCACCGGCCGTGTCGACTACGTCCTCTGGGGTGCCGACGGCCTGCCCCTGGCCGTCCTCGAGGCCAAGCGCACCACCCGCAGTGCCCACGAGGGCCAGGAGCAGGCCCGCCGCTACGCGGACGCCCTCGAGGCGCAGTACGGCCGCCGTCCGCTGATCTTCTACAGCAACGGCTACGAGCACTGGCTCTGGGACGATGCCGCCTTCGGCCCCGCCGGGGGCTACCCACCCCGTGAGATCGAGGGGTTCCTGACGGCAGACGAACTCGAGCGGCTGATCCAGCGCCGCACCGCTCGCCAGGACCTCGCCACCGTGCTTCCCAAAACCGAGATCGCCGGGCGCCCCTACCAGCTCGAGGCGATCCGCGCCGTCGGCGAGGCCTTCACCGCCCGCCAACGCGACGCCCTGCTCGTCATGGCCACCGGAACCGGCAAGACCCGCACCGCCATCGCCCTCGTCGACCAGCTGCTGCGTGCCAAGTGGGTCAAGCGCGTCCTCGTCCTCGCGGACCGCACCGCCCTGGTGAAACAGGCCGCCGAGAACTTCACGAAGCACCTGCCGCACGAGACCGTCGTCAACCTGCTCAATGACAGGACCGCCGAAGGGCGTATCTACGCCGCCACCTACCCCACCATGCTCAACCTGCTCCAGCGCGACGGGCAGGACGGACCCCGCCGCTTCGGCGCGGGGCACTTCGACCTCGTGATCATCGACGAGGCCCACCGCTCCGTCTACCAGAAGTACGGGGCCATCTTCGACTGGTTCGACTCCCTCCTGATCGGCCTCACCGCCACCCCCAAGGACGAGGTGGACCGCAACACCTACCGCCTCTTCCACCTCGAAGACGGCGTCCCCACCTTCGCCTTCGACCTCGCCGAGGCCGTGGAGCAGGGCTACCTGGTGCCGCCGGAGGGGGTGTCTGCCGGGACCGAGTTCCTCCGCCGGGGCATCCGCTACGACGACCTCTCCGAGGAGGAGAAGGCCGAGTGGGATGCCCTCGACTGGGGCGAGGACGGACCTCCGGAGAACGTGGACTCCCAGGAGATCAACGCCTTCCTCTTCAACGACGACACCGTAGACAAGGTGCTCGAGCTGCTCATGGAGCGCGGGCAGAAGGTGGCCGATGGAGACCGGCTGGGGAAGACGATCGTCTTCGCCAAGAACCAGCGGCACGCCGAGTTCATCGAGCGCCGGTTCAACGAACGCTTCCCCGAACTGGGCGGTGGCTTCGCCCGCGTGATCACCAGCAGGACCGCCTACAGTGGCGCCCTGTTGGACGACTTCTCCGACCCGGACAAGATGCCCCAGATGGCCATCAGCGTGGACATGCTCGACACCGGCGTGGACATCCCCGACGTGGTCAACCTCGTGCTCTTCAAGGTGGTCCACTCCAAGACCAAGTTCTGGCAGATGCTCGGCCGCGGCACCCGCCTGCGCCCTGACCTCTACGGTCCTGGCCGGGACAAGACCTCCTTCACCGTCATCGACGTCGGCGGAAATCTCGAGTACTTCAACCAGGACCTTCCCGAACGGGAGGCATCCCAGCAGAAGTCCCTCACCCAGCAGATCTTCGAGACGCGGGCCGCCGTCGTCGCGGCCCTGGACGCTCAGACCGAAGCGGGCGGACGGGAGGACAGAGCCGGCGCTGTGCGCCGCAGTCACGCCGACTGGCTGCACTCCTACGTGGCGGCTATGCCCGGGCAGAACCTCTTGGTGCGCAAGCACCGGCGTCAGGTGGAGCGCTGGTCCGACGCCGCTGCCTGGGAGCGCGTGAGCGACGAGGACGTCCAGGAACTCTCCGAGCACGTGGCAGGACTGCCCTCAGTGGTGCGTGACTCCGACGAGGCCGCCAAACGCTTCGACCTGCTCGCCCTGCGCTGGCAGCTCGCCGACCTGGATCAGGACCTCACCACGGCCGAACGGTGCCGAACGGCGATCCAGGACATCGCCGGAGCCCTGTTGAGCCAGGTGCGCATCCCCGCTGTGCGGCAGAAGGAGGATCTGCTGTCCCGCGTGGCCGAAGACCTCTGGTGGGAGGACGCGGGGCTCGCAGACGTCGAGGCCCTGCGCGAGAGCCTGCGCGACCTCGTGGCGTTCCTGCCCCGGCGGACCTCGTCACCCGTCTACACCGACTTCGTGGACACCCTCCTGGACTCCGACGACGTGGTGATCGTGCCGTCCAGGCCCGGCATGGACTGGGAGCGCTACCGGCGGAAGGCGAGGGCCTTCCTGCAGGGCGAGCGGGACACACTGGCACTGCGGAAGCTTCGCGGCAACCAGCCTCTGACGGAGGCGGACCTGGACGAGCTCGGCCGCATGCTGGTGGAGGCCGGAGGGTCGGAACGTCCCGAACTGGACTGGGTGCGCGACCACGCCGGGGGCGAGCTCGGGGTGTTCGTGCGGAGCCTGGTCGGCCTGGACCGCAGTGCCGCCGAGGAGGCCTTGGCCGGGTTCCTGGATGAGGGGCGGTGGAACGCCGACCAGATCCACTTCACCCGCATGCTCGTGGACGACCTGGTCCGCAACGGGGTGGTCTCTCCCGGGCGACTGTACGAGGACCCCTATCTGTCGATGGGCGGGGTGGACGCCGTGTACCCGGGCGAGGCGGCCGACGCCGTGGTGGCCGTGTTGGACGAGGTGCGGAGGCGAGCCGAGGTGAGAGCGGGGAGGGTGGCGTGACGGGAGCCTGCCCCTCCCGCCTTCTGCGTGGCTGCGGCCGTGGTCATAATTTTCCTGGCGGGAAAATTATGACCCGTGGCATCCTGGGGGCATGACCATCACTTTCGGTCCGGACCCGGTGCGCACGCGGGTGCAGGAACTGTTGAGTCGCCTCGACGCAGGCACGGCCCTCGGCGACCCCGATGAGACAGCACTCGTCGACTTCAAGGAGGATCCCTCGCGTCGTGGTCCGCGGGGCGAGCTGCTCGAGGGCCGGAGGGAGGACGCGGACGCTGCCGAGTTCCTCGCCAAGGAAGCCGCCTGCATGGCCAACACGCCCGGCAGTGGCGCGCTGATCGTCGGGGTCTCCAAGACGGGGGAGCTGATCGGTACCGCCTTGGACGCCGAGTGGCTGCGCTTCCGCATCTTCGAGGTCGCCGGGCGTGCGCTCACGGTGGATGTGCAGGAAGTGGTCGTCCAGGGAACGCGCCTGCTCGTCCTCTACCCGCCGGCTGCCGTCGAGCCGATCCGCATGGAGGGGCGCATCCGCTGGCGCGTCGGGGATCACTGTGCTGAGGTCGACGCCAGCACCTGGCACACGCGCCAGATGTATCGCAGGCAGTACGACTGGTCGGCCGAGGCGTCCGCTGTTCCGGTGGCAGATGTGCGTTCCTCTGCCGTCGATATCGCCCGTGCGTTCCTCTACGACAGCGGTGACGAGCGCAGTGAGGACCTCGCCAACGCGCCGACCCCGCAGCTGCTGCGCCGGCTGAACGTCGTCACTCCGGAGGGAATGCTGACGAACGCCGGCGTCCTCGCCTTCGTGGGGCGGGCCGAGCCGTCCCTGGACTACACCCACCACGAGGTGGCCGGCGCTGACAGCAGCATCCGCGTCCACCGCGGCGGACGCTCCCTCCTGGAGGAGCTGGCGGACGTCCTTCAGGCGTTCGAGGCCCGGAACACGGTGCGGCATGTGCAGACGGGCCTGGCCGTCGGGCAGCTGCGGGACATCCCTCGGATCGCCGCTCGTGAAGCCCTGGTGAATGGGGTCGCCCATCGCGAATGGGGACAGCCGGAGGCCACCCGCGTGGAGCACATCGGCCGCACCCTGCGGGTGACTAGCCCTGGCGGGTTCTTCGGCGGGGTGGAGCCGGGGAACATCATCACCCACCCCTCGGTCTCACGAAACAGGGCCCTCACTCAGTTGCTGGCGGACCTGCGCGTGGCCGAGCGGCAGGGCATCGGTGTGGACCGCATGGTCCGCGAGATGGTGCGTCTGGGGCATCCACGCCCGGAGATCGAGGAGATCCCCGGCCCGTACGTCCGCACCACCTTGGTGGGCGAGTCTCTGGACGAGTCGTGGATGACGTGGTTGGGCAAGGTGGAACCTCGACATCTCACGCAGGACGTATCTGCCGTTCTCATTCTGCGGCACCTGGTGGAGCGGGTGTGGATCGATGAGATCAGGGCTGCCCGGCTGACCCAGGTCTCTCCGACGGAGGCGCGATCGGTGCTGGATCGACTCAGGGCGGCGACCGTCGGTGATGCCCCCCTGGTGGAGCTCGCGGCAGGGACGCCGGACGCCGCTCCGCCCGTGTGGAAGCTGAGCGACGGGGCCAAGCAGCTGCTCACAGCGCTGGACGCTGAGGTCGGCCGCCACCGCGCGGCACCGGCCCGGCGTGCCGTGGCCATGGACTTCGCGCGTGAGCGCGGGCGGATCAGCACCACCGAGCTGGCCTCGCTGGTCGGCGGCCACGCCTCCAACATGGGCTCCACCCTGCGAGCGCTGGAGGAAGAAGGGGTCCTGGAGCCCTCCACTCCGTCGCGTCGAGGGCGCGGCTTCTTCTACCGCTGGGTGCAGGAGAGGGCCGCGGGCGGCCCGGCGGGCGTCGAGGGAGGGGCATAACTTTCTGGACGAGAAAATTATGGCTCGCCGGTGCCGGGGCGTGCAGTCATAACTTTCGGGCTCGCCTCTCCCTCGGCAGCCGGCGCGCCGGCGGCGAGCACCTCGTGTGCCGCGATCTCCGGGCTCAGCTCCGGTGCGGTGCAGCGACTACAGCATGGACGCACACGAGCTCCCAGCTAACACTCCAGCTCCTGCGGCCGAACATGCGGTCTGCGAAGATCGACGCACGGGGGGGGGGGGGGGGGATGGAAGGCGAGGGCCGGAGAGGAGCGACGGTGAACGCATGGGTGGTCCGCGCGGGGCAGCGCGGGGAGAACGAGCACTGGAACATCGAACATGGTCGGGTGACCGTCGGGTGGCCGGAGGTCGGGGATCTGACCTCGACCGCCGCGCGGGAGGACGTCCGCGCCCGGGTGGAGAACGCCTTTCCCGGCGGCGGCGCTGCGCGCTGGGCCAATTCCACCGGCCAGCTGTGGGCGTTCCGCGACTCCATCCGCCCCGGTGATCTGGTGGTCCTGCCGTTGAAGACCAAACCTGGCTACCTGCAGTTCGGACGAGTCACCGGCGCGTACGCCTACGATGCCGCACAGGCCCCTTGGCACCGCAGTCACTCCCTGCCGGTGGACTGGTGCGGAGAGCCGGTCTCCAAGACCCTGGTGGGCCAGGACCTCGTCCACACCGTCAACGGCAGCCTCACCGTGTTCCAGCCGAGCCGGAACGACGCCGCCGCGCGCCTCGAGGCCATCGCCGCCGGCCGCCCAGACCCCGGGTTCGGAGCGGCCGCCGCCACGCCGCCGGTGCCGGCACCCACCGACCAGGCCACCACCGAGGTGACGGACCCCGAGACGGCACCGACCGTCGTCGCCATCCGAGACCGTATCCGCGCCCATGTGGCCGGGGAGTTCCGCGAGCACGAGCTGACCCACCTGGTCGCGAAGATCCTCACGGTGCTCGGCTTTAGGTGTGAACTCTCGCCACCCGGGCCCGACGGCGGCGTGGACATCATCGCGGGCACCGGACCCCTGGGGCTGGACGCGCCGACGCTGATCGTGGAGGTGGAGTCCGAGCCGACCCCGATCGGTTCCCGGGTGCTGCGGGGGCTGCACTCTGCCATGACACAGCACCGGGCGGATCAGGCACTCCTCGTGGCCTGGGGTGGGGTGACTCGGCCCGCCGAGCTGGAGTTCAAACGAGACCGCACGACCATGTGCATCTGGGACGCCGACGCGCTGCTCGACCAGCTCTTCCTCACCTACGACCGGCTGCCGGCCTCCACGCGGGCGCGGATCCCGCTGCAGCAGGTGTGGGTGCTAGAGGACGAGGGGTGACTGCGCCCGGGGTGCTGGTGGCCGAGGCGCGGGGGGTGCTGCTGAACGGGTCGGTGTTCCGGGTGTGGCGGGCTGGGGCCGCGCCTGGTGGCGTCAAGGCCGTCATAGCGGACGGTGTGGAGTTTCCGAAGGGGCGCGGACTGTACGCGATCTCCGAGGTGACGCCGTCGTGCGTGAAGGCCGGGCCGCTGGACGCGCCGGTCGGCCCCGGCGGCCTGCTCTACGTCGGCAAGGCGGAGAAGAGCCTGACGCGGCGCGATGTGCGGCAGCACTTCGGGACCGGGAAGACCGGGTGGTCCACTGTGCGGAGGTCGTTCGCTGCGTTGCTGCGGGACGAGTTGGGACTGGTGCCCGTCCCACGGGCGACGGCATCGGTGACCTCGACGGCGCCGGCCACGTTCGCATTGACGGGGGAGTCGGACCTGCGGCTGACCACGTGGATGACCAGGCACCTGGCACTGCGCGTCTGGACGCCGCCGTCCAACGTGGTGCTGGCCGCCGTAGAACGAAAGGTGATCGCGGACCTGAACCCGCCGCTGAACCTGACCCACGCTGGCCCGCGGCCGCGGCTGAAGGCGGCGCGGAAAGTAATGGTGGGCTTGGCCATGACCCATACTGGCTGACAGAGTGGACCCCTGACAGACTCCGATCCCACGTCTAGCCTGACGAAATGGACACCCATCAGGTTGATGCCCTCGAGGCAGCGGTACGCAGTGAGATCGGCGAGGATGCCACCGACTGGTACGAGCCGGACGGCTACGAGAGTGTCGCGTTGGCTGTGCTCGATTCCATTTATTCGACCGGGAATCACTACACCGGTGTCATCAACCTGGTGAACAAGTACCGGGCGGCCCGGACCGCAGAAGGCGGCTCCCCAGACACCGATACCGCCACGGACCTCGTCGAGGCTGTCGGACGGTGGGGTGGTATCGACGGACTCGTCGACAACACCAATCAGTGGAAGACGTCGTCGGCTGACGGTGCTCCGCCTAAGGCGCTTGCCGCATATGGCGCCGCCCAGATCCTCCAGCGGCATGGTCTTGAGACTGTCGTCCAGGTGCGAGATCAGTTGATGGATCGGGAGGATCGGCTGTCGTCGCCCGCGTGCACTGAATGGCTGGCCTTGCCAGGACAGAGTTCTGGCCTCACCTGGGGCTACTTCCTCATGCTCTGCGGTGTACCGGGAGTCAAGGCCGACCGCATGATTCTGCGGTATGTGCGGCGCGTCGTCGGTGACCATGTCAATGCCGAACAGGCTTCGGAGCTGGTGGAGAACGTCGCGGGTCGACTGGGCATCGGCTTCACCGCCCTGGACCACGCGATTTGGCGCATGGAGTCCGGTCGTCCTGTGCGTCGCAAGGACGAGACCGACGATTGAGAAGCACAGAACCCGGCTTACAGCCGGTTTATCTCCCCGGCAGGGTGACCTCATGACCCCCTCGCCCTTCACCGTGGTCGCTGGCACGTTCTACCGTGCCGTGGACGCCCGGTTCGTCGATAGCGCCCTTCGCGGCTCCCGCTCCGCCGGTCGGTACTCGCCACCGGACGCACCCACGCTCTACCTCAGCTCCTCACCGGAAGGAGTGGACGCGGCCATGGTTGCTCACACGGACGCGACCACCCCGCCGCGCGAGCTGCTGACCTTCGACGTTCATGCCGAACGGATCGTGGATCTGCGCGACTCCGAGGCGCTCGCGGCCCTCGGCGTCGACCTCGCCGACGCCATGGCCCCGTGGAAGCCGGCCGTGGAAGTGGGGGAGGAGCCGTCGTCGTGGGCGGTCCGCCGCCGCCTGGAGGAGGCCGGTGCGCACGGGCTGATCGACCCGTCCCGCACGGCCCCCGGGCTGTGGCACCTGACCCTGTTCCGGTGGAACGAGGACGGCGCGCCCCGGGTGACGCGCACGTTGTGACGCGAACGGCTCCCCTCGGACGTTCAATCCCCGCGGCTACTCTGGCCCCATGTCCGCCATCTTCGACCACCTGCGTTCCGACGACGGCGAGCACGTCGGCTACATCGAGATGGTCGGTGACCTCTTCGTGCCGCACGACCTCCTCCACCGACGCCGAGGCGAGCCCATGGAACTGCACGAGGCTGAGGCTGTCCTCGACACGATCGGCTTGCGTGCGCTCGCTGAGGACTGGCTGCTCGACCCGGCCGACGGCATCGGCGAACCCGTGCGGGTGCGCATCCAGGAGGTCACGCGCACGCAGGTGACCATCGCACCCACGGTGGACGGCGCCGTCGGGGAGGTCGCCAAGAGCATCGACCCCGCCGCGAGCATCACCCTGACCCTGCCCGCGGAGCGGCTGCGCCCGGCGGGGTGAAAGGGGGCGCGAGAGGAGCTACGGGGCGTTTCGCGCACCAAAGATGCTCAAAGTTATGGCAAGCATGAGCGCACGATGGTTCATCGCTCCATAACTATGGATACTTATGGCATGGATCTTGGACCTCTCCTCGCCGCGGGCGAGACCCTGGACGTCGAGTTCAAGCGACGGCTGGGGAAGGACGACCTCTACCAGGCCGTCGTCTGCATGGCGAACGGAACCGGGGGCCTGATCCTCGTCGGTGTTGATGACGACGGCACCGTCGTCGGGGCGACGGGGGACCACGGCGGCCCTGTGGACGCAGACCTCTTGGCTGGACGCATCCAGAACGGCATCGAGCCACCGTTGAGCGTGGACGTCGAGGTGGTCCCCTGGGAGGGCAAAGACGTGGCGGTCATCACCGTCCCCCAGGCGAAGTCCTCGTTCGTCGGTACGCGCAAGGGGCTGTTCGTCAAGCGCCTCGTGGGGCCGGACGGTCGCCCCGCGTGCATGCCGATGACACCGATGGACGTCCTGCGGGCCGGGTTCGACGGGATCGGGCTGGACTATGCCCGGGCGGAAGCGCGCGGAGCAGAGTGGGCACACCTCGATCCAGGCGAGTTCGATCGGTTCCGGCGGCTCGCCGCCCAGTCCGCCGGCGACAAAGGGCTGGCGGAGCTCGCCGATGCGGAGCTGCTGCGGGCGTTGGACCTCCTCACCCCCGACGGCGGCATCAGCCTCGGCGCGATTCTTGTCTTCGGCACGTCAGAGGCCCTGCGCCGGTGGGCGCCCACCGCAGAAGTCCTCTTCCAGGACTCCCGGCCCCATGGTCTAGAGGCAAACGAAGACCTGCTGCTTCCCCTGTTGAGTGCATTCGAGGAGATCGAGGCGCGCTTGGCACTGCGGAACTCCGTCACACCCGTAGAGGTGGGTCTCGTCCGTGTGGATGTCCCCCTGTTGTCAGAGAGTGTGCGACGCGAGTCGATCGCCAATGCACTGGTACACCGCGACTACGCCGAAGTGGGGCCGATTCAGGTGACCTTCACCGGGGCGACGTTCTCGGTCGCGAGCCCTGGCGGGTTCCCTCGCGACGTCTCACCGGTCAACATCCTGAATCGCTCGGCTCCCCGCAGCCCCGCCCTGGCGAACGTGTTCAAGCGCGCCGGTCTCGTCGAGCGCAGGGGAAAAGGCGTGCAGGACATGTTCGCCTCGCAGCTCCGCGCCGGCCGTGGCGCACCGGACTACGGCCGTTCCACGCAGCGGTCCGTGATCGTCGACGTCCCCTTGGGTGACGAGGACAGGGAGTTGCTGATCTTCCTTGCCCGCAGGCAGAACGAGGGTCAGCGCGCACTGACACTGACAGAGCTGCGAATGGTCCACGAGATCAAGCACGGAGGGCCTGCCAGCTCGGCGGATGTGGCGGAGTGGCTTCGACTTCCCGTGGCGGACGTGCGCGGAGCGGCTACCGCGCTCGTCGAGGCCGGCGTCCTGGAGGCGCGTGGGAACGGCCGGGCGCAGCGGTACATGCTGACCGCGCGGTTCTACGAGCTGGCCGAAGACCGAGCCGCCTACCTGCGCCTGCGTCCGGTCGACCGAATCCAGCAGCGGCGGCTGATCGCTGACTACGTCCTCGAGTTCGGGTCCATTACCCGAAGCAAGGCCGCTGAACTGTGCCAGATCGCGCCCACGGCAGCGAGAGCGGTGCTCAAGAGCATGACGGAAGAAGGCCTCCTCGAATTGCGTGGGGAGCGGCGCGCAGCGCACTACGTGCTCCCGGGCTCGTAGCAGTGTGCCCGGCCGCGCGCGCCGAAGCGATCGCGCGGCTCAGCAGTGTCCGTGCACAATGATGGCTCTTACGCAACGATCGATCCATATCGTTGCGTAGGATGCCCGTATGGGTACGGATCGGACTACCAGTACGGCCATCGGCTCGGAGGAGCGCCCCTGGACCGCGGACCCCGACGACGCTGGCGTCCTCACCCGCCGCGCTCGCGTGCGCGCGTCGGGCCCGTATCGAGCTGCGCTCCCAGCCCGTATCGCCCGACTCGGGTTCGACCTGCCCTCCGATCTGGCGACCGAGGTCGAGGAGGCGACGGCCGCCGTCGTGCGCTTCGACGCTGAGATCAGCCACGCCCTCCCGGGGCTCACGGGAGAGATCGCCCCGATCGACGCGGTGCTCCTGCGCACTGAGTCCGCGTCCTCCTCGCAGATCGAGCACATCACCGCGGGCGCGCGAGCCCTCGCCCTGGCGACTCTCGGCGAACGCACCCGCCCGAACGCAGCGCTCGTGGCGGCGAACGTGAGGGCCATGGGCGCTGCTTCCCGGCTGGCTGCCGACCTGGACGAGCCCGCCCTGCTGGCCGCCCATCGTGCCCTCATGGACGGTCAGGAGCATGCCCGGCCGGGCGCCTACCGCGATGCGCAGGGGTGGATCGGGGGCGGGGCGCCCACGCCGCACACGGCGCAGTTCGTCCCGCCCCACCCGGAGCGCCTGCGTGCCGGGATGGACGATCTCTTCGCCTCCCTGCGACGCACGGACGTACCCGCCCTCGTGCAGGCCGCCATCGCGCACGCCCAGTTCGAGACCATCCACCCGTTCGCGGACGGCAACGGCCGCACCGGGCGCGTCCTCGTGCACGCCGTATTGCATCGGGCCGGCGCGATCACCCGTATGGGGGTGCCCCTCTCAGCGGGACTCCTCACGGACACGGCCGGATACTTCGACGCCCTCACCGCCTACCGCGACGGCGACCCCGCGCCCATCGTGCGCCGCTTCGCGCAGGCCGCCCTGGCCGCCGTCGGCAACGGCCGAGAGCTCGTCGCGGACCTGGACGAGGCCCTGACCGGCTGGCGCGAGCGGCTCACCGCCCGGCGGGACGCGGCGGTCTGGCGGGCGCTCGCGGTGATCATCGCGCAACCCGCCGTGACCGTGGACCATCTGGCCCAGGCGCTGGGTGTCTCGCGCCCGGCCGCCCAGCGGGCCGTGGACCAGCTTGTCGAGGCCGGCGCTCTGCAGGCCGTGTCCGCTCAGCGTCGGAACCGGGTGTGGCTGGCCACCGAGGTGCTCGCCTGTCTGGACGAGTTCGCCGCGCGTGCGGGCCGGCGGGGTTGACCGGGTGTGGACTACCGGGCTGACCAGCCTCAGTGCCGCGTGTAGTGTCCCGGCCATCCGGGCGGGCGTCGGGTTGCGGGCGTCCATCTGCGCCACCACCCGGTGCAGGCCGTACGTCTCGAACCCCAGGTCCAGCTGGGACACCGATCCGGCAGGGCTGGCGAGGCCGTCCTCCCGGTACGGGCGCAGCGTCAGCCGCGCGGTGCGCAACGGCCAGTCAGGGGCGGGGCCGCCCGCAACCGCGCCCTCCCCGCGCACCCCTGACCGGCACAGAACTCGGCTGACAGCCGCCCCGCATGCCCGCTTCGACAGGCGCCGGCATCTTGTGCCCCTCCCCACCCGGACCCCTTCCGAGTCCGACACAATGCATACATCCATGCATGCATCCGATTATTCTGGCCCGCATGACTCCACTCTCCGACCCCTTATGGGGCAGTCGTGCCACGGCTGCCGGCCGCCTGGCTCACGACGTCGCCTGGCGCATCGTCCGCGGTGAGATCGCCGCGGGGGAGATGCTCACCGAGGTCCAGCTCTCCACGGAGGCCGGCATCTCCCGGACGCCGGCCCGGGAGGCCCTCCTCCAGCTCGAGCGCTGGGGCCTGGTGCGGCTCCTCCCCAAGAAGGGCGCGGCCGTGCAGGCCCTCACGCCGCAGAGCGTGGCCGACCTCACGGCCCTGCGCGGCCTCCTCGAGTCCACCGCCCTCGCCACGGTCGCCGCGCGGCCCGACGCCGTCGGGCCCCTCGTCGCCACGCTCACCGCCAACCTGGAGCAGCAGCGCGCCGCCCTGGACGCCGGCGACCTCGCGGCGTTCTCCGCGCTGGACGTGCGCTTCCACCGGGACGTGATCGCCACGTGCGCCAATGCCGCCTTCGACGAGGTCGTGCGCACCTTCGCCCCCCGCCTGGCCCGCCTCATCCACGCCGCCACCGGCGGATCCGTCGACGCCGCCCGCCGCCTCCTCGACGGGCACGCCGAGATCTGCGCGCAGCTGGCCGCCGGGCGCGCCGCAGACGCCCAGCGCGCCCTGCAGGCGCACCTCGACGCCGCGGGGAGCGGCGTCGTCCCCGGCCTGCCGACCGTGGGCCCGTCCGAGGCAGGTGAACCCCGATGATCGAGGGCCTGCTGATCCTCCTGCTCTGCCAGCTGGCGGGCACGCTCGTGGCCGACACGCTGCACCTGCCGATCCCCGGGGCCGTGCTGGGCATGCTCTTGCTGCTCGGCCTGCTCGCGTGGCGTCGGCCGGCCGAGGACGCGCCGGTGATGACGGCGAGCCATCACCTGCTCCAGCACCTGCCGCTGCTGTTCGTCCCGGCGGGCGTCGGCGTCGTTGCTGTGCTGGGCCTCATCGGGGAACACCGGGCGCTGATGCTGGTCGGCTTCGTGGTGCCCTGGCTGCTGGGGCTGGTGGTCACGGCCGGCGTCGCCGCCCCGCTCGCCCGCCGCCTCACGGACAAGGAGGACGCACAGTGAACGCCGCCGAACTTACCGACTCCCTCGCCGAGGCCTGGGACGCGCTCCTGCACACACCGCTGTTCGGCATCGCGCTGACCCTCGCCGTCGCCGTGCTCTCCCGCCGTCTGTGGCTCGCCGCCCGGCAGACCGCCCTGCTCACGCCCGTGCTCGTGACGATCGTGCTGGTGGCCGCGTTCCTGGCCCTGACCGGCATCGACTACGAGACCTACATGATCGGCGGCAGCTACCTCACCTTCCTGCTCGGTCCCGCCACCGTGGCCCTCGCCGTCCCCCTGTACCGGGCCGGCCCTGACATCCGGAAGCTGCTGCTGCCGGTCGCCGTCGGGGTCACCGTCGGCTCGCTGACCGCCATGGTGAGCGCCGTGCTGATCGTGCGGCTGATGGGCGGGGACGCCGCGCTGGCCGCCACGTTCGCCCCCAAGTCCGCGACGACGCCGATCGCCATGGCGGTGGCCGACGCTGGCGGCGGGATCGTCTCCCTCGCCGCCGTGCTCCCCGTGCTCACCGGCGTGCTCGGCGCCGTGTTCGCCCCCTGGGTGCTCGACCGGCTGCGCGTGCGCGACCCCCGCGTGCGTGGCCTGGCTATCGGCGTGAGCTCCCACGGCATCGGCACCGCCCGGGCCCTCGCCGAGGGGCCGAAGACCGGTGCGTTCTCCGCCCTCGCCATGGCCTGTTCCGGCGTGCTCACCGCCCTGCTGGCCCCGCTGGTGCTGGCGATGACGGGGTGAGGGGCCGGGCGGCCGCCCCCCGGTCGGGCGGCCGCCTCGACCCGCTCCGGCCGCCGCGGCCTCCTTACCGTGTCCGCCCCGCCTGCCACCCTGGTCCTCTTCCTTCCCCGCGGGCCGCCCGCCGGCCCTCGCAGGCGCGGTGACGCGGCCCGGTCCTGCGAACGAGAGGACCCCACCCATGATGGGCCCGTCCCACGCGGCCACCGGCGCCGCGGCCTGGCTGGCGCTCACGCACTGGCAGTCGCCGATCGCCGTGCTGCACCTGCCCGCCGAACTCCAGCTGCTCGGCGCCGTGACCACCGCCGGCGCGGCCATGATCAGCGACTGGGACCACCCCCGGGCCACCGTCGTCCACGCCCTGCCGCCTCTGACCGAGTGGATGAGCCGCGGCATCCGCCGCGTGGCCGGCGGACATCGGCGCGGCACGCACTCGCTGGTGGGGATCGCGGCGTTCACCGCCATCGCGACGGCGGCCGCCTCCATCCAGGTGCCGATCGCGGGGCGCGTCTACACGCCGGGGCAGGGGGTCATCGCCGCGTTCCTGGCAGCTGTGGCCGCCAAGGCCCTCCGACTGCTCCCGAACCGGGGATGGAGGGCCGCGTGGGCACTCGGCATCCTGGTCGCGGTGTCGGCGACCGTCCTCAGCGACGGGCTGTGGTGGATCCCCGCCTCCGTGGCCGTCGGCGTGAGCGTGCACATCCTCGGCGACGCCCTCACCAACAACGGGGTGGCCCTGCTCTGGCCGCTCAGCCCGGAGCCTCCCGCGCGCCTGTGGTGGTGGCAGTCCTCCGGACGGTTCCGGCTTCCCCTGCTCGGCCGGACCGGGTCCTGGCGGGAGTGGGCGCTCGTCTCGGTGGTCACCGCGTTCACCGTGGTGCGGGCCGTGCGGCTCGTCCCGCTCGCCGCTCGGGGGGTGGCGGCACTGTTCTGAGCGGCGGCGCCCGGCCGCCGCCCCCTCACGCCTCCGGGAACCACCCCGCCCGCACGGTCGCCTCGGTCCCGCGCGGCAGCCTCGGACGGCCGCCGGCGGCCAGGTCCCGGCACGCGTCCGTGAGCGCCTCGAACGACCACCCCGGGACACGGTCCAGCCCCTCGGCCGTGCCGTCCGCACGCCAGTGCACATGCCAGTCCCGGCGCCGCAGTCCATGACGGCCCCGCAGGCTCACCCCCGTCCCGACCGCGCGCACGACCGCCTGGTCCACGGCCTCGAGCAGCTCATCCGACCCGGGGTCGCAGGCGTTGCAGGGTCGTCATGGGAGGCTCACCGTGTGTCCGGCCCGGGCGGTCACCCCGAGCTCACTCCGCCGGCGTCAGTTCCCGCTTGAGGATCTTGCCGGTGGCGGTCTTGGGCAGTCCGTCCCGCACGGACACGGTGCGCGGGTACTTGTAGGGGGCCACCTGGGACTTCACGTGCTGGATCAGCTCCTCCTCCGTGGCGTGCGCGCCGGGGGCGAGCACCACGTGCGCGGCGACCTCCTGGCCGAGCTCCGGGTGGGGCACCCCCACCACGGCGGCCTCCGCGACGGCCGGGTGCTCGTAGAGCACCTCCTCGATCTCGCGCGGGTACACGTTGAGCCCGCCGCGCAGGATCATGTCCTTCGTGCGGTCCACGATGTAGTAGTTGCCCGCGGCATCGCGCCGGGCGAGGTCGCCGGAGCGGAACCAGCCGTCCTCGGTGATGGCCTGGGCGGTGGCCTCCGGCTTGCCCCAGTAACCCTTCATCACGTTCTCCCCGCGGATCCACACCTCGCCCAGGGTCTCCTCGTCGCCCTCGGGCACGACGGCCCCGTCCGGCGTCACCAGCTGCAGTTCGCACCCGCGGACGGCGCGTCCGATCGAACCCGGCCGATGCTCCTCACCCGGATGGTTGAAGCACGCCACCGGGGAGGTCTCGGACAGGCCGTAGCCCTCGAGGATCTCGCAGTCGAAGGTGGCCTCGAAGCGGCGCAGCAGCTCCACGGGCAGGGCGGATCCACCGGAGACGCCCAGGCGCAGGCTGGCCAGGTCCTCCGGACGGTCCTTGGCCGCGGCCAGCACGGCCCCGTACATGGTGGGCACGCCGATGAACACGTCCACCCCGCACTCCCGGACGGTGCGCGCGGCCACGGCGGGATCGAAGCGCGGGATCAACGCCAGGCTGGCGCCCATCGTCACGGGCGCCATGAGCGCGCACGTGAGGCCGAAGACGTGGAACAGCGGCAGGCAGCCGAGCACGGTCTCCCCGTGCTGGAGCTGGATCAGCGTCTCCGCCGCGGTGTCCGCGTTGGTGCCCATGTTCCGGTGGGTCAGCTGGGCCCCCTTGGGGCGGCCGGTGGTGCCGGAGGTGTAGAGGATGACGGCGTCGTCCTCGAGGCCCCGCTCGACGGTCTCGGTCACCGGGCCGGGGCTCTCCGCGAGGTGCGGGGCGAGGCCGTCCTCGCCGAGGGTGCGCAGCGGCACACCGCGCTCGCGGGCGCCCTCCACGGCTTCCTCGGACGGCACGGACCACAGCATCGACGCGCCCGAGTCCTCCAGGTAGTACTCGATCTCGCGGCGCTTGAACAGCGGGTTCATCGGGACGACGACGGCGCCCAGCTGCAGGGCCGCGAAGAACACCACCGGGAACGCCGGGATGTTCGGCACCATGAGCGCCACGCGGTCCCCGGGGCCGATGCCCTCCTGCCGCATGAGCCCGGCCAGACGCTGGGACTGGCCCTGCAGCTCCGCGTACGTCATGCGGTTCTCGCCGAGGATCAGGGCGGTGGAGTGCGGATGCTCGGCGGCGGTGCGCTCGAGGCGGGCGGGCAAGGTGAGGGTCACGACGGGCCTCCGAGGGGAGTCGGATGTGATGGGAACCACAGCGTAACGCCCGGCGGTGCTCGTTCGCTGTGAGCCGAGCGGGGTGTGTCGGCCGACCTCACGCCAGCGACATCACCGCGGTTCTGCCCGGCGGTGATGTCGCTGGCGCGCGGTCCTCCACCGGCCCCGCCCGCGTCGCCGATGTGTCGTCTTCGCGCCCCAGGGGCGCAAGACTGGTCCCCGCACACCGCCGCCCGGACCGCCGGGCCAGACCGGAGGACAGACCATGACCGCACAGATCCCCGCCACCCCTGCCATCCCCGAGACGATGAAGGCCGTCGTCATGCGCGCGCCGGGCGACGTCGTCGTGGAGGAGGTGGACACCCCGCGCGTCGCTCAGCCCACGGACGTGGTCCTGAAGCTGGCCGCCGCGTGCGTGTGCGGCTCGGATCTGTGGCCCTACCGCGGCCACAACGACGTCGACCACCGGCGCATGGGCCACGAGTACGTCGGCACGATCGTGGAGAAGGGCGAGGACGTCGCCACCCTCGAGGTCGGCGACTTCGTGATCGGCTCCTTCATGCTCTCGGACAACACGTGCGAGATCTGCCAGGCCGGCTACCAGTCCCGCTGCGTCAACGCCGGCGAGTACACGGGCAGCCAGGCGCAGTACATGCGCGTCGAGCTCGCTGACGGCTCCCTCGTGAAGGTGCCCGGGGGCGAGCCCTCGGACCCGGACCGCCTGGCCGACTACCTCGCCGCCTCGGATGTGCTCGGCACCGGCTGGTACGCCGCCGTCGCCGCGCAGGCCGGCCCCGGCAAGACCATCGCCGTGGTCGGCGACGGCGCCGTCGGCCTGTGCGCCGTCCTGGCCGCCAAGACCCTCGGCGCGGAGAAGGTCATCGTGTTCTCCCGCCATGAGGATCGGGCCGCGCTCGCCCGGGAGTTCGGCGCCGACGTCGTGATCGCCGAGCGCGGCGAGGAGGGCGCCACTCAGGTGCGTGGGCTCACCGGCGGCTACGGCGCGCACGGGGTGTGCGAGGCCGTCGGCACGCAGGGCTCCATGGACCAGGCCCTGGCCTCGGTGCGCCCCGGCGGGTACGTCGGGTTCGTGGGCGTCTCCCACGACCAGACCCTCGACGGCTCCGACCTCTTCGGCCGTGAGATCCACCTCGAGGGCGGGCCCGCGCCCGTCCGCCGCTTCCTGCCCGAGCTGATCGAGCGCATCCAGTCCGGTGAGATCCAGCCCGGCCGTGTGTTCACCGCGCGCATGCCGCTCGACGACGCCGCCGAGGCGTACCAGGCCATGGACGAGCGCCGCGAGATCAAGGTGCTGCTGGAGGTCTGAGGCCCCCGCGCGCTGAGCGTGTCCGCCTCCGCTGGGAAGGTGGGCGGCCCGGCCACGTCCGCGCCGGCCACCCCCGTCCTTCGAGGAGGACTTCCGCTCATGATGGGCCCTTCCCATGCGGCCACCGGCGCCGCAGCCTGGCTGGCACCGACCGGGCCGACGTCGCCTGCCGCGTGGCTGCACCTGCCGCCGGTGCCGCAGCTGCTCGGCACGTTGACCACCGCCGGTGCCGCCCTGATCAGCGATTGGGACCACCCCGCGCCACGATCGCCATGTACTTCCAGCCGATGTTCCGGTGGGTCAGCTGCGCACCCTTGGGCCGGACCGTGGTGCCGAAGGTGTGCAGGATGACGGCGTCGTCCTCGAGGTCCCACGGGGTGGCCTCCGTAACGGGTCCGGGCTCTCCGCGAGGTACGGGGCCAGGCCGTCCGGGCAGAGCGGGCGCAGGGCGACGCCGCATTCCTGGGCGGCCCGGGCGGCGGTCACGGGGGCCTCCGAGGTCGAACAAGTGTGATGGCGGCCGCAGGGCAACGCTCACGGTCGACGCCCTTGCGGGCCACGCTTGGCGGTCCTCCGGCCGCACCACGCCCCGCGCGCCAGCCATCGGCCTCGGGTCACTGCGGCCCGAGGAGCTCCTGGACCTGCGCCTCGGTCAGCGGGCGGGTGGGGCGCCCCTCCAGCAGGAAGGCGAGCTGCGCCGACACCTCCAGCTCCTCCGCGGCGTTGACCGCGCTCTCCAACGTGGCACCGGCGACGATCGAGCCGTGGTTGGCCAGCACCACGCCGGGGGACCGGCGCCCGGCCCCGAGGATGTCGTCCAGCATCTCCGCCGAACCGGGTCGGTGGTAGGGGACGGTCGGCACGTCCCGGCCCAGCCGCATCACGAAGTACGGGGTGAGGGGCGGGATGCCCCCGTCCTCGGCCAGGCAGCTGTACGCCGTCACGTAGGTGGAGTGCAGGTGCACGATCGCCTGTGCCTCCGGGCGGGCCTCGTACATGGCCCGATGCATCACCACCTCCTTGGACGGACGGGGGCCAGCCTGGTGCCTCCAGTGTTCATCCAGCACGGAGAGCGCCTCGGGGTCCAGCCGGCCGAGGGAGGAGTTGGTGGGCGTCATGAGATACCCGCCCTCGATCCGGACGCTGATGTTGCCGGCGCTGCCCACGGAGAATCCACGGGAGAACAGGCTTGCACCGAACTCGGCGATCTGACGGCGCAGCAAGGACTCGTCGGTCACGGGGCTCCTCTCAGACGAGTGCGTTGGCGATGAGCAGGGCGATCAGGGTGGTCGCCCAGGCGATCGTGGTGGGGATGGACCACGCGAGGATCTGATGTTTGGCGTTCTTGATGCCCAGCATCCGGTTCACCACCCAGAAGAAGCTGTCGTTGAAGTAACCGAAGAACAGCGAGCCGAGGGCGGCGGCCTGCGCGGCCAACACCATGTTCACATCCGGCATGGCCGCGAGGATGGGTGCGGAGATCGAGGCGGAGGTGATGATGGCCACCGTACCGGACCCCTGGATGAGGCGGACGATGGTCGCGATGACGAACGGGATCAGGATGGTCGGCAGGGGGAGGCCGGCCACCGCCTGGCCGATGGACTCCGCCGTCCCGGACTCGCGCAGAACGCCGCCGAGGGCTCCGCCGGCGCCGGTGACCAACAGGATGATGCCCGCCGACTGTACGCCGAACTCCATGTCGTCCAGAGTCTCCTGGCGCGACTGGTTGCGGGCGAGGCCGTAGATCGCCACGAGGACGCCGAGCAGCAGGGCGATGACGGGGTTGCCGATGAAGGCGAGCGTGGAGACCAGCCCGGCAGGCAGGGCACCTTCGTTGTTCTCCACCATGGTGGCGGAGAAGGTGTTCAGGAAGATCAGGACGATCGGCAGCAGGATCGGCAGGATCGAGATGAACAGCCCGGGCAGCTCGCGTTCCCGGACGGCGGCACGCTCCTGGAACTCCTCGAAGGCCTCCGCGGGGGAGAGGCGTTCGCCCGTGTCCCGTTCGATCATGGCCTCGATCTTCGGACCCATGACCTTCGCGTACAGGGTCACCACGATCATGGCGGGGAAGCTGAGGATGAGGCCCCAGAGGATCATCTCGCCGACGTTCACGTCGAAGATGCCGGCGGCGCCGAGCGGGCCCGGCGTCGGGGGGACGGCGTGGTGGGTGACGACCAGGCCGCCGGCGAGGGCGATGCCCAGGGTGAGGATGGACCGCCCGGAGGTCCGGGCCAGCGACCGCACGAGCGGCTGCAGGATCACGAAGGCGGAGTCCACGAAGATCGGGATGGAGATGATGAAGCCAGCGCCGGCGAGCGCCCACTCCTCCTTCCCCTTACCCAGCACGCGGATGAGGGAGTAGGCCAGCTTTTCCGCGGCACCCGAGACCTCGAGGATGCGCCCCATCATCACGCCCATGCCGATGACGAGGCCGATGGTCCCGAGGGTCGAGCCGAAGCTGGTGGTGATGGCCTGGATAACGGCGTCGGGGGCCATCCCGGCCGCCAGACCCGCGATGGAGGCGGCGATGACCAAGGCCAGGACGGCGTGGATCTTGGTCCGGATGACGAAGAAGATGAGCAGGGCGACGGCTGCCGTGAGGCCGACCAGCGCACCGATCTCGGAGGCTCCGAGCCCGTTCATGGTGGTTCTCCTAGTGGTGTGGATCCGAGGGGTGAGGCCGACTCAGGCGACGAACTCGCGGTGGAACTGACGGACGGCGGCCTCGAAGCTGCTGTCTGGGCGGAAGCCGAGGGACAGGGTTCGTTCGACGTCGAACTCGCCGGGCCACGAGCACACGATGTCCATGACCCGCTGATCCGGGCGTGGGACGACCCGTGCCCGTGCCTCGGGCCCCCCGACGGCCTCGAGGGCGTCGAGCATCTCCGCCACGGTCACGGAGACGCCCGGGATGTTCAGCACCCGCCAGCCCCCTAGCCGCTCGGACTCCACGATGAAGGCGTGCACGAGGTTCTGCACCGCCGTGTCGGGGGAGGACAGCCACATCCGGGTGTCCTCCGGCACCGGCAGCTCAGCCTGCAGACCCTGGAGGGGCTCGCGGATGATGCCGCTGGCGAACGAGGACGCGGCCGAGTTCGGCTTCCCGGGTCGCACCGAGATGGTGGGCAGCCGGCAGACCCGGCCGTCCACGTACCCCTTGCGCGAGTACTCGTTGACCAGCAGTTCGCCGATGGCCTTCGTGGCCCCGTAGGTGGACTCGGGCTGGGTGGCCAGGTCTTCGGGGACCACCGTCGGCACGGCGCTGCCGAACACGGCCAGGGAGCTGGTGAAGACGAACCGGGGCCGGGCCCCGGTGGCACGGGCGGCCTCCAGCAGCCGCTCCGTGGCGTCCACGTTCACGCGCAGCGCGAGGTTGAAGTCCTGCTCGGCGCCGCCGGAGAGCACGGCGGCGAGGTGGAAGATCCCTGCCGTGTCTGCGGTGATGGCCTCGGCCAGGACCGCGGGGTCGGCCATGTCGCCGACCCGGGAGCTCACCCGGGGGTCCTCCACAGGGCAGGGCGCCAGGTCGAGCGATACGACGGAGTCCACCGGCACGGGCAGGCGACCGGCGTCCTGGGCCTGGAGGAGGGAGCGGATCACGCGGCTGCCGAGGAAGCCGGCGCCGCCGGTGACGACGATGTTCATGGGTGTTCTCCTACGTGGGAAGGGTCGGGAGGGGAGGTCAACAGGAGATCCACACCGACCGCGGTCGCCCGATCGCGGACGGCGTCGGGCAACGACGGGTCGGTGACGATCGCGTCGAAGGCCCGGAGGGGGAGGGCCTTGAAGGTGGACACGCGCCCGTACTTCGAGGAGTCCGCGACGAGCACGCAGCGGTCCGCGTGCTCAGCGATGCTTCGCTTCACGATCGCCTTGCCTTCGGTGGGCACCGAGAGTCCGCGGAGGTCGAACGAGGACGCCGAGATGAACGCCAGGTCGATGTTGAAACCCGCCAGCTCCGCGGCGGCAGTAGGTCCGTCCGTGGACAGGTTCCCGGCGTCCAGGCGGCCGCCGAGCACGTGGATCTGGGCCCCCGGGTGCTCGCCGACGGCCGCCGCCACGGCCAGGTCGTTGGTGACCACGTCGACCCGCTCCGCGGCGGGGCGGGCCGCAAGCAGTCGGGCCAGGGCGAGCATGGTGGTCCCGGCATCCAGATAAAGGAGGTCCCCCGGGCGGATCAGCTCTGCCGCTCGGCGGGCGATGGCCGCCTTCTCCCGGGGCCGGATCCCAAGCTTCACCCGATGCGTCGCGTCCAGGGACAGGCGCGCCGGCTTGGCGACGCCGCCAGCCACGGAGACGAGGCGGCCCTCCTCCTCGAGCCGCTTCACATCCCGGCGCACGGTCATGGAGGACACGCCCAGCTCATCCGCCAGCGCGGTCACGGAGGCAGAGCCGCGCTCCACCACGAGGTTGACCAGACGCCGCCGCCGCTCGTCCGCGATCATGCCCGTTCTCCGGGGCGCTGGGACCCGCGGTGGGCCGCGAACCAGCCGAGGCCGTCCTCGGTGCGCCCGGCGGGGCGGTACTCGCAGCCCACCCAGCCCGTGTAGCCGGCCCTGTCCAGGTGCGCGAACAGGTGCTCGTAGGCGACCTCTCCGGTGTCCGGCTCATGACGGTCCGGGACGCCGGCGATCTGCACGTGGCGGGTGAGGTCCACAGACGCGTCCACCAGTCGGGTGAGGTCCCCCTCGGTGATCTGGGCATGGTAGAGGTCCAGCTGCAATCCGACGTTGGGGCGGTCAACCTCGGCCAGCAGCTCCCGGGCCTGCGGGACGCGGGAGAGGAAGTACCCCGGCATGTCCACCGCATTGATGGGCTCCAGCAGGACCTCCACGCCGTGCTGCGCCGCGGCGTCGCAGGCGCGGCGGATCCGCTCCACGTAGCGGCGTCGGGCGTCGGCGTCGTCGGGATCCGCGATGCCGGCCATCACGTGCACCCGCGGGCACGCGAGGGCACGCGCGTACTCCAGGGCGGTGGTGATGCCGCGTTCGAACTCCGCGTCCCGGCCGGGCAGGGACGCGAGCCCCCGTTCCCCCGCGTCCCAGTCGCCGGCTGGGGCGTTGAACAGCGCCTGGGTCAGCCCGGCCGAGCGCAGGGCCGCCGCGACCTCTGCGGCGGGGTACTCGTACGGGAAGAGGTACTCGACACCGGTGAAGCCCGCCTCCGCGGCGGCGGCGAAGCGCTCCAGGAAGGGACGCTCGGTGAACATCATGCTGAGATTCGCGGCGAACTGCGGCATCGGTGGGTCCTCGGTGTCGGGCGGGCGATGGTCGGTGGAGGGTCAGGTCCGGGGGTCGGTGAGGCGCTGAGCGGCGGCGAAGAAGTCCTCGTCCCCGAAGTTCCCGGACTTCAGCGCGAGGTCCACCGCACCGTCCAGGCTCGCCGTCCACGGGACGCCGGGGGCGATCTGGGGACCAACGCGCAGCCCGGTGACGCCGAGCGCCTGCGTCACCGCACCGGAGGTCTCGCCCCCGGCAACGACGAACCGGCTCACCCCGCGTTCGCGCAGCGCGGCCGCCAGGGTGCCGAAGAGGCGCTCGATGGCCGTGGACACGCGCTGCCTTCCGTGGGCCTCCTGCAGGCGACGTACCTCGTCGGGCCCGGCCGTCGCGTACACGAGGGGGGCGAGGCCGCCGTCCTGGGCGAGGACGAAGGCGAGGATCTCGTCTCGGAGGGCCGTGGTGTCCTCCAGCGTGCGGACGACGTCGACGGCCAGGGACGGGGCGATCTTGCGATAGCGATCGACCTGTCGATTCGTCATCTCGGAAGCCGAGCCGGACAGCACCACGGTGCGCCCCGGGGTGAACCGCCAGGCGTCGGCCGCGGTCGTGGCGGCGCCGGTGATCGCGCGGCCGGTGAGTGAACGGGCCAGTCCGGAGCCGAGGCCGGAGCCGCCCGTGGTCAGGCGTAGGCCGGACACTGCCGCGCCGATGGTGTCGAGGTGGGTGTCGTCCAGGGTGTCCAGCACGGCATACCGGACCCCTTCGGAGCGGAGGCGGTCTAGCTCGCCGCGCAGCACCTCGGACCCACCGCCCACCACCGTCGAGGGGACGGAAGCGGCCCGTCCGCTGCTCTGCCGTTCCATGAGCCGGACCAGGTCCGAGTCCCGCATGGGCGTCACGGGATGGTCCTTCATGCCCGACTCCTGGAGGAGCCGGTCGTGCACGAACAGGTGTCCCTGGTAGACGGTGCGGCCGTTGACCGGGAGGGCCGGGGCCACGACGGTGAAGTCCTCGCCGAGGTGCTCCAGCAGAGCGTCCGTCACGGGGCCGATGTTGCCCTCGGCTGTGGAGTCGAAGGTGGAGCAGTACTTGAAGACGATCCGCTCCGCACCGAGGCGTTCGAGGGCGCGGCAGGCCGCGAGGCTCTGGGCGACGGCGTCCCCGGGCGGGATCGAGCGGGTCTTGAGGCTGATGACCACCGCGTCCGCGTCCACATGATCGGGGACGTGTGCGGCACCCGAGAACTGCACGGTGCGGAGCCCGCCGTCCACAAGGGCCCCGGCGATGTCCGTGGCTCCGGTGAAGTCGTCGGCGATCACTCCTGCTCGCAACGGCATGGTGCACCTTTCTGATCGGGCGGGGTCGCCCGATTTGTTCGACTCTGTGAACATGGGACGGAATTTCACATAAGCTAACATCGAAGGGCCAGATTGTGAACCGCACCACGGAAGGCGCTGCTGTATGACTCCTCAGGCACAGAACGTCACCTTCGTCGGCATCGGCGCCATCGGCTTGCCGATGGCCCTCTCGGTGGCGGCGGCGGGGTTCGACGTCACGGGGGTTGACTTCTCCGAACGCCAGCGAGTGGCGGCGCTGGAGCAGGGGCTGCCGGCCGCGGCCGACGCCGCCTCGGCGGCCGAGGCGGACGCCGTGATCGTGATGGTGGCAACCCCCGACCAGCTGTCCTCCGCAGCCCTGGGCCAGGACGGGCTCGTCGCCCGCATGCGGCCCGGGAGCACGCTGATCGTGATGAGCACCGTGGGCCCGGAGGCGGTGCGCTCGCTCATCGCGCCGGCCGCCGAACGGGGCATCGGACTGGTGGACGCCCCCGTCACCGGCGGCATCGCGCGCGCGGCACGCGGAGAGCTGCGCATGTTCGTCTCCGGTGACCCGGCGGCCATCGACGCGGGACGCGCCGTCCTGGATGCCATGGGCGCCGTGGTGGACTGCGGGGCGGAGCCGGGGCGCGGCCAGTCGTTCAAGGTGGTCAACCAACTGCTGTGCGCGGTGCACATCGTCGCCGGAGCCGAGGCCCTGGCCCTGGCCGAGCGTCTGGGGCTGGACCCCGCCGAGGTGCTCGACGCCGTGGCGGACGGCGCCGCCGGGTCGTTCATGCTCTCCGACCGGGGGCCCCGGATGCTCGAGGGCCTGGACGCACAGGTCGCCAGCGCGATCGGGATCTTCGTGAAGGACTCCGCCCTGGTGAGCGCCACCGCCGCCGAGGCCGGGATCGCGGTGCCCGTGCTGGAGGCCGCCAAGCAGAAGTACCTGGACGCCGCCGAGGCCGGTCTGACCCTGAAGGACGATTCGCAGGTCATCCAGACTTACCGGCCCTGACCTCGGTCTGAACCGGACTCGTGTGGTGGCGGCGGCCGCACGCTCCGCCCCGCCTTCGCGCTCGTGTTGCACCATCGCACGGTGCATCCGACGTCGTGATTGCCGAGCGGGGCGAGGAGGGCGCCGCCCAGGTGCGCGAGCTCACTGGCGGCTACGGCGCGCTCGGGGTGTGCGAGGCCGTCGGCACGCAGGGTGCCATGGACGAGCGCCGCGAGATCAAGGTGCTGCTGGAGGTCTGAGGCCGCTGCGGCGTGCGGAAGTGCCGAGGGGCTCCTCCGCCCCTCAGCCCTTCTTCACGGTGATCGTCCACTCCGCTGCGCCGCGCTTCACGAAGTCGGTGACCTCGTGGCCGTTCTCCGCGGCCCAGCGGGGCAGGGAGTCGGTGGCCTGGGTGCAGTCGAAGTCGATCACGAGCTCGTCCCCGGAGGGGATCTGCTCCATCGCCTGGGTGGCCTCCACGAGCGGGAAGGGGCAGACCTGGCCGTCGGTCTCGAGCAGGTGCTTCGCCATGGGGTTCTCTCCTTGGTGTCGGTGGTCAGAGGTCGTGCGCGGGCGGGCCGGCTCAGCCGATCGGCGTGAGCTTCACGGGGCGGGCCGCCCCGGCGTCCGCCGCCGCGCCCTCGGCCGAGGTGAGGCCGGAGCCGGAGGCGGGGACCGGCGTCGTGCCCTTGCCGCGGTGGTTGAGGATGAAGAGCTTGGCCGCCAGGCCGGTGCCGAGCACCATGAACACGAGCGCGGTCCAGCCCTGGAAGCTGAAGGTCGCGGTGTTCACCATCGCGTTGCCGATGGTGCAGCCGCCGGCCCACGCCGCGCCCCAGCCCATGCCGAGGCCGCCGATGATCGAGCGGACGGTGGTCTGCGCGTCGGGCACGCGGACGCGGAACTCGCCGGAGGCCTTCGCGGCGATGAACGAGCCGATCAGCAGGCCCGTCACCATCAGCACGCCCCAGTCCACGAGCTCGAGTTCACCCGTGCCCAGGAACGCACCGATGTTCGCGGACGGGCCGGTGATGCCCAGACCGGACTCACGGCCGGTCGCCCAGGAGAGCGGCCACGCGAGGATCGCCAGCACGCCGATGATCGCCGCGGTGACGAACGGGTGCCACGCCTTCTCGGTGAGCACGTGCGCGAGGCCGGTCTTGGCAGCGGGCAGGCGGAAGCGGGTCATGGCCGCCTCGCGACGCAGGTGATGACGCACGGCCAGGCCGACGCCGGCCACGAGCAGCGCCACGAACACCCACGGGGACAGTCCCGTGAGCTGCTGGAACGAGCCCGTCTGCGTCTCCACGGAGCGGACGGCCTCGGTGGTGCCGGCCAGCGGTCCCTTGCGGAACGCGGTGGCGCCCACGATGTAGAAGATCAGCGCGAACCACGAGCCCACGAGGCCCTCGCCCGCGCGGTAGTACGTGCCGGTGGCGCAGCCGCCCGCGAGCACGATCGAGAAGCCGAAGATCAGGCCGCCGATGATCGTGCCCAGCCACGGGAACGTCTCCGCCTCCAGGGTGATCACGCCGAGCGCGTCGAGGGCGAACACGCCCACCGACTGGACGGCCACGATCACCATGAACGCGGTGAGCCATCGGGTGGACCGGATGGTGAACAGGTCGCGGAAGGCGCCCGTGACGCAGAAGCGTCCGCGCTGGAACACGAAGCCCAGGACGAGGCCGAGGAGGAGTCCGGTGATGATCATGCCTGCCATGAGACAGGGTGTGGCGGGGCCCGCGCGCCGCGCAGGACGTGCGGGGTAACAGTCGCAGGGCTGTGCCGGGGACGGCGCTGCGCCCGGTGCCGGGCGCCGCCGACGTCGTGGAGACCGTCCTGGCCGTCCCGCTGAGCGGTCCGGCTCCCACGGGCCTCAGGGTCGACGGGCACGAGGTGGTGACCGGGACGCTGCCGCGCCGCGTGGAGCGGTACGTGGACGTGCGGGCCGACGCGGGCGACGTCGACCTCCTCGACGACCCCCCCCGGCGGCGCGCTGCCCCATCCGGATCTGCTGGGGCTCATGGACGCGTTCGACGCGGAGGACGGCGGCGCCGCGCCGGAGATCCGCCAGATCCTCGCGGACCCGGAGGCCGGACACATCGAGCTGGCGGTGACGGTGCAGGAGGAGGCGGGAGCGGGGCAGGGGTGAGCCGGTGCGGGGACGGCACGGCGTGTCCGGCCGGCCGACCCTGTCGGTCCCGCGCAGACCCCCCGGGGGGCTCAGGGGTGCCCGGGGTGGCCTAAATGTGATGAAGTGCACGGGTCCTGTCCACGACCTGGGAAGTGACCATGGAGCAGTTCGTCACCGCCGCCAACTCGATCATGTGGAGCCTGCCCATGGTCGTCGGGCTCCTCGCCCTGGGCCTGTACTTCACGATCCGCATGGCGGCTCCCCAGGTGCGGCTGCTCAGGGACATGGTGGGTCAGCTGGTCAGGGGAGGATCGTCGTCGGCGGGGATCAGCTCGTTCCAGTCGTTCGCCATGGCCCTGGGCGGGCGCATCGGGGTCGGCAACATCGCGGGTGTCGCGGCCGCGATCTACCTGGGCGGCCCGGGCGCGCTGTTCTGGATGTGGGTGACGGCGATCCTCGGCGCCCCCGTGGCGCTTGTGGAGAGCTCGCTGGCACAGCTCTACAAGCACAAGGTCCGCGGCGAGTACCGCGGCGGGCCCGCGTACTACATCCTCGAGGGGCTCGGCCGGAACTGGCGGTGGCTGGCGGTCGCCTATGCCGCGGCCACCGTGTTCGCCACCGTCTTCACCGGCCCGCAGATCCAGGCCAACGCCGTCACCGCCGCCACGACCGAGGCGTGGGGCTGGGACCCGCTGTGGGTGGGTCTCGGGATGGCCGTGCTGTTCTGCGTGATCGTGTTCGGCGGCATGCACCGCCTCGGCCGCACGGTGGGTCTCGTGGTCCCGTTCATGGCCGGCGCGTACATCCTGGTGGGGCTGCTCGTCGTCGGGCTGATGTGGCAGCAGGTCCCCGCGATGTTCGGCCTGATCTTCTCCAGCGCGCTGGCCCTGGACTCGGTCTACGGCGGCATCCTCGGCGCCGCCGTCGCGTGGGGCGTGCGCCGTGCCGTGTACTCCACCGAGATCGGCACCGGTTCGGGCGCCCAGGCCTCGGCGGCCGCCCACGTCTCCCACCCCGTGAAGCAGGGCCTCGCCCAGGCGTTCTCCGCCTACGTGGACACCCTGTTCGTCTGCACCATGACCGGCCTGATGATCCTCGCCACGAACAGCTTCAACGTGCTGGGCCCGGACGAAGAGAGTCTCCT
This sequence comes from Micrococcus sp. 140720015-1, assembly GCF_053627595.1. NCBI lineage: Bacteria > Bacillati > Actinomycetota > Actinomycetes > Micrococcales > Micrococcaceae > Micrococcus > Micrococcus sp. 140720015-1. Next base: position 227,060 of record NZ_JBSEYC010000003.1, read on the forward strand.
CGCAGAGCACGTGCCCGGCGTCGAGGAGGGCCCGGCGTGGGTCCAGATCGCCATCGACGAGGCACTTCCCGCCTTCGGCCCGTCCTTCGTGGCGATCGCCGTCTTCCTCTTCTCCTTCACCACCCTGCTCTCCTTCGCGTTCTACGCGGAGACGAACGTCGCCTACCTCATCCCGAACAAGACGGCGCAGCGCGCGGTCATCGCGATCGCCCGGCTGCTCCTGGCCGGCTCCATGGTGTTCGGGGCCGTGCAGAGCTCGGCCCTCGTGTGGGCGTTCGCGGACTTCGGCGTCGGCCTCTACACGTGGGTGAACATCGTGGCGCTCATCCTGCTGAGCCCCGTGGCCATCCGGCTGCTCAAGGACTACGACCGCCAGCGCCGAGCCGGCCAGGAACCCGTGCTGGATCCGCACGCGATCGGCGTCCGCAACGCCCGCCTGTGGGAGCAGATCCACGCGGCGTACCAGCAGACCGGCGACCTCGACCGCGCCATGGAGCACGTCGCCGACACCGCCCCGGACACCCGCGCGATCACGATCGTGCGCGGGGGCCCGGAGCGCGGGGAGGGGTGAGCGGGACGGGGTCGGCCCCGGGCCCGCGACGATCCGAGGCCGTCCGGCCGGCCCCCTGGCCGCCGCCTCAGCGCGCCCGCTCGTACAGGCCCAGCGCGTCCCAGGCCACCCAGCCACCCTCGGCGAGGGTGAACTCCACGACGTTCTCGCCTGCGGCCAGCGCCCCGGTCGGCAGGGTGAACTCGTGGTACGAGCGCAGCAGCGTGGACCCGGGCAGCGTCGCGTCGCCCTCGCGGGAGCCGCGCGTCGCCCCCTTCGCCAGCTCCACGGACTGCACGTCCCGCCCGTTCACCGCCACGTCGAGACGCCCGCCCAGGCGCGTGGTGTCCACGAACCACAGCGCCAGGTCCACGTCCCGCTGCGGGGCGGCGTCGAGGGTCACCGTCCAGCGGGCGCGGTAGGCCTTCCGACCGGCCCAGGCGTCGCCCGGACCCGGCAGCAGGTACGGCCAGGCCTCGGCGGGGGTGTCCACGCCCTGGACGTAGTCGATCACGGCCGTGGGGTGGGCCTTCGGGATCTGCCCGTACTGGGCGGGGGAGAAGCGCAGCTCGAGGGACTTCCCGTCGAACTCGCCGATCCGCGCCAGCTCACGGCCGGTCGCGGTCACGGACGCCTGGGATCCGCCCACCACCGCCGAGGACGGACGGCCGCGCCGGCCCGCGTCGGACACCGCGACGACGACGTACCGGAAGTCCTCCCCGGCGGGGTCGAGGCCGTGGTGCACGAAGCGCGGATACACGGTCTTGCCCACCAGGTGCGTCTCGTCGGGCGTCGCGCCCCCGCCGGACGTCGGCAGGGCGTACACGCGATAGTGGTCGATCAGCGGCTCCCACGGCAGGGGCGTCCAGGTCAGCTCGACGCGGGAGATGGCGCCGGTGGCGGCCACGCCGGTGACGGTCTGCGGGTTCTTGCTCATCGGTGCTCTCCTCAGGCCTCGATCAGGCGGCTGCTGCCGGCGGGGGTGGTGAAGCGGGCGCTGAGCTCCTTGGGCGCGGTGTCGTCCGACTCCACCCAGGGCACGACCCAGAACGAGGACGTCAGCTGCGCCGGAGTGAACCGCAGGTGCAGGTAGCCGCGCCGCCCGTCGTAGTGGCGCACGTAGTCGTGCCGCACCCAGTCCGGCGTGTACTTGTCCGTCTTCGCGCCGTCACCGTCGGAGGCCGCGGACGTCGTCACCAGTTCGACGCCGGCCGCCCCGGCCGGCAGGCCCGCCGACTCGCCGCGGAGCTCGGCGGCCACGTGCTTGTGGATGTCGCCGGTGAGCATCACGGCGTTGCCCGCGCGCTTCATCTCCGTCAGCAGGCGACGGCGGGCGGCCGGGTAGCCGTCCCACTGGTCGCTGCGGTCGTCGGAGATCGGCGCGAGCACGACGCCGCCGGCCAGCACGTTCCACTGACTCTGCGACGTGCGCAGCCGCTCGGTGACCCACCGCTCCTGCGCCGCGCCCAGCATGGTGCGGTCCTCGCGCTCGCGGTCGGCGGCGTCGGCCGGCGGGGCGTCTCGGAACTGGCGGGTGTCCAGCAGGGAGATGCGGGCCAGCGCGCCGACGTCGAGCCCCGCCACGATGTCCGACTCCGGCCCCTCCGGCAGGGCGTCGATGTCCACGGGCAGGTTCTCGTAGAAGGCCCGGTAGGCGACGGCGATGCGGTGCGCGAACAGCTCCTCGGGGATGCCGGTGGAGGAGGCGGCGCCCACGTAGTTGTTCTGCACTTCGTGGTCGTCCCAGATGGCGACGGCGGCCGCTCGGGCGTGCAGCGCCTGCAGATGCGGGTCCGACTTCGTCAGGGCGTACCGCAGCCGGTACTGCTCGAGGGTCTCGATCTCCACGGCGTGCGCGGGCGTGACCTCGGCCCCCTGACGCCACAGGTTCGCGGCGGTGATGCCGTATTCGTAGATGTAGTCGCCGAGGAAGACGGTGAGGTCCAGGTCCTCTTCCTGCGCCAGGTGACGGTGAGCGGCGAAATGGCCGTGGTACCAGGCCTGGCAGGAGATCAGCCCCACGGTGAAGTCGTCCGCGGTGGAGCCGGCGGCCGGCAGGGTGACGAAACGGCCGACGGGGCTCGTCTGCGGGCCCACCACGAAGCGGTAGAAGTGCTCCGTGCCGGGCGCCAGGCCCTCGACGCGCGGGTGGACGGAGTGCGCGAGCTCCGGCTGGGCCAGCGCGGTGCCGCGGGCCACGATGCGGCGGAAGTCGGCGGTGCGGGCCACCTCCCACTTCACGGGCACCGAGCGCAGAGGCATGCCGCCGTGCCCGTCCTCCGCCAACGGCTCCGGGGCGAGCCGGGTCCACAGGACCGCGCCGTCCGGCCGGGGGTAGCCGCTGGCCACCCCGAGTCCGAACAGGCCGTCCCGCTGGGGCAGCGGCTCGGCGTGCGCCGCGGCGGGGGCGTTCACCCCGAGGGCGAGGACGGCGGCGCTCGCTCCGCTGAGGCCGAGCAGGCGGCGGCGGCTGAGGGTCGGGGAGGGGGAGGACATCGTGGCCTTTCGTGCATGGGTCGGGTCCGGTCCAGGGGGACCGGCGTGTCGCACCGTAGGGGCGCGGTGTGAACGGCGAGCGAGCGTGCGGTGGCCGCCCGGGAAAGGGACGGGTGCGCTACCGTCCGCGGTGATGACCCCGCGTGCGCCCCTTCCGAGACCCCGACCTCACGCTGATCCGCCCGGTCCTGAGCAACGCCGGTTGAGTTATCACGGGTCTTCGCGCCCAGGACCCGCGATAAGTCAACCAGCGTTGCCTCGGGCGGCAGATCCGGGGCCGCCAGCTGCTCTGGTGAATCCGCGTCCGGCGCCCCGGCAGAATGACCCCATGGCATCCCCGCAGCCCCCCGCCTTCGGCCTCGTCCTCCACCACCGCGCCCACGGCATGGCCCCCGGCGACGCCATCTCCCCGCCGCTGGTGCATGCCTCCGCGTTCCACCTGCCCGGGTCCGGTCCCGACGGCGCCCCCGTCGCCCCCGGTGCGGACGTCGCCTTCCAGTACGCCCGCTGGGGCACGCCCACCTGGGCCGCGCTCGAGGCCGCCCTCGGCGTGCTCGAGGACGCGGACGTCGCCGTCGTCCCCTCCGGCATGGCGGCCATCGCCGCCGCCCTGCTGCCCGTGCTCCGCCCCGGCGACCGCGCCCTGCTGCCCTCGGACGGCTACGGCGCCACCCGCGCCCTCGCCGCCGAGCACCTCGTGCCCGCCGGCGTCCACGTGGACTTCGTGTCCACGCCGGGCCTCGCGGACGCCGACCTCTCCGCCTACGACCTCGTGTTCGTCGAGACCCCCTCCAACCCCGGGCTGCGCGTCGCGGACCTGGCCGACGTCACCGCCCGCGCCCACGCGAACGGGCGGCGGGACGGGAAGGGGGCGCTCGTCGTCGTGGACAACACTTCCCTGACCCCGCTGGGGCAGCGGCCGCTGGACCTGGGGGCGGACGTCGTCGTCGCTTCGGACACGAAGGCACTCAACGGGCACACCGACGCCCTCGGCGGGCACGTCGCGTCCCGCGCCCCCGAGCTGATGACGCGCGTGCGCGGCTGGCGCACCCTGGCCGGCGGGATCCTCGGCACCCACGAGGCCTGGCTGATCCACCGCGGTCTGGAGACCCTCGAGGTCCGCTTCGCCCGCATGTGCGCGTCGGCGCTCGCGGTCGCCGAGCTCGGGACCGGACACCCGGCCGTGCGCGCGGTGGCCTACCCGGGGCTGCCGGACCACCCGGACGCGGAGATCGTCGCGCGCCAGATGACGGCGGCAGGCGGCGTCGTGGGGCTGGAGTTCGCGGACGCGGCCGCGGCGGAGCGGTTCATCGGGGCGGCCGCGTACGTGGTGGCGCAGACGAGCTTCGGCGGCACCCACACCGCGGCGGAGCGCCGCGCCCGCTGGGGCGACGACGTCCCGGCCGGCTTCGTGCGCCTGTCCGTGGGCGTCGAGCCGACGGCGGAGCTGCTCGCCGACCTGGCCCGGGCCATGGACGCGGCGGCCGGGCCCGCCTGAGCCCGGCCCTGCCCGGTTGAGCCGGGCCCGGCTACGCTCGCGAACCAGTCCCCGCCGACCCGCCCCAGGAGACCCGCCCCATGCAGCTCGACCTGATCGTGGAGAACGCCCGCCTCATCACCGGCGACCCCGCCCGCCCGTCGGCCTCGCGGCTGGGGGTGTGGCGGGGCGTCGTCGTCGGGGTGGACGAGGAGCTGGACGGCCTCGCGACGCGCGAACGCCTCGATGCGCGGGGGCGCACCGTCCTCGCCGGGTTCAACGACGCCCACGCGCACAGCGTCTGGTTCGGCCAGTCCCGGCTGGACGTGGACCTCGAGGGCGCGCGCACCGCGGAGGAGGTCCACCACCGGGTCCGCACCCGCGCCGCCGAGCTCGACCCCGGCGCCTGGGTGACGTGCACCGGCTTCGACCCCGGCCACCTCACCGGCCCCCAGCCGGACCGCGACAGCCTCGACGCCGCCGCCTCCGGGCGCCCCGTGCTCATCCGCCACAACACGGGCCACGCCGTCACGGTGTCCGGGGCGGTGCTGGTCCTGGCCGGCGTGGGGGAACAGGTGCTGCAGCAGCCCGAGGGCGGGCGGATCCTCACGGACGCCGCCGGCCGCCCCACCGGCCTGTTGGAGGAGACCGCGATGAGCCTGGTGACCCGGCTGCTGCAGCCGGAGTCCCACGAGCACATCGGCGCGTGCCTGGCGCGGGCGTCGCAGGAGTACGCGGCCGAGGGCATCACCTCGGTGACGGATGCGGGGGTGGCCGGCGGGTGGATCGGGCACAGCCCGCTCGAGTTCGGCGCGTATCAGCGCGCCCGGGACGCGGGGCTGCTGCGCACCCGCTTCCAGACGATGGTCACCCTGGACGCGCTGCGCCCGGTGGACGGCCATCCCGACGACGGCACGCACCTCACCCTCGACGCCGGCGTGCGCACGGGGGTGGGCGACGAGTGGCTGCAGATCGGGCCGGCGAAGGTGTTCACGGACGGGTCGATGCTCGGGCAGACCGCCGCGATGACCGAGGACTACTGCGGGCACGGCCACGGCCGCGGCTACCTGCAGCAGGACGCGGGGGAGATGCGCCGGGCGTGCCTCGGTGCGGCGGCTGCCGGTTGGGCGCTGGCCCTGCACGCGATCGGCGACGCCGCCCTCGACTTCGCCCTCGACGTGATCGCCGAGGCGCGGGGCCGGTTCGGGCGCCCCGTGATGCCGCACCGCGTGGAGCACGGCGGGGTGGTCCGCGACGATCAGGTGGCCCGCATGGCCGAGCTGGAGGTCGTGATGGCCACCCAGCCGAACTTCATCAGCGCGTTCGGCGGGTCGGTGCGGGAGCGGATCGGGCCGGAGCGGGCCGCGCTCTCGTACCCGGCCGGGCGGCTGTTGCGCGCGGGCCTCGTGCTGCCCGGCAGCTCGGACCGTCCCGTGGCCGGCGGCCGACCGCTGGAGGTCATCCAGGACTTCGTGCTGCGCCGCACCGAGACCGGTGAGCAGTACGGCCCGGACGCGGAGCGGCTCACGGTGGCCGAGGCCCTGCACGCCTACACGGTCGGCTCCGCGGAGGCGACCGGCTGGGACGGCCGCAAGGGACGGCTCGTCGCAGGCCAGCTCGCGGACTTCACGGTGCTCAGCGAGGACCCGCGCGCGGTGCCGAGCGACCAGATCGCGGCGATCGACGTCGTCGCCACCGCCGTGGGCGGGGAGTTCGTGCACGGCGGGCTGTGACGCCCGGCACCGGCACCCCGCGACGAGCCCTGCGATATGGCCCCTAAACCACGCGTTTGGGGGCCATATCGCAGGGCTCGTCATCCAGGGGAGCGGCCGGGGCACGTCCGGTGACCCGGGGATCAGCCGTGGCGCCGCCGGGGGGCTGCTCCCTACGCTCGGAGGACGGCGCGCAGACCGCGCGTCGCCCCGAGACCGTGAGGAGCACCCCGTGGCGCACGACGACGCGAACACCACCACCACCGACCAGCTCACCCTGCAGGACCCCACGAAGCGCTACCCCGTGATCAGCCCGCCGGAGCAGTCGCTGCCCGGCACCGGCCTGGACGCGGAGATGACGCCGAAGGCCGACCTGGGTGAGAAGTCCTACCGCGGCACCGGCCGTCTCGAGGGCCGCAAGGCGCTCATCACCGGCGGCGACTCCGGCATCGGCGCGGCCACCGCAATCGCGTTCGCGCGCGAGGGCGCCGACGTCGTGATCAGCTACCTGCCCGAGGAGGAGAAGGACGCCCAGCACGTCCTCGAGGTCCTGCAGGCGGAGGGGCGCACCGCCGTCGGGATCCCCGGCGACCTGCGCGACAAGACGTTCTGCGCCGACCTCGTGGCCCAGGCGGCCGAGAAGCTCGGCGGGCTGGACGTGCTGGTGAACAACGGCGGCAAGCAGGTGGCGCAGGACTCGATCGAGGACATCGACGACGAGCAGCTCGAGGCTACCTTCGACATCAACATCCTGGCCCAGTTCCGCCTGGTCAAGGCCGCCCTGCCGCACCTGAAGCCGGGTTCCACGATCATCAACACCACCTCCGTGGTCGCCTACATGGCCCCGGAGCAGCTGGTGGACTACTCCTCCACCAAGGCCGCCATCAACACCTTCACGAAGGCCCTGGGCCAGCAGCTGGCCCCGAAGGGCATCCGCGTGAACGCCGTGGCACCCGGTCCGATCTGGACCCCGCTGCAGCCCTCCGGCGGCCAGAAGTCGGAGGACCTGCCGGAGTTCGGCCAGTCCACCCCGCTGGGCCGCGCCGGCCAGCCCACCGAGCTGGCCCCGGCGTACGTGTTCCTGGCCTCGCCGGAGTCCTCCTATGTGGTGGGCGCGACCATCCCGGTGACCGGCGGCATGCCCACCCCGTGACCGGAGCCGGGCGTTCCTGTCCCTGGGCGGTCACACCACCAGGGACAGGAACGCGCCGAGCGCGAAGCCGACCACGGTGAGCAGCCCGGCCTTCTCCCCGCCCTTCTCGCGGGCCTCGGGGATCATCGTGTCGATCAGCATGACCAGCAGGGCGCCGGCCGCGAAGCCCTGGATGCCGCCGGTCAGGGCGGGGGAGGCGACGTCGGCGATCAGCCCGCCGCCCCACGTCGCCAGGGCGCAGACCACCGCCACGAGCGACCACTGGATCAGCAGGTGGCGGCGCGTCTTGCCGCCGTCGAGGGAGTCGGCCGTGGCGGCGATGGACTCGGGCAGGTTGGACATGAAGATCGCCACGAGGAGCGCGAGGGACACGCCCTCGCCCGCGGCCAGCCCGATGCCCAGCACGAGCTGTTCCGGGATGCCGTCCAGCAGCGCGCCCACGGTCAGCGCCGCACCCGAGGACGAGCCGCCGGACCTCGCGGCGGAGCGCTCCACCGCACGGTCGCCGAGGAAGTAGGCGGCCGCGCCGAGCGTCAGCCCGATGCCGACGGCGGCGGGCCCGGCCGCCTGCACGCCCGCCTCCGCGAGCTCGAAGGACACGGACGCGATCAGGGCGCCGGCGCCGAAGGCGAGCACGAGTCCGATCGTGCCCATGTGCCAGCGGCGCAGGGTGGCCAGGACGGCGCCCACGAGCAGGGAGGACGCGGCGACGGCGCCCCACATCAGGGTCATCACGGCAGCCAGGCTACGCCCTGACCCTCGCGAAGTGAGGTCTGGAGCGAGGGGCATGGTGCTGGCAGGATCGCCCCCATGCCCGCACCCTCCTCCGATCATCCCCGCCCCGGCGGACTCGTCGAGCCCCGCGACGACGCCGACGTGCCCCGCTGGATCGCCGACCTCGGCGTCCCCGGCCTCGTGGACCTCCACGTGCACTTCATGCCCGAGTCGGTGCAGCGCAAGGTGTGGGGCTACTTCGACGCCCTGCCCGTGCACGGCCACCCCGCCTGGCCCGTCACCTACCGGCACGACGACGAGGAGCGCGTCCGCGTCCTGCGTTCCCTGGGGGTGAGGGCCTACACCACGCTCAACTACGCGCACCGGCCCGGCATGGCCGACTGGCTGAACGCCTACTCGGCGACCTTCGCCGCCGCCCACGACGACGCCGTCCCCTCCGCCACGTTCTTCCCCGAGCCGGGTGTGGAGGACACGGTGGCCCAGGCCCTGCGGTCGGGCGTGACGGTGTTCAAGGTGCACATCCAGGTCGGCGCGTTCACGGCGCTCGACCCGCTGCTGGACGGGGTGTGGCCGATGATCGCGCAGGTGGGGGCCGCCGTCGTGATCCACTGCGGGAACGGGCCGCACCCCGGCGAGTTCACGGGTGTCGAGCCGATCCGCGAGCTGGTGCGGCGCCACCCGGACCTGGTGCTCGTGATCGCGCACGCGGGCCTGCCCGACTACCGCGCGTTCGCGGACCTCGCCGCGGCCAATCCGAACGTTCACCTGGACACCACGATGGTCGGCACGGACTACATGGAGCGCATCGCCCCGCTGCCCGCCGACTGGCCGGCGATCCTCGCGGACCTGCCCGGGAAGGTCGTGCTCGGCACCGACTTCCCGACCATCCCGTACGCCTACAGCCACCAGCTCGCCGTCCTCCAGCGGTGGGGCATGGGCGAGGACTGGCTGCGCGACGTCGTCTGGAACACCCCGCGGCGGCTGCTCGGGCTATGAGCGGTGGCTAGGGTGGGAGGATGATCCTCCTGGGCCTCGTCCTCGCCGGACTCGCGGCGCTGGTGCACGTGTTCATCTTCTGGATGGAGTCCCTCGCGTGGACCTCCGAGCGCGCCCGCCGCACCTTCGGCACGGGCACCGTGCAGGAGGCCGAGGCGACCCGCGAGCTCGCCTTCAACCAGGGCTTCTACAACCTGTTCCTGGCCATCGCCGTGGTCCTGGGCATCGCGCTCTACGCCGCGGGCCACCACGCCGTCGGCGCGACCCTCGTGTTCACCGGCGCCGGCTCCATGGCCGCCGCCGCCCTCGTCCTGCTCCTCTCCAGCCCGGACAAGCGCGGCGCCGCCCTCAAGCAGGGCGTCGCCCCGACGCTCGGCGTGGCAGCGCTCGCGGTCGGGCTGCTGGTCTGAGGGTCGGGGCTCACCCCAGCCCCGGCTCCTCGACGCCGCCGGGGCCGCCGCCTCAGCTCACCGCACGACCTCGTCCGCCTCGCCCGTGAGACCGAGCTTCTCGGCCACGTAGTCCACGTCCTTGTCCCCGCGGCAGGACCCCCACGAGCGCTCGTGGGGGTCCTGCCGCGGGGTGCGTCGCTCAGATGTCGAGGATGCAGAACTCGTTGCCCTCGGGGTCGGCCATCACGGCCCAGCCGAGGTCGCCGCGGCGGTCGTCCACCATGACGGCGCCGATCCGCAGGGCGCGCTCGACCTCCTCGTCCCGCGTGCCGTCCTCGACGGCCAGGTCCATGTGGGCGCGGTTCTTGACGCGCTTGGCGTCCGGCACCTTGTAGAAGAGGACCGTGTACCCGTGCGGGGTGACGAGGCAGCACTCGTCCGAGCCGGGCTCGTAGGAGTCGGGCTCGCTGACGTCCCAGCCCATCAGCTCGCGCCAGAACTCGGCGACGGCGTACGGGTCCAGGGCGTCCCAGGTGGTGTGTGACAGGCGCAGGCTCATGAGCCCATCGAACCACCGGCGCGCCGGTGACGGGAGGCATACGATCCCGTCATGCCCCACGAGCTGCACCTGACCCACGACTCTGTCTGCCTGCGCCCCCTGACCCCCGACGACGCCCCGGCGCTGCGCGCGATCGTCGACGCGGCTGCCTGGGCGGGCTTGAGCACGCCCCTGCCCGAGACCGACGAGGCCATGGCCGAGCACCTGCGCACCCTCCTGGCGGTGCCGGGGATGCAGGCCTTCGCCGTGGAGCGGCACGGCGAGCTCGTGGGTCGCACCGCGTTCTACGAGCACGTGCCGCGGGTGCGGGTCGACGTCGGCCACACGATTTACGCGCGCCCGTACTGGGGGACCGAGGTGAACCCGGCGTGCAAGCTGCTCCTGCTGGGGCATGCGTTCGAGGACCTGGGGGTGGCCCGCGTGGGGCTGCGGTGCGACCACCGCAACACCCGCTCCCACCAGGCGATCCTGCGCCTGGGCGCCACCTTCGAGGGGACGCTGCGGGCGTTCCGGAAGGCGGCGGACGGGACCATCGCGGATGCGGACTACTTCAGCGTCACCGCCCCCGAGTGGCCGGCCGTCCGCGCCGGGCTCGAGGCGCGCCTGACGGGGGCCGACGCGGGCTGAGGGGCGCGGCGAGTGAACGGCGAGGAACCGGATCGTCTCACAGGGCGGACGTATACCTCACCATGTGGATGCGCGTCGTGACTCGGTGAACCCCGGTTCACTCTTGTGTGCATGACGATCACCGCCGCCGAGACCCAGTCCCTCACCGCCGAGGCCACCGCCGTGCTGGCCGCCATGCCCGGCGTCTCCTACGCGCAGTTCCTCGCCGAGGCTCCCGAGGTCCCCGGCATCGTCGCCGTCGTCGCGGCCGAGTCCGCCCGCGCCCGGCTCGGCGTCGAGGCCGAGGAGACCGGCCTGCTCGCCGTCGCCGTGGCCCCCCACGGCCTGCGCGCCCGTGACGTCCGCGCCGCCTTCCAGTCCGGCCGCACCGCCGTCTCCCCGCTGCGCCAGGCGCTCGCCGCGCTGCTCGAGGACGAGCTGGACCTCGAGGTCGAGCGCACCAGCCCCGGCGCCGCAGGCACCGGCTTCACCCTGACCCCGGAGTCCGAGGACGAGCTGACCGCCTGGATGCGCGCCCACCTCACCCTCCGTGCCTGGGCCACGCAGGACGCCACCGTCCTGGCCGACGTCGCCGCCCAGGTGAACGCGGACCTCGCCCCGGCCCTGGCCCTGGACGGCGTCGCCTCCCCCTCCGCGCACCTGCGCGCGCCTCGCGGCCATGGCCGCGGCCGCCCGCCGGTCCGCCACGATCTGAGGGGCGGCCGGGCGCTCGGGGCGTAGCGTCCCGCGCATGACTTCAGTGCTCTTCGTGGTCTCCGCGGCCGACGCGTGGACCCTCAAGGACGGAACCACCCACCCCACCGGCTTCTGGGCGGAGGAGCTGGCCACGCCGCACCGCCTGTTCCGGGAGGCCGGCTGGGACGTCGTGATCGCGACGCCGGGCGGTGTGCCGCCCACCGTGGACCAGGTCAGCCTCGGCGAGGCCGCCGGCCCCGAGGAGGACCGGCGGCGGCTGAAGGACTACCTCGAGTCCATCTGTGCCGAGTTGGACGCCCCGCTGCGCCTCGAGGACGTGGACGACCGCGAGTTCGACGCCGTCTTCTACCCCGGCGGCCACGGCCCCATGGAGGACCTCGCCCAGGACCCGGTCTCCGGGGCGCTGCTGGCCCGCCGCGTCACCGCCGAGGCGCCCGTGGCGCTGCTGTGCCACGCGCCCGCCGCGGTGCTCGCCGCGAAGGACGCCGACGGCGCCAACGTGTTCGCCGGGCGGCGGATGACCGCGTTCTCCGACGCCGAGGAGCGGGCCGGCGGCCTCGCGGACCAGGCGAAGTGGCTGCTGGAGACCGAGCTGAAGGAGGCCGGCGTCGTCTACGAGAAGGCGGACGAGCCGATGGCCCCGAAGGTCGTCGTCGACGGCGCCGTCTACACGGGCCAGAACCCGGCGTCCTCCGCGGAGCTGGCGCAGCGGCTCATCGCCGACCTCGGCTGAGCGGGCCTCGCCCGCCCGGCCGGGCTGACGAGGCCGGATGCGGGGTTGTCGGCGCGGACGCGGTAGAACTGTCGGGTGCCCTCCACCTCTCCGGCCCCGTTGCCCCCGCACGCCCGCCCCGGGCGGCGCGCGCCGGCGTCGGTCCCCTTCGGCCTCGCGCTGGCCGCCGTCCTGCTGCTCGCCACGAACCTGCGCCCGGGCGCCACCACGCTGGGCCCGGTGATGCAGGAGGTGTCCGCGGCGCTGGGGCTCAGCGGCGGGCTGGCGGGCCTGCTGGCGGCGCTGCCGGGGATCGTGTTCGGCGCGGTCGGCTTCGTGGCGGTGCGCGTCGGCGGTCGGCTGGGCATGTCCGCCACGCTGGCGCTGGGCGCTGGCCTGGCCGCGGCGGGCCTGGCGGGGCGCGCCGTCGTCGACGACGTCACCCCGTTCCTGCTGCTCACCGTGCTGGCGCTGTCCGGCATGGCGCTGGGCAACGTGCTGATCCCGGCGTGGGTGAAGCTGCACGCGGCCTCCCGCACCACCGTGCTCATGACGGTCTACAGCGCGTCCCTCACCCTCGGCGGGTCGACGGCGGCGCTCGTCACGGCGCCGATCGCGGCGGCCGCCGGGGCGGACGGGTGGCGCTGGGCGCTCGGCGCGTGGGGGCTGGCGGCGCTCGCGCCGCTGGCCGTGTGGGCGGCGGTGGCGTGGCGCACCGGCCACGACTTCCCGCGGATCCTCACCCCGGAGGGCGGCGGGGTGAGCCTGCTGCGCTCGCCGACCGCCCTCGCGCTCACCCTGCTGTTCGGCGTGCAGTCCACGAACGCGTACGTGCAGTTCGGGTGGGTGCCGCAGATGCTGCGCGACGCCGGCCTGTCCGCGGGCGCGGCCGGGACGTCGCTCGGGGTGACGGCGGGGCTCGGCGTGGTGGGCTCCCTGATGATGCCGACGGTGATCAGCCGCTCCCGGAACCTGAAGGCGTGGATGGTGCTGTTCGGCGCCATGACGACGCTCGGGTACGTGGGGATGCTGGCCGCCCCGGTGGCGGGGGTGTGGCTGTGGGCGGCGGTGCTCGGCCTGGGCGGGTTCGCGTTCCCCACGGTGATCACGCTGCTGGCGGCGCGCACCCGGGACCCGCACGTGACGGCCCGCCTGTCCGGGTTCGCCCAGCCGGTGGGCTACGTGCTCGCGGCGATCGGCCCGTTCGCGGTGGGCCTGCTGCACGACCCCACGGGCGGCTGGACCCTCGTGCTCGTGCTGCTCGCGGCGTCCGGTGTGGTGATGGCGGCGGCGGGCCTGCGCGCCTCCGAGCCGGTCTACGTCGACGACGAGCTGGCCGCACGCGCCTAGGCCCCCGACCCCCTCGGCGCCGCCGCCCCGGCCGTTCCCGCCCGCCGGCCCCCGGCGGGTCACCCCGTCGTCTCCGTCTCCCACGCCGGGGCCTCTGTCCTTGTCCAGCGGGGGAGTGGTCTCAGCGGAAAGTGCAATCGAAAACCGCGGAGAAAAGATTGCAGTCGTCCCGACGACGTTTTCCCCCGCCTCTCATCGTGCGCCCTCAGCAGGCCACCCTCATCGGGGTCCCATGCCGGCGCATCCCTCGGCGGCGGGGCTGCCACCGCCGTGCTCGCGGAGCCAGGCCCGGTCCCGGTGGGTCCGCACGGCGGCCGCGGCGCGACAGCGGTCCGAGCAGAACCGGCGACGTCGGCCGCGGTCCCTCTCGTCCACGAACGCCGCGCGGCACCCGGGCAGGCCGCACAGGCCGAGCCGGTCGCCCTCACCGTCCACGACGAGCCAGGCCAGCGCCCCCGCCGTCGTCGCCTGGACCTGTCCCAGGACGTCGTCCAGCGAGCCCGAGCCGTCCGCGCTCGCCGCGGTGAACCGCCAGACGGGCGAGGTCTCGGGGCCGGCCGACGCGCTCAGGAGGGCGCGGATCGGCACCCCCTCCAGGAGGGCGGCCGCGGCGTCGGCGCGGTCGCGGGGGCCGTCCGCCGCGAAGACCGGACGCAGGCGCCCCGCCCATCGGCTCAGCCGACCGGCGAGCGCGAGGCGCTCGCGCACGGGGAGCGCATCCGGTCCGCCGAGCCCGTGCTCCTCCAGCAGTGCGGTGTGGTCCTGGGCGTCGCCGTGGCGCCGCGCCACCCGGATCAGGCCGGCCGCGAGTCGGGCACCGGCCAGGGTCTCTCCACGCACGCTCACGGCACCGTTGCACACCCGGGGCCGGACGGGGCCCGCGGTCGTCCACAGCCCCTGCGACCACCGAGTCCGGCACTGCCCCGCCCGCCGGGAGGCCGCCCCCCTCAGCGCCGGGTGCGGGAGACGAGCAGGTCCGCCGTCGTCGCCGCGACCACGCCGAGGGCGTAGAGGGCCAGGTCGCTCGCCACGAAGGACGTCCCGAGCACCAGCCGTGCCGGCCCGAACGCCTCCGCCCACGCCAGGGGCAGGCCGGTGAGCTGGAACAGCTCGATCGCCGTGCACAGCGCCAGGGCGATCGCGCCCACCGCCCACGCCGACCGCCGCGGCAACAGGAACGCGACCCCCAGGTACACGAGCACCGCGTAGAGGGCGTCGCCCACGGGTCCGGTCCACGCCCCCGTCAGGAGCAGGCGCACCCCCAGCCCCGTCAGCAGCACTACGACGGCGGCCCCGGCCACCAGTGCCCGACGTCGGCGCGGGCGTGCGGCAGGGCGCGCAGCAGGGGCCGAGGACGCAGGGCCCGGGGACGCGGGGCGCGGGCCGGGGTCCGAGGTCGACGTGCTCACGAGGGTCCTTCCGCGGGATCGGGGCGCCGGCACGCGGCGGTGCGGGGCGGGGAGGGCGCCGCCCGCCCAGTCTGCCCCAGCCCCCGGCGCCGGTGACACAGTGGGCGCATGAGCGAGAACACCGCCGACACGCCCCGCCCCGACCCGTTCCACGTCCTGCGCACGAGCGAGGTGGCCGCCGCCGACCTGGCCGACTGGCGCCTGCTTGCCGGCCGGCTCAAGGCCCGGTTCGTGCCGGAGGACTACGCCGCCGGCCTCGAGTTCGTGGCCGCGGTGGGGGCGGCCGCCCAGGCCGCCGACCACCACCCGGACCTCACGCTGACCTACGGGGACGTGGTCGTCGCCCTCTCCAGCCACGACGTCCACGGCGTCACCGTCCGGGACGTGCGGATGGCCCGCCGGATCAGCGACCTCGCCCGGGAGCACGGGCTGCGCTCGGAGCCGACCGGGCTGTCCGTCGTCGAGATCGGCCTGGACACCGCCCGGGACGAGGAGCACGGCCGGTTCTACGCGGCCCTGCTGGGCGCCGAGACGGTGCCCGGCGGCAGCGTGGAGCACCCGGGCGGGCAGACCCCCGCGCTGTGGTGGCAGGGCCCCGAACCGGGCGGCTCCGCGGGGGACACGGCCCTGCCCGAGCCGGAGGTGGAGCAGCGCTGGCACCTGGACGTGTGGGTCGCCCCCGAGGAGGCGCAGCCCCGGCTGCAGGCCGTGCTCGACGCCGGCGGGCGGCTCCTCAGCGACGCCTCGGCGCCGGCGTTCTGGGTGGTCGAGGACGTGGAGGGCAACCGCTCCTGCATCTGCACGGCGCTGCGCCCCGACCATGAGGACCAGGAGTGAGCGCGGGCCCGCGCCGCTGAGGGGTCAGCGGCCCGGCTTCTCCGCCCACGCGGTGGCCAGCGCGCGCTGGAACACCTCGAGGGGCTGGGCGCCGGAGATGGCGTACTTGCCGTCCACCACGAAGAACGGGACGCCGTGGATGCCCAGGCGTCGGGCGGTCTCCACGTCCTCGTCCACGTCCTGCGCGTGGGCGTCCGAGGCGAGGGCGGCGAGCGCGGCGTCCCGGTCCAGGCCGGCCTCCGCGGCGAGGTCGGCGAGCACCTCGTGGTCGGCCACGTTGCGGCCCTCGGTGAAGTAGGCCTCGAAGAGGCGGCGGATCACCGCGTGCTGGAGGCCGTGCTCGGCCGCGAGGTGGGAGAGCCGGTGCGCGTCCCGCGTGTTCACGGCCTGCGCGATATCCTGGCGGAACGTCACGCCCACCTCACCGCCCCGGGCGGTGATCTGCGCGTCCATAGCCTCGGCCTGCTCGCGGGTGATGCCCTTGGTGGCCACGAGCATGTCCAGGACGGGCTGCGGGCGGTCCGCCGGCAGGTCCGGCTGGAGCTGGAACGAGTGGTACCGGATGTCCACGGGGTGCTCGGCGGCGTCCGCGGCCTGGTCCAGCAGCGTGTCCCCGATCAGGCAGAACGGGCACATCACGTCGCTCCACACGTCCACGGTGACGCGGTCCTCGGCGGTCTCGAAGGGGCTCATGCGCACACCCCGTCCACGCCGCACACCGGGGCGTCGTCCTCGCCGTCGGCGGCGAGGAGGGTGAAGGCGGGCAGGGCGGCGTCGGGCTGGTCGGCGTCGGCCGGGGCGGCGACGTCGGCCCGCGCGTCGTCCGCGGGGCGGGGCGGGGTGGGCTGGTCGGGGGTCTGCATGCCCTCACCCTAGGTGTAGGAGGGTGGGAGGATGATCCTCCTGGGCCTCGTCCTCGCCGGACTCGCGGCAACATGCCTGCATACGTCACCCTTGACTCCAGCATCCACGGCGAGCCCTGTCTCCTTCCCGCTCCCTGCCCACTGACGGAGATGACCGATGAACCTCAATGCAAGTCTCGGACGAGTGGTCAAGTGGGATCGCGATGGCGGCTGGGGCGTGATCGACAGCGAGGCGACGCCCGGGGGTGCTGGGTCCATTTCAGTCACCTACCCATGCTCGACTCCGTCCCGTCCAGCCTCATGGTCGGCGAGGAGGTGGAGTTCGTGTTCGAGGCACTGGAGGCCCACAACGGTCAGGACGGGTTTCTCTACCGAGCCATTGCCGTGCATCCCCCGCATGGGGGACTGGCGCGCTGACCGGGCACGCCGCCGGGGCCGCCGCCTCAGCTCACCGCACGACCTCGTCCGCCTCGCCCGTGAGACCGAGCTTCTCGGCCACGTAGTCCACGTCCTTGTCCCCGCGGCCGGAGAGGTTGACGAGGATCCGCGCGTCCCGGCCCATCTGCGGGGCGAGGCGGATCGCGTGCGCCACGGCGTGCGCGGACTCGAGCGCGGGGATGACGCCCTCGAGCCTCGTGAGCCGCTGGAACGCGTCGAGCACGGCCGCGTCGTCCTCGGCCACGTACCGGACACGGCCCAGGCGCGCGAAGTGGGCGTGCTGCGGGCCGACGCCCGGGTAGTCCAGGCCCGAGGCGATCGAGTGCACGGGGTCCGGGGTGCCGTCGTCGTCGGCGAGGACGAGGGTGGCCATGCCGTGGAGGACGCCCTCGCGGCCCTGGGTCATGGTCATCGCGTGCTCGCCCTTGGCCGAGGAGCGGCCGCCGGGCTCGACGCCCACGAGCGCGACGTCGGCGTCGTCGAGGAACGCGGTGAACGCGCCCATCGCGTTGGAGCCGCCGCCCACCGCGGCGACGACGGCGCTCGGCAGCGCCCCGAACCGCTCCTGGAACTGAGCGCGGGCCTCGCGGCCGACCACGGACTGGAAGTCGCGGATCATCGTGGGGAACGGGTGCGGGCCCACCACGGAGCCGATCGCGAACAGGTACCTCTCCGGGTCCGCCGCGTACACCTCGAACGCCGAGTCCACGGCCTCCTTCAGGGAGCGGCCCTCGCGCTCCACCGAGACCACCTTCGTGCCGAGCAGACGCATGCGCACCACGTTGGGGTGCTGCTTGGCCACGTCGATCGCGCCCATGTGGATCTCGCAGTCGAGGCCGACCATCGCGGCCGCCGTCGCCAGGGCCACGCCGTGCTGGCCGGCGCCGGTCTCCGCGATCAGGCTGCGCTTGCCCATGCGCTTGGCGAGCAGCGCCTCGCCGATCGTGTGGTTGATCTTGTGGGCGCCCGTGTGGTTCAGGTCCTCGCGCTTGAGCACGATCCGTGCGCCGCCGAGCTCGTCGGAGAGGCGGTCCAGCGGGGTCAGGGGGGAGGGGCGCCCGACGGCGTCGCGCAGCAGGCGTCGGTATTCGGCGTAGAACTCGGGGTCGGTGCGCGCCTCGGCGTACGCGCGGGCGACCTCGGCCATGGGGCCGGCCAGCTGCGGGGGCAGATGGGCGCCGCCGTACTTGCCGAACATGCCGTCCGCGGAGACGTCCAGGTCCGGGGTGGTGACGAGGTCGCAGGCCTCGGCGAGGGTGCGGGGCTCGGCGGCGCCTCTCAGGGCGTTGTCCTCGGGGTTGCGGTGGGTCATCGGGGTCCTCCTGGGATGGGGCCCGCCGAACCGCTCATGACCGAGCCGCCCGGCAGGCGAGCGGCTCGTCGTGTCAGATGCGCATGACCGGGGCCGCCCTCAGGCGGTCCACCACTGCTGCGCGTGCATCTGCATGGGGCCAGCGTACTGCACGTCGGGGCAGGCGTGAGTCTCACCATGTGGCTGTAAATCTCAGAATGTGGACAATGCTCCTCGTCTCGGTGAATCACGATTCACCCTGGATCCATGACCATCACCGCCGTCGACACCCAGTCCCCGACCGCCGAAGCCGCCGCTGTGCTCGCCGCCACTCCGGGCATGCGGTACGCCGAGTTCCTCACCGCCGCCCCCGCAGTGCCCGGCATCGTGGCCGTGGTGGCCGAGGAGTCGGCCCGTGCCGCCCTGGGCCTCACCCCCGCCGCCGGTGACGTCCTCGCCGTCGACGTGGCCGACGAGAGCCTGCAGTGCCGCGAGGTGCGCGCCGCCTTCCAGTCCGGTCGTACCGGCGTCTCACCGCTGCGCCAGGCGTTCGCCGCCCTGCTGGCGGGCGAGCTCGGCCTCGATGTGGAGCGCACCAGCCCGGGTGCTGCGGGGGAGGGCTTCGCCCTGACTCCGGAGTCCGAGGAGATGCTCACGGCGTGGATGCGGGAGCACCTGACGCTGCGCGCCTGGGTCGCCCAGGACGCCTCCACCCTCGAGGGGGTCGCCCGAGAGGTGGCCGCCGATTTCGCCCCGGCCCTGCAGCCGGGCGCTCTGGAGGCCCCCGTGGCGCAGCGGGTCGCGGCCATGCGGGCCTCCGCCCGACGTTCCGCCACGCTCTGAGCCGACCGGGCGCCGGAGGCGACGCCCTCGTCCGTGGCGCTCGGTCTCGTCGCGCCGGGAGATCACCCCGAGTCCGCTGACAGGATGGGCGCATGAAGCACGAGATCGTCCTCACCCGCGGGGACCTCACCCTGCGCCCCCTCGCCCCCGCCGACGGCCCCGCCCTGCGCGAGCTCGTCGACGCGGCCATGTGGGCGGGGAACAGCGCGCCCCTGCCGGTGGACGGTGCGGCCATGTCCGAGCACCTCGCCGAGCTGATCGAGCGGGAGGGCACCTTCGCCTTCGCCGTCGAGCAGGGCGGGGAACTGGTGGGGCGCACGAGCCTCTATGACCTGGTGCCCGGGCTGCGGGTGGAGGTGGGGCACACGGTCTATGCCCGTCGGGTGTGGGGCACCTCCGTGAACCCCGGCTGCAAGCTGCTGCTGTTCGGGCACGCGTTCGAGGAATGGGAGCTGGAGCGGGTGGCCCTGCGCTGCGACCACCGCAACGCCCGTTCACACGCCGCCATCGCCCGCCTGGGGGCGACGTTCGAGGGCACTCTGCGCCGCTTCCGTCCGGCGGCGGACGGCACGGTCGCCGACGTCGACTACTTCAGCGTGGTGCGCGAGGAGTGGCCCGCGGTGTGCGCCGGGCTCGAGGCGCGCCTGGCCGCCTAGGGGTGTAGAACGGGGGGATGCCACCCGAATCCCCTGCCCCGTCCGCCGAGCGCGGGCCCTCCCGCCCCCGCCCGGCCGCCGTCGCCGCCCGCCCGGAGGCGCCTTCCCCGCGGGCGACCGCCCTGCTATTCACGCTCGCGGTGGCCGCCGGCTCCGTGATGCCGCTGCAGGGCCGCATCAACTCCCGCCTCGCCCACCTGACCGGCGACCCCGTCCTCGCCGCCCTGTGCTCCTTCGCGGCGGGCCTGGTCGTCATGGTGCTCGTGAGCGTGCTGACGCCGCGGGGCCGCCGGGGCCTGGCCCGCATCCGCCCGGCCCTCGCCGCGGGGTCCGTGCGCCCGTGGTACGCGGTGGCGGGCGTGATCGGCGGGCTCCTGGTGCTCACCCAGTCCGCGACGATCGGTCCCCTCGGCGTGGCCGTGTTCACGGTCGCCGTGGTCACCGGGCAGGTGGTCGGCGGGATGGTCGTGGACCGGCTCGGGCTCAGCCCCGCCGGGGTGCAGCGCCTGACGCCGCGGCGCCTCACGGGGGCGGCGCTCGCCCTGGCCGCGGTCGCCCTCGTGGTGTGGCCCTCGCTCGGCGAGGCCGGCGGCGGGCCCGGCTGGGCGCTGCTGGCCCTGCTGCCCCTGCTGGCCGGCCTGGCCACCGCCGGACAGCAGGTGTTCAACGCCCGTCAGACCACGGCCTACGGCACCGCCATCCCGGCGACCCTGGTCAACTTCACCGCCGGCGTCCTCTTCCTCGGGATCGTGTGGGGCGGGATCGCCCTGGCCTCCGGCCACGGCCTGCCCGCGCTGCCGCACGACTGGCGGCTCTACCTCGGCGGCCCGCTGGGGTGCGTGTTCATCGGGGTGGGCGCCATGGTCGTCCCGCGCCTGGGCGTCTTCGCCGCCACCCTCGGCCTGGTCTCGGGCAACCTCCTGGGCTCCCTCGTGGTGGACCTGGTGGCCCCCACCGACGGATCCACGGTCACCACGACGACGGTGCTGGGCACCCTGGGCGCCCTCGCCGCCGTCACGCTCGCGTCGTGGCCGGCGCGGCGCCGGTAGCGTCGCCCGCGGCGGCAGGCCGCCGTCACCGCGCGGGACTCAGGCGCGGGCCACGGCCCCCCGCCGCCCGTGCCGGCGTCCGTGCATCACGAAGTAGTACCCGGCGGCGATCACGAGCACACCCGCCAGGGCCGCGTACATGACGCCGTAGCCGGCCGAGGCCACGAGCCCGCCGAGGAGCACGGGGCCCAGGCCCAGCCCCACGTCCGCGAACAGCATGAGGGTGGAGATGCCGGCGCCGAGCTGGTGGGAGGGCACCGCGTTCACGGCGATCGCCTGGGCCGCGGGCATGAGCGTGCCGTAGCCGAGGCCGCTCAGCGCCCCGGCCAGCACCACGTGCCAGTCGCGCGTGGCGAAGGCCAGCACCAGGAGCGCGGCCGTGAAGCAGAGGAGGGCGGGGTAGACGACGGCGTCGTCCCCCCGGCGGTCCTGCAGGGTGCCCAGGGTGAGGCGCATGAGGAGCATCGCCGCGGCGTAGGCCAGGAAGAAGAGGCCGGCGCCGGCTGTGAGCCCGCGCTCCACCGAGTAGGCGTTCAGGTAGGTGAGGATCCCGGCGTAGCTCAGGCCCACCAGCAGCATGAAGCCGCCGATCGGCAGCACCGCCGGGTGCAGCACGGAGCGCAGGCGGAAGCCCACCGCGGGGGCGGGGTGCTCCAGGGGGACCTCGCCGGCGGCGCGCTCGCCGTCGACGCCCGCCGCGGCGGGCGCCTCGCGCACCAGCAGGCCCAGCACGAGGCTGACCATCGTGATCCCCAGAGTCGCCCGGAACAGCCACGGGTAGCCGATGGAGCCGGCGAGGAACAGCCCCAGGGCGGGGCCGATCGCGGTGGCCAGGGTGGTGCCCAGCGCGAGGTGGCCGGTGGCCTCGGCGCGTCGCCCGTCGGGGATGGCCGCCTGGGCCAGGGCCATGACGGCGGTGCTGGCGAAGGCGTAGCTGGCGCCGTGGAGCATGCGCACCGCCACGAGGGCCGGCAGCGAGGAGGCGACGAGGTAGAGCGTGCAGGACAGCGCGACGGCGACCAGGGCCACCACCAGGACGCGGCGCTTGCCGAAGCGGTCCACCACGTGGCCGGTGACCACGCGGCTGAGGGTGGCGCCGATGACGAAGGCGCTCGAGGCCAGTCCCGCCCCGGCGTCCGAGGCGGCGAACTGCCGGACCGCGTACACGGCCATGGTGGTGACGAGGGCGTAGAACGCGAGGAACTGGAGGAAGGAGACCACCCAGGCGAGGACGAAGGTGGGGGAGGCGATGCGTTCCTGCTCGGCGATTTGCATGATGCAAAAGGTAGCATCGTTTGCATGATGCAATCACCTGAGGGGGCGTGGGCCGACCCGGTCCGCGGGATCATGTACGAGCACATGCTCCTGCTGCGGGTGGCCACGCAGGGGGTGGCCCCCTACGGCCGGTCGAGCGCGCTGGAGCGCAGCGCCACCGTGCTGCTCGCCCGCCTGGAGGCGGGCGGGGCCATGAGCGTCGCCGAGCTGGCCGAGGCCTTCGACCTCGACGTCTCCACCGTCCACCGGCAGGTGGCCGCCGCCATGAAGGCCGGCCTCGTCGAGCGGGTGGCGGACCCCGACGGCGGCTCCGCCCGGCTGCACCGTCCCACGGAGGAGGGACGTGCCCGCCTCGCCGCGGAGCTGAGCTCCCGCGCGGACAACGTGGCGCAGATCGTCTCCTCCTGGCCCGCCGAGGACGTCGTCGAGTTCAGCAGGCTCCTGCGGCGTTTCAACGAGGGGGCGGAGGAGCGCCGGGGCCACCCGTGGCCCCGGCCGCAGACGGGCCCCGGTGCGGAGGCCCCCCGGCCCTGAGCACCGCGCCCGCCCTCAGGCGCGACGGATGCGGGCGGCCAGCGCGGCCGACTCCGCCGGGTCCAGCACGGCCGCCGGATGCGGCCCCGCCGCGGCGAGGCGCTCCGTGCAGCCGGCCTCTCCCAGCGGCGCCCCCGCGGCCAGCACGACGTTGCCCCAGTCCAGGCGCTCCAGCATCCCCTGGTCCGCGAGCGTCCACGGGCCGGGCACCCCGGCCTCGGCAGCCGCCTCCTCGAGGGCGCCCAGCTCGGCGCCCAGGAACCGCAGGCCGGCGTCGTCGCCGATGTTCACCAGCAGTACCCCGCCCGCCGTCAGCAGCTCGAGCAGCTCCCCGTAGAACACGGCGCCGCGCAGGTGCTCAGCGCCCTCCTCGCCGGTGCCGATGTCCAGCACGACGGCGTCGAACCGCTCCCCGTCCATCGCGAGGTCGACGGCGGCCAGGCGCGCGTCCGCGACCACGGAGACGAGGTCCGTGCCGGCCGGCAGGGGCAGCTCGGCGAGCACGTAGGACACGAGCTCCCGGTCCAGGTCGACCACCGTCTGCTCCGAGCCGGGCCGGGTCGCCTGGAGGTAGCGCGGCAGGGTCAGCGCGCCCGCGCCGAGGTGCAGGACCCGCACCGGCGCGCCCGTCGGGGAGGCTGCGTCGAGCACATTGGCCATGCGGCGCAGGTACTCGTAGCGGATGAGAGCGGGGTCGGCCAGGTCCACGTGGGACTGGACGGCCCCGCCGATCTCCAGGACGAACCCGCCGAACTCGTCGGGGGCGATGCGGGCGTCCACGCCCGACGTGGACAGGTGGACAGTGTGGCCGGAGGGGGAGTGCTGGTCGGGCATGCCCCCAGCATCCCACCCCTCAGTACGCCGGCCGGATCAGTCAGGCCGCCCCCGCTCTCGGCGGGTGCGCACCGGGGTCTACGCTCTCCCCATGGAGCACATCGACGAGACCGCCCTGCCCGCCCCCGAGGACCGCGTCGTGTCCGCGACCCGCCACATCGACGCGCCGGCCGGCGTCGTCTTCGAGCTGATCGCGGACCCCTCCCGCCAGCCCGAGTGGGACGGCAACGCCAACTTGGGCGAGGCCGCCCCCGGGCAGCGGGTGACCGCCGTCGGGGACGTGTTCGTCATGACCCTGCAGAAGGGCGTGGACCGCGCGAACCACGTGGTCGAGTTCGAGGAGGGCCGCCGCATCGCCTGGAAGCCCTCCGAGGTCGGCGGGGAGCCGTTCGGCCAGCTGTGGCGGTGGGAGGTCGAGGGCGACGACGAGGGCGGCTGCCGCGTCACCCACACCTATGACTGGACGCGGCTCACCGACCCGAAGCGCATCCAGAAGGCGCGGCGGACCGGCGAAGAGCAGCTCCGCGCGTCGATCGACCGGCTCGCGGACCTCGCCGAGCGCCAGGGCTGAGGGCAGGCGACGCCCGCCGCCGTCGCGCGCCCGGCCGAGGGGAATCCGTTGCGGTTCTGACCCTTCTGGCGGTCGAACGAGCAGCCAGAAGGGTCAGATCCGCAGAAGATCCGGCCCGAACGCGGGGCGGTGCCGGCGTGGTCTGCCACGTCGCGCGCCGCTTCACGGCAGCGCCAGCCGGAACGCCGCCGTCAGCGGTTGAGTCGCTCGCCGGTCTCGGCGTGGAACAGGTGCACGCGCTCCGGCTCCGGGACCACGTGCACCACGGCCCCCTTCGCCGGCGCCGTGTAGCCCACCGTCCGCAGGGTGATGAGCCGCTCCTCGCCGCCGATCGTCGCGTGACCGTACACGTACGCGTCCGCGCCGAGCTCCTCCACCGTGTCCACCTCCACGGGCAGGCCGGCGGGGTCGTCGCTGACCACCAGGTTCTCGGGGCGCACGCCGAGGTCCACCGCCGTGCCGGCGTCGGCCAGATCCTCCCGGGGCACGGGGATGACCGTCTCGCCCCAGTGCACGCCCTCGTGCGTGGCGGGCATGCGGAAGATGTTCATGGCGGGGGAGCCGATGAACCCGGCGACGAACACGTTCGTCGGGCGCTCGTAGAGGTTGCGCGGCGTGTCCACCTGCTGCAGGCGGCCCTCCTTGAGAACCGCCACCCGGTCGCCCATGGTCATGGCCTCGGTCTGGTCATGGGTCACGTACACGGTGGTGGTGCCCAGGCGACGGGTCAGGTTGGCGATCTGGGCGCGGGTCTGCACGCGCAGCTTCGCGTCCAGGTTGGAGAGCGGCTCGTCCATGAGGAACACCTGCGGGTCGCGCACGATCGCCCGGCCCATGGCCACGCGCTGACGCTGGCCCCCGGAGAGGGCCTTCGGCTTGCGGTCCAGGTACTCGGTCAGGTCCAGCAGCTTCGCGGCGTCCTCGACGCGGCGGCGCCGCTCGTCTGCGGGGACGCCGGCGATCTTCAGGGCGAAGCCCATGTTGTCCGCCACGGTCATGTGCGGGTAGAGGGCGTAGTTCTGGAACACCATCGCGATGTCCCGGTCCTTGGGGTCCACGTCGGTGACGTCCCGGTCGCCGATCAGGATGCTGCCGTGGGAGAGCTCCTCGAGGCCGGCGAGCATGCGCAGGGAGGTGGACTTGCCGCAGCCGGAGGGGCCCACGAGCACGAGGAACTCGCCGTCGGCGATCTCCAGGTCGAGGGAGTCGACGGCGGGGCGGGGGGAGCCGGGGTACTGGCGGCTGGCGGAGCGGAAGGTCACGGAGGCCATGGTGGGGTTCCTTTCACGGGCAGGTACGTGCCCGACGATCCAAGGTGAAGGAGAGGGGTGGGTGAGGGTCGGGGCTGACGGTCTACGGCGGCGCGGTGCTCGCTCTCGGCCGCAGGGCCAGGTGGTGCATGATCCGGTGGGGATGGGCGGCGCCGTCGAGGGTGCCGAGCGCCAGGCGGACGGCGCGGCGGCCCTGCTCGAGCGGGTTCTGGTCCACGGTGCTGATGCCAAGGCGGGCAGCCTCGGGGTGGCCGTCCAGGCCCATCACGGACACGTCCTCGGGCACGCGCAGCCCCAGGGAGTGGGCTGCCATCCAGGTGCCCATGGCCATCTCGTCCGAGATGCACATGACCGCCGTCGGCCGACGCCGCGGGTCGGCGAGGAGGGCGCGCGCCTGGTGGTAGGTGCCGCCGACGGTGAAGTCCGCGGGCACCATCCAGTCGGCCGGCGTGCGCACCCCGGTGGCGGCGAGGGCGTGCAGGAACCCGCGGGTGCGTTCGGTGCTGACCTGGAACTCGATGTCCTCGTCCACGCGGCCCACGTAGGCGATGTCCCGGTGTCCGAGCTCCAGCAGGTGCTCGGTGGCCATGCGTGCGGCGCGGGCGTGGTCCACCTGGACGGCGGTGAACCAGTCCGGCAGGGTCTCGCCCGCCGGCAGGCGGCCACCGATGGCGATCACGGGCAGGCCGAGGCGTTCGAGTCCGGCGAGCTCGAACATGCTCAGCCGGAACGAGAGGGTGATCAGGGCGTCCAGCCGTCGTCGGGGCAGCAGGTCGGAGATGACCGTGGATCGACGCTCCGGGTCCTGGCCGACGTCGTAGAGCGTGAGGTCGTACCCGTGCCGCACGAGCTCGTCCGCGGCGCCCTCGAGCACGGCGGCGAAGAACCACCGGTGGACGGAGGGGGTCACCAGCCCGATGTTGCGGGTGCGGCCCGAGGCGAGCGAAGAAGCGGCGGAGTCCGCCACGTAGCCGAGCGTGGCGACGGCCTCCTGGACTCGGGTGCGCGTGGCGGCCGCCACGGGGCCGGAGCCGGTGAGGGCGCGGGAGGCGGTGGCAGTGGAGACCCCGGCCATGCGGGCGACGTCCTTGATGCCGGCCATCGGCGGTCCTCCTCCCGGTTCGTGGGGTTCTGCGGCGGGCGGGTGCACGACGGCGGCGGGCCGGGGGTCGATGCGTGGCACCAGAGTATGGCACGGCAGGCCCGGTGGTGGAAGCGCTTCCATTCCAGTTTCAGCCGGTCCTGACCTCCGCCCCCACTCCCGCATGCCCGTGTTCATGCGAGAGCTCACCTCTGTGTGGCACATCACAGTGGAAGCGTTTACACTCCTGGGGACTGACTCCTTCAGCCGCCGGGGGCAGGCGCCGTCTCACCGCGGGGCCCACGTCGGCGACGCAACGGCCGGCGCATGCCGCGGGCCGCTACCCTCGTGAAAGGCACATCATGCAGTCGACGACGACCGGCGGTCTCTTCCGCCACCCGCTCAGCCTGACCCTCACCGCGGCGTTCTCCGCCCTCGCGCTCACCGCGTGCGGCGGCGGCTCCTCCGCCCCGGCGTCCTCGTCCCCGGCCGGCGCCACCGAGCAGGGCACGGCCGCCGCGTCCCCGAGCCAGGACCTCTCCGAGGCCGGCGCCACCACCATCACCATGTGGGTGGACCAGAACCGCCAGGAGCCGCTGCAGGCCGTGGCGGAGGACTTCAAGGAGGACACCGGGATCACGGTGGAGCTCGTGGTCAAGGACAACTCCACGATGAAGGACGACTTCATCACCCAGAACCCCACGGGCGAGGGCCCGGACGTGATCGTCGGCGCCCACGACTGGATCGGCTCGCTCGTGCAGAACGGCACCATCGAGCCCCTTGAGCTGGGCGAGAGAGCAGGCGACTTCGTGGAGTCCTCCGTGCAGGCCGTCACCTATGAGGGTCAGACCTGGGGCGTGCCGTACTCCGTGGAGAACATCGCCATCCTGCGCAACACCGAGCTCGCCGAGTCCACCCCGGCCTCCTTCGACGAGATGATCGCGGAGGGCCGGAAGGCCGTCGACGCCGGCGAGGCCGAGTACCCGTTCGTGGTGGGCCTGGACGCCGTCAACGGCGACCCGTACCACTTGTACCCGTTCCAGACCTCCATGGGCGCCCCCGTGTTCACGCAGGCCGAGGACGGCTCGTACGACACCGGCTCGCTGGCCATGGGCGGGCCGGAGGGTGAGGCCTTCGCCGAGAAGCTGGCCGAGTACGGCGAGTCCGGGGTGCTGAACCCGAACATGACCGCGGACATCGCCAAGGAGCAGTTCAACTCCGGCAACGCGGCCTACTTCATCACCGGCCCGTGGAACGTCGAGGAGGCCGAGGCGGCCGGCGTCGACTTCGAGGTCGAGGCCATCCCGTCCATGGGCGACCAGCCGGCGCAGCCGTTCGTGGGCGTCAACGCTTTCTTCGTCTCCTCAGAGTCCGCGAACCAGCTGGCCGCGAATGAGTTCGTGGTCAACTACCTCTCCACCGAGGCGGCCCAGGACGCGCTCTACGCCGAGGGCAAGCGTCCCCCGGCGCTGACCGCCTCCTTCGACAAGGCGGCCTCGGACGAGACCGTCAAGGCGTTCGGCGAGATCGGCGAGAACGGCGTCCCCATGCCGGCGGCCCCCGAGATGGGCGCGGTGTTCGAGTTCTGGGGCGGCGCCGAGATGAGCATCATCAAGGGCGAGGGCGACCCGGTCCAGACCTGGCGGAAGATGATCTCCGACATCGAGGGCCGCATCGGCCAGTGATCCGGCGCGGTCCGCCTCCGGCGTCCCCGCGGGGACGCCGGAGGCGGGCCGTGGCCCTGCGCCCTCGGGGCGCGCACCCCCCCCCTTCCACGGCAGGCCCTCGGGCCGGATGAGGAACCATGAGCCCGTCTTCCACCGCGTCGGACCGGTCCGATGCCGCCACCGCCGCCCTCGACGACGCCGCGCGCCGCACCGGCCCGGACCGCCGTCGTCGTGCGGACGCCCGGGGTACCGACGGCCTCGGTGGCACGCTGGCCAAGATCGTCCTGCTGGGCCTCGTGGACGCCTTCGCCGCGTTCCTGCTGTTCCAGCTCGCGGCCGCGGGGGACTGGGTGGTGTTCGCGCTGACCCTGGCGGTCACGATCGGCATCAACTGGATCTACCTGCGCCGCGGCGGCCTGCCGGCCAAGTACCTTGCCCCCGGCCTGGTCTTCCTGATGCTGTTCCAGGTGTTCGTGGTGGTCTACTCCTCCTACGTCGCCTTCACGAACTACGGCGCCGGGCACAACTCGGACAAGGCCGCGGCGATCGAGATCATCCAGCGCTCCTCCTCCGTCCGCGTGCCGGACTCCCCGGTGTACGACATCACGGTGCTGGAGGAGGGCGGCGACCTCTACCTGCTGACCCTGCGGGACGGGGAGCCCGTCCTCGGCGGCGCGGACCAGGAGCTGGAGCCGGTCGAGGCCCAGATGCAGGACGGGGAGCCGGTGGGGGTGGAGGGGTACACCACCCTGCGGTTCGGCGACCTGCTGCAGCGTCAGGACCAGGTCACCCGCCTGAAGGTCCCGCTGAGCGACGACGCCGCCGACGGCACCCTGGAGACGCGCGACGGCTCCCGCGGGTACGTGTACGCGCCGCGTCTGGAGTACGACGAGGCCCGGGACACCTTCACGGACCTCGAGAGCGGCGTGGAGTACCGGGACAACAGTGAGGGCCAGTTCCAGGCGGACGACGGCAGCACGCTGCAGACCGGCTGGCGGGTGTTCGTAGGCCTGGACAACTTCACGCGCGCGTTCACCGATCCCGAGCTGCGCGACCCGCTCGTGCGGGTCACCGTGTGGACCTTCGCCTTCGCGTTCCTGAGCGTGGCGACGACGTTCGCCGTCGGGCTGCTGCTGGCGATCGCCTTCAACCGCTCGGACATGCGCGGCAAGAAGGTCTACCGGGTGATGATGATCCTGCCGTACGCGTTCCCGGCGTTCCTGTCCGGCCTCGTGTGGGCCGGCCTGCTCAACCCGGAGTTCGGCTTCGTCAACACCGTGTTCTTCGGCGGCGCGGACATCCCGTGGCTCACCGACCCGTGGCTGGCCCGGCTGTCGGTGCTCGTGGTGAACCTGTGGCTGGGCTTCCCCTACATGTTCCTGGTGACCACGGGCGCCCTGCAGTCCCTGCCCGAGGACGTGGACGAGGCCGCCCGCATGGACGGCGCCGGCCCGTGGCGCATCTTCCGCTCCATCAAGCTGCCCCTGCTGCTGGTGTCGGTGGCGCCGCTGCTGATCTCCTCGTTCGCGTTCAACTTCAACAACTTCAACATCATCTACATGCTGACCGGCGGCGGACCGCGGTTCCCCGACGCGGGCTCGAACATCGGCGCCACGGACCTGCTGATCACGGTCGTCTACAAGACGGCGTTCAGCGGGGTGGGGCGCGACTACGGTTTGGCCTCCGCCCTGTCCATCGTGATCTTCCTGATCGTGGCGACCATCTCGGCGATCAGCTTCCGGCAGACCAAGGCGCTCGAGGAGATCGACAAGTGAGCATCCCCCAGGATTCCGGACGGCCCCGGCCGGACGCCCCCGAGGCGGGCGTCCCGACCTCGCCCCTTGCCGCCGCCCTGGCGCAGCAGGAGACGGACCCGCTGCGCTGGGAGGAGGACCCGGCCCCGCCACGACGCCGCCGCTCGTTCGGCCGTTGGATGCGGGAGCTGGGCTGGCGCCACGCGGTGGGCGTGCTGGCCAGCGCGTTCGCACTGTTCCCGCTGCTGTACGTGCTGTCCGCGTCGCTCGACCCGACTGGCACGATGGCAAGCTCGAACCGGCTGTTCTCCTCGTTGAGCGGGCAGAACTACGTGGACCTGTTCAGCGATCCGAACCGGCCCTTCGGCCGCTGGTTCCTCAACACGATGGTGATCGGCGTCATCACGTCCGTGATGACGGTGTTCCTCGGCGCCCTGGCCGCCTACGCGTTCTCCCGGATGCGGTTCACGGGCCGCCGCGTGGGGCTGCTGACGCTGCTGCTGGTGCAGATGTTCCCGCAGCTGCTCGCGGTGGTGGCGATCTTCCTGCTGCTGACCTACATCGGCAACCTGGTACCCGTCCTGGGCATCGGCTCGCAGCTCGGCCTCATCCTCGTGTACCTGGGCGGCGCGCTCGGGGTGAACACGTACCTGATGTATGGGTTCTTCAACACCATCCCGCCGTCGCTGGACGAGGCCGCCAAGCTCGACGGCGCCTCGCACGCGCGGATCTTCTTCTCGATCATCCTGCGCCTGGTGACCCCCATCCTCGCGGTGGTGGCCCTGCTGTCCTTCATCACCACGGTCTCGGAGTTCGTGATCGCCTCCGTGGTGCTCACGGACCCGTCCACGCAGACGCTCGCGGTGGGCCTCTACGGCTACGTCTCGGAGACCCGCTCTGAGAACTGGGGCGTGTTCGCGGCCGGTGCCGTGCTGGCGGCCCTGCCCGTGATGGCGCTGTTCCTGTTCCTGCAGCGGTACATCGTCTCCGGCCTCACGGCCGGCGGTGTGAAGGGCTGAGCCGACGACGGCGGTGGGAGGGGCGCCCGCCCCTCCCACCGCCGTCGTCGTGCTCCCGGCGGACGCGGAGGCCGACGTCCGGGACCGGCTCGTCCGGGCCGGGCTGGTCGTGGAGGGCGACGACGAGCTCGTCTCCGTCCTCGACGCCTCCGGGGACCGGGGTCGGCGCGACCGGCTGCTCAAGCTGATCGGGGACGTGCCCGCCGTCGTCGGCCCTGCCGTGGACTGGCGCCTCGTGCCCCACTCGTACCGGGTGGCCCACACACTGGCGGGGCAGGAGGCGGCTGCCGTCGGGACGCCCGTGTTCGCTGAGGACCACCTGGCCCGCGTGGCGCTGGGCGCCGAACCGCGCGTGGTGGAGGAACTGGCCGCACGCGTGCTGGCCCCGCTCGCGGCCCTGAGCGAGGCCAAGCGGGCGGTGCTGGAGGAGACGCTGCTGTCCTGGCTGCTGCACTGGGGTCAGCGCGCCCGCATCGCGGCGGAGCTCGGCGTGCACCCTCAGACGGTCGGGTACCGGGTGGGCCGGCTGCGGGGGCTGTTCGGGGACGCCCTCGAAGACCCCGACGCGCGGTTCGATCTCGAGATCGCGCTGCGCGCGCGGCGGGAAGGTGTGGTCGCAGCGGAGTGAGGCGCGGGCGGGCAGGCCTGGTCTTGGTGCGGCACACGGCCCCACGCTGGGCTGTACGTGCGGCGGGGATCGGCCCCGTCCGGACTCCGCCCGAGAGGACGACATGACCCATCACGAGAACCACGACCGCCAGGCGCTGGCCGCCGGTGAGACCTATCTGATCCATGTGCTGGAGACCTCGGACCCGCCCGGCAACCCGGACCACTACCGGATCACGGACGCGGTGGAGGCCCACCACGAGTCCACTGGTTCGTACGACATCGAGGCCGCCGGCATCGACGTCGCCCGGGACCTGCTCGCCCGTCACGCGAAGTGACCGCGCGGACGGCGTGCCGTCTTCCCGCCGGGGGAGGCGGCACGCCGTGGGTCGGCGGAGGCGCATCGCTCCAGGTCAGCGGCAGAGTCAGCGGCGCCGGCCACTGGACATCCAGGGTCCGGTCATGGTTTTCTCAGCCTCGTCTGCCACGTCACATCCCCCTGTGGTGCGTTCCATCCTCCCCTTGAGAGAACGAGGTCTGCCATGAAGAAGATCGTCACCGGCGCCACCCTGACCGCCGCCCTGGGCCTGTCCCTGTTCGCCGCCGCCCCCGCCACGGCCGTCGAGGCGCCGTTCGCGAACTGCACGGCTGCGTATGAGGAGGGGTACTCGCACATCCCGTCCACGCATCCCCGGTTCCAGCCGAAGCTGGACCGGAGCGTTCCCCGTGACGGGATCGGCTGCGAGGCACCGGAGAGCGCCGGGTACTACAACACCCAGCGCCTCGACGGCGGTGCCGACTGGGCCCCGCCCGTGCCCGAGGCGGAGTCCGGCCTCCCGGACCACGTGACCCAGCCCGACTGGATCGACGAGCAGTACACCTACCCGGACTGCAAGGACGCGTTCGCCGCTGGCGTCTACAACATCCCGTCCGACTCCGAGTACTACCACGAGGACCTCGACGCGGACCTCGACGGCGTCGGCTGCGAGTACAACGTCGAGTACGGCGTGATCGTCGAGGGTCGCGAGCAGGCCGCCGCCGCCGAGATCGAGGCCATCAAGACCGGGGCCGTCGCGGAGACCGAGGACGAGTCCCAGGTGTCCGTGGTCCCGGTCGGCGCCGCCGAGACCGGTGTGGCTCCCGCCGCCGACCCCGCCGCCGCGTTCGCGGTGGGTGCCCTCGGCCTGGCCGGCGTCGCCGGTGCGGCCGTGCTGGTCCGCCGTCGCGCCCAGGCCTGAACCCGGCCCGGATCCCCTCCGCTTCACGCATGATCCGGATCCGACCCGCCCGCCGCGGACGCCTTGTGGCGTCCGCGGCGGCGCTCTGCCTGCTGCTCACCGGGTGCGCCGGCCAGGCCGCCTCGACCCCGGATCCCGCCGCGTCCGCCTCAGCCGCCCAGGCGCAGCGCTCCCGCGAGGCCCGCGCCGCCGAAGCCTCTGCCTCCCGGGCCGCCGCGTCGTCGTCGGCCGAGGCGGTCCGGGCGAGCGCGGCCGCGGAGAAGTCGGCCGCCGCAGAGGCGTCCGCGGAGGCCTCCCGTGCCGCGGCGTCGGCTGCGGCGGAGGAGGCGGCTGCCGAGGAGGCCACCCGTGCCCAGGCGGAGGCCGAGGCCGCTGCGGCCCAGGCGGCCGCCGCGGAGGAGGCCGCTCGCGTCGCCGAAGAGGAACGTCTGGCGCAGGAGGCCGTCGTCGCCGAGGGCCTGGACGACTCCCCGCCGGTGTCCTTCACGATCCCCTCGATCGGGGCGGGCTCCGACCTGATGCGCCTGCTCCTGCGGGACGACGGCTCGCTCGCCGTCCCGCCCGCCGAGCCCGGCTCGCCCGCCGCCTGGTACGCGAACTCGCCCAGCCCGGGGCAGCTGGGCCCGGCGGTGCTGCTCGGCCACGTCAACGCCACGGACGGCTCCGCGGGCGTCTTCGCCCACCTGACCGACCTCGCGCCGGGGGACACGATCGAGGTGGAGCGCGAGGACGGCGCCGTGGCCGTGTTCGCGGTGGACCGCGGCGTCACGTACGGCAAGGACGAGTTCCCCACGGATGAGGTCTACGGGGACACCGACGTCCCCGAGCTGCGCCTGATCACGTGCGACGGCTACAACGCCTTCACGCGCGAGTTCGAGGAGAACCACATCGTCTACGCGACCCTCGTGGACGTCTACTGACCGGCTTCGGCACCGGGCAGCGCCCGCTCAGGCGTCCCCGTCCGTCTGCAGCTCGCCGCGCAGGTCCCCGCTCACCTCGGACCACGCCGCCCCGGCGGCCACGAGCTCCCGGCCGCGCGCCGCGTCGTCGTCCGCGTTGTAGGTGAGCACGCCGACCAGGCGGTCCTCCTCGTCCGTGTACCAGACCGTGAAGGAGCCGGGGCGCTCGACGAGGCGGGCCGTGGCGTGGCCGTCGCCCCAGGCGCTGTGCTTGAGGAGGTGCTCGCCGATGGCGCTCCAGAACCCGGGCACCTGGTCCCAGCTGCGCAGCGCGCCCTCGTCGGCGTCGGCCTCGTGCGCGAGCGCCGAGCTCTGACCGGCCGCGGCCTCCGGGACGGGCACCGTCGTGACCGCGGCGTTCGCGCCGGCCACCTCGCCCATCGCCAGGGCGTCGCCCCAGTGCTCGACGACGATCGGCCGGCCCGCCACCGCGTGCCGGGCCCGGGAGGCGTCCCCGGCCACCCACACGCCCGGAGCCGCGGCCAGATGCTCGTCCGCCACGATCCGTCCCTCGTGAACGGTCAGCTCCGTGCCCTCGAGCAGGCCGCCGCCGGGCTCGATGCCCACCGCGGCGAGGATGAGGTCCGGGGCGAGAGTGACGCCGTCGTCCAGGTGGATGGTCCGGGGGGCCTCGATGCCGCTCACCCGCACGCCCGTGCGCAACGTGACGCCCGCGCCCGTCAGCCACTCGGCGATCCGCTCACCGGCGGCGCGGCCCAGCCGCCTCTGCTGCGGCACCCCGTCCGGGGTGACCAGCGTGGTGTCCACCCCGCGCAGCGCCAGCGAGGCCGCCGCCTCGCAGCCGATGAACCCGGACCCCACCACGACGGCGGAGCGCGCGTGCCCGGCCGACGTCACCAGGCGGCGGGCGTCGGCGAAGGAGCGCAGCAGGTGCACCTCGGCGTCGGCCTCGACATCCGGCAGGGGGATCGGGCGGGCGCCCAGGGCCAGGATGAGCCGCTCGAAGCGGATCGGCTCCTCGGCGGCCCACAGCGTCCGCGCCCCCAGGTCCGCGCGGGTGACGGTCACGCCCCGGCGCAGCTCGACGGCGTCCGGCAGCTCGTCCAGCACCGTCGGCTCGGGTTCGGCGGTGCCGCGCAGCAGCTCCTTGGACAGCGGCGGGCGCTCGTAGGGGTGGTCCACGTCCGAGGTGAGCATGAGGACGGGGCCGGGTCCCCCGGCGTCGACGTAGGCGCGGGCGGCGCTGACGCCGGCGGGGCCGCTGCCCACGATCACGAGCGGGAACGGGGTGGAGCTGTGCTGGGCCATGCGGCCAGCATGCGCACCCGTCACGGGCGGGCGCCAGGGCCGACGGACACCCCGGCTCCGGCATACTGCCCACATGGACCCCACCCTGGTGTGGCTGCCGGCCGTCGTCGCGCTGGCCGCGATCACCGTGGGCGGCACGCTCCAGCGGGTGAGCGGAATGGGCGTCGGCATGATCGCCGCACCCACGCTGTCCCTGCTCCTGGGCCCGGTGGCGGGGGTGACGCTGTCCAACGTGGCCGCCTCGGTGTCTGCGGTGCTGCTGTTCGCGGTGCTCCACAGGCACGTGGACTGGCCACGCTTCGTCCGCCTCGCGCCCCTGCTCGTGGCCGGCTCGTTCGCGGGGGCGTGGGCCGTGCGGGTCCTGGACGCCCACGCCCTCGAGATCCTCCTGGGGTCCTCCGTGCTGGTGGCCGTGGCCGCCGTCCTGGGCCTGCAGCAGCGCTTCACCGCCCAGGGGAACGGGGCCGTGTTCGCCTCCGGCGCCGTGGCCGGGTTCATGAACACCACCGCGGGGATCGCCGGGCCGGCGCTCGCGGTCTACGCGGTGGCGAGCCGGTGGGACCAGCGTTCGTGGGCGGCCACCCTCCAGCCCGTGTTCCTGCTGGCCAATCTCACCTCGCTGGTCACCAAGTCGCTGTTCGGCGCGGCCGTGCCCGCGGGGCTGCACGTGCCGTGGCCGGTGTGGGTCGCCGTGGTGGCGGGCGGCCCGCTGGGTGTGCTGCTCGGTTCGGTGGTGGCCCGCCGGGTGGACCCCGCGAAGGCGCGCGTCCTCGCGATCTGCCTGGCCGGCGTCGGGGGCACGGTGGCGCTGGTGCGCGGTGTGGCCGGCACCCTGGGCTGAGGCCGGGCCGGCGCGCGGGCGTCAGGGCAGGAGGGAGCGCACGGCCGCGGCCAGCGTGTCCCGCACGTCGTCCACCGTCAGGTCCTCCGGGGCCAGGTGCCGCTCGACCGTCAGCGTGTGCACGAGCATCAGGAGCATGGCCGCGGTGTGCGTGACCTGCGCGTCTGGGACGTCGGCCAGCACGCGGTGCTCGCGCAGCAGGCCGGCCAGGAAGTCCCGCCGCTGGACGGTGAGCGTCCGGTAGGCTCTCCCTACGGCGGGCTCGCGCAGGCCCACGGCCTGGAACTCGTGGAGGAGCAGGGGCCAGGAGCCCGTGGTCTCGAGCACGACGTCGGCCAGGGCCTCCGCCACGCGGGCCACCAGGTCCTCGCGCGGCAGGTCGGGGTCGTCCAGGGCGTCGGCGACGCCGTCCATGGCTCGGGTGGTCGCCCGCTCGAACTGGACGGTGCAGGCGGCTGCGAAGAGGTCCGGCTTCCCCGCGAAGCCGGAATAGACGGCACCCTTCGTGTAGCCGGCCTCCGCCGCGATGCGGGTGAGGGAGGACCGCGCGTAACCCTCCCGTCCGAACACCCGGGCCGCGTGGTCGAGGATCGCCGCGCGGACATCCTCGCGGCGGGGTCGGGTGGCCATGTTGCCCTCTCGATGCCGATGGTATTGAATACCGATGGTATTGAATCCGCCTCGACTCGGCAAAGAGGGCCTATGTCTTCCACTCCCACCGACGCCGATCACCATGGCCCCGGGCCCGCCCCCGTCCCGGCGCACCTCGACGACCTCCCGCCCGCCACCCTCGTGGCGCGCGGTCTGACCCTGCGCGGCGGTCGTGGGCCGGTGTTCGGCCCCCTCGACCTCGTGCTGCCCCCGCAGACCCACCTGGCCGTGCTCGGAACCCAGGGCTCGGGCCGCTCGGCCCTGCTGCTCGCCCTCACGGGGCGCCTGCAGGGCGTGCGGGGCGAGCTCGTGCTCACCGCCGGCCCCGTGGACGTCGCCCTGGACGGGCGGGAGCGGCCCGCCGCCCGCGCGTACCGGCCCCTGATCGACGCCACGCGCCACCCGTACGCCCTGCGCGCTCGCACCGCCATCGCCCACACCACCGACGTCGTGGAGCTCGAGCCGGCGCTGACCGCGGCCGAGGTCGTGGACGAGCGCTGCCTCGCCGACGGCGTGCGCCGCCGCGCCGGCCGCGCGCGCTTCGCCCTCCTCGCGGACGCGGTGAGGCTGACCGTGGCGCCGGAGGCCGTCGTCGGGGAGCTGCCCGCGCCCGATCGCGCGCTGCTGGCCGCCGTCGTCGCCTGCCTGCGCCCGGCCCGCCTCGTCACCTTCGACGACGTGGACGCCACCCTGACCCTCGATGAGCTGGTCGCGCTCCACGCGGCCCTGGACGTCCTCAAGGACCACGGCCACCCGTTCGCGGTGAGCGCCGTGGCCTCCGCGCCCGTGCCGCGCGACGCCGTCGTCCTCACCCTGCCCCCCGTCCGGGAGAACTGATGCTGTTCCGCTACGAGCTGCGACGCTTCCGCCGTGGCCTGCCCCTGCTCGCCCTGCTGTTCATCTTCCTCGTCCCCGCCATCTACGGCGCCCTGTACCTGTCCGCGAACTGGGACCCCTACGGGGCCATGGACCGTCTGCCGGTGGCGATCGTCAACGAGGACGAGCCCGTCCAGCGCGGCGACACCACGCTGCGCACCGGCGCGGACATGACCGAACGCCTCAAGGAGGACCACGCCTTCGACTGGCGCGAGACCACGCGCGAGGAGGCCGAGGAGGGCCTGCGGGAGGGCCGGTACTACCTCGTCCTGGAGATCCCCGCCGAGCTCAGCCGTGACCTCGTCAGCCCCGAGGGCGGCGGGACACCGCAGCAGGCGCAGATCACCCTGCGCCGGGACGACGCCAACGGCTTCGTGATCGGCTCCGTCACGAACTCGAGCCAGGCCAAGGTCGAGGCCGCCGTGAACCGGTCCGCGATCGAGGCGTACTTCGAGTCCGTCTTCTCCAGCCTCGGCGAGCTGCGGTCGGGCATGGTCGACGCCGCCGACGGTGCCGCACAGCTGGCCGACGGCACGGCCTCCGCGGAGGACGGGGCGAGCCAGCTGGAGGACGGGATCGTCCAGGCCCATGACGGCTCCGGCCGGCTGGCCGAGGGCGCGGGCGAGCTCGCCACGGGTGCGGGTGACCTCGCGGACGGCGCCGCCCAGGCCGACGACGGCGCCCAGCGACTCGCCGAGGGCGCCGCGTCCGCGCAGGACGGGGCCGGCCGCCTGGCCGACGGGCTCGACCAGGCGCGCGAGGGCTCCCAGGCCCTCGCCGACGGCGCCGGGCAGCTCGCCGAGAACGCCCCCGCCCTGCGCCAGGGCGCCACGGACCTCTCCGACGGGCTGGCCCAGCTGCAGACCGGATCGGCCGAGCTCACCGACGGCGCCACGCAGGTGGCCGACGGCACCCAGCAGCTCTACGACACGGTGGTCCCCGGCCTGGACCAGGTGATCGAGCGGCAGGACGCGGTGGCCGCCGACGTCGCCGCGGTGGACGAGGACGTCCAGCGGGTCGCCGAGGTGGCCGGCACGGCCGAGGACGGCGCGGGCGCCCGCATCGCCGACGCGCAGGCCGCCCTGGCCGCGCTCGCCGAAGAGGACCCGACGCTCGCCGAGTCCGAGCAGTACGCCGCGCTCCAGGAGGCGCTCACCGGCGCGGACGAGCGGGTGAGCGCCGTCGCCGGCCGCGCCGAGGAGGCCGCCGAGACCTCCGCGGCCGCCAACGAGCGCGTCCAGGGCTTCGTCGAGGACGACGTCGCCGCCTCCGCCAAGGCGGATCTGACGGACCTCAACGACGGCGCCCACGCCGTGGCCGCGGGCGCCGAGAAGCTGCAGGGCGGGATCGGCGAGGCGAAGGACGGGGCCGACTCCCTCGCCGACGGCGCCGGGAAGTTCGCGGACGGCCTGGAGCAGCTGGGCTCCGGCGCGACCGAGCTCGACGGCGGCCTGGCCCAGCTCCAGGACGGCGCCGGGGAGCTGCAGTCCGGCCTCGGCGAGCTGACGGACGGGGCGACCACCCTCGCCGAGGGCAACGCCGCGCTCCACGACGGCGCGCTGACGTTGCAGGACGGTGCGGGGCAGCTGGAGTCCGGCGCCACCGAGCTCGACGACGGCCTGGCCCAGCTCCAGGACGGCGCCGGGGAGCTGCACACCGGCCTCGGCACCCTCGACGACGGCGCCCACGAGCTCGCCTCCGGGCTCTCCGACGGCGTCGACCGCGTCCCCGCCCTGACCGAGGACGAGCGGGACGAGGCCGCCCTGGTGATGTCCCGGCCCGTGGAGGCCGTGATGCAGGTGGACAACTCCGCGGAGGTCTACGGCCGCGGCATGGCGCCGATGTTCTTCTCCATCGCGCTGTGGGTGTTCGGCATCGCCGCGTTCAACATCATGCGGCCCATCAGCGGGCGGCTGCTGGCCGGGCGCCGCAACCCGGTGGCGATCGCCCTGGCCGCGTGGCTGCCCGTGGGCATCGTGGCCGTGGGCGGCGGCCTGCTCATGCTCGCCGCCACGCTGCCGCTGGGCCTGGCCCCCGTGCACCCGGTGCGGGCCGTGGCCCTGACGGTGCTCGTGGCCGTGGTGTTCTCCCTCATCGCGCACCTGGTGCAGACGGCGCTCGGCACCCCCGGCTCGGCGCTGCTGCTGGTCCTGCTGATCCTGCAGCTGGCCTCCACCGGCGGGACCTACCCGGCCGCGGTGCTGCCCGGCTTCTTCCGGGCACTGCACCCGTTCATGCCGATGAGCTACTCCATCGAGGCGTTCCGCAACGCGATCTCCGGCGGCCTGGACCAGCACTTCTGGGTGCCGGTGGTCGTGCTGATGGGCATCGGGGCGGCGGCGCTCGCCCTGGACGTGCTCGTGGTGCGGCGCCGGCGCCGGTTCCGCATGAAGGACCTGCACCCCGCGCTGCAGGCCTGAGCGGAGGCGGCCGCGCGGGGGGCCGGGCGGGAGAACGCCCGGTCACCCCGCGACGCGCGCCGCCCCGCGGCCCTGCCGCGGCGGTACCGTCCGGGGATGACCTCCGCACCCCGCGCCGCCGTCGTCCGTCCGGCCCGCCCCGAGGACGCGCCCGCGATCGCCGCGATCGCCGCGGCCACCTTCCCGGACGCCTCCCCGGCCTCGCTGCCGCGGGCCGCGGTGGAGGCGCACATCGCGCTGCACCTGAGCGAGGCCGCCGTGGCCGCGTGGATCGCGGACCCGGAGCGGATCGTGCTCGTGGGCGCCGCGGCCGACGCCCCGGAGGCCCTGCTCGGCTACGCCATGTACGAGACCGCCGCGACCCCCGAGGCGCCCGTCACGGAGCGGCTCGGCGACGTGCCGGCCGGCCACCTCTCGAAGCTGTACGTGCTCGCCGAGGGGCGCGGCACCGGGCTGGCCGAGGCCCTCGTGCACGACGGCGTGGAGCGGCTGCGGCGGCTGGGGTTCCGGCACGTGTGGCTCGGCACGAACGCGCAGAACGCGCGGGCCAACCGGTTCTACGAGCGCCTCGGCTTCGAGACGGTCGGGGCGCGGCAGTTCGTGGTCGGCGGAGAGCGGGTCGAGGACGACTGGGTGCGGCTGAAGAGCCTGGGCTGACGGGCGGGGCCGCCGGCGGCGACCGCCGCGGACTGCCCGAAAGTGGTCACGACACGCCGCGTCGCTCTCCGGGAGACGGCGTGTCGTGACCACTCTGTGGCGCCCCGACCGTCTGCACCGCCGGGTGCGGCCGGTCGCCGCCCCTCAGCAGGCCTCCGGGCCGTCGGGGTCGTCGTCGGGATCGATCCACGCCGACGGGTGGTAGTGCACCGCGGCCAGCCCGTCGTCGTCGGCCAGGTGGGTCTGCGCCTCGGGCACGGAATCCGTGTTCTGCCCGGCCACCGCCTCCCACGCCCCGGCCTCGGTGCGGCGCACCACGAGCAGCAGGACGCCGGTGCGCTCGCCGGCCTCGTCGCCGTCGGGCGCGGTCTGCCCCGTCATGGTCCACGGCGCGTGCACCACCGCCACGTCCCCGAGCTCGCGCACGCGCACCTGCCCGAGCATGAGCCGGGAGGCCGGGAACATCCAGCGGAAGCCGAGCGCGTGGTTCACCCGGATCTGCCGCCGCCGCGTCCACCACACACCCACCACGTTCACGAAGTCCGCGTCCTCGGCGAACAGGTCGGCGAGCGCGTCGGCGTCGGCGGCGTTCCAGGCTGCCGCGAAGGCCTCGGCCACCGCGGCGGGGCCGGTCGGCCGGGCCGCGGCGTCGGCGGTGGGGTCCGCGGGGGCCATGGCTGCTCCTGGATCGGGGAAGGACGGGTTCAGCGGGCGGGCCCGTAGGCCAGCATCAGCACGACGGCGGCGAACAGCACCGCCATCACGGCCAGGACCGTGAGCACGGCGCGCAGGGCCGCACGCATGCGCGGGTCGGCCGGGGGCGGCGCATCCGGACGTCGGGTCACGCTCGCCAGTGTGGCATGCGGCACGGCGCGAGGGGCGCGTGCGTCGGTGCGCGTCGAAGGCGCCTCCCAGTCGGCGCTCAGTCGACGCTGAAGCTGCGGATGTGGTTGCTGAACACGAAGCGGTCGAACACGGTCCGCGCCGAGCTCGGGTCGTCCGCAGCGCCCAGGGTGAGCAGCAGCGGCACGAAGTGGTCCGCCGTCGGGTGGGCGATCAGCGCGCCGGGCGCCTTGTCCAGGTACCCGATCAGGGAGTCGACGTCGCCGGCGTGGGTCATCTCGGCGGCCCACTTGTCGAAGGCGTCGACGTGGCCGAACAGGCGGGGGTCGCGCATGGCGGCGAACGAGTGCGTCATGAACCCGGAGCCGATCACGAGCACGCCCTCCTCCCGCAGGGCACGCAGCCGGGTGCCGAGCCGCAGCAGCGCGGCCGGATCCTGGGAGGGCATGGACACCTGGACCACGGGGACGTCCGCGTCCGGGTACATGGCCATGAGCGGGATGTAGGCGCCGTGGTCGAGCCCGCGGCCGGTCTGGTGGACGGTGCCGGGCCGGCCCTGGCCGAGGACGCCGGCCACGCGGGCGGCGAGGTCCGTGGCGTCCGGGGTGGCGTACGTCAGCTCGTAGTAGCGCGGGTGGAAGCCGCCGAAGTCGTAGACCAGCGGCGTGCCGGCGGCCGCGGACGAGATGGCCACGGGGGCGTCCTCCCAGTGCGCGGACACGATCACGATCGCGCGCGGCTTCGGCATGCTCTGAGCCCAGGAGAACAGGTCCTGCAGCCACTGCGGATCGTCCAGGGTGGGCGGGGCGCCGTGGCTGACGAACAGGGCCGGCAGGGGTCCGTCGGACGGCTCCCAGCGGCGCTGGGCGCGGGTGAGGGGCAGCGCGCGCACGAGCAGGTCGTCGTACGCGCCGGCGGGGGTGGGCTGCGCCCACGGGTCCTGGATGGTGGCGGTCATGGTGTCCTCCTGGCTCACGACAGCGTCTGTTGACTTCACGCGTGAAGTAAAAGATACGGCGGTTCAGTTCACGGTGCAACTGAATCACGCGGTGTCTTCGGGTAGGGTGGCGGCCATGGACCACGACGCCGCCCCCTGGCTGGACGCGGAGGAGCGCCGCGCGTTCCTCGCCCTGATGAGCATGGCCATGCGCCTGGAGCCGACCCTGGACGCCCAGCTGCGCCGCGACGTCGGCCTCACCCACTTCGAGTACTCCGTGCTGGCCAACCTCTCCGAGGCCGACGGCGGCACGCGCCGGATGAGCGAGCTCGCCTGGCTCTCGGCGGGCTCCCTGCCGCGGCTGTCCCAGGTGGTGACCCGCCTGGAGAAGCGGGGGCTCGTGCGGCGGGAGCCGGACCCGGACGACGGCCGCTACACCCGCGCGGTCCTGACCGTGGCGGGCCGGGCGGCCGTCGAGGAGGCCGCCCCCGGGCACGTGGCCGAGGTGCGCCGCGTGGTCCTGGACCCGCTCACGCGGGCGCAGGTCCGGCAGCTGGCGGCGATCGGCCGGCGGGTCATGGGGGCGATCGACCCCGAGGACCGCTGCCTGGAGGGCTGAGTCCCCACCGGGTGCGCGCGGCCACGCCGTCCCCACCGCCCGCCCGTCCGTCGGCCCGCCTCCCGCAGAGTGGTCGCGACACGCCGCATGGCCGACGGCGAGACGGCGTGTCGTGACCACTCTGGGCCGTCTGCAGCGGATCGAGTCCCGCCGCCGGCCGGCCTCCCATGCCCGGCCGGTTCCCACCTCCGCCCGCCCGGCAGGGGTGGTCCCGGGCCGGGCGGCCTTGGGATGATGGGTGCCCCCGGAGAAAGGTGCCCGATGCCCCCGCCCACCCGTCGACAGATGCTCCTGGCCGGTTCCGCCCTGCTCGGATCGGGACTGCTGGCCGCCTGCGGGCAGGACGGGGAGGATGCGCCGTCGTCGTCGTCCGAGCCCGCCTCGTCCGCGCCCACCTCCGCCGCCCCCGCTGGACCGCCGCCCGCCGGCGACCCGGTGGCCTGGCCGGACGTGGCCCGGGTGCCGCACCTGTTCTTCCACTCCCTCGTGGTGGACCCGGCCCGCGCCTTCGACGGCGACGACAAGGCCGGCGGCTACCTGGACTTCATGGTCACGGTGGACGAGTTCGACGCCGTCATCCGGCAGGTCTACGAGCGCGGCTACGTGCTGGTCTCCCCGCACGAGCTGTACGAGGTGGGCGAGGACGACGTCGTCCGCCCGAAGACCCTCATGGTCCCCGAGGGCCGCACCCCGCTGATCCTCTCCCTGGACGACTGCTCGTACTACCTCTACATGGACGGCGACGGCTTCGCGGACCGCCTGATCGTGGCCGAGGACGGCCGCGTCCGCAACGAGTACACGGACGCCGAGGGCACCACGCACGTCGGGGCGTTCGACGTCGTCCCGCGCCTGGACGACTTCCTCGCCGAGCACCCGGACTTCAGCCTCAACGGCGCCCGCGGCGTGCTGGCCATGACCGGCTACGACGGCGTGTTCGGCTACCGCACCTCGGCCCGCGAGTTCGGGGACAGCCCCACGTTCG
This sequence comes from Micrococcus sp. 140720015-1, assembly GCF_053627595.1. Classification (NCBI taxonomy): domain Bacteria; kingdom Bacillati; phylum Actinomycetota; class Actinomycetes; order Micrococcales; family Micrococcaceae; genus Micrococcus; species Micrococcus sp. 140720015-1. Next base: position 270,805 of record NZ_JBSEYC010000003.1, read on the forward strand.
ACGCCGACGTCGCGGCCGCCACGGAGGTCGCCGAGGCGCTCAAGGACAGCGGCTGGGAGTTCGCCTCCCACACGTGGGGCCACCGGACGGTGCCGAAGCTGACCATGGAGGAGCTCGAGTTCGACATGGGGCACTGGCATCAGGAGGTCGAGCCGATCCTCGGACCCACGGACATGCTCATCTACCCGTTCGGTGCGGACGTCACCGGCCCCGGCAAGTACACGGAGGACAACGAGCGGTACCGCTACTTCCGCGAGCTCGGCTACCGCTCCTTCTTCCTCGTGGACGGCACCTCCAAGGCATGGGGGCAGCTCGAGCCCGGCTACTACCGCGGCTCGCGCATCAACGTGGACGGCATCAGCCTCGCTGCGGCCGTCTCGGGCGAGCGGCCCGTGCTGGAGGAGTTCTTCGACCCCCGGTCCGTCCTGGACCCGGCCCGCCCCGAGTCCATCCGCGGCCCGAAGAAGCCGAGCCCGGCGCCGTCGTCGTCCGCCGCAGCCCCGAGCACCCCGAGACCCTGAGGAGAGCACCATGTCCATCCCCGCCACCGAGGTCGAGGCCCGCTGGAACGCGGCCGCCGAGCCGTTCACCGCCGTCGTCCGTGAGGTGCGGGACTGGGACGCCGCCACCCCGTGCGAGGGCTGGGACGCGCTGGACCTGCTGGACCACGTGATCGCCGGCCAGCGCGACTTCGCCGCCCGCCAGGGCCGGGAGGTGCCCCTCTTCGACGGCTCCCGCCAGCAGATGGCCGCCCAGTGGGCCAAGCACGCCGCCGCCATGTCCGCCCTCGCCGGTGACGAGGAGTTCATCATGCGGCCGATGGACACCGCGCTGGGGGAGATGACCGTGGGCGAGGCGCTGATCCGCTTCCACGCGTTCGACCTGATCGTGCACCGTTGGGACCTGGCCCGCTCACAGGGCGTGGACGCGCGGTTCACGGACGTGGAGATGGACTGCGTGGAGGAGTCGCTGGAACTGTTCGGCGACGCCGCCTATACTCCCGGCATCCTGGGCGAGCCCGTCCCCGTGGCCGATGACGCCGACCGGCAGACCCGCCTGCTCGGCCGCCTGGGCCGTCGGGGCTGAGCCGGGCCCGGGTCGCCGGCCGGCCAGTCCCGCACGTCAGCCCGCGGGCAGGAGCTGCGCGATCAGCGCCTCGACGCGGGCCCGGATCTCGTCCCGGATGCCGCGCACCGTGGCCACGTCGCGGCCGGCGGGATCCGCCACCGCCCAGTCCTCGTAGCGTGTGCCCGGGAACACGGGGCACGCGTCCCCGCAGCCCATCGTGATCACCACGTCCGCGCCCCGCACCGCGTCCGGGGTGAGCACCTTCGGGGTGTTCGCCGCGAGGTCGACCCCCACCTCGGCCATCACCGCGACGGCCGCCGGGTTCACCTCGTCCTTCGGTGCTGACCCCGCGGAGCGGACGTCGATGCGTCCGCCCGCGAGATGCTCGAGCCAGCCGGCGGCCATCTGGGAGCGGCCTGCGTTGTGTACGCAGACGAAGAGGACGGTGGGGCGGGGTGCGGTCATCGGGGGCTCCTGACGGGGGCGGGCGACGTCGTCGCCGGGGTGGGGACCGTGGGGTCCTGCGGGAAGAGGCGGGGGCCGAGCCACCGGGCCACGGACACGAGCCCGACGAGCACCGGCACCTCGATGAGCGGGCCGACGACGCCGGCCAGCGCCTGCCCGGACTGCACCCCGAACGTCGCGATCGCCACGGCGATGGCCAGCTCGAAGTTGTTGCCCGAGGCCGTGAACGCCACGGTGGCGGACCGGGCGTAGTCGAGCCCGACGGCGCGGGAGGCGAACAGCCCCACCAGGAACATGACCGTGAAGTACGCCAGCAGCGGCAGCGCGATCCGGGCCACGTCCCACGGGCGCGAGGTGATCGCGTCCCCCTGCAGCGCGAACAGCAGGACCACCGTGAACAGCAGCCCGTACAGCGCCCACGGGCCGAGGCGCGGCAGGAACCGCTCCTCATACCAGGCGCGGCCGCGCGCGCGCTCGCCGAGCACGCGGGTCAGCGCCCCGGCCACGAGCGGCACGCCCAGGAAGACGAGCACGGAGGCCACGATCGCGGTGGCTGAGAACTCGGCCGACGTCGTCGGGAGCCCCAGCCAGCCCGGCAGCACCTGCAGGTAGAACCAGCCCAGCGCACCGAAGGCGAGCACCTGGAACACCGAGTTCACGGCCACGAGCACGGCGGCGGCCTCGCGGTCGCCGCACGCCAGGTCGTTCCAGATCAGCACCATGGCGATGCAGCGGGCCAGGCCCACGATGACCAGCCCGGTCCGGTACTCCGGCAGGTCCGGCAGGAGCAGCCACGCGAGTGCGAACATCAGGGCCGGGCCCACGAGCCAGTTCAGGACGAGCGAGAGCCCCAGGAGCCGGCGGTCGGCGGCGATGCGGCGGGTCTCGTCGTACCGGACCTTCGCCAGCACGGGGTACATCATCACGAGCAGGCCGAGCGCGATCGGGAGGGAGACGCCCCCGACCTGGAGGGCGTGGAGGGTGGTGTCGAGGCCGGGGACGAGGCGGCCCAGGGCCAGGCCGGCCGCCATGGCCAGGAGGATCCACGCCGGCAGCCACCGGTCCAGGACGGACAGGGTGCCCATGACGGGGCGGGTGGGGGCCGGCGACGGCGGCGCGACGGCGGGCGTGGTGGACATGCGGGCCTCGTTCGGGTGGGCGGCGGGCGGCGGGACGGCGGCGCCGCCACGAGATCGGATCGACGTGCGTCGATGTGAACGCTAGACCAACGCATTGATGAACGTCAATGCGTGCGACTAGAGTGGGCCCGTGACCTCCTGCACCCCCGTGACCCGCCCCGCCTCACCGGCTGCCGACGGCTGCTGCTCGCTCGCGGACGGTCCCCTCGGGGCGGCGGAGGCAGCCGACGTCGCGGTCCTGCTCAAGGCCCTCGCGGACCCGATGCGTCTGCGCCTGCTCTCCCACGTGGCCGCCCGCGGCTGTGCCGACGTCTGCGCGTGCGACCTCACCGCCGAGCTGGGGATCGCGCAGCCCACGGTCAGCCACCACATGAAGCGGCTCGTCGACGCCGGCCTGGTCACCCGCGAGCAGCGCGGCCGGTGGGCGCACTACACGGTGGTACCGGAGGCCTTCGCGCGGCTGCGCCGCATCCTCGACCTCGGCTGAGCCGGGCCTGGCCCCTCCTGCGGTGCGGGAGGAGTGCGGGAGGATGGACGCGGGCCTGCGACGCCGTCGCCCCGGCCCGTCCCCGCACCCCAGGAGGCACCGTGAGCGAGTCCACCGGTTTCAGCGCCGCGGAGCAGGCCGCGATCGCCGAGCGCGCGCAGGAGCTGCGCGCCCAGCGCGGCGGCAGGAAGAAGGCCGACGCCCTGCAGGACCTGCTGGCGAAGATCGAGGAGATGCCCGAGCAGGACCGCGCCATGGCGGTGGGGGTGCACCGGATCGTCACGGAGGTGGCCCCGGAGCTCGAACCCCGCACCTGGTACGGCATGCCCGCCTACGCGCGCGGCACGGACGTGCTCGTGTTCCTGCAGGTCAGCAGCAAGTTCGGCGTGCGGTACACGACCCTCGGCTTCAACGAGGGGGCGAGGCTCGACGACGGCGTCATGTGGCCGACGTCGTTCGCCCTGACCGCCCTCGACGACGACGTCCGGGCCCGGATCGCCGATCTGGTGCGCCGCGCCGTCGGCTGACGTCCGGCGCAGAGTGGTCACGACACGCCGCGTCGCGCACGGGGAGACGGCGTGTCGTGACCACTCTGCGGGCTCTCCGGCCCCTCCGCGGACCGGGCCGCCCGTCGCCAGTGGCGCACCGCCCACAGGGTCAGACCGCCCACGGTGAGCCAGCCCACCCCGAGCAGCACGCCGTTCACGACGCCCGGGCGCACCGCGAACGCCCCCATCGCCACGAGGGAGAGCTGTCCGGGGATCACGCCGACCGCGGTGGAACCGGCGAAGATCCCCAGTGGCACGGCGAGCGCGCCCGCCCCGTAGTTCACGGGCCAGTACGGCAGCCCCGGGGCGACGCGCAGGGTCAGCAGGGCGAGGAACCCGGTGTCCTCGAGCCGCCGCTCCACGGTCTCGGCGTGGCGGCCGAGCCAGCGCAGGACCACCTCGCGCCCGACCGCGCGCGCGATGCCGTACGCCCCGAGCGAGCCCAGCAGGGCTCCGACCACGGACAGCACCGTCCCCTCGATCGCGCCGAAGAGCACACCGGCGGTGACCGCCATGATCGTCACGGGGATGGGGGTGAGCGCCACGGCCGCGTACAGCACGGTGAACGCCAGCCAGCTCCACCAGCCGAAGCCGTCGAGCTGGGTGCGCAGCTCGTCCACGCCGGGCAGGCGCACGGTGAGTGCGAGCCACACGAACGCCGCCACCACGAGGACGAGGGCGGCGGTGCGCAGGATCGACACCCCGCGGTGCCCGGTGCGGGCGGGCAGGGTGGAGGCGGCGCCGGAGTCGCGCGGCGGCACGGCGGTGGAGGGCATCGGCTCAGGCTACCGGGAGTCGCCCCGCCCCGTTCCGTCCGCATGTCCTCCCTGGTCTGCGGCCACACCCTGCTCGGCGTCGGTGGATCACACGCGTGTGACTCATCCACACCTGTGGACAACTCTGTGGAGAACCCTGTGCACGCGGCCCGCCGGGTGTGGACGGAGGGGCTCAGACGGTGGACGCGCCGGGCGCGTCGTCACCCGGCCGCGCCTCGCCCGGCCCCGCCGCCGGCTCGTCCTCGAAGGCGGGACCGCCGTCGTCCTCCCAGGCCGCGGCGGCGTCGTCGTCCCTGTCGGTCTCCTGCACCTGGTCGTGCAGGCGCTCCATGCGGGTGTCCAGGTCCGCGGCCACGCGGGCGGCGGCCACGAGCTCGGTCGCGATGTCCGGGGGCACGCCGCCGTCGAACTTGTAGTTGATCTTGTGCTCGAGCGTGGCCCAGAAGTCCATGGCGCTCGTGCGGAACTGCATCTCCACGGTCACCGGGATCGTGCCGGTGGACAGGTGGATCGGCACCTGCACGAGGCAGTGCAGGCTGCGGTAGCCCGAGGGCTTGGGCCGGGAGATGTAGTCCTCCACCTCGAGCACCCGGATGTCCGGCTGCTGCGTGAACTGGCGGAACACGCGGTACACGTCCCGGGCGAAGCTGACGATCACGCGCGCCCCGGCGATGTCCGTGACGTTGGTGCGCAGCGCGTCCAGGTCCAGGGACAGCCCGCGGGCGGAGGCCTTGCGCAGGATCGACTCCGGCGACTTCACCCGCGTGACGATGTGCTCGATGGGGTTGTAGTCGTGCAGGTGCGTGAACTCGTCCCGCAGCACCTCGAGCCGCGCCTCCACCTGGAGCAGGGCCGAGCGGTACTCGAGGTCGAAACGCTCGACGTCCTTGCGCAGCCGATCCAACGCCACGGACATCACGGGGGAGAGCTGCGTCAACTCGGACACGGGGGTGCCGCGCAGCGCCTCGACGTCCGCCGAGGGCACGGGCGCGTCCGGGGAAGGGTCCTGCTCCATGGCCTCAGAGCCTACGGCGGGATCCTGCGAGACGGCTGGCCGTCCACAGGGTGCAGGCGGCCGGGGCCGGGCCCGCGGACGGGCTGCGGGCGTCAGATCATGGGCGCGGACGCATGCGCAGCCCGTGCAGCTCGAAGGCGCGCACCAGGTCCGGGGTGTCACGGGTGAGCGCATGCTCCGCCGTGCCGGTGAGGTGCGGACTGATCTCCCCGTCACCCGGGCGCTCGAACACCGCCCAGAGGGGGAGGTCGTCCCCGTGTCGGGAGAGGAATTCGACCCCGTCGCAGAGGTCCGCCCCGTCCTTCTGGCGCATCTCCCACAGGTGTTGGGAGACGGCTTGGGTGAGCAGTCGTGGACGGGCGTCCTTGAGGGCGGCCGCGTCGAAGTCGGCAAGTCCGTGCACGCCCGTCGCGATGCCGGCGAATCGGGGGCGGAGTGCCGCGATGGTCTCGAAGGCCGTCACCACGCAGAATCGCCCGGTGAGGTGTGCCGAGCCCGCGCGCCGGCGTGCCGTCCAGTCGTCGACGTCGATGACGCCCGGCTCCTCGGTCGGGGCCTGTGCTGCGTCCTCGGGCTCGACGGTGATCTCGCCCAGACGCTCAGCCAGCACGGGGTCCGGCCGAAGCGGCGCGAGCAGCTCCACCAGGCATGCGAAGAGCGAACCGCCGACGTAGAGGGTGCGGTACAACCCGCCGTCCAACGCGTCCCAGCGTCCTTGGAAGCGTCCCTCTGGGGCCGCCCATTTCCAGTCGGCCCACTGCCACGGGTCGGGCGGATATCCCACGCGCCAGACCTCGCGCGATGTGTGCTGGATCTTCATCCGACGCGGGCGAAGGCACGGGCCGCCGCGAGCACCTGAGGACTCGCCGCCGTGGGGTCCTCTTCCACGAGCGTGCGCGCGGGAGAGCGATCCTCGAGCTGTGGGTTCGCTCCCTGGAACCATGCCTGGACGATGGCCGGCGAGTTGCCCGGTTCCCGCAGGATGCCGCATACCTGGTAGGCCAGGCGGAGGCGGTGGACCACGGCGTCCGAGGGGCGGCGCACTCCCTCAGCCCACTGCCGCACCGCGCGCGTCTCCTTCACGCCGCCGAGGTACGCCACCAGCCGTGCCCCGAGGAGGTCCCGCAGGCCGGAGGTCAGGGCGGGGACGTCGAAGGTGACGGAGTTGCGGTAGGAGTCCAGGCCGGGCGACGTCGTGGAGAGGGTCATGGGGCTATCCTAGGCTCACAGAGCGGATCACACCAGAGATCCCACGCTGGATCCCACTCTCCATGACAGCATCGATGGCCTCCGCGACGGCGGTCCCCGCGGCTCGGCGGGCCCGCGCGACGACGGCGGCACGCAGCCCGGCGGGCCCGCCCGGTCGGCGTCACCCCCCGGTCAGGTGGCGTCGGCCTCGGCGGGGATCAGGACCCGCTCGAGCGTGGCCCGCTCGTCCTCGGCCAGCGCCACCGACCGCCCGGTCGCCGGGTCCACCTGCACGAACACGGCGTCGCACAGCACGCAGCGCCGCCCGTCCTGCCACAGCTCGTGGCGCAGCGTGAAGGACGTCCGGCCGATCCGCAGGATCCACACCCGCGCCGTCACCTCGGGCCCGGCGTAGACCACGGGCGCCTCGTACTGGACCTCCATGGACCGCACGACGCGCTGGACGTCCCCGGACGCCGTCGTCGTGGCCCACGCGGCCAGGGCGCGCACGCGCGCCTCCTCGGTGAGGGTGAGCAGTCGGGCGTTGTTGACGTGGCCGTAGCGGTCCTCGTCGGACCAGCGCAGCTGCAGCCCGACCTCGAACGGGGTCGGCGTGCCGGCGTCGGCGGGGGTCTCGGGGGTGGTCGGCTGCGTCACGGGGTGAACACCTTTCCTGGGTTGAGGATGCCGTGCGGGTCGAACACGGCCTTGATGCGCTGCTGGAGGTCGTGCTGGGCGTCGCCGAGCTCGTCCCGCAGGAACGCGCGCTTGAGCAGGCCCACGCCGTGTTCGCCGGTGAGCGTGCCGCCGAGTTCCAGGCCCGCGCGGAATAGCTCGCCGGCGGCCTCCCACACGTCCGCCGGGATCGACGCGGCGTCCTCGGCCTTGCCACCCACCTGCGCCGCCTCGCCGAACAGCAGGATCGGGTGCAGGTTGCCGTCCCCGGCGTGGGCCGTGGTGGGAATGGCGACGCCGGTGCGTGCCTCGATCTCACGGATCCGCGCGAACATCTCGGCCATGCGGCTGCGGGGGACGGCCACGTCCTCCACGAGCGGGGTGCCGAGGCGCTCGAGCGCGGGGAACGCGGTGCGGCGCAGGGCCATGAGGGCCTCCCCCTCGGCGGGGTCCACGGTCACGGTGACGTCCCCGCCGTGGGCGCGCATGAGGGCGGCCATGGCCTCCCCGTCCGCCTCGGCGCCGGCGCCGTCGGCCTGCACCAGCAGGAACGCGCCGGACTCGGGCAGGGCGGCCCCGCGTTCGGCCCCCGCGTGCGCGCGCACCGCGGCGAGCGTCGCCTCGTCCATCAGCTCCATCAGGGCGGGCACGTGACCGGCCCCGGTGATCGCCTCGGCCGCGGCGGCGCCCGCGACGACGTCCGGGAAGAACCCGCCGAGCGTCACCGGCACGCCGCGCACGGCCGGCCGCAGCGCCAGCGTCGCACCCACGATCACGCCGAGCGTGCCCTCCGAGCCGATCATCAGCGCGACCAGGTCGTAGCCGGTCACCCCCTTGACGGTGCGGTGGCCCAGCCGCAGCAGGGTGCCGTCCGCGAGCACCACGTCCAGGCCCAGCACCGCCTCGCGCGTGACGCCGTACTTGGCGCACAGCAGCCCGCCGGCGTTCATCGCGATGTTGCCGCCCACCGTGGAGATGTCCTTCGACGCGGGGTCCGGGGCCCACCACAGCCCGTGCTCGGCGAGCGCGGCGTTCAGCGCCCCGTTGAGGATCCCCGGCTCGACGACGGCCACGCGGTCCGCGGGGGAGACCTCCAGGATCCGGTCCATCGCGGTCATGTCCAGGACGATCTCGCCCGCCCCCGCGACGGCGCCGCCGGCCAGCCCCGTGCCCGCTCCGCGGGTGACCAGCGGGGTGCGGGTGGCGTGCGCGATCCGGCACGCGGCCTGCACGTCCTCCACCGTCCGCGCGCGGACCACGGCCAGCGGCGCGGTAGGGGAGCGGTGTCCCGAGCGGTCCGCCCGGGCGGCCTCGAGTGCGGCGAGGGAGACGTCCACGCGGCCGGGCAGCTCCGCCTGCAGGCGGGCGACGACGTCGGCGGGCGGGGCGTCCGCGGCAGGCGGGGCGGCAGGGGTCGGGTCGAGGGGTGCGGAGGAGTCCATGTCCACCAGTGTCGCCGATCACACGGGGTGGAACGTGCGTCGGCCGGTCTGATGACGCGCCCGGCCCCGTCCCTAGACTGGCGGCCATGACCTCCCCGGACCCCGCTGCGCCGCGCCCCCGCGTCCACGTGCTCACCCTGCGCCCGGGTGGAGCCCGCGAGGACGCCGCCCGCCGCGTGGGCGCCGTCCTCGCCGAGGCCTTCGCCACGGACCCGTACACGCTCGGGCTCGTGCCCGAGGACCGGCGCGAGGCCCGCCTCGAGCGCAAGTTCACCGCCGCCGTGCGCCACGGGCTGCGCGCGGGTGCCGACGGCGCCCCGCTCGGCGCCGTGGACGTCGCCGTGGACGCCGACGACGGCACGCTGCTCGGCGCCGCCGTGTGGACCTCCCCCGCCGCACCCCGCGGGGTCGACGTGCCGGGCCTGCTGGCGGGGCTGCCCACCGCCGTCGCCGTCCACGGCCGCCACGCCCTGACCCTGAAGCGCATCCAGGCCGCCTGCGAGCGGGCCCGCCCGGCGGGCCGGCACTGGTACCTCGAGGAGGTCGGCACCGTCCCGTCCGCCCGCGGACGCGGGGCGGCGAGCGCGCTGGTGCGCCACGGCCAGCGCCGCGCGGCGGGCCTGCCCGTGCACCTCGAGGCGTCCGTGCCCGCCACCGTCCCGTTCTATGAGCGGCTCGGCTTCCGCGCCACCGGCCACGTGCCCGTGCCCGGGGGCGAGCCCCTGACCTGCCTGCGCTGGGAGGCCTGAGATGAGACACCCGATCCCCGACTACCTCGCGAGCCTGATCACCGAGCTCGGTGCCGAGAACCCGGGCGAGACGGCCCCGTACATCCCCGTGCTCGCGGAGGCGGACCCGGACCGCTTCGGCATCGCGCTGGCCACCCCCACCGGGCGGTTGCACTGCGCGGGGGACGCGGACGTGGAGTTCACCATCCAGTCCGCGTCCAAGCCGTTCACGTACGCGGCCGCGCTCGTGGACCGGGGCTTCGCCGCCGTGGACCGGCAGGTGGGGCTGAACCCCTCGGGCGAGGCCTTCAACGAGCTCTCCCTCGAGGTGGAGTCGCACCGCCCGGACAACGCCATGATCAACGCCGGCGCGCTCGCGGTGCACCAGCTGCTGGTGGGACCGGAGGCGAGCCGGCAGGAGCGGCTGGACCGGGCCGTGGAGATCATGTCCCTGCTCGCCGGGCGTCGGCTCTCGGTGGACCGGGAGACGTACGAGTCCGAGATGGCGGTCTCGGACCGCAACCTCTCCCTGGGGCACATGCTCCGCAGCTACGGGGTGCTGCAGGACTCCGCCGAGGAGATCGTGGCCGGGTACGTGGCGCAGTGCGCCGTGCTCGTCACCGCCAAGGACCTCGCCGTGATGGGCGCGTGCCTGGCCACCGGGGGCATCCACCCGATGACGGGCGAGCGCGTGCTGCCGTCCATCGTGGCGCGGCGCGTGGTGTCCGTGATGACCTCCTCCGGCATGTACGACGCCGCCGGCCAGTGGCTCGCCGACGTCGGGATCCCGGCCAAGTCCGGCGTGGCGGGCGGCGTGCTCGGCGCGCTGCCGGGCCGCGTGGGGATCGGCGTGTTCTCGCCGCGCCTGGACGAGGTGGGCAACTCGGCGCGCGGCGTGCTGGCGTGTCGCCGCCTCTCCGAGGACTTCCGGCTGCACCTCATGGACGGCGACAGCCTGGGCGGCACCGCCGTGCGCTTCGTGGAGCGCGAGGGGGACCGCGTGTTCCTGCACCTGCAGGGCGTGATCCGGTTCGGCGGTGCGGAGGCGGTGCTGGACGCGCTCACGGACCTGCACACCGGTGCGGAGAAGCCCGGCACCGGGTGGGACGCCGCCGTCTACCCGCGGTGGCAGGAGGCCGCGGCGGACAGCGCGGCGCTCTCGGCCGCGACCGGCGGTGGGGCGGTGCACGAGGCCGCCGCCGTGGCCGCCCGAGACGAGAACGACGGGCCCATCCGCACCGTGGTGCTCAACCTCGCGCGGGTGGACCGGATCGAGGATGTCGGCCGGCGGCTGATCGCCGAGGGCGTGCGCCGGCTGCAGGCCGACGGCGTGCGCGTGGAGGTCGAGGATCCGGAGCGCATCCTGCCGCTGGAGGAGGCCGCCGCCCCCTGAGGCGGCGGGGCGGGCAGGAGGGGACGCGGCGGTGTTCTCCGTCTCGCCCCCTTTCGTTCATCTGCTGTTCATGTGAGAATGGGCGGTCTGATCCCTTGACCCCCGTTCGAGGACGACCCCCATGCCCCTTTCCACCCTCCGCGTCAGCCTGCCCTCCGTCCGCCGCACCCGCCCCGCCCCGCAGGGGGTCCGGGGGCGGATCGTGCACGCCGTCGTGTCCCGGCTGCGCCCGCGTCCCGTGCCGCCGGTGGACCGTCGGACCCGTCTGGCGTGGCATGTCTCGGGGGCTCTGCCGCTGATCGGGTGCCTGACCTCGTTCCCCATCGGGATGTCCAAGGACTCCATGGTGATCCCGGGCGTCGGCTATCAGGGCGGTTTCCCCGCGGGCTGGTCGCACGCCCTCAACCAGCCGGCGTACTTCACGTGGCTGTCCAACGCGCTGGTCGCGGGCACGTCGCTGACGCTGGCCGCGCGTCGGGAGGCGCCCACGTCGGACACGTTCTGGGCCGTGCGCACCGCCGGCCTCGGCTCGGTGATGGTCACGGGGATCGTCTACAACGCGGTGCTGCGCGGCCGCGAACAGGACACCTTCCTCTACCGGTTCAACGACACGCTGCAGCACATCGTCAACCCCGTGCTCGCCCCAGCGGTGTGGGCGCTGTTCGACCCGCGCGGGCAGATCACGCCGCGGCGCGCCGGCCTGGCCGCGGTCATCCCGCTGATGTGGGCGGCGGTGACCATGGCGCGCGGGCCCCGCATCGACTGGTACCCGTACCCGTTCCTCGACGTGCCGCGGCTCGGCCGCCGCAGCGTGGGCGTCGTGCTCGCCGGGATCCTGGCCGGCTTCACCGGGCTCATGGGCGTGCTCGGCACCGTGGACCGCCGCCTCGGCCTGGCCTGAGCAGGGACGGCGCCCGGCGCTGGTAGCTGGCGCCCGGCGCTTTCGAACGTGAGAGAGGGCCTATCTCACGTTCGAAAGCCCCCATTCGCCCCCTTTCACGTTCGAAAGCGCGGGTGGGGAGGGCCGGCGACGACGGCGGCGCGTCAGTCGCCGCGGACGGCCTCGGCCACGGGCACGTCGCCGTCCACGAAGTCGATCTTCCGGCCCACCGTGCCCGGCTCGTTGAGCACGGCCACGATCGCCCGGGCGACGTTGCCGCGGCTGACCTCACGCTGCGGGGCGTCGGAGCCGGAGAGGTCCGGGTCCACGGTGATGCGGCCCGACGGCTCCTCCTCGGTCAGGGCGCCGGGGCCGAGGATGGTCCAGGCCAGCCCGGAGTCCCGCAGCGCCTCGTCCGCCTCGGCCTTGGCCTGCGCGTAGGTGTAGAAGGGGTCGTCCTCGGGCACGTCGTGGTGCAGGGACGCGCCGAGGTAGGACACCATCACGTAGCGCCGCACGCCCGCGGCCTCGGCGGCGCGCATGCTGGCGACGGCGGCGTCGTGGTCCACGGCCCGGGTGCGCTGGGCGTCTCCGCCGCCCGCGCCCGCGGAGAACACGACGTTGTCCGCGTCGCGCAGCGCGTGGAGCAGCTCCTCCTGGTCTGCCTTCTCGATGTCCAGGACGAGCGGTTCGGCGCCGGCGGCGCGGACGTCCTCGGCGTGGTCGGGGTTGCGGATGAGGGAGACGACGTCGTGGCCGGCCTCCGCCAGCAGGGGTGCGGCGAGCAGGGCCACCTTGCCGTGGCCGCCGATGATCACGGTGCGGGTCATGGGATCTCTCCTTCGGTTCGATCGGGTGCTGGACTTCCACAGTAGGGAGAGCCCGACGCCGGTGCGAGGGTGGAGCGGCGCGCGACCGCCGCCCCACTCCTCAGCTCTCCGCCTGGCCCTCCCGCCAGTAGCCCATGAAGGAGACGTGCTTCTTCGGCACGCCGCCGGGGCCCACGCTGAGCCGGCGCAGGGCGCGCACCATCGCGGACTCCCCGGCGAGGAACACGTAGGCCTCGGGCCGTTCGTCGGCCTCGAGGGCGGCGACGGTCCACTCGCGCTCGACGGAGGCCGCGGGCGGCGCGACCGGCCCGCCGGCGTCGTCGGGGTCCACGCCCAGCAGGGCGGCGAGGCGGGCGTGCGCCCAGGACCCCGACGGCGCCCCCGGCGCCCGGCGGCCGACGTGCAGGCGCACGCGGCCCCGGTCCGCCAGCTCCGTCACGGCCCGCCAGTCCCACGGCTCGGGGACGGCCAGGCGCTCGGCGATGAGGTCGGCGGCCTGCCCGTCGTGGGGCAGCTCGAGCACGAGGTCCGCCTCGCCGTCGAACCCGCCGAACGGGTCGGCGAGCTCCTCCGCCACGGACACCAGGGCGGGGACGGCGGTCTCGTCGCCCACGGCCAGCACACGGCGCGCCCCCGTCTGCCGCCACCCGGACCACGCCGGCGCCTCCGCCGAGGGCACCAGCACGTTCACCGCGTCCCCCGCCTGGACGGCGCGCGCCCAGCGCAGGCCCGGCCCCTGATGCGGGTCGGCGGGGTCGTCCGGGTCGCCGTGCAGCACCACGTCCACGGTCAGCGAGGGCACCTGCCGCCCGTCGAGCCGCACGAGCCCGGCTAAGCGCACCGTGTACGTCCGCATCCAGCCGCGCTCCTCCTCGGGGATGGCCAGGAACCCGGCGCGGAACCCGGCGGACAGGTCCGGGTCCGCCGACGTCCCGCCCGGCGGGGGGATCAGCAGCTTCACATAGGCGTCCCGGCGCGGCCGCGCGCCCCGGTACAGGGCATGCAGGTCGGCGACGCCGGGCGGCAGCAGTCCCAGCAGGTCCCCGCTGGCGGCCTCCAGGTCCGGCCCCGCCAAAACGATCCGCCGGAACCCGCGGCACGGCTGCTCCACGGACACCACGCGCGTGTGCGCCACGAACATGCCGTCGGCGCTCATCGGCGGTCCTCGTTCCCGCGCGGCAGCACCACGGGGTGGCCCAGCAGCGGGTCGGCCACCACGTCCGCGTCCAGGCCGAACACCTCGGCCAGCACCTCCGGCACGATCACCTCGCCCGGCGTGCCCTGCGCCACCACCCGGCCCGCGGCCATCGCCACGATGTGGTCCGCGCTGCGCGCCGCCAGGTTCAGCTCGTGCAGCACCGCGACGACGGTCGCCCGGCCCCCGCCACGCGGGTCCGGGAGCGCCCGCACCAGGTCGAGCACCTCCACCTGATGGCTGAGGTCGAGGTAGCTCGTGGGCTCGTCGAGGAGCACCACCGGGGTCTGCTGGGCGAGCACGAGGGCGAGCCACGCCCGCTGCCTCTGCCCGCCGGAGAGCGTGCCGGCCTCGCGCTCGGCGAGCTCCACGAGGTCGGTGCGCTCGAGCGCCGAGGCGATCGCGGCGCCGTCGCCGGCGGCCCGGCCGCCCAGGAGCCTGCGGTGCGGGTGACGGCCGCGCGCCACGAGCTGCGCCACCGTCATGCCCTCGGGCGCCACGGGATGCTGGGGCAGCAGCGCCACGGTGCGGGCGTAGTCGCGCGCGGACACGCGCGCGGCGTCCCGGCCGAGCACCTCGATGCTCCCGGCGCGCGGGGCGAGCTGGCGGGTCAGGCCGCGCAGCAGTGTGGACTTGCCGCAGCCGTTGGCGCCGATGATCGCGGTGACGCGCTCGGCGGGCACGTCCAGGTCGAGGTCCTCGACGATCGGCGGTGCCGAGGCCGGGCCGTAGCCGAGCGTCAGGCCGCGCAGGCGGATCGCGACGTCGTCGGCGGCCCCGGCGCGCGGTGCGGCGGGGGACGGGACGGTGAGCGGGGGAGCGGTCATGCGGAGCGCACGCCTCCTGGGGTCCGGCCCTGGCGCAGCAGCAGCCAGAGCATGAGCGGGGCGCCGGCGGCGCCGGTGAGCACACCGGTGGGCAGGGCGGCGCCGGTGAGCAGGGGGACGGCCTCGCCGGCCACGAGGTCCGCGAGCAGCACGAGCGCGGCGCCCGTGAGCGCCGCCGCGGGCAGGGAGGGCAGGCCGCGGGTGAGCCCGCGCGCCACCGGGGTGGCCAGCAGCGCCACGAACGCCAGCGGCCCCACGACGGCGGTCGCCACGGCGGCCAGCACCGCGCCGAGCCCCAGCGCCGCGGCCGAGGTGGGGCGCGGCCGGGCGCCGAGGGCGTGTGCGAGGTCCGGGCCGACGTCGGCGGGAGCCAGCCGCGCGTGGAGCACCCCCGCCAGCGGCAGGGCGGCCACGAGCACGCCCGCGAGCAGCGCGATGCGGCCCCACGTGACGCCGTTGAGCGAGCC
This sequence comes from Micrococcus sp. 140720015-1, assembly GCF_053627595.1. Classification (NCBI taxonomy): domain Bacteria; kingdom Bacillati; phylum Actinomycetota; class Actinomycetes; order Micrococcales; family Micrococcaceae; genus Micrococcus; species Micrococcus sp. 140720015-1. Next base: position 285,928 of record NZ_JBSEYC010000003.1, read on the forward strand.
GGCGATCCAGACGGTGGCCGACTGCAGGTCGTGCTGGGCCAGCGAGAGCATGGCCCCGGCCACCACGGCCTGGCCCGCCGCCGCCACCGCGATGCCGGCCACCACGAACCGTTCGCCGCCCACCGAGCGGGCCGTGGCGAACACGGCGACCACCGCCGCGAGGCCGCCGATCAGTGCCGTGGCGGCGCGCGTCAGGTCCGATCCGCCGCCGGTCTGCCCGGCGGTCGCCAGCATCCCCAGCACGACCGCCGCCGCGGCGCCCTGGGTGACGCCCAGGATGTCCGGCGAGGCCAGGGGGTTGCGCAGGGTGCGCCGGTAGAGCGCGCCGGCCGCGCCCAAGGCGGCGCCGGTGAGCACCGCGGCCACGGCGCGGGGCAGCTTCTCCTCCAGCACAATGAAGCTCGCTCCCGGGATCGTCTCTCCGCCCAGGATCCGCACGAGGTCCGGGACGGTCACCTGGTACGTGCCCCACACCACGCGCAGCAGGGCGAGGACCAGCACGGCCACGGCGAGGCCCGCGCAGGCCCCTCCGAGGCGGCGCCGGTCGGAACGGCGCAGGCGGGCGACGACGTCGTCCGAGGCGGTGCGCTGGAGGCTCATGCGGCCACCCCCGGGCGGCGCAGCAGCGCCAGCAGCACGGGCACGCCGAGCAGGACGGTGGTCACCCCGAGGTGGATCTCCCCGGGCGCCACGACGAGCCGCCCGGCGAGGTCCGCGAGGATCACGAGGACGGCGCCCCACAGGGCGCAGCCGACCATCAGGGCCCGCGTGCTCGGCGGTCGCAGACGGCGCAGCGCGTGGGGCACGAGCAGCCCCACGAACCCGACCGGCCCGGCCAGCGCCACCGCCGCGGCCGTGAGCAGCACGACCGCGCCCAGCAGCACCGCGCGCACCCGCTCCGGGCGCCCGCCCAGGCCGTGCGCGAGGTCGTCGCCGAGGGCGAGGGCGTCGAGCCCGGAGGCCACCGCGACGGCGGCGAGCAGCCCGACGGCGATCACGGGCGCCAGGGCGAGCGCCTCGCCGAGGTCGGCGCGGGCCACCGTGCCCACGGCCCAGAACCGCAGTCGGTCCTGGACCGTGGGGGAGAGCACGAGCAGCGCCGTGGTGCCGGCGGTGGCGCCGGCGGTGAGCGCCGCGCCGGCCAGCACGAGCGCCATGGGGGAGGGGGCGCCGGGCGTCCGGCCCCTCCGCGTGGCGGCCGCCGCCACCGCGTAGCCGAGCGCCGCCGCGACCAGCGTCCCGACGGCGGCCAGCGCCAGCACCCCGAACGTGGAGCCGGCGACGCCGAGCGCCATGCCCGCCGCCACGGCCAGCCCCGCGCCGGCGGAGAGCCCGAGCAGTCCCGGGTCGCCGAGCGGGTTGCGGGTGGCCCCCTGCAGGGCGGCACCGGCCACGGCCAGCGCCGCCCCCACCAGCGCCCCCGTCACCACGCGGGGCACGCGGGAGGCCACGGCCGCCGCCTCGATGCCCTCCGGCACGGGGTGCCCGGTGAGGACCGCGCCCAGGGTGTCGAGCGCCGTCGTCGTCGGCACGGTGCGCGCGCCGAGGGCGACGCCGGCCACGAGCGCCGCCAGCAGCAGCGCCGCGGGCAGGGCGCCCATCAGCACACCCGCGCGAGCGCGGGCCGGGGAGGAGAGGGCCGTGGACGGCATGGGGAGGGATCAGCCCTGAGCGGTCTTCGCGGCCTCGGCGATCGGCGGGACGACCTTCTCGAGCGCGAACGGGATGGACAGCGGAGAGATCGCGGAGACGGAGAGGACCTCCTGCTCGTCCGACTGCAGGACGAGGGCGCCGGCCTCCACGGCCGGGATCGAGCCCAGCAGGGGGTCGGACTCGATGGCCTCGCGGACCGAGTCCTGGGCGGCCCAGGAGACGAACACGTCCGACTCCAGCTCGTCCGCGCGCTCGGGCGACCACGTGAAGAAGAACGCCTGGTCCTCCGGGGAGTTCTCCGTCACCACCGGCGCCTGCTCCATGCCGAGCAGCTCGAGGAACTTCGGGCGGTTATCCACGTCCGTGTAGATGCTGATCTGGTCTGCGGCGGCGGGGTCGATGGTGCCGTAGATGAAGGAGGCGCCCTGGAGGCCCGCGTGCTTCTCGCCGGCGTCCTTGATCTGCTGCTCGAGGTCCGCGATGAGCTCCTCCGCCTCCTGCTCCTTGCCGAGCACGCGGCCGATGACCTCCGTGGACTGCTGCCACGAGGTGCCGTAGGCGGGGACGTCCTTCGGGTAGGCCACGGTGGGGGCGATCTTCGAGAGGCGGTCGTAGTCCTCCTGCGTGATGCCGGAGTAGACGGCGAGGATGACGTCCGGCTTCACGGCGGCGATCGCCTCGGCGTCGATGCCGGAGGCCTCGGACCACTGCACGGGCTTCTGGGCGCCCTCGGTCTCGGCGAGCTTCGCGTCGAACCAGTCGGTGGACTTCTCCGCGTTCCCGCCGAACTCCACGGCGGCCATGCCCACCGGCACCACCCCGAGGGCGAGGGCCACGTCCTGGTTCACCCAGGACACGGTGGCCACGCGGGTCGGGCGCTGCGGGATCTCGGTGGTGCCGTAGACGTGCTCGATGCTGCGGGGGAACGCGGCGTCCGCGCCCGCGGCGTCCGACGACGACGCACCGGCCGACGAGGACGAGGCCGAGCCGCCGGCAGGGCCGGTGGAGCACGCGGCGAGCAGGAGGGTGAGGCCGACTCCCCCGCCGGCGAGGAGGGAGCGGCGGGACAGGGAGGACGGTGCCATGGTGGTGGCCTTTCACGGTCGCGACGCGCGGGCGCCGGGCGGAGGGGGTCGGGTCTGCGGTCGGGGGATGCGTCGGCCCTGCCGGGCCGGCATTAGCAAACACCGACGTGAGGTAACTCCGGAAGGTTAGGGCAACCTAACGCTCCTGTGCAATCCCGGTGAGGGGCGTCGTCGGGGGAGGTGGGCGGGATACGGTGGCCTGGTGAGCCAGAACCCCCTCCCCGCCCCGCGTGGCGACGCGCAGCGCGGCGCCGCCGACCACCACGACCGGGTCTCCGCGATGTTCGACGCCATCGCCAGCCGCTACGACCTGATGAACGCTGTCATGACGTGGGGTCAGGAGCCGCGTCTGGTGCGCCACACGGTGGCGCGGGCCAACATCCCCGCGCAGGCCCGCGTGCTCGACCTGGCCACCGGCACCGGCGACCTCGCGTTCGAGGTGCTCAAGCAGCACCCCGACGCGCAGGTGGTGGGCGCCGACATCGCCGCCGAGATGATGGAGGTCGGCCGTGCCCGCGCGGGCGGGGACCGCATCGAGTGGGTCGTCGCAGACGCGACGGACCTGCCGTTCGAGGCCGGCTCGTTCGACTCCGTGACCCACGGTTACCTGCTGCGCAACGTCGCGGACATCCCGGCGACCCTCGCCGAGCAGTTCCGCGTGCTGCGCCCCGGCGGCTGGGTCGCGGCCCTCGAGACGTCGCCGGCGCCGGACAACGTGCTCAAGCCGTTCTCCTCCTTCTACATCCACCGGGTGATGCCGCAGCTCGCGAAGCTGATCGCCGACCGGCCCGAGGCCTACGCGTACCTGTCCTCCTCGACGAAGGCGTTCCACACGCCGGACGAGGTCGCGGACCTCTTCGCCGAGGCCGGCTTCGTGAACATCGGCCATGAGACCCACATGTTCGGCACCCTGGCCACGCACTGGGCCATGAAGCCGGTCGACTGACGCGGGACACACGGCGCGGTGTCGGCGCAGGGCGGCCCCGGTGGCGCCGCCGGTTGTGTCAGGGCTGTGAGGTGTCACGCTGATGTCCGCAATCCGAGAAGACTCTGGGCCGACCCAGCTGATCCGCGTAGCATGGGGCCCCGTCGAGGGGGGCATCCGCGCACCCCCCGGCCTCCGGTCGCCGCCCGTCCGCCATCCCCCGGAACGGCGTCGCCCCTCCGTCGCGAGGCGCTCGTCCCCCGCAGCCCGCGACGTCCGCGTGGGCACCGTGAACCGTCTCCCGAACGTAGAGGAACTTTGTGAGCCCCATCCAGAGCACCACCGGCCCGTCATCCATGGCAGAGCTGAAGGAGGTCCTGCCCGAGCTCTCGCACCCGGACGGCGCACCGGTGCGGGTGCTCATCGTGGACGACGAACCGATGATCGCCGACCTGCTCTCCATGGGCTTCACCCTCTGCGGCTGGGAGGTGATCGTGGCCCACGACGGCGCGACCGCCGTCGAGCTGGGCACGGCCGGCCGGCCGGACCTGGCGATCCTCGACGTCATGCTCCCGGACCTGGGCGGCGTGGAGGTCCTGGAGCGCCTGCGCGCCCACTGGTCGGAGATGCCCGCCATGTTCCTCACCGCCAAGGACGCGACCGAGGACCGCGTGGCGGGCCTGGCCGCCGGCGGCGACGACTACGTGACCAAGCCCTTCTCCATGGAAGAGGTGCTCATCCGCGCGCACCGGCTCGTGCAGCGCTCCGGCGTGGTCTCGGGCGGCTCCGAGGTGCTCGTGGTCGGTGACCTGGTGATGAACACCCGCACCCACGAGGTGACCCGCGGCGGCGACGAGATCGAGCTGACGGCCACGCAGTACAACCTGCTGAAGTTCCTCATGGTCAACGTCCGCACGGTGCTCTCCAAGGAGCGCATCCTGCAGGACGTCTGGGGCTACGACTTCGGCGGCCGCGCGAACATCGTCGAGCTGTACATCTCCTACCTGCGGAAGAAGATCGACGCGGATCGGGATCCCATGATCCACACCATCCGCGGCGCCGGATATGTCATCCGCCCTGCCTGAGACCGTCGCGGTCCCGTCGGGGCACGGCAGCACCCGCCGCAGGCGGCCCACGTCGCTGGCCCGACGCATCGGCGCCGGCGTCCTTCTGATCCTGATGGCCACCATCCTGGCCTACTCGTTCTACGCGGCCGGCATCACGAAGGCCCTGCTGACCGAATCCGCCACCCGGGACGCCTCCGAAGCGTGGCTCCGCGCCTCGGAGCAGCTGACGGTCCCCTCGCCGGGCGGAGGGGGCGCCGCCGGCCCGGGGGAGGGGGACCTGCGCGCGCCGGGCACCCTCGGCCAGCCCGAGGGCACGGTGGTCGCGCTCGTCCCGCTCTCCGGTCTGGAGACGCATCAGCAGGGCGCCCTCACCGGGCACCGGGTCGGTGACGCCGGGGAGTCGGTGCCGCTCACGGCGCAGGAGGCCCACGACCTCCTCCACGCCCTCCGGGACCGGCCGGGCGGGCCGATCATGGACGCCGTTGTCGACGACGTCTCCTATCGCGTCCAGGCGCAGACCCTGACCGCGCCGGGCCCCTGGGTGGCCGCTGACCAGGTGCTCGTGGTGGGGGCGCCGACGGGTGCCATGTCCGACGTCGCGCGCCAGGCGCTGGTCGCGGTCGCCGTCGGGCTGTCCGTCACCGTCCTCACCACCGCGATCCTGGTGACCCTGTGGCTGCGTCGGGGCCTGGCCCCGCTGCGCGAGGTCGCCGCCGTCGCCGAGCGGGTCGCCCAGGTGGACATGGCCCGGGCCGGGCTCGATCCGGAGGACTCCCGCATGCCGCCTCGGCTCCTGCAGGGGCCGGACGAGGTGGCCGTCGTCGCCCAGGCGCTCGACCGGTTCACCGGCTCGGTCGAGGCGGCCCTGGAGCAGCGCCGCGTGCAGGAGCGGCAGATGCGCCGGTTCATGGCGGACGCCTCCCACGAGCTGCGCACGCCGCTCGCCTCGGTGCGCGGCTACGCCGAGATGATCGCGATGACGGAGGAGCTCTCCGCGACCGGCCGGCGGTCGCTCGGCCGGGTGCTGTTCCAGGCCGACCGGATGGCCGCCCTCGTGGACGACATGCTCCTGCTCGAACGGCTCGAATCCGTCTCGCGCGGCCGGGCCATGGGCCTGAAGCCCTCCGGGGAGGTGGCGCTGGCCGAACAGGTGGACCTGTCCGAGGTGGTCCTCGAGGGCGTGATGGACGCCCGCGCGGCGTGGCCGGACCACACATGGGTGGTGGACCTGCCCGAAGGGGTGGAGCCGGGCACCCAGCGGTCCGTCACCGGCGACCGGTCGCAGCTGGCCCGCGTGGTCGGCAACCTGCTCTCCAACGCGGCCAAGCACACCCCCGTCGGGACCACCGTCACGGCCTCCGTGCGGCCGGACCAGCCCCGGCCCGGCTTCATGCTCGTCAGCGTCCACGACGACGGCGGCGGCATCCCGGCCGACCGACACGCCACCCTCTTCCACCGCTTCGTCCGCGGCCCCGGGAAGGGCCGGACGGACATCCCGGGCACGGAGCCGTCCACGGGTCTGGGCCTGGCCATCGTGCGCTCGATCGCGCGCAGCCACGGCGGGGACGTGACCGTGGCGTCCGAGGACGGGTGGACGCGCTTCGACGTCGTCGTGCCCTGCACCCCGGGGCGCGCCGGGCCGGGGGCTGCGGGCTCCTGCTGCGGCTCCGCCCGGGGCGGCCGGCCCTGACCCCGGGTCGGCAACCGTTGACGGACCCCCACCCTCCTGTGCGTACGGTGCTCGTGCATGACCCAGAAAGGGTCGTCCGGGACCGCCGGGCGATCCCCCCGACGCCGGTCGGCGCAGGCCGCCGGTGAGAGGAGCACGATCATGACTGACATCCGCCGCACCGCCACCGCCCTGACCCTCGGCGCCGCCGTCGTCACCGGCCTCGGTGCCCCCGCCGCCGTCGCGCAGACCACGGCACCGGCCACCGAGACCGCCACCACGGCACCGGCCTCCCAGTCGCCCGCCCCTCAGGAGGAGGAGAAGGACGACAACGGCAACTGGGGCCTGTGGGGCCTGGCCGGTCTGCTGGGCCTGGCGGGCCTGGCCGGTCGCCGCAAGCGTGAGGTGCACGCCGAGCCCGTGCGCCGCGACCACCACGTGGCCGGCGCGCACCGTGACCATGACGTGCACCGCGTGGACGACCGCGCCGGCGACGTGCGCACCGAGGGCGTGGACGCCCGCCGCCGCGAGGCCGACGGCACCCTGGGCGACGCCACCCGCCGCCCGGGCACCGGCGACGGCCGCTGACCCGACCCCGGCCGCCCCGAGCGGCCCGTGACCGCGACCCCCGCCCCTGAGGCGGGGGTCGCGGCGCGTCCGGGGCGGGTCTCGAATGCGCCCGTCAGTCCGCGGTGTCCCCCGCCGAGGGCGCGGCGCGCAGCACCGCGTCCGTGAGGCGGTCCAGAGCCGCGGTCCCGGCCGTCCAGCGTTGCCAATGCAGGTGCACGTCGGCCGCGCCGAGGGCCGGGATCGGCTCGAGGTCGGGGTGCCGGCCCTCGAGCACGCCCGGCGGGATCTGCACCGAGGGGAGCATGCCCCAGCCCAGCCCGAGCTCCACCGCCCGCAGATATGCGTGCACGGAGGGCACGAGGTGGGTCGGCGGGTCGGCCACGGGCCGGCCGCGGGTGACGCGGCGCAGCACCGTGTGCTGCAGGCCGTCGCGGGGGCCGTAGTCCACGATCGGCAGCGTGCCGAAGTCCACCCGGCCCCGCGCGTCGCGATGCAGCTCCAGCAGGAAGGACGCGCACACCGCGTGATAGCGCATCGTGCCCAGCGGGGTGGAGGTGCACCCGGCCACGGGCGTGGGGTCGTCCGTCACGGCGGCCACCACCGCGCCGTCCCGCAGCAGGACGGCGGTGTGCTCCTGGTCCTCGGACTGCATCTGCAGGACGACGTCGTCCCACGTCGCCGCCTCGCGCAGCACGGGCTCCCACCACGTGTCGAGGGAGTCCGCGTTGAGGGCCACGCGCAGCGGCACGCGGCCGCCGTCGCCCCGGCCGAGCGCGGCGAGCGCCTCGTCCTCGAGCGCGAGGGCCTGCCGGGCGAGACGGAGCATGCGCTCTCCGGCCGCGGTCGGCCGGACGGGGACGGTGCGGGCCACGAGCACCTGGCCCACCTGCCGCTCGAGGGCCTTGATCCGCTGCGAGAAGGCCGAGCCGGAGATCCGCAGGGAGTCCGCGGCGGCGTCGAAGGTGCCGTGGTCGACGGCCGCGACGAGGGCGCGCAGGTGGTCGGAGTTCATGCGGTCCAGGGTAGGGGCGGCCATGAAGGATGTCTTCAGATCCTGAAGAAGATCGCGATGGCACGGACGTGGGGCGACTCCTATCCTCGCTCGGTGACCATCTTCGCCACCGGATTCCTGACCTACCTCGCCCTCATCGTCGCCATCGGCGCGCAGACCCTGTTCCTGCTGCGTCAGATCGTCCGACGCGACCGCGTGTGGACCGTCCTGACCGTGTGCTTCGTGGCCGATGTGGCGCTGCTCGTGCTCGGCGCCGGCGGCGTGGGCGTGGTGGCCGAACGCTGGCCGTGGCTCGTGCCCGCGCTGACCGTGGCCGGCGTGGTCTACCTCCTCGCGTTCGCCGTGGGCGCGCTGCGCTCCGCCTGGCGCGGGGACCGGACCCTCACCACCGCGGCCGCGGACGTCGAGGGGACCGGGCACGGCCCCGACCGCATCGACCTGGCGGTCCTCACCGGCGAGCTGCCGCTGATCGACCCGTCGACAGGGCGCCTGGCCGAGCGCGACCGCGAGCCGGCCAGGGCCGGCGTCGGGCAGCACGACGACGGCGCGCCCGGTGTCGGCGCCCCCTCGGGCGGCGGGTCGGTGGTGGTGCGGCAGCGCGTGCAGCCGCGCCGCGTGGCGCTGGACCGCCCGCAGACGCCGCTGCCGCGGATCATCCTGCTGGCGCTGTCCGTCTCCCTGGTGAACCCGCACGCCATCCTCGACACCGTGGTCATGATGGGCACCTTCGCGCAGACGTTCGGGGCGGCGAAGTGGGCGTACGTGGGCGGCGCGGTGGCGGCCTCGCTCGTGTGGTTCACCGCGCTCGGCTGGGGCGGCACGAAGCTCGCCCCGTCCATGGACTCGGCGCGGACGTGGCGGATCGTGGACGCCGTGGTGGGCGTGCTCATGCTGGGAATCGCCGTGAAGGTGGGGCTCACGCTCCTCTGAGCCGCCCGGGGGAGGATGATGGGGGCATGAGTCCTTCCCCCTCCGACTCCGCCCGCACGCCGACCGTCGCGGCCGGGGAGGTCATCCGCGTCTCCGCCGTCGTGCTGGCCCGCCCGGACCGCCGGGTGCTGACCGTCCGCAAGGCCGGCACCGCCATGTTCATGTTCCCCGGCGGCAAGCACCTGCCCGGCGAGGCCCCCGTGGACACCGCCGTCCGCGAGGTGGCCGAGGAGACCGGGCTGCGCCTGCGCCCGGACGAGCTGACCCGCCTGGGCGCGTGGGACACCGCCGCCGCCAACGAGCCCGGCGCCGCCCTGCACTCGGAGGTGTTCGCGCTGTGGCGGCCCGTCGCCCGGCACGAGGTCCCCGAGCCGACGGACGAGATCGTCGAGCTGCACTGGATGGACCCCGCCGCCCCGGCCGCACCCGGCGGGCACGGCGTGGCCCCGCTGCTGCACCCCGTGCTGGCCGCCGTCGCCGCAGCGCCCCCGTTCTGACCTCCTGGCGGGCCGGCCGGCCGCGCTGATGTCCGCCCCGGCCACTAGCCTGGCCCGGTGACGTCGCTGCTCCGCATCCTGCGCTTCGCGCCCCAGCTCCACCGCCTCTACCTCGGCATCGCCGTCAGCTCCGTGCTGGCCGCGGTGCTGGCCCTGGCCACCCCGTTCCTCATCGGCGCGGCCACGGACCGGATCGTCGCCGCCGTCGCGGGGGAGACCGACGTGGCCGAGGCCGTCACCGCGGTGACCTGGCTGGCGGTCGCGTTCCTCGCCGTCGAGGTGGCGATCACCGTGGTGGTGAGCGTGGGCGGCTACTGGGGCGACGTGATGGCCGCGCGCATGCGCACCATCCTCTCCACGCGGTACTTCGAGCAGCTGCTGCACCTGCCCCAGCGGTACTTCGACACCGCGATCACCGGGCGGGTCGTCAACCGGTTGAACCGCACCATCAACGAGCTCACCCAGTTCCTGCAGTTCTTCGCGAACAACGCGTTCACCATGCTCATCACCACCGCCGCGGTGCTCGTGATCACGGCGTTCTACTGGTGGCCGCTGGCGATCCTGCTGGCCGTCGTCTTCCCCGTGTACATGTGGCTGACCGCGCGGACCTCCGCGAAGTGGCAGGTGTGGGAGGGGGAGAAGAACACGGAGGTGGACATCGCCTCGGGGCGGTTCGCCGAGGTGGTCTCGCAGATGCCCGTGGTGCGGGCCTACAACCGGCAGGACCACGAGCTCACCGGGTTCCGCGACCGGTTCCTGCGGACCGTGGGGATCACCCGGCAGCAGTCCCGGTTCTGGCACGGCATGGACGCCGGGCGCCGGCTCGCCCTGAACGTGGCCTTCGGCGCGATGTACCTGATCGTGTTCGTCCGCACCGCGCAGGGCCTGTTCTCCGTGGGCGACATGGTGATCCTCCTGCAGCTGATGAACATGGCCCGGCAGCCGATCTTCTCCATGAGCTTCCTCGTGGACTCCGCCCAGCGGGCCGTCGCCGGGTCGAAGGACTACTTCGAGGTGCTCGCCGAGGAGCGCGAGCGGGCCGGCGGGGCGGCACTCGCGGTGGCGAGTGCGGAGGCGCCGCGCGCGCCGGCGGAGCCGCGGGCCGACGTCGTTCCGGGTGCGCCGGACCTCCCCGCGGACGTGCCGGCCGTGCGCTTCGACGAGGTCTCCTTCGCCTACGACGCCGCCGCCTCCCGCCCCGTGCTGGACCGCGTGTCCTTCGACATCCCGCGGGGCGCCAGGGTGGCGCTCGTGGGCGAGTCGGGCGGCGGGAAGTCGACCATCGCGCACCTGCTGCTGGGTCTGTACCCGGTGACGAGCGGACGCATCGAGGTGTTCGGACAGGACGTCGCCGGGCTGGACCTGGCCGCGCTGCGCGGGCGGATCGCCACCGTGTTCCAGGAGCCGAGCCTGTTCTCCGGGACGGTGCGCGAGAACATCGCCTACGCGGACCCCGACGCCTCCGACGAACGCGTCCGGGCCGCCGCCGAGGCCGCGTACGCGCACCGGTTCGTGGCGGCGTTCGACGACGGCTACGACCAGGTGATCGGCGAGCGCGGGCTGCGGCTGTCCGGCGGGCAGAAGCAGCGGATCGCGGTGGCGCGGGCCGTGCTGAAGGACGCGCCGATCCTCGTGCTGGACGAGGCCACCTCCGCGCTGGACACGAAGTCCGAACGGCTCGTGCAGGCGGCCCTCGAGGACCTCATGGTGGGGCGGTCGAGCCTGATCGTGGCGCACCGGCTGAGCACGATCGCGTCCGTCGACCGGATCGTCACGCTGCGCGGCGGGCAGGTGCAGGAGATCGGGACCCCGGCCGAGCTGGCCGAGTCCGGCGGGATCTACGCGCAGCTGCTCGAGCTGCAGAGGGCCGGCACCCAGGAGGCCCGGAAGATGCTGAAGGAGTACGGGCTGAGCGGCTGATCCCGGAATCTTCTGCGGATCCGACCCTTCTGGATGCATCGCGGTGGCCCATAAGGGTCGGATCCGCAACGGATTCCCCGCGCCGCCGCCCGCAGGACAAGGAGGTGCGGTCAGCGGGCTGTGAGGGCCTCCCGCCACGTCATCGCGCGGCCCGTGTGCAGGATGGAGCGTTCGTAGATCCGCGCGGCGAACGCGATCACCAGGGCGGTCGCCGCCAGCAGGATCCCGAAGCTCAGGACGTGCTCCCACAGCTCGCCCTGCCCGAGGTACACGCGCAGCGGCACGGCCACCGGCGCGGAGAACGGGATCCAGGACATGATCCGCAAGGCCTCCGGGTTGTCGTTGAGGAAGATCACCGCGAAGTACGGGAGCATGATCAGCATCATCACGGGCATGGACGTCGAGCCGATGTCCTCCTGCCGCGACACCAGCGAGGCCGCCGCCGCGTACAGCGCCGCGACAATCACGAACCCCACCGCGAACAGCACCACGAACCACAGGATCGGCACGCCCAGGCCGTCCAGCGGCAGCACGGCGCCGTTGATCTGCATGCCCAGCAGCAGTGCCGTGGCGATCAGCGCCACCTGGAACAGCGCCATCGCGGAGTTGCCGAGCACCTTGCCGGCCATCATGGCCTTCGCGGGCACGGCCGCCAGCAGGATCTCCACCACGCGGGACTGCTTCTCCTCGATCACCGACACCGCGATCTGCTGCCCGTACGTGATCGCCACCATGAAGAACACCAGGCCGAAGCCCAGCGCGATGAAGTACCGCAGCATCGGGTTCGGCGCGTTCGGGTCCAGCAGCTCCACGGCGGGGTTCGTGGACAGCAGGCCCACCAGGTCCTGCGGCGCGTCGTGCATCCCCACGACGGCGATCCCCGCCGGGCTCTCCCCGCTCGGCACGACGGCGGCGCTGGCCGTGCCGGAGCGCACGGCCTCCCGGGCGGCGTCGGCGGAGGCGGCCAGCGTGGGGGCGTAGTCGTCCCCGAGCGCGCGGACGGCCTGCTCGGTCTGTGCGGTGACGGCCACCGTCGTGGCCTCATCGGAGGCGAGCATCTCGCCCAGACGCGGACCCAGCAGCACCGCGGCAACCACGAAGCCCAGGGTGATGAGCGTGGTCACCACGAACGCCTTGGAGCGCATCTTCACGGCCATCTCGCGGCCCGCCACCAGCCCGACGGCGGCCCAGAACGGGGTGCGGCGGCCGGACCGGGGGTGCGGCGTGGGCGCGGGGGGAGCGGGCGGGCGGGCGCCGTCGTCCTCGTGGGTGAGGGGGGTGGGAGCGGCGGTGCTCATCGGGTGACCTCCGTGAAGATCTCGTGCAGGGAATGGCGGACGGGGCCGTAGCTGAGGACGGTGCCGCGGCGCTGGGACTCCGCGAGGACGCGGCCGGCGGCGGCGACGTCGGGGGCCCGGAAGCGCGCGTACCCGCCGTCGAAGGTGGTGACCTCGATGCCGGGTTCGGCACGGACCCAGCCGAGGTCGGTGCCCGCGACGAGCTCCCACTCGGGCTCGGCGTGGGCCGCGAGGATCTGCTCGCGGGTGCCGGAGGCCCGGACCTGACCGTCGGCGAGGATGATCAGTTCGTCGCAGAGACGCTCCACCACGTCGAGCTGATGCGAGGAGAAGAGCACGGGGACGCCGGTGTCCGCGGTCTCGCGCAGGACCTGCAGGGTGGTCTCCACGGCGTGCGGGTCGAGACCGGAGAAGGGCTCGTCCAGCACGAGCGCGACGGGGTCGTGGACGAGGGCCGCCGCGATCTGCGCACGCTGCTGGTTGCCGAGCGAGAGCTCCTCCAGGCGGCTGTCCGCGCGGGCATCGAGCTCGAGGCGGGCGAGCAGGTCCATGGCGCGGGCCCGCGCGTCGGCCGCGGAGAGCGAGCGCAGGCGGCCGAGGTAGACCAGCTGGTCGACGACGGACATCTTCGGGTAGAGCCCGCGCTCCTCGGGCATGTAGCCGATGCCCGCGCGGTAGTCGGCGGTGATGGGGGCACCGTCCACGAGGATCTCGCCGTCGTCCGCTTCGAGCACCCCCAGCAGGATGCGCATCGTGGTGGTCTTGCCGGCGCCGTTGCCGCCGACGAACCCGGTCATCAGGCCCGGGGTGATGTCGAAGTTCAGGCCCTTGAGCACCCGGGCCGTGCCGTAGGACTTGTCGAGGTCTCTGACGCTGATCATGCGCCCAGGCTAGAACGCAGGGGTGGAACGGCGACTCCGTCCGTCGGGGGATCTTCCGGGCCTCCTCCGACAGGGGGACGGCGTGGAGGCGGGTGGGCGACGAGCCGCCGGGCGCGGGGGCACAGCGGCCCAGGCGTCAGCCAGCCAGGCCGTGTTCGAATGCCCAGATCACGGCGTGCACGCGGTCACGGGCCTGCAGCTTCATGAGCACGTTGGACACGTGCGTCTTCACGGTCGACTCGCCCACGAACAGCTCCGCCGCGATCTCCGCGTTCGAGAGCCCGCGGGCCATGAGGGCGAGGATCTCGCTCTCGCGCGGGGTCAGGCCGGCTCCGGCGGCGGCGCTGCTGCCGGCGGTCACGCCGGACCCGGCAGCGTCGTGGGTGGCCGGCGTCGTCGTGGCCCCCGCCTGCCGCGGTTTCGGGTCACTTCCGCCGGACGCACCCATGTCGGGGTCACTTTGCCCGGATTCCGATCCCGCAGATCCAGGCGAAGTGACCTCGAACGGCGGGGCGGCCAGCCGCGCGAGCACGCGACGGGTGACCTGGGGGTCGAGGAGCGCGTCGCCGCGACCGAGCACCCGGACGGCCTCGATGAGCTCTTCCGGGCCGGCCGACTTGAGCAGGAAGCCCGAGGCGCCGGCGGCGAGGGTCTCGAAGAGGAAGTCGTCGCGGTCGAAGGTCGTGAGGATGAGGATCGCCGCCCGGGTGCCTGCCGCCACGAGCGCGCGGGTCGCCTCGATCCCGTCCATGTGCGGCATCTGGACGTCCATGCAGATCACGTCCGGATCCAGTGCGGCAGCGAGCTCGACGGCGGCCCGGCCGTCCGCCGCCTCGCCGACCACCTCGATCTCGTCCTCCGAGCCGAGGATCGCGCCGAAGCCGAGACGGATGAGCGGCTGGTCGTCCACGAGCAGCACGCGGATCATGAGGGAACCCCCGGGGTGGTCGTCGATGTCCTGTCCGTCTCAGCAGTGACATGCTCGGTGCGGGCCGGCGCCTGAGCGGCGGGCACCGTCGTTCGGACGAGCCAGCCGCCGTGCGGCTTCGGACCCACCTCGAGGGTGCCGCCCACGGAGTCGACCCGCTCGCGCATCCCGGTCAGACCCATGCGGGTGCCCAGGGTGCGGGCCGTGCCTGCGGTGCCCCCGGCGGCGCCGGTGCCCGAGCCGCGCCCGTCGTCAGAGACCTCCAGCTCCACCCGGTCCGCCTCGGTCCGCAGCCGCACCTCCACGCGGGCCCGGGGGCCGGCGTGCTTGCGGGCGTTCGTCAGCCCCTCCTGGGCCACGCGGAACAGCACGAGCTCGGTGGCGGGTGGCAGCTTCGGGGCCCCTCCGATCCGCACGAGCTCCACCGTCTGCCCACCCGCCGTTCGGGCCTGCGTCACGAGTGACTCGAGGTCGGCGAGCCGGGGCAGGGAGTCGGCCCCGGCGTCGTCGTCACGGAGGGTGTGCACCAGGGTCTGCAGCTCACGGACCGCCTGCCGCGCGGACTCCTCGACCCCCTTGAGGTGGCCCTCCGCGGCGGTGGGGTCCCGGTGCAGGAGCAGACGGCCGGCGCCGGCCTGCACGCCCATCGCGGTCACGTGGTGGGCGACGACGTCGTGCAGCTCCCGCCCGATCCGCAGGCGCTCTCGGGTGACGGCCTGCTGGGCGAGCTCCTCCTGCTGCGCGCGGATCTCGGCGTGCGCGCGGAGGAGCTCCTCCTGCTCGAGCGCCTGCGCCCACGCGCGATTGCCGAACAGCCACGCCCCCGTGAAGTACGCGGCGTTCACGAGCACCTGGATGATCAGGAACGCGAAGTACGCGTTGACGCCGCGCTCGCCCGTCTCGGGGTCGGTGAACCCCCGCACGGACGCGGCCACCAGCCAGGCCGCCATCGCCACCACGATGATCAGCCGCACATGCCGGGCGCGGCGCCGGTCGGGGGTCCACGCGCCGACCGAGTAGAAGGACATGAAGAGCACCACCTGGGAGGCGTAGAACTCGACCGCGCCCAGGGACCCGAGGGTGATGTAGGACGCGGACACGAGCATCGCCACGACGAGCGGGGCCCGCCGCCGCCACGCCAGCAGTCCGCCGAGGAGCGCCGCCCCGAGGGCCACCAGGTGCACCGGGACGTCGCTCTCCGGGTTCACGCCCGCGAAGTCGCTCAGGTAGGCGAGCTCGACGCCGGCCAGCGCCAGCACCCCCGCGATGATCGCGTCCGTGCGGAACCAGTGCGGCGGCAGCGCGCGACGCAGGGGCTGGCCGCCACTGCCGTGGGGGGTCACGTCGTCCGGACGGACCGGTCCCCGGGCAGGCGACGACGGGCGGTCCTGAGGGTTCATCCCGCCAGACTAAGCGCGCTCCGGCAGCTGCCGGATCCCCCGCGCGGGGGAGATCGCACGCCGGGCTCAGCGGCTGAGGCCGGAATCTTCTGCGGATCCGACCCTTCTGGGCGCTGCGCGGAGGGCCAGAAGGGTCGGATCCGCAACGGATACCCCGCGCGCGGCAGGACGTCCACGACGACGTCGGCCCGACGCCTCCGCAGGGCCTGTGGACAACCGGGCCCGCCGGCGTCGGAAGCGAGCAGGATCGGGGCCATGCGCGTGCCCGGACCCTTCCCCGCCCACCTCCAGGACGCCCCGTTCACGCGAGCGCAGGCGCTGGCCGCAGGCGTGTCCGGGTCGCGGCTGCGCAGCCGGGACGTCGAACGCGTCGCGCACGGCCACTACCGCTGGATCGGCCCCGTCACCGGGGCGACGCCGCCCGCGCGTCCCCTCGCCACCGAGCTGTCCCGGCTGCAGGACCTGGCGGCGATGCGTCCCGACGTCGTGGTGACCGGAGAGTCCGTGGCCCGGCTGCTGGGCTGGCCCCTCCCGGACGACGTCCAGGCCCGGGTGCGCCCCACCGTCCTGCGGTCCCGCACCCGCCGGGTGCTGCGGGAGCCCGGCGTGCGCACCCGGCTCGTGGACCTGGACCGCCTCATCGTGCGGCGGGACCGGCTGCACGGGCTGCGGTGGACCTCGCACGCCGACACCTGGTTCCACCTGGCCACCGTCCTGGACCGAGACGCGCTCGTGGCGGTCGGAGATCGGCTGGCACGGGAGGACGAGCGGCGGGGGAAGGTCGCGCTGGCCACCCGCCGTGAGCTCGGCGCCGCGCTCGAGCGGCACACCGGCGAGGCCGGGATCGTGCGGGCGCGGGAGGCATTGGCGCTCGTGCGCACCGGCTCCGACTCCCCGGCTGAGACCGAGCTGCGCCTGGCGCTGATGGCCGCGGGGCTGCCTGAACCGGACCTGCAGATCGAGCTCTGGGACCCCGACTACTCGCTGTGGCACCCCGCGAGCGCGGACCTCGGCTACCGGCGGTGGCGGATCGCGATCCACTACGAGGGCAAGACCCACGACGGCGCCGCGCAGGTCGGCAAGGACACCCGCCGGGACGCGGTGTTCCTGCGTCAGCGCTGGCTCAACATCCGGGTGGCGGGGACAGACCGGTGGCGGGGATTCGTCGAGACGGCGGCGCTGGTGCGGGCCGCGATAGTGGAGCGAGGCGGTCTCGACGCCGGTGGCGCGGAGGATCGTCTGCGGAACTGACCCTTCTGGGGCGGGAACGGACGCCCAGAAGGGTTGGATGTGCAGCGGATTCCGGAAGGCCGACGACGGCGCCGCGGCCCCGCTCTTACCATGACGGGATGACCGCACCGGATCCCGCCCCCACCGACGCCCGCCGCGCGGAAGACCGCTCCGCGCGCATCGCCGTCACCGTCTTCCCGCTGCTGGTGCTCGCCGCCGCGCTCGTCGGCTTCCTCGCCCCGACCGCCGCGAAGACGCTGCTGCCCCAGGTGAACCTGTTCCTCGGGATCATCATGTTCGGCATGGGCCTGACGCTGACCCTTCCGGACTTCGGCCTCGTCGCCCGCCGGCCGCTGCCCGTGTTGCTGGGCGTGGTGGCGCAGTACGCGATCATGCCGCTGCTGGGGCTCGGCGTCGCCGTCGTGCTCCAGCTGCCACCCGAGCTCGCGGCGGGCGTGATCCTCGTGGGCTCGGCCCCGGGCGGCACGTCCTCGAACGTGGTCAGCTACCTCGCGCGCGCCGACACAGCCCTGTCCGTGGCCATGACCTCCGTGTCCACGCTCCTGGCTCCGCTGCTCACGCCGCTGCTCACCCTGTGGCTGGCAGGCCAGTACATGGCCGTCGACGGCGGCGCCATGGCGAAGTCCATCGTGAACATCGTGCTCCTGCCGGTCCTGGGCGGACTCGTCGTGCGCCTGCTGCTGCGCCGCGTCGTCGACCGCGTGCTGCCCGCCCTGCCGTGGGTCTCGGTGGTGTTCATCGCGCTGGTGGTGGCCGCCGTCGTCGGGAACAGCGCCTCGCGCGTGCTGTCGGCGGGCCTGCTGGTGTTCGCTGCGGTGGTGCTGCACAACGGGCTCGGCTACCTGCTCGGCTACGGTGCGGCGAAGCTGTTCCGGCTGCCCACGCCCGTGGCGCGCACGGTCTCGATCGAGGTCGGCATGCAGAACTCGGGCCTCGCCGCAGGCCTCGCGGCGCAGTACATCTCGCCGGCGGCGGCCCTGCCGGGCGCCGTGTTCTCGATCTGGCACAACCTCTCCGGGGCCGTGCTCGCCATGGCCTACCGCCGTTCCGACGGCCGCAGGGCCGCCGGCGTTCCCGGCTCGGCCCCGGCGAATCGTCCGCGGAACTGACCCTTCCGAGGCGGGACCGGACGTCCAGAAGGGTCAGTTCCGCAGACGATTCCGGACGGTCGACGGTCGACGGTCGACGACGGCGGCCGTCAGCCCTCGGCCGGCGGCTCGTTGATCTGGAACGTGGCCCCGGCGGGGTCCTGCACGGTGGTGACGCGGCCGAACGGGGAGTCCTGGGGGCCGTCCAGAACCGTGCCGCCGTGCTCGCGGATCACCTCGAGCGCGCGGTCCGTGTCCGCCACGGCGATGTACATGCGCCAGTACCCCACGGCGTTCGGCGGCAGCCAGGCCCGAGCGTCGCACAGGCCCGCGGTCGCGCGGTCGAACGGGTGGTTCGTCGCGTAGCGGGGGCCGTCGTGGGCCGCGTCCTCGGCGTCGGCCGCGGTCTGCGTGTCCTCCGGGGCGTCGTCGTCCCCCATCAGGGTGGGCTGCCAGCCGGCCACGGCGCGGTAGAACTCGGCGGACTCGTCGAAGCGGGTGGTCATGAGCTCGAACCACACGGAGGTGCCGGGGGTGAGCGGCAGATCGTGGCCGGGGAAGGTGCCGGACTGCCAGAAGCCCACGACCTCGTGGCCCGGGCCCTCGGCCATGGCCATCACGCCGAGGTCACCGACGGGCATCGCGTCCACGAGCACGGCGCCGCCGTTCTCCCGCACCGCGGTGAGGGTGGCGTCCATGTCCTGCGTGCGCAGGTAGACGGTCCACGCGGCGGGCGGGGCGTCCTCGCCGGTCATCTGCGAAAGCTGGTCGGCGTCCATGGCGCCGCCCACGGAGGCGCCATCCTTGGTGATCATCCGGTAGTGGCCGAACTCCTCGCCGGAGTCGGTGAAGGTCCAACCGAAGAGGGCCTCGTAGAAGGCCCGCTGGCGGGCGAAGTCGGGGGCGGTGTAGTCGATCCAGGCGGGGGACCCGGCGGGGGCGGGCGGGGTGGCGCAGGTGCTCTCGCTCATGCGGCTCAGCGTAGGCCCGGGAGTGGGCGCCGTCACAGGTCGGGGCGTGTCGCGCGTGGGATCCTGGGAGGCGTGCCCACCCCCTCCGCCACGCCCGATCCCGCGTCCGCCCGCAGCGCGTCCGGCGCCCGCCCCGCGGACGCCCTGCCCGACGACGGCGCCCCGGTCCGCGTCCGGCTCGGCGTCCTCCTGGCCCGGCCGGCCGACCCCGCCGTCCTGGACACCGCGGCCCTCGCCGCGCAGCTCGACGCCGCCTACCCCGGCCTGACCTGGGACGTCACCGCCCGGCAGGAGGAGCTCGGCGACGAGGACGACGATGCCCTCGACCTGCTCGAGATCACCCGCGACCGCATGCTGGACGAGGACTGGGACATCGCCGTCGGGGTGACGGGCGAGCCCCTGCAGCAGGGCCGGCACACCCTCACCGAGCAGGTCTCGCCCGTGCACGCGGCCGGCGTGCTCTCCCTCGCGCACCTCGAGGAGGCGCCCGTGGACGCCGTCGCGCGGGTGGTGGGGGAGGTGCTCGGCATCGATCCCGACGACGACGCCCCCTCCGCCGCCGACCGACGCGCCGCCGCCGGCTGGGCCCGCCAGCTCGCGGACGACGTCGAGCACCGGGACCGCGAGGCCCCCGCCGCCTACGCGCTGCGCGTGGCGGGGCGCAACGCCCGCATGCTGCTGGGCACGGTGCGCGCGAACAAGCCGTGGACGCTGGCCGTCTCGCTCACGCGCTCCATGTCCACCGCGCTCGCCACGGGCGCGCTGACCCTGATCACCACGGACCTGTGGATGCTCTCGGCCGAGTACAACGGGGTGCAGATGGCCGTGCTCGGCGCGGTCTCGGTGCTCGCGGTGACGCTGTCCCTGATCGTGGGCGCGCACCTATGGGAGCGGCCGCGCCGGCGGGCCGAGCGGGAGCAGGTGACGCTGTTCAACCTGGCGACGGTCCTGACGGTGCTCATCGGGGTGGTGGTGCTGCACGTGATGCTCATGCTCGCCGCGCTCGCCGGGGCGCTGCTGCTCGTGGACTCGGACGTGTTCCACGTGGTCACCGGGGAGCCCGGCGAGTTCGTGCAGTACGTGAAGCTCGCGTGGTTCGTGGGCGGGCTGGCCACGATCGGCTCCGCGCTCGGCGCCGGCCTCGAGGACGACGACGCCGTCCGCGCCGCGATCTTCACCCGCGGCGCCTCGCGCTGAGCCCCGGACCCGGCCCCCGCGCGTCGTCATGCCCCCACCCAGCAGTTCGGGGTGAGTTGTCGGAGGTCCAGGCGCCCCGGACCTCCGACAACTCACCCCAAACGCCCCCCCCGAGCGCGACCCTCAGCGGGTCACACGGTGGCCAGGCCCGCCACGGGGCTCAGCCGGGCCGCCCGACGCGCGGGCAGCAGCGACGCCGCCAGCCCGGCCAGCGCCGCCACGGCCACCACCAGCCCGAGCTCGAGCCACGGCACGGCCGGACGCACCGCGGTCCCGGCGCCCGCGGTCGCGGAGAGGTCGGCGAGGACCAGCTGCGCCCCCGCCCAGCCGTAGCACACCCCGAGGGCGCAGCCCAGCACGGCGGCCACGGCCGCGATCAGCACGGCCTCGATCGCGATCGCCCCGCGCAGTCCGCACCGCGTCAGGCCGAGGGCCCGCAGCAGCGCGTTCTCGCGCGTCCGCTCGATCACGGACAGGCTCAGCGTGTTCGCCACGCCGATCAGCGCGATCAGCACGGACACCGCCAGCAGCGCCACCACGATCCCGAGCATCGCGTCGATGATCCGGGCGTAGAGCGCGCGCTCGCCGGCCCCGCCGTCGATCACGGTCGCCCCGGCGCCCGCGGCCCGGGTCACGTCCTCGCTCAGGCCCTGCAGGCGCTCGACGGGGACACCGGGGTCGAGCGCGACGAGCAGCTGGCCCGGCACGGCGGCGTCCCCGGCCCCGTCCCACCCGGCCTCGCGCAGCGGCTCGGCCGCCACGTACACACCGGAGCTCAGCGAGCCCGCACGCACCGGGACGAACGTCCGCTCGGCCCCCGCCACCTCAGCGCGGACCTGATCCGCGTCGACCCAGTCGGGCACGAGCGCCGTGCCGGGGTCGCCGAGGCCGGTCACGCCCTCGGGCAGGCGCGCGACGACGGCGCGCAGGTCCGCGGCCGGCGTCGCCAGCACGGGGGATTCGTTCTCCGTGGTGCCCACCGGGGTGGCCAGGGCCACCGCCTCCACGTCGGCCGTCCCCGCGACGGCCTCGGCCGCGCGGGCCGGGTCCGCGTCGGCGGGCAGCTGCACCACGAGGTCCACCGGGTAGGCGGTGTCCAGGGCGAGGGCCGTCTGCTCCTGGGCGGTGCGCCCGCCGGTGAGGAACAGCGCCACGAGGGTGGTGCCCACGAGCAGGGCCGCGGCGGTGGCGGCGGTCCGGGACCGGTGGCGGACCGCGTTCAGCCCGGCCAGGCGGCCGGGGACGCCGGCCGGACGGGCCAGCACCGCCGCCCCCCGCACCGCGGCGGGCACGAACAGCCGCGCCAGCAGCAGCACGCCCACGAAGGACAGCGCGCCGCCGCCGATCGCCGAGACCGGCTCCCGCGTGGACACGCCCCCCAGCATGAGCGCGGTGCCGCCGAGGGCCAGCACCAGCCCGATCGCCGTGCGGACCCGGCCGCCGCGCGATGCGGCGGTCACCTCGTCCTTGGGCCGCAGGGCCTCGAGCGGGGCGACGCGCGTCGCGGCCACCGCGGGGGCCAGCGCGGCCAGGACCGTCACCGCCACACCCACGGCCACCGAGACGGCGAGCCCTGCCGGGTGCAGCCCGAACGTGAGGAACGGCAGGTCCAGCATCTCGCGGGCGGCCGCGGCCACGCCGGCCACGATCGCCACGGCGAGCCCGGCGCCCAGCACGGAGCCCACCACGCCCACGACGGCGGCCTCGGTCAGCACGGAGGCCCGCACCTGGGCCGTCGTCGAGCCGATGGTGCGCAGCAGCGCGAGGTCACGGGTGCGCTGGGCCACGAGCACCTGGAAGGTGTTCGCGATGACCAATGCGGTCACCAGCAGGGCCAGCGCCGCGAAGCCGCCGAGCACCCAGCCCAGCAGGTCGGTGCCGCCGCTCAGCTGCGTCACCGCGGAGCGCACGGCCTCGTCCGGGGTCGCGACGTCGACGTCCACCTCGGCCGCGGTGGCCGCGGCGCGGGCGGCCTCGGCGACGGCGGGGACGTCCGCTCCGTCGGCCAGGCGCAGCAGCAGGTGGGGGGTGAACCCGGCCTCCCCGTCCTGGCCCTGCACCGCGGTCAGCGCCGCGGGCGAGGCCCACACCTGCGCCTGCCCGGAGAGCATCGGGTCGGGGGAGGGCTGGGTCAGGCCCGTGACCACCGCGTCCACCGGCGTGGTGGCCGGGGCGGGCCCGGACTCGCCCGCCAGCGTGACGACGTCGCCCACGGCCACTCCGTGCCGGTCCGCGGTCTGCGTGTCGAGGGTGACGCCGCGGGCGTCGTCGGCGGCGGGCAGGGCGCCGGCGGTCACGGTCAGGCCCGCCAGGGCCGGGTCGCGGGGCAGGGGCATCACCGTGGTGCCGAACTCGGCGTCCGCGGCGCGGGCCGTCGCCCACGCCATCCGCAGGGCGTACGCCTCCTCGACGCCGTCCAGGCGGGCCAGCGGGCCGGGCTCGGCGGGGGTGCCGGCGAGGTCGGAGACGTCCTCGGACCCGCCCGGCAGGACCACGAGGTCGGCGCCGGCGTAGGTGCTGCCGAGCGTGGCGCGCAGGGTGGCCTGCGCCGTCGAGGAGACGAGGAAGGAGGCCGCGAGGAACAGGGTGCCGATCAGGATGGCCAGCACCAGGGAGACGTAGCGGCGCGGCTGGGTGCGCAGCTGGGAGAGGGCGACGGTCCACACGGTCAGCGCACCCCGCCCTCGGCCGGGGCGGACAGGGCGGTCAGGGCCGCGGTGACGGACTCGACCGTGGGGTCCACGAGCTCACCGGCCAGGCGGCCGTCCGCGAGCAGCACGACGCGGTCGGCGGCGGAGGCGGCCACGGGGTCGTGGGTGACCATGATGACGGTCTGGCCCATCTCCCGCGCGGACCGGCGCAGCAGGCCGAGCACCTCGGCGGAGATGGCGGTGTCCAGATTGCCGGTGGGCTCATCCCCGAACACGACGTCCGGCCGGGTGAGCAGGGCGCGGGCGACGGCGACGCGCTGCTGCTGACCGCCCGAGAGCTCGTGCGGGCGGTGGCCCAACCGGTCCGCGAGGCCCAGGGCCCGGGTGATCTCCTCCAGCCACGCACGGTCCGGGGTGCGGCCGGCCAGCTCGAGCGGCAGCACGATGTTCTGCTCGGCCGTGAGCGTGGGCACCAGGTTGAAGGCCTGGAACACGAAGCCCACGCGGTCGCGGCGCAGACGGGTCAGGGCGGTGTCGTCCAATCCGGTGATCTCGGTGCCGCCGATCCTCACGGAGCCCGAGGTCGGCGCGTCCAGCCCGGCCAGGCAGTGCATGAGCGTCGACTTGCCCGAGCCCGAGGGCCCCATGATCGCGGTGAACGCGCCCGAGGCGAAGTCCACGTCCACCCCGCGTAGGGCATGCACCTGCGCGTCACCGCGCCCGTAGGCACGGGTGAGGCCGCGGGCGCAGACGGCGGGCGCCGTCGTCGTGGTGGCGGACGACGACGGCGTGCCCGGCCCCGGCGCGACGGGGCCGGGGGTCGTGGGGGAGGCGGGGTGCGCGGGGGAAGCGGTGTCCATGGAACCCACTCTTCCGTGCGGACCCGGCGGAGCGGATCGGAGGAGGGGACCACCTCCGCGGGCGGCGGGTCATGCCCGGGGATGAGGCGGGCCGGCGAGGCGTGGACCCGAGGGCGTCAGGTCCCCGCCGCCGGGCGGTGCCGGGCGGGGTGGGATGATGGGGACATGAGAGCCGACGTCCGCGCCAACCGCCAGGACCTGCTGGCGGCCGCCGGCCGTCTCATCGCCACCCAGGGGGCGGCGATGTCCCTGCGCGGGGTGGCGCAGGAGGCCGGGGTCGGCGTGGGCACGCTGTACCGGCACTTCCCCACGCGTCGGGATCTGCTGGACGCCGTGCTCGAGGACGTCGTGGCCCGCACCGGGGGGATCCTGCAGGCCTTCCTCGACGGGGCGGGCGGGGACGAGCACGGCGGCGGGACCGAGGCGCGGTGGTGGCGGCTCGCCGAGGACCTGGGGGCCGTGAACCTGGCCTCGCTCGCGGCGGCCCGGGACGACTTCGACCCGGCCGACCGGCCGCCCGAGGCCCTCATCGCCGAGGCCGAGCGTGTGATCCTCGAGCTCGCGGACCAGGTGGTGGCCGAGGCGCGGCGGGCCGGGCTCGTGGGCCCGGACGTGACCGGGGCGGACTACCTGTTCGGCCTGCTCATGGTCACCCGGTCGCCGGAGTGCGAGCTGCTGGGCCACGGCCCGGACCAGCGGGGCTGGCTGCTGGACACGTACCTGCGCGGCCTGCGGCCCTGAGGGCGCGGCCGGGTCAGTCGCCCGGGGCGTCGTCCTCCAGGACGGGGCGGGCGGTGGCCCACGCGACGGCGCCGGCGAGCAGGCCGGCGCCCGCGGTGAGTGCCAGGCGGAGCAGCCCCTCGACCCCCGTGAACAGGCTCAGGCCCAGCATCACGACGGCGGCCGTCACCAGCGCGACGAAGAAGGCCACGCATTCGCTGTCCCGCTGCGCCTGCTCGGCGGCCGCGTCGGAGGCGCGGGACGCCGTCGGGGTGGGGTGGTCCAGGATGCTGCCGGTCATGGTGCCTCTCCTCCAGTGCGCGTCGGGCCGGGGCGGCCGTCGGCGCGTGCACCCCGGCGGCGGACCCGCTGCGGGGCCTGCGTCCAGCATCGCGGAGGGGGTGGGCGCACCGGCAGGGCCATGAGGATGAACCTCGGGGCGTCCGACTCATACCCAGGTATGACCTGTGATTGTGCTGGCAGGTGTCTGGGGAGGGGCTCAGGGAAGGGTCCCGCCGCCGAGACCGACCGCCGAGGCCCGCAGACACGCCGCTACGACGACGGCGTAGCGGCGTGTCTGCGGGCCTCGACGAGGGGCGGGGCCGGGGCTGGAGGGGGCTGGCCGGGGCTGGAGCGGGGGCGTGCCGGAACGGCGGGTCAGAACTGCACGAGGCCCGCGCGGTGGGCGATGAGCACGGCCTGCACGCGGTCGCGGGCGCCGAGCTTGGCCAGCACCCGGCCGACGTGCGTCTTCACCGTGGCCTCGGAGAGCACGAGCTCGGCGGCGATCTCCAGATTCGCGGCGCCCTGCGCCATGAACACCAGCACCTCGCGCTCGCGCGGGGTCAGCGACGCCACCGCCGCCTGCTGCTCCTCGCACTCCGCGCTGCGGACCTGGTCCGAGCGCAGGCGCGGGGCCATGTGCGTCAGGAGTCGGCGCGTCGTGGACGGGGCGATCACGGCGTCGCCCCGGTGCACCGTGCGGATCGCGGCGAGCAGCTCCTCGGGCGGGGCGTCCTTGAGCAGGAAGCCGCTGGCGCCCGCCTCGATCGCGTCGAACGCGTACTCGTCCAGGTCGAAGGTGGTCAGCACCACGACGCGCGGGGCGTCCGGCCGGCGCAGCAGTGCGCGGGTGGCCTCGATGCCGTCCATCTCCGGCATGCGCACGTCCATCAGCACGACGTCGGCGCCCGCCACGGACACCGACGCCACCGCCTCGCGCCCGCTGCCCGCCTCCGCCACGACCGTCAGGTCCGGCTGCGAGTCCACGAGCATGGCCAGCCCGGAGCGGATCAGTGCCTGGTCGTCCACCAGGGCCACGCGGACGAGGGCGGTCTCCTCGGAGCTCATGGGGTCATCCTCTCAAGTCGGGCGGGGCGAGCGGGCGGGGCATGGTGGTGGGGCTGGCAGTCGTCCCGCACCTCACACCGCCGAGTACGGCAGGTGGGCGGACACGCGGTACCCGGCCCCGACGCGCGGCCCCGTCTCGAGCGTCCCGCCGAACAGGGCCGCGCGCTCGGCGGCCCCCCGCAGACCCTGACCGCTGCCCCGGGTGGCGGGGTCGGCGGCGGCGCCGCAGCCGTCGTCGTCGATCTGCAGGTCCAGGCCGCGCGCCGTCCAGGCGAGCGTGACGAACGCGTCCGCGTCCGGCCCGCCGTGGCGCAGCGTGTTGGTCAGCGCCTCCTGCACGATCCGGTACGCGGCCAGCTCGCCGCCCGCCGGCAGCGCACGGCGGGGCGTGCCGGTCTCCAGCAGGGACACCTCGAGTCCGGACAGGCGCATCGTCTCCACGAGCGCGGGCAGGTCCGCGAGCCGCGGCTGGGGCCGGCGGCCCGGGGGTAGGCGGGTGCCGCGGCCGTCGGGGGAGGCGACGACGTCGGGACGCGTCCCGGCGGGGTCCGCGGGGTCCGCGGGGTCCGGCGCGGGGTCGGCGGGCCGCCGGGTGTCGTCGTCCGTCACGCCGGGCACCCCGGCCACGGTCTCACCGGTCTCGCGGAGCACGCCGAGCAGCTGGCGCATGTCCGCGAGCGCGGAGCGGCCGGTCTGGCCGATGGTCTCGAGCGCGGTGACCGCGAGCGCGGGCTTGGCGGCGGCGGCGTACCGGGCGCCGTCGGCCTGGGAGATGATCACCTGCAGGGAGTGGGCGACGATGTCGTGCATCTCGCGGGCGATGTGGCTGCGCTCGTCGGCGGCGGCGAGCTCGCGCTCCTGCCGGGACTGCACCTCGAGGCGATGGGCGCGGTCCTCGAGGGCGCGCACGGTGAGGCGGCGGTTGCGCACGACGTCGCCGAACGCCCACGCGGTGAGCACCATGAGCCCGCAGCCGATCGCCATGATGACCATGGCCAGCGGCTCCGCGGGGGAGCGGACGGTGAGGCCGTCGGGGGTGACGAACTGCGCCGGGAACAGCCACACCTTCACCCCGTTGGCCACGCCCCCGACCAGCCCCGTGAGGAGCCCGGCCACGGAGATGCTCCGGGGCGCGTTCGCGGCGAGGTTGTAGACGGTGAGCGGCACCATCAGCAGGGAGAGGCTGAACTCGGGCCCGGCGAGCAGGTGCAGGACGGCCGCGGCCGTCACGACGGCGGCCGAGGCCACCGGGCGCACCCGACGCACGGCCCACGGCAGGACCATGCCGGCCCCGGCCAGGAGGGAGACGGCCGTCTGCCGGCCCTGGGGGTCGGGGGCGACCATCGGCCCGAGCGCGATCCACGGCAGCGCCACGAGCACGGTGAACAGGGCCGCGGCGGCCATCACGTCCGTGCGCACGGGGTGCAGGCGCGTCCACTGGTCGAGGCGGCGCAGGGGGTTCACGCGGGCCAGCCTAGGCCGCAGGCCGAGGAGCCGGCGTCAGTCCGCGGGATGATCCGGGGCGGTCCTCAGGGCGCGAGGGAGGCGAGGACGTCGGCGGCCGGCGCCTCGCGGACCCGGTGCGCCTCGGTGCCGGCCCACAGGTGGACGCGCTCGAGGTCGCCGGCGGCCGCGGCGGCGGCGCGCAGCCCCTTGGTCAGGACGTTGACCTCGGGGTAGGCGGCAGGGGCGTCCGGGTGCTCCGCCATGAACGCGGTGGCCAGCGACCGCGCCCACCGGCCCGTGTAGGCGCGGGTCAGGGCGGTGCTGGCCCGGCCGTCGTCGGCGGAGAAGCGTGTCCCGGCCGCACACGCCGCGACGGCGGCCCGGTGCGCCACCGAGGTGCCTGCCTCCGGGGTGAGGAGGAACGCGGTGCCGGCCGCGACGGCGTCCGCACCGGCGGTCAGCAGGGCGCGCACGTCCTCGGCGGTGCCCACGCCGCCCGCGGCCACCACAGGCACGGCGCTCGCGGCCCCCGTCCCGACGACGTCGCGCACCGCCGCCAGCACCGCCGGCAGCTCGGCGCGGGTCGGCTCCGCGGCCGGGTCCGATGTGCCCCGGTGCCCGCCCGCGCGGTGCCCCTGCACCACGAGGAACGCGGCCCCGTACTCGAGGGCGGCCCGCGCCTCGGACGCGTCCGTCACGGTGGCCCCGGCCGGGATGCCTGCGGCGGACAGCCGGGCGAACACGTCCGCGGCCGGCAGGCCGAACGTGAAGGAGACCAGCGGCCAGGCCTGTTCCTCGGCGGCGGTGAGCAGGGCGTCGAAGTCGGCCCGTTCGGCGTCCGGGTCCGGGACCACGTCCTCGGCGATGGGCAGGTCGGCGGCGCCGTCGGCCGTCAGGTCCGCCCGGTACGCGGCGACCGCCGCCGCCCGCGCCGACCGTGCCGCCTCCGTGCGCGCGGCGGCCGGGATGGCCGTGTTCACGGCGTCCGGGACGAACAGGTTCACGCCCCAGCGGTCCGGCCCCTCCGCGCCCAGCAGCGCACGCAGCGCCTCCACCTGCGCGCGCATCTGCGCGGCCGTCCGCATGCCGCCGGCGAGGAACCCGCCGCCACCGGCGCCCACGACGGCGGCCACCAGCTCCGGGGTCGAGGGGCCGCCGGCCATCGGGGCCACCGCCACGGGCACGGGCGGGATCAGGCGGGCGCGGGTGACGTCGTCGCGAGGGGAGGGCTGCGTCATGACCTCCAGAGTAAGGGGAGGGGTGTCGGCCCCACCCCGCGCCTACAGTGGAGCGCAGTACACGAGGAGAGGGGGCGCGCCGTGGAGGTTCTGCTCGCGCTCGCGCCCATCCTGCTCACCCTCGCGCTGCTGCTCACCCGGCTGCCCGGGTGGGTCGCTCCGGCCGCCGGCACGGCCGTGGCCGTGCTGCTGGCCCTCACGGCCTTCGGCGTGGCCCCGGGCGACCTGGGCGGCGCGGTCGGCGCCGGCGTGCCCACGCTGCTCGAGATCCTGGCGATCATCGCCGGCGGCATCACCCTGTCCCGTGTCATGGAGTACTCCGGCGGGCACGCGCGCCTGGCTGCGTGGCTGTCGGCGGGCAACGGCCCCACGATCGCGACCGCGCTGCTCATGGTGCACGGCGTCATCCCGTTCCTCGAGACCGTGACCGGGTTCGGCGTCTCCCTGATCGTAGGCGTGCCGCTGCTGCTGGGCCTGGGCTACACGGCGTTCCGGTCCGCGCTGATCTCCGTCCTCGCGCTCACGATCGGCCCGTGGGGGTCCATGGCGCCGGGCACGCTCATGGGTGCGCGCCTGTTCGGCCTGGACTTCCGGGAGATCGGGGTCACCGCCGCGGTGTTCAACCTGCCGGCCTGCCTGGTGGCGGGCGTGGCCACGGTGCTGCTGCTGCGCGGGGCGCGCGGCATGCGAGTCGACGCCGGCCCGGCCCGCACGCTGCCCTGGCTCGGCGTCGCCGTGCTCTCCGGGGTCGCCCAGTGGGCGCTGATCCTGGGGGCGAACCTCGTGGTCGGCACCGCGCCGGCGGGCGCAGTCGCCACGTTCGTGCTCACCGTGGCCTGGTTGCTCGTCATCCGCGGCGGCCGGCTGCTGCCCGGACCGGGGCGGGACGTGGTGCCGTACCTGACGCTCATGGCCGGCACCGTGCTGGGCACCACCGTGAAGGGAGCCTTCGGACTCGAGGGGGCGGCGGCCCTCGTGGGGACGCCGGCGCTGTGGGCGTTCGTGGCGGTGGGCGTGGGCGTATGGCTGCTCCACCTCGACGACGCCGCCCGCCGCCGCGTCCCCCGCGAGGCCGGGAAGCTGTGGGTGGGCACCGCCATCCCCAATGCGCTCTACGTGGCGTTCGGGCTCATCCTCTCCGCCGGCGGGGTCTCGCAGGCGCTCGCGGGCGCGCTCAGCGGGATGGGGGAGTCCTACCTGGTGGCGATGCCGTTCCTCGGCGCGTTCGCCGGCTTCATCACGGCTTCCAACACCGGGGCCATGGCCCTGATCGGCCCCCTGCAGATGGACACGGGCGCCGCGCTGGGCGTCCCCCCGCCCTGGTCCAACGGCCTGCACAACGCGGCCGCCGGCTGGGGCATCGTCGCCGGGCCTGCCCGCATCCAGGTGGCCCACGGCATGGCCGCGGGGGCGCAGTCGCCGCAGATGCCCGGCTGGACCGCGACGCGGCGGAACCTGTTCGTGGTGCTGCTGCCCGCCATGCTCGCCGGCATCCTCGGCATGGCCGTGATGGGCTGGTTCCTGCTGCCGCGGTGACGCGCGGGGTCCCGTGGCCGGCTCACCCCCGTCGGCGCAGGGCGGCCTGCAGCGTCGCGAGCGCCGTGGCCGTCACCGCGCCCATGCCCGCGGCCAGCAGAATCCGCCACACGTCCGCGAGCTCGGTGTGCCGGGACGTGAGCATCAGCGTCGCGACCGTCGCGAGCATGGCTCCGAGGGTCACGAGGAAGCCGGGGCGTTCCTCGGCGGGGGCGGCGGAGCAGGTGGGGCAGGGGGCGTGCTGGGCGGTCAAGGCGGTCTCCTCGGCAGGGTGAACGGACGATCGGGCCGGCGCCGGCCGGCTGCCTTCATCCTCGGCCGCCGGGCCGGCCCGCCGACACCGTCTCCGGTCGCCCTCCGCCCCGCCCCCGGGAGCCGGCCCGGTCCGCCCCGAGGCGGGGGCCGACGTCGACCTTCGGCGGACGCGCGGCGGCCTGTGCGCCGCCTAGGCTGGGCGCCATGATCCGAGTAGTCGTGGCCGACGACCAGGCGTTGATGCGCACCGCCCTCGAGCACTTCGTGGCCCAGGCGGAGGACCTCGAGGTGGCCGGCTCCGCCGAGGACGGGGTCCAGGCCCTCGAGGCGGCCCGCACGCTGGCCCCCGACGTCGTGCTGATGGACATGCAGATGCCCCGCATGGACGGCGTCGAGGCCACCGCGCGCATCTCCGCCGAGGCCCCGGGCGTGCGCGTCCTGGCGATCACCACCTTCTCCTCCGAGCAGTACCTCGTGCCCGCCCTGCGCGCCGGCGCCGCCGGCTACCTCGTGAAGGACGCCCCGCCGGCCGAGGTGGTGGACGCCATCCGCCGCGTCCACGCCGGGGACGCCGTGTTCTCCGCCCGCGTGGCCGCGGACTTGGTGGAGGCCGTCACCGCGGCCCCCGAACACGCCGACCCGGGCCCGGCCGAGCCGCTCGCCCCGCACGAGCGCCTCACCGAGCGCGAGCTGGACGTGGTCCGCGAGCTCGCCAAGGGCGCCTCCAACGCGGAGATCGCCGGCGCCCTGTTCCTCGCCGAGGCCACGGTCAAGTCCCACATCGGCAAGGTTCTGGACAAGTGGCAGGTCCGCGACCGCGTGCAGATCCTCATCCGCGCCGCCCGCGCGGGCCTCGTGGACATCGGATGAGCACCGCGGCGCCCGCCCCGGCTCGGACGACGACGGCGACGTCGCCCCCGCCCGCCGAGTCGCCCCTGGGCTCCCGCCTGCCGGCGATCCTGCGCACGGAACCCGTCTCCCGGCACACGCGGATCGTCCTCTACGTGATCGTCGGGCTCATGGTGCTGGGGGAGATCCTCACCCTGGTGCTGGGGCCCATGGTGGCGGCCGGGCTGAGCGCCGATCCCGAACTCGCGGCCCTCCTCGAGGAGGACGGCGGGCTGACGGGTGAGGGGCGGGACCCGCTCCTCCGCTGGGTCCTCTTCCTGACGAGCGTGCTGGTCACGCTGCTGTTCGGGTGGCAGCCCACCCTCGCGGCGGTGTTCGTGCTGCTCGGGAGCGCGTTCGGTCTGGTGGGCCTCGTGGAGGCGGACCACGCGCACCTCACCCCGCACGCGTTCAGCGGCGGGGTCATCCTCGGCGCCGCCATGGTGACGCGGTACTCGCACCGGGCGTTCGTCTGGTCCGCCCTGGGCGCCCTCATCCTGCTCACCGTCGCGGGCGAGGTCCTCACGGATGGCACGTGGGCGGACGAGTACAGCGCCAAGGGCGTCATGGTCGTCACGCTCATCCTCGCGTTGTGCGTGGCGGTGCCGGCCTTCATGATCCGCCGGTCCCGGCATCGGGCCCGGGACCGCGAGGCGGCCCTGCGCCGGGCCGAGGAGGCCGCCGCCTGCGCGGCGGAGGCCGAGCGGCAGCGGATCGCGGCGGAGCTGCACGACGTCGTCGCGCACGGGCTCACCGTGATCTCGATGCAGGCCGCCATGCTGCCCACCCAGAAGGACCCGGAGAAGCGGGCCGCCGCGGAGAAGGCCATCGAGCAGGCCGCCCGGCAGTCCCTCGTGGACCTGCGCCGCATGCTCACCGCGCTGCGCGGCTCCTCCCGCAACGCGCAGACGGCGGAGGGGGACGCCGTCGTGGACCTGCCGGCCCGCCTCGACGAGTTCGAGGCCCGCCTGCACGCGGCCGGGTTCGCGGTGGAGCGCTCGCTGACCGAGCTGGACGAGCTGCCGCGCTCCCTGGAGCTGACCGTGCTGCGCGTGGTGCAGGAGTCGGTGACGAACATCCTCAAGCACGCCCCGCGCCGCGGCACCGTGCACCTGGCCTCGGAGCTCGAGGGCGCGGACCGCCTCGTGCTGCGCATCGCCAGCCCGATGGATGAGGGCGAGCCCCGCCGGGACCGCGTGGTGGTCGCGATGGCCAGCGGCTTCGGCCTGGCCGGCATGCGCGAGCGGGTGGCCGTGTTCGGCGGCACCCTCACGGCCGGGCCGCTGGGCGGCTGCTGGGTGGTCCGGGCCGAGCTGCCGCTGCGCTGAGCCGGGGCGGCGGCCGCGTCCCCCCGCGTCCTCCCGCGTCCGGGGGCGAAAGTGGGCGGTATCCGCGCGGGATACCGCCCACTTTCGCCCCCAAAGGGACGGGGCGGGGCCGACGACGGCGCCCCTCAGTCCAGCGGGACCGTCAGCTTCTCGCCGGGGGACAGGGTGTGCTCGCGGCCGGCGATGACCATCGGCACGTCGTGCCACATGCCCTCGCCCGCGGCCACCGTCACCTCCTGCTGGGTCATGTGGATGACCACGGGCTGCTGGCGGAACCGGATGGTGAACCGGGCGCCGGGCAGTTGGGCGGGCATGCGGGGGTGCAGCCGGACGACGTCGTCGCGCGTCTCAAGGCCCGCGTAGCAGCGGATCACCGTGTCCACGGTGCCCGCCATCAGGCCCAGGTGGATGCCCTCCCTGGTGGTGCCGCCCTGCGTGTCCGAGAGATCCGACTCGAGGGCCTCTGTGAACAGGTCCCAGGACCGGTCCGGGTCCGTGCGGGCCGCCACCCACGCGTGCACCAGACGGGAGAGCGTGGAGCCGTGCGTCGAGCGGGCCTCGTAGTACGTGACCATCCGCTCGAACGCCTCCTGCGGCAGCTCGTAGCCCATGCGGCGCAGGATCCGGTCCAGCTCCTCGGCGGAGAACAGGTAGCCGAGCATGAGGGTGTCGGCCTGCTTGGAGAGCTTGTACCGGTTGGTGGCGTCGCCCTCGGCCTGCAGGATCAGGTCCATGCGGCCGATGTTCCCGTACTTGGCGCGGTAGGCCTCCCAGTCGAACTCGAGCAGGTCCTGGTAGCCCTCGAACTGGGCGAGGATGCCGGCCTCCTCGCCCTCCTCGAAGAACGGCACGGTCAGACGGGTGCTGACCTCCTCCCAGCGCTCGATCTCCTCCTCGGAGATCTCCATGAGCTCGGGCAGGCCGTCGTCGATCGTGTCCAGCCAGCGGACCAGGCGGGCGGTCTCCGCGAGCACCCACGAGGTCAGCACGTTCGTGTACGCGTTGTTGCGCAGGCCGGAGCCGGGGGTCTCCGGGTAGCCGTCGTGGAACTCGTCCGGGCCCATGACGCCGTGGATCTCGTAGCGGTCCGTGACGGCGTTGTGCAGGGTCATGGACATGAAGAACCGGGAGATCTCCACGAGCATCTCCGCGCCGTAGTCCGAGATGAAGGACGTGTCCTTCGTGATCTCGATGTACCGCAGCACCGAGTAGGCGATGTCCAGGGAGACGTGCCGCTGGTTGTGGGAGTTGTCCGGCATCCACATGCGCGAGCGCGGGTTCCACAGCTCGGTGGGCGTCTCCTCGGAGCCGTCCGCCCCGGACTGCCACGGGTACATGGCGCCGGCCCAGCCCTCGGCCTGGGCGTTGGCGCGGGCCTCGTTGAGACGCCGGTAGCGGTACATCAGCAGGCCCCGGGTGATCTCGGGGCGGCGCAGCGTGAGCATCGGGTAGACGTAGATCTCGTCCCAGAAGATGTGGCCGCGGTAGCCCTCGCCGTGCAGGCCACGCGCCCCCACGGAGGCGTCCAGGTCCCGGCGGCGGCCATAGGCCGTCTGGAGCACGTGGAACGTGTGCAGGTTCAGGGCGAGCTGCTGGCGCAGCGACGCGCCGTCCTTGCCCATCGGGACCGCGGAACCCACCGGGGCCGAGTGGCCGGCGTCGACGACGGGCGGCGCGTATTCGCCGCCGGCCTCCGCCGCCGTGGAGCGGCGCTGATGCCGGTACGGCTCGGCCAGGTCGATGCGCACGGAGAACCGGTCCCAGTTGGTGCCCCAGCGCTGCTCGTGCAGGGTCAGCAGGTTGCGGAAGTTCTGGGCGCGCTGGACGTCCTTCACCGCCGACTCCCACACGGAGGCGTTGGCGTGGTCGTGGCTCGTGGCGACGGCGGCGATCTTCTCCAGCACGAGCGGCACGCCCTCGTCCACGTGGAGGAGGATGTCCTGGCCGACCACCAGGTCCGAGCCGTCCACGGGGCGGCGGATGGGCTCGTGGTGGCCCACCGGCGCCACCTGGCGGGTGCGGGTGGCCATGGCCACGTGGATGCCGGACTGGTTGGTGGCGGTCTCGAGCAGGACGGTCTCGCCGTCGATCTCCCGGGCCTGGACCGGCTCGAGGTGCTGGTTGGCGAGGGTGCGGTCGTCGGAGACGTTGAGGTTGGCCACGCGGCCCTCGATCTTCGAGCGCACCGTGAGGTCCCCGGACCAGTTCTCCGCCACCACGGTCAGCTCGATCGCGGCGAGGTGCCGGTTGGCCAGCGAGGTGAACTGCCGGGTGTGGACCGTGGTGCGCCGGCCCCGCTCGTCCTCGAAGGTCATGGTGCGGGAGAGCACGCCGCGGCGCAGGTCCATCTCCTGGCCGTACTCCACGAGGTTCTCCTCGCCCGGCAGCAGCGGGCGGCCGTGGCGCGGGGTCACCACGAGCGGGGTCCAGTCCTGGATGTTGACCATGTGCTCGGTCTCCACGACCCGGCCCTGGACCATCGAGGTCAGCCGGTTGAACACCCCGGCCATGTAGGTGCCGGGGTAGTGGACGGAGGAGATGCGCGTGCCGGGCACGGCGCCGCGGGTGCCCCAGTACCCGTTGGCCAGGGTGCACAGCACCTCTCGGGTGCCCTCGGCGGCCGGGTCGAAGCGGTCCCAGCGCAGCACCCATGCAGGGTCGAACGGGGTGGTGGTGCGGTCCTCCAGATGCAGGGTCCCGTAGTCCTGGACCACCAGGTGGGCGCCGGCCGCCTTGAGTCGGCCCTTGCCGAGCTCGGGCTCGCGGTCCACGCCGATCACGAGGCCGAAGCGGCCGTCCGAGGCGGCCTTCACGCCGGAGACGGCGTCCTCGAGGACCATCGCGTCCGCGACGTCGACGCCCAGCTCGCGGGCGGCCTCCCAGAACATCGCCGGGTCCGGCTTGCCCGGCAGCCCGCGCTCGACGGCGGTGTTCCCGTCCACGATCACGGGGAAGAAGTCCAGCACGCCGCCGGCCGTGAGCACGGCGCGGGAGTTCTTGGAGCTGGTGACCAGCGCGACCGGCACACCCTTGGCCCGCAGCCGCTCGAGGAGGTCCTGGGCCTCCGGGAACACGCGGACGCCGTCGCGCTCGAGGACCTGCTCGAAGTAGCCTTGCTTGCGCTCGGCGAGGGCGAGGACCGTCAGCTCCGGGGCCGCGTCCGCCTCGGGGGCGTCGGCCTCCGGGACCTGCAGGCCGCGGGAGGCGAAGAACGTGCGGACCCCGTCCTCGCGGGGGCGCCCGTCCACGTGGTGCAGGTAGTCGGCGGCGGCGTCGAAGGGACGCAGCACGTCCGGGTCCGCGGCGACGACGGCGGCGTTGGCGGGCAGCGCGCCCACGGCGGGCAGCGCCCCGTCGAAGAGCTCCTTCCACGCCTGCGCGTGCACGCCGGCGGTGTCCGTGATGACCCCGTCCATGTCGAAGATGACGGCGCGGTAGCGGCGGAGCCGGTGGCGGCGGGCGTTCAGGTCCTGCGGAGCGGCGGGGGTGAGCGTCTGCGACATGGGAACCAGCCTACGGGCGGGGAAGTGGGGCCGCACGGGGAGTGCCGCGGCGATGTTCACCGCAGCGAGCGCGCCGTCGTTCCGGTCGACCGCACCGCAGCGACATCACAGCGGTTCTGAGCTGCGGTGATGTCGTTCCGGCGCGGTGGGTCCGGGAATAGGGTCGTGCCGACGGGGGGCGGAGGTGCGTCCCCCCGCGCGCCGGAAGCGTGGCCCGGGAACGAGCAGGACACACTCGGCGGAGATGGCTGGGGGGCGAAGGGCTCATGAACTGGATGAGGAGCAAGTGATGGATGCGAAGCCGACGCGGTTGCGGAAGAAGGCGACGCAGGAGGAGATCCTGGCGAGTCTGCCGGTGCAGGCGCGGGTGCGTCCGGCGCGGTGGCTGTTCCTGTGGCTGATCGTCGTGGTGTGCATCGCGGTGTTCGTGTGGGTGATCTTCTGGCCTCCCGAGGACGTTTCGGCGGGGTTCGTGGTGTGGCGGGGGCTGTCCTTCATCGCTCTGCCGCTGTGTCTGGTGCTGCTGCCGGCGGCGACCATGAGCGTGTTCCGGCCGCGGCATGTGACGTTCGATGAGACGCGGGTGTGGACGCGGGATTGGTCGGTGGACTGGGCGGACGTGAAGTCAGTCGGCGGCGCTGGGGCGCAGGCGGAGCACACGTTCCAGGTGTGTCTGTTCGTTGGCAAGCGGCTGTGGAATGAGGGGGGTCTCCGGAAGGCCAACCGGTGGGATTCGGGGCGGCCCCTCCAGGCCGGTGGCCTCACGAACCCGCAGCCGTGTGTGCGGACGCAGGCGGCTCTGGCGCCCTCGGCCAACACGCTGTTCGAGGTGTTCGACGAGTTGAAGAAGCGGAACCGTCGGGCGGGGAGCCCGCGGTGACGCGCCCCGGCCCCCGTCACCGCCGGGTCAGCAGCGTGAGCACCTCCGCGTGCCGGGTCTGCGGGAACATGTCGAACACCTGCACCCGCGCCACCCGATAGCTCGGCATCCGGGCCAGGTCCTGCGCGAGCGTCGCCGGGTTGCAGCTCGAGTACAGCACGGTGGGCACGCCCGAGTCCTCCAGCGCGTCGGCCAGCTCGGCGCCGATGCCCCGCCGCGGCGGATTCACGACGACGGCGTCCGGGCGGGCCCGCCGTTTCTCGAACGAAAGCGCTTCCGGAGCCCGCCGTTTCTCGAACGAAAGCGCGGAGGTGGCGTCGCCGGCGGAGAAGCGCACCCGGTCGGCCAGGCCGAGCTCCGCGGCCGTCTCCTGGGCCGCGGCCACCGCCTCGGCGGAGGACTCCATGCCCCACACATCCCGCACGCCGGCCCGGGCCAGGTGGAACGCGAACCCGCCCACGCCGCAGTACAGGTCCCACGCCGACGCCGGCACGCCGCCCTGGGCGACCCACGCCGCCGCCGTCGCGTACAGCCCCTCGGTCACCGCGGTGTTCGTCTGGAAGAACCCCTGCGGGCGCAGCCGCAGGCCCACCCCGTTGAGCCGCATGGTGAGCGTCGGCCCGCCGGCGAGCACGATCTCCTCGTCGCCCTCGGGCAGGGCCACGTGCTCCGGCAGCAGGTTCGCGCTCACCACGGCGGCGGGTGTCCCGCGCGCCGCGAGGTCATCCAGCAGCCCCGGCACCGCCGCGCGCAACGCGTCCAGCCGGTCGGCGGAGCGCAGCACGAACCGGACCATCGCCTCCCGGTCGGGGGAGAGCGTCACGATCACGTTCTTCAGCTCACCCGTGCGGCCGGCGACGTCGTAGGGCTCCAGCCCGGCCACCGTCACCGCCGCCGCGCACGCCTCGAACACGCCCTCCATGCCGGCCTCGTACAGGCCGCAGTCGCGCAGGTCCACGCCGGCGCCGTCGTGATGGCGGGGGTGCTGCCGCGGGTCCAGGATGCCCAGCCGCGGCGCCGCCGCCGACCCGGTCACCACGAGCTTCGCCTTGTTCCGGAACCCGGCCTCCGCGGAGGCGAACGGCTCGGCCACGACCGTGTCTGCATCGACCGCGTCCACCAGCGCGGCCAGGACCGCGGCCTGCTTGTCCGCGAGCTGCCGGGCGTACGGCACGCCCATCAGCGGGCAGGAACGGCACTCGCCGACGTCGAAGTGGGGGCACTGCACGCGCGTCGCCTCAGCCCTCGAGGCTGACCCGCAGGCCGGGCCGGTCCAGGCGGATCGCGAGCTGCTCGAGGGCCAGCTCGGCGGCCGCGGCCAGGTCCGCGTCCACGTCCATCACCATGCCGGTGAGCACGGGCAGGGCGGACTCGAGGTCCTCGGGGCGGGCGAGGGCGCCCAGCGCGGACGCGGCCGACGCGCGGACCTCCGGGTCCGGGTCGGCACAGCCGGCCCGCACCGCGTCCACGAGGGCGCGGTCGACGGCGGCGTCGCGGCGCAGCGAACCGGCCCGGGAGGCGAGCACGAGGTGGGCCGCCGAGCGGACGTCCGCCTCGGGGGCGGTGAGCGCCCCGGTCAGGGCGGGCAGCGCGCTGCGGTGCCACGCGTGCATCAGGGCCAGGGCGCCGGTCGCGGCGGGGCTGAGGTCACCGTCGTCGCCGGTGAGGGCGCGGGCGGCTCCCGAGGTGACGTCCTCCGGGGTGGCCGCTCCGGTCATCAGGCGCACCGCCAGCCCGGCGACGGCGGCCTCCCCGCGCTCGGCGACGGCGGCCTCGGTGCGGCGGCGCAGGCGGTCGTGCGGGGTCTGGGGCTCCGCGGGCAGGGGGAGACGGTCGAAGGCGGTCATGGGTCCATTGTCCCCCGTGCGCGGACCCGCCTGGGGCGCGGCCGGGAGGTTCCCCGCAGACTCCTGGACGGGGCGTGACCGGCCGCACAGGGCCCGGACTCGGGTGATACGTTCGACGGCATGAGACCCCCCGGAGCCCTCGCCCTCGAATTCCGGGCGGACAGCTTCGACCATCCCACCGGCCTGGTGGACGCCGGCACCGTCATCTCCTGGATCGAGAAGGCCGGCTACGCCGTCGCGGCGAGCTGGGCCGGGACGTTCGTGCGTGCCCGCTACATGGGGCACACCCAGTTCCGGCACCCCGTGCCGGTGGACCGCCGTGCCGTGGTGCAGGCGCGCGTGGTCCACACGGACGGCGCCGAGGTGCACGTCCAGACCCGCCTGCTGCTGCCGGAGATCCGCGACGACGACGGCGACCCCGTGGTCGCCACCTCGTCCCTCGTGGTCTACGCCGCGGAGGAGGACGGGGTCCGCGTGACCGTGCCGGTCTGGGAACCCTCGACCCCCGGCCAGATCGAGCGCGACGAACAGGCCCGCCGCTCCACCGTGGCCCGCCGCGCCGTCGAGCGTGGCATGGCCCGACTGCCGTTCCCCGCACCCGGGGAGGCCCCCGAGGAGATGAGCACCCTCGCGTTCCTGGCCCCCAACACGGAGGCCACCGTGGGCGGCACCATCAATGCGGGTGCGATCCTGCGCTGGGTGGACGAGGCGGCCGCCGTCTGCGCCGCCCGCTGGACCGGCCATGAATCCGTGGTCGCGGTGTTCGGCGGCGGTGTGCGCTTCGTGCGGAACATCCACGTGGGCGACCTCGTGCGCGTGGAGGCCCTCCTGGTGAACACCACGGAGCGGTCCATGCACGTGGCGCTGCGCGTCTACGCGAGCCGACGCACCGGGGCGGAATCCCGCCTGGTGGCGCACTCGATCGCCGTCATGGTGGACGTCTCCGCGGAGGACCAGGCCCAGCGGGTCCGGCAGTACGTCCCCGAGAGCGAGAGCGCCCGGCGGCTGCAGGAGACGGCGATCGAACTCGTGCGCATGCGCTCCGAGGTGAGCGCGGCCTGGACCGAGATGCGCCGCGCGACCCATCCGCGCTGACGGGGCCCTCAGTAGACTGAGCGAATGCACCGTCCGTCCCTGCCGTCCCTGTCCCGCCTGCCGGTCCGGCGTCTCCTCCGGGGAGCGGCCGTGGCCGCGGGCGTCGGTCTCGTAGGACTGCCCCTGACGGTCGCCGCCGGGCTCACCGGGGTGGACATGGTCAAGCGCAGGGGCCGAGTGCGCCGGCCGGCGCAGAACCCCGGCGTGTTCGACGCCCACGTGAAGGGCTCCGAGCTGCGCATCTTCACCTCGGGCGAGGACCTCTACGAGGAGATGATCGCCGCGATCGACGGAGCGCAGCGGATCATCAAGTTCGAGACCTTCATCTGGAAGGCCGACCCCACGGGCCAGCGGTTCATGGACGCCTTCAACCGGGCGGCCGCGCGCGGCGTGGAGATCTACGTCTCCTACGACGGGTTCGGGAACCTCGTGGTCCCGCCCCGCTTCTACCGTCAGCTGGACCCGCGCATCCACGTGTTCCGGCTGCCGGCCTTCGCCCGCCCGATCTGGCGAGGCGTGGTCCGGCACAGCGGGTTCAACCACTCGAAGATCATGGTGGTGGACGAGGAGGTCGGCTTCGCCGGCGGCTTCAACATCGGCGACGACTACGCCCGCCTGTGGCGGGACACCCACGTGCGTGAGCGCGGCCCGGCGGTGTGGGCGTTGGACCAGTCGATCTCCATCAAGTGGAACGCCCACCACCGCGCGGGCGAGCAGATGTCCTGGCGCCCCCCGGACACGTGGGACCCGCGCGTCACCGTGGCCGCGAACCAGCCGCCGCTGCTGGTCTACCCGATCCGGCTGAGCTACCTCGACGCCATCCAGCGGGCGCAGCACCGCATCCTCATCAACACGCCGTACTTCGTCCCGGACCAGCAGGTCCTCGAGGCGCTGCTGCACGCGGCCCGACGCGGGGTGGACGTGCAGGTGATGGTGCCGGAGGACTCCAACCACATCGTGGCGGACTGGGCCTCGCGCGGCTTCTTCGGGCAGATGCTCGAGGCCGGCATCACGATCCTGCTGTACAAGGCCAGCATGATCCACGCGAAGACCGCCACCGTGGACGGCGTCTGGTCGACCGTGGGCTCGGCCAACATCGACCGCCTCTCCCTGGGCTACAACTACGAGTCCAACGTGGTGGTCGTGGACCGCGACTTCGCCGCCCGGATGGAGGAGATCTTCGCCCTCGACGCCCAGCAGGCCGTCCGGATCGACACCCCGCGCTGGGAGGACCGTCACGGCCTCGCCCGCGTGGTCGAGGCACTGCTGGTCCCGCTGCGTCCCCTGCTCTGAGGCGGGGCGGGCGGGCGCGAGCCGGGCGCTTCGGGGGCGCCCTCAGCCCTCCAGGGTCTCCGCCAGGGCCAGGATCAGGGCGTGGAGCGCCTCGCCGGTCCGCGTGGCCTCGTCCGGCCACGGCGCCGGGTGGACCCGCCAGGCGAGGGGCAGGCCCGGGATGTGGACGACGTCGGCGAGCGTCCACTCCTGCTCGGTGCTCCCGTCCACCACCACGAACTCCGTGACCCCCTCGCCCGCGCGGTGGGCCACGTGCAGCTCCGTGTGCCACGGGTCCTCCACGGCGGGCCCGTGCCACGTGGCGGTCAGCCGCACGACGTCGCCGTCGGTCCCCTCCGTCCCGCGGTGCTGCTGCCACAGCCGCACCTCCAGGCCCAGGTGGGGGGCGTCGTCGAGGGTCACGGACCACGCTCCGCCGAGCGCGCGCTGCACCTCCGCCGGCTCGGCGCCCTCCGGGAGGCCGCCGGGGCGGCCGTCCGGGGCGACGACGTCGGCCCACTCCGCCGTCCGCGTCACGCGGGCGCGCGGGGCGGGGACGGCGGGGGCGAGCACGGCGGTCGGCAGGGTCGGCGCCGC
The DNA here is from genome assembly GCF_053627595.1 of Micrococcus sp. 140720015-1. Classification (NCBI taxonomy): domain Bacteria; kingdom Bacillati; phylum Actinomycetota; class Actinomycetes; order Micrococcales; family Micrococcaceae; genus Micrococcus; species Micrococcus sp. 140720015-1. The sequence continues at coordinate 327,736 of NZ_JBSEYC010000003.1, forward strand.
GAGCGCCTCCGCGATGCCGGCCAGGATCCGTCCGGCGTCCGAGCGCTCGGCCGCGCGCGGCCACCGGACCGGGCCGCCGTCGTCGGGGAGGAGGGCCAGCCCGGCGGAGGCCTCGTCGCCGAAGAGCGCGGTCCGCAGGACCTCCACCTCGAGGCCCGCCGCGGTCCGGCGCGTGCGCAGCGCCAGGCCGAAAGTGTTGCCGCGCTCGGTGAGCGTGAGGGCGGGCGGCGCGTCGCCTCCGCCCGCTGCCACGCTCACCTCGGCGACGCCGTCCTGCAGGGCGATGCGCACCACGCCCGCCCCCTGCCGCGCGCTCACCGCTCGCCCGACCGCGCCAGCAGGTGGTTCGGCAGCCGGTTGCCGGGGGCGCGCCCGCGGATCTCCAGCAGGTCGCGTGCGTGCTGCCACAGGGCCCGGTCCTCCTGGGAGACGGGCTCCCAGGCGGGCACCGGGACCGCGTCGCCGTCGTCGTCCCGGGCCACCATCACGGTCAGGCAGTAGGTGGTGAGCGCGAGCTCGCCGCCCTTGGGGTCCCCGGAGCGCACGTGCACGGCCACGTGCATGCCCTTCTCGCCCGTGTAGATCAGCCGCGCCTCGACCTCCACGAGGTCACCGATGTGCAGCGGCCGGTAGAAGCGCACGCCGCCGGAGAACACGGCCACGGTGTCCCGGCCGGCCCAGCGGGTGGCGCACAGGTAGGCGGCGGTGTCGATCCACTCCATCACGATCCCGCCGTGCACCTTCCCGCCCCAGTTCACGTCCGTGGGGGCGGCGAGGAACCGCAGCACCGTGGGCTCGGCGGTGCCGGCCGCGGTGTAGACCTGGCCCTGCATCGCGGCCTCGATCTCCTCGCGCACCGCGATCCGGGAGACCGCGTACTCGCGGGCCAGCTCCTGCTCGAGGCTGCGCGGCACGAACTCCGGCACCGGCGTGGACCTCCCGTCCTTCACCGCCACGAAGATCACGAGGCAGCGGGCGGCCTCGGTCAGCTCGCCGGTCTGCGGGTCGCCCGAGCGCACCACCGTGTTGATGTGCATGGACGTGCGGCCCGTGTAGAGCACGGTGCCGGTCACCTCCACCATCTGCCCCACGAGCACCGGCTGCCGGAAGTGGATGTTGCCCACGTACGCGGTCACGCAGTACGTGCCCGACCACGCGGTGGCCGCGGCGAACGCCGCCTTGTCCACCCACTCGAGGACGCGGCCGGCGTCGACGGTCCCGGAATGCCCCTGGTCCGTGGGGGCGGCGAGGAAGCGCAGGGTCACCTCGTGGCGGCGGTGCTCGGTCATGGGGTCATGATGGCAGGCCGGCGGCGGGCGCCGGGGGCGTCCGACGGCGACGCGCGGGCCCGGCTTGACCCTGACGCGGCGTGAGGGGGTCCACTGGTGTCATGGAGAAGGAGATGACGGTCGGCGAGGTCGCCGCCCTGACGGGCGTGACGGTGCGGACCCTGCACCACTATGACGCGGTCGGGCTGGTCAGCCCCGCCGCCCGCTCGGCGGCCGGCTACCGGCTGTACACGCCCGACGACGTCGCCCGGCTGCAGGAGGTCGTCGCCTACCGGCGCCTCGGCTTCGGGCTGGAGGACATCCCCGCGCCGAGCGGGGACCGCCGGGGCGCGCTGATCCGTCAGCGCGAGCTGGTGACGGCCCGCATCGCGGAGCTGACCCGCCTCGGGCGCGCGCTGGACGCCGCGCTCGCGGACCACACGAAGGACGGAGAGGACACCATGGAGAACGACGAGACCACCCGCCGCCCCGGCACCCGGCCGGACCTGGACCTGACGGACGCCGAGCTGCGCGAGCTGTTCGGCGACGAGTACGCCGAGGAGTTCGACGACCACCAGGCCGAGGCCGAGCAGCGCTGGGGCGTCACGGACGCGTGGGCCGAGTCCGGCCGACGCACCAAGGCCTACACCAAGGCGGACTGGGAGCGCATCAAGGCCGGCCAGGACGAGGCGAACGCCGCGATCGCCGCGGCGATGCGGGCGGGCGAGCCGCCGTCGTCGCCGGCCGCGATGGACGCCGCCGAGGCGGCCCGCGCCCACCTGGGCCGCTGGTTCTTCGAGGCGAGCCCGGCCATGCACCGGGACCTGGGGGACATGTACGTGGCCGACCCGCGGTTCGCGAAGACCTACGACGACGTCGCCCCGGGCCTCGCCGCCTACCTGCGGGACGCGATCCACGCGAACGCGGACCGGCTCGAGCGGGAGGGGTGAGCCCGGGCGGGCACCGGAAGCCGCGTGCCGCCGTCGTCCGCCGGACCGGCCTCCGTCCGACGCCCACGGACATGCCGGGGGAGGGGTCGGCAGGGCGACGCGCTCCCCACTCGTCCGTACACCGCAGTCTGTTGGCCTGGCGTGAGGAGCCTGATACCGTGGCTTCCAAGTCAGATGTAATGGACGGGAATTTCTCGGCGATGCCTAGGGGGGCCATCGTGACGACTTCGGAGTTGAGTCGCGAAGAATCGGGGGCGGTCACGTCGGGGAGCGGCTCGACGGCCGACGCACTGTTCGGCGTGGACGATGCCAGGGATTCGAGTGGGACTCACGGATGGGTGTACTGGCGCGGGTACAGCCTCGCACCCGAGGACGTGACGAGGGGTGTCAGCGCGGTGGCCGGCCGGCTGCGCGCGGAGGGGGTCGTCCGAGGCGTCGAGGTCGAGCTCATCATGTCTGACGGCGCTCCTTCCGTGCTGGCCTTCTGGGCATTGATCGAGTGCGATGCCCGAATTCTGCTGACTCAGGCCGAGGAATGGCAGGGCGCCACGGATCCGGCCCGCCTCACCGTCGTGGCGGAAGGTGGCGGATTCAACCTCTTCACCCTCGCGCAGGTCGTGGACCTGAGGCCGACGATCGACGAACTGCTCCAGCGCGCGGAACCCCGCACCGGACCCGGCACGTCAGTGGGGCAGGCAGCAGCCGGCCCGTCCTTCCAGGGCCAGTGGTTCGAGCGCATGGACGCGTTGGGGATGCGCACGACCGGGACCTCCGGGGCGCCCGCGGTCGTCTGGAAGAGCGGCCCCTTCCTGCGAGCGAACTCCATCGCCACGGCCGAGTCCTTGGGCTACTCCGGCGCCGACGTCATGTTGCCTCTGCTGCCGCTGGGGCACCAGTACGGTGCGAGCGTCCTGTTGATCAGCCTGGTGCAGGGCTCCTCCCTGGCCCTCTGCGATCGGCGCCGTGTCAGCGAGATCACCCGCACGATCCAGCGTCACGGTGTCACGGCCGTGGACGCCGTGCCCCGCCTCTACGCTGCGCTCTGTGACCATGTGGCCGGCTCGCCGAGCGCCCGCGACCATGTGGAGCACGTCCGGGTGTGGGGTGTGGGCGGAGGTCCGCTGCACCGGGGCCTCCGACAGCGGTTCGCGGAGACGGTCGGCACTCCGCTGTCCGACGGTTACGGCTCCACCGAGTTCGGGAACGTGGCCGTGTCCCGCGCCGGCGACGACTCGGTGTGGCTGACGGCGCTCTCCTGCCACCGGCTTCGGGTGGTGGACGTGAACACCGGTGACGTGCTCTCGCCCGGATCGCGAGGCCTGCTCGAGGTCCTCCCACAGGTCGTGATCCGGGCGGACGACGGGAGATCCTGGCTGCCCACGGGCGATCTGGCCGAGCAGGATGAGGCCGGGCGGATCCGCGTCGTCGGGCGGGCTGGAGCGATCAATCGCAATGGATACACGATCTCGCCCGCCTCCCTGGCCAGGCGTCTGGACGAGGCGGGCGTGTGCGGTGAGGTCGTCGCCGTGGAGGGCGACGCGAACGGAGCGTTCTGGCTGGTCGTCCACGACGAGCTCAAGCGGCCGGCCTCCTGGTGGCGGCAACGCATCGCCGGGGTCCTGCACGAGCATGAGATGCCCAATCACATCGAGGTACTGCGATCGCTGCCCATGCGCCTCGACCAGAAGGTCGATCAGGGCGCCCTGCGTCGGATGGTGTCGGCACTCCACCAGTCGAGGCATGGCGGCGGCGGTGCGCACCCGGCGCTGCGCATGGCGTCGCGCATCGAGGAGCATGCGGACGCCGTCATCCGAGTCGTGGCCGAGACGACCGGGACGGCCGTGGCCCGGGACGACCTGGCCGCGATGCTCGCGGTGCTGAGGCACGCCCCCGCGGAGATGGAGCTCCATCAGCCGGATCTCGACCCGCCGGTCTACGTCTGCATGCCCGCCAACGCGTGCCTCGAATCCCTGGCTCTCTACGCCCTCGTCCCGTCTCTCTGGTCGCGGCGCGTGGTCGTCCGGCCCGCCCGTGGCACGGAACGGATGATCTCCGAGGTCCTCGCGCTCCTGGATGACCTGGTGCGGAACCGGGTCACCCCATGGCTCGGAGACCAGGCCGCCTTCGTGCACGAGGCGGCACGCACACCGGGCGTCTTCGTCTTCTGCGGACGCCGGACCAACCTCCAGAGCATCCAGAGCCGTCTGACGAAACGCCACCTGGTCATCTTCTTCGGGCGTGGGTTCAACCCGTGCCTGGTGGCGGCGGGGGCCGACGTCGAGACCGCGGCGTTGGCCACGGCGGTGGATCGCATGTACGCGGGCGGCCAGGACTGCCTGGCCCCGAACATCTCCTTCGTCCACGCGTCCGTGTGGGATGAGTTCCGCCTCCGGCTCGAGCATCACGTGGGCAGGCTGGCGGAGGGCCACCCGGAGTGGCCGGCCTCCACCGTCCTGCCCGCGCAGCGGCCCCGAAGCCTGGAGGAGACCCAGACGTACCTGCTCACGCACAGGCGGCACATCGTGTCCGGGGGTGTGTTGGACGCGGCGCGGCTGACCATCACCCCCACGGTCCTCACCTTCGACCTGGACGAGCGGCCGGAACCCACGGAGTGCTTCGGCCCGGTCTTCACGCTCGTCCGCTTCGAGGACGACGACGACGTGTTCGAGCTGCTGGGCTCCGACCTCTACCTCCGCAATGCGCTGGGCCTGACGGCCTGGGGCGTGTCTGAGGACAGGCTGCGGCCCCTGGCGAAGGACTACATGGTCGGGGTCGAGCGCAGTCTGTTCGGCGTCTCCACCTCGTACGAGCCGTTCGGCGGATCCGGTCCGGAGGCGGGGTATGTGCGCTACGGGGGCCGGCAGTGGACGGGGCCGTGCGGAGTGTCGAAGACCGTCAAGGAGCATTGGCGCGATGGCGGATGACGCGCCGGGGGCCGCGGGGCGGCGACGCCTCCAGGGCGACCCAGCGGTCGGGACGGTCGGCGGCGCCCGCGCCGGGACTCACGTCGTCCGCTTCCATGAACCGCCGAGCCCGCCACCGCTGAGGCATGGCCCACGGCCCGCGCGGATCACGGCCGCGGGCCCGTCGAACTGCAGACCCGAAACGTGAGGTGTGAATTGATGACGTCGATCAGAACGAAGACCCCCGGCGAGGGCGCGACCCCCGTCCTCGAGGCGCGGTCGATCAGCAAGGTGTATGGGAGCGGGTCTGCCGCATTCCAGGCGCTGGACCGGGTGTCGATGTCGATCGACGCAGGGGAGTCCGTGGCGATCGTCGGGAAGAGCGGCTCGGGGAAGTCGACCCTGATGCACCTGATCGGACTGCTCGACGATCCGGACGAGGGCGAGGTCCTCGTCGACGGGCAGCGTACCGGCGGAATGAGCGTGGCGGAACTGGACATCCTCCGCAACCGACGCTTCGGTTTCATCTTCCAGCAGTTCTTCCTCAGCCCGACGCAGACGGTGCTGCAGAACGTCGTGACGCCCATGAAGATCGCCGGCATCGGGGCGAAGGAACGGAACGCCCGCGGACGGGAGCTGCTGGAGCAGGTCGGCCTGGCGGACAAGGCGGACAACAAGGCCACGGACATCTCCGGCGGGCAGAAGCAGCGGGTCGCGGTCGCGCGCGCCCTCGCGATGTCTCCGGCGGTCATCTTCGCGGACGAGCCGACCGGCAACCTCGACTCGGAGAGCGGTGCCCTGATCACGGATCTGCTGTTCGGCCTGAACGAGGGCGAGGGGATCACGCTCGTCGTCGTGACCCACGACGGTGACCTGGCGGACCGATGCGGGAGGCGGTTGCGCATGACGGACGGCCGGCTCGGGGATGAGGCCGGGACGACGCGAGAAGGAGGGATGGCATGAAACCATGGGAGGTGCTGGGGGATTCCCTGAGGAGCCTGGGCCGACGCCGACTGCGGACGCTGTTCAGTGTGATCGCCGTATTCGTGGGCGCGTTCACGCTGGCGCTCACGATGGGCATCGGAACGGGTGTGAGGTCATACATCGGGGACCAGCTGGAGATGATGGGCGGCGAGAATTCGCTCTTCGTCTCGGCGGACCAAGGGACCTCGGACGGGGATCTCGAGACGTATGCGGAGAACCAGTCGGACGGCTTCGTCACGGTCGGCGCGGAGGACGAGGAACGGCTGAAGGGCCTGGACGGTGTCGAGTCCGTGACGGCGGCGCCGGTGCTGAACGTCGAGTACGTCCAGCGTCCGGGTGAGGACCGGTTCAGGACGACGATGGGCGACTCCCTCCCCGGCGTGCAGTTCGACCTCGCCGTGGGGCGGCAGGTGGCCGACGACGCGTCACGCAGCGAAGTGCTGCTCCCCGAGTCCTACGTCGACGACCTGGGCTTCGCGTCGGACGAGGACGCGCTGGGCTCCACCCTCGTCTTCGGGTTGCGGGATGCGGCCCATGAGATGGCCACCGTGGAAGCAGAGGTGGTGGGTGTCACGCGGGCAGGCCTGCTCGACGCCGGGCCGCGGGGCAATCTCGCGCTCTCCTCCGCGATGCATGAGGCGCAGACGGCCGAGCTCCCGCCGGAGCTGTCCGACGTCTATCCCGGATTCGTGGTGCACGCGCCCGACCCGGAGGTCGCCCGGGAGGCCATCGAGGGCGCCGGCTACTCCGTGTCCTCGTTGAGCGACCAGCTCGGCTCGTTTCAGAGTGCCGTCGACGGGGTCGTCCTCATCCTCAACATCTTCGCGGTCCTCGCGCTGGTCGCCGCCGCGTTCGGCATCGTCAACTCCCTGTTGATGTCCGTACAGGAGAGGACCCGTGAGATCGGCCTGCTGCGGGCGCTCGGCATGAAGCGGTCGACCATCTTCAGCCTGTTCAGCATGGAAGCGGTCTGGATCGGCCTCCTGGGGGCCCTGACGGCGGTCGCGGCCGCCGTCGTCGTGGGCACGGCGATCCGCGGGCCGATCGCCGAGGCGCTCGACATCGACCTGCCCGGCCTGCAGCTGGTCGCGTTCGACCCTGTGGCCATCGTGATCGAGGTCGGCGTCATCCTGGCCCTGGCCTTCCTCGCGGCGCTCCTCCCCGCCTACCGGGCTGCAAAGCTGAACCCGATCGACGCACTGCGCCATGAGTGAGCTCATGGCGTCGGCACCGGATGGACAGGGCTCGTGCTGGGACGACGTGGTCGATCTCCTGGTCAGTGAGGGCATCGACCAGGTGGTCGGCCTCCCGGGGGACGATCTCGAGGCGGTGTCCGCCTTCGCGGACTCACCCATCACGCCCCGGTGGGTGCGTGACCAGCGGGTGGCCGTCGGGATGGCCGCCGGGGCGGCGCTCAGCACCGGACGGGCCGCCGTGTGCGTGGTCGGACGGGGTCCTGGGGCGGCGGCGGCGGTTCCCTGGACGATGGAGGCGCACAGCGCCGGCGCGCCGGTGCTCGTGATCTCCGGCGGTGTGCCGGCGGGGTCGGAGGGGCGCGCGGCCTTCCAGGACGCGCCTCTGGTCGAGCTCTTCGCGCCGGTCACGAAGCGCGCCGTGCGTGTGACGCACGCGGACTCCACGGTTCCGGAGCTCGTCCGGTCATTGGCCGTCGCGACGGACGCCGCCCCCGGACCCGTGTTCGTCGAGTTGGCCGACGGGCTCGGCCGGGGCCGACGTCGCCGGTCGACGGTGATGTCTGTGGCGCCGGGACCGGGCGAGCATGCGGCGGCCGGACTCATACGGGACGCCGTACGCCCCGTGCTCCTGGTCGGCGGTGGCTGCGCCCCGTCCGAGGGGCGTCTGGCCCAGTCGCTGGCGGAACGGTGGGACGTGCCCGTCTTCTGCTCGGCCAGCGGGCGCGGCGCCGTGGACGAGCGGCACCCCTGCTTCCTGGGCCTGGGGGGTCTCTACGCACGCGGGCAGGCCCGAGCGGTCATCGCGGAGGCGGACCTCGTCATCGCGCTGGGCAGCAGGCTCGAGGAGACGGTCACGATGGGATGGCCGGAGGGGCTCGCGGTGGTGCAGGTGACCACTGAGCCGGCTCACCTCGCGACGCACCGACCCGGCGTGGGCGTCGTGGCGTCCGCGCGACGGTCTCTCGAGGCTTGGCTGGACGATCCGTCGATCGTGCCCGCCGGTGGCCCGGCGGGCGCGGCGGGCCGCCGCCGTCGGATCGTCGAGGCCCGCGCCGAAGGGGAGCGATGGGCGGCTGAGGTCTCGGACTCGTCCCGGGGGCCGGACGGCGGCGTGGGCATCCCCGGCCTCCTGCGGGCCCTCGCGGCCCGGTTGCCCGAGAACAGTGTCGTGGTGCATGAGAACGGTCTGGCCGACATCTGGACCTACCACTTCCCGGTCTTCACGCTTCCCTGCGGCGCGCTGGACCTGTGCCCGTCCGAGCAGACGACCCTGGGGTTCGGGGCGGTCGCAGCCCTCGGTGCGTCGAGGGCCCATCCGGACCGCTTCGTGGTGTCCGTCGTGGGGGACGGGGCCCTCGCCGGCGTGGTGCGCGACACCCGGGCGTTCGCGGACCCGGACGCACGGGTGTTGTGGATCGTGCTCGACAACGGCGGGTACGGCTGGCTCCAGTTCGCCGGCGAGCCCCGATGGCCGGGTCTCTTCGCGTCGGACGACGACAGGATGTCGTGCCCTCCGAATGCGGGGGGAGTCGAGGTGCGGATGGCCGGCGCGGAGGAGCCGGTCGACCAGGTCGTGGCGGAGGCTGTCGACCACGTCCGGTCACGCGGCTCGTTGATCCTCGCGGTGCCGGTGTCCTTGGAAGACCGGCCCCCCGCTGCGACGGACCCGCCCGCAGGCCCGTGACATACCCTCCGGGCGGGCGTCCTGGACGGACCCGCCCGGAGGGGACCGGGGCGGACGGGACCGGGGCGGCGCGCCGGCGTCGTGAGACGCGGATGGACCTGCCCCGTCACGACCGGGGATGATGGGGTCATGCGTGACCCCCTGACCAGAGATCGGATCGTCGACGAGTTGATCGTCGCGGCGGGTGAACTCGACGTGCGTTCGGCGAGCACCCGGGTGATCGCTCGGCGGCTGGGCGTCTCCATCGGGGCGGTGCAGCACCACTACCCGGCGCGAGCGGACCTGTTGCTGGACGCCTTCGCCGAGGTGTCGCGTCGTGTGGCCGGCCGCGTGCTCGACGCGGAGTTCGCCCGCCGCGACGCCGGGGACTGGGTGGCGGCGCTGACGCAGCTCCTGCCACTGGACGCGGAGCGGCGTGCTGAATCACACGTGTACATGGAGCTCAGCTCGGTTCCGGATCCCACCGGACGCATCGGGGTGGCTCGCCGGATGGCGCGGCGGAGCATGATGCGCACGATCAGCTCACAACTGGGGGAATGGCTGGACGGGCGGCTGTCCCCCAGCCTGCAGGAGTCCTTGGCGTGGGCCATCATCCAACTCGTCGACGGGGCCGCGCTGGCCATGACCGACGACGCCACGGGGCTCGAAGACCAGCGGATCGCCTTCGAGACCGGGTTGCACGCGATGTTGGACTGGGCACGTGATGCGGCGCGAGGGGGATGAGCCCCCTCGCCTCACGTGCGACGAGGCCTCGGCCTGATCTGCTCCACCAGGGCACGGGCCTTGGCCTTCATCTCCGCCGGGATCACGTCGATCTCCGGGCTGTAGATGGGAGACGCGTAGTACTCCCGGTCGAGCATCGAGGCGATCACGGTGTCATGCCACTCCCCGTCCAGGAAGACGTTCTCCCGGAGGACGCCGTCGATCTCGAGGCCGCTGCGCTTGATCATCGCCAGGCTGTGCCAGTTGTACCCGGCGACGGAGACCTGGACCCGATGGGCGCCCATGCGGTGGAAGAGGAGGTCGAAGAGCAGCGCGATGGCCTCACCCCCGTAGCCGGAACCCCACTCGGAGGACTCGCCGATCCCCACGCCTGCTTCGAAGACACGCGCCCCGCGGCCCTGATAGGTGACGAAGCCGACCGGACGCCGTTGATCCACGGTCTTGACCATGAGGAATGAGTCACCAGACCCGTCCTGGCTCCGCAGCAGTCGTTCCGCCGTCACCCGTTCACGCCCGCCGGACAGGAGGATGGCGGTCGACGACTGGCGGCGCAGCCATCCAGCGAGGATCTCGGCATCGGCGTCGGTGAGGTCGGCGAGGACGAGCTTGGGGATGTAGGGCTTGGACACGGGTGGTCTCCTGGTCAGGGCGCCGGGGAGGGCATCGGATGCCCTCCCCGACACCTGCGTGGGTCAGCAGTTGGACCAGCTGAGCGACGAGCCGCCGAGGGTGCTCAGGTCGCTCTGATCGGTGATCTGGGTCTGCAGGTCGAGGATCTGGGTCATGGTCGCCTCCTTTCACCTGTCGTGGTGGGCGATGTGGACCGTCGGATGCTCCGCACTCATGCGGGGCGGACGCGGGAGCCGCAGGCGCCGGCGTCACCGGCCGGTCAGCAGTTGGACCAGCTGAGCGACGAGCCGCCGAGGGTGCTCAGGTCGCTCTGGTCGGTGATCTGGGTCTGCAGGTCGAGGATCTGGGTCATGGCCGCCTCCTTTCACGTGTGGTGGTGGTCGGGGGGGCCGGGTCGGCGGGCGACCCGGGGCCTGGTGGCCTCTCCGGACCGGTCGGCCGGGGGAGAGGCGGTCTCATCGGCGGATTAGCCGCAGTTGGACCAGCTGAGCGACGAGCCGCCGAGGGTGCTCAGGTCGCTCTGGTCGGTGATCTGGGTCTGCAGGTCGAGGATCTGGGTCATGGTCGCCTCCTTTCATGTGTGGTGGTGGTCGGGGGGACCGGGTCGGCGGACGCCGCGGAGGGCTCTGGCCGGCTCGCCGATGTCTCGCCGTGGATTCCGCCTCTCCGCGCCAGCATGAGGAACGGGACGACCTCGACGGGTGCGTCCGCCAGCGCCGCCAGCGCGAGGCCGAGGCCTGCCGTGCCGGTGGCGAGGTCGTGAGCCAGCCGGAGCCCGCCGATGCTCGGGATCCCGCGTCCTGACGGAACGTCCACGAGGTGCACGGGCAGCTCTCCCAGGTGGGTCATGGTCCCCTCGTCGAGCCCGAGCGTGTGCGCGGCGGCCAGCAGCCCGGCCCTCCCCCGGATGAGACCGGGTTCCAGGACCATGGCCGGGGTGATGGCCCGCGCGAGTCCGTCGGTCGTCCGCGTCGGCAGGGCGAGGTTCGGCGCGTGTCCCGCCAGCAGATGTGCGACCACCGCAAGGCCGGCCGAACCATTGCCGAGGTACGGGTAGAAGATCCGTCCTTCACGGGGGAAGAGCCCGCGCGGCCCCAGGTCCACGCAGCCGTCGACGTCGAGGGACAGGAGATCACGGGCCGCATGGGCGAAGCCATCGTGGGGCGCCTGGCTCCAGTGGAGGGCCATGAGCGCCATGCCGGCGCGCCCGTGGAGGAGCCCGGGGGTCTGGACGGGATGCGCGGGGTCCGCGCCCACGGCCGCGACGAGCTCCGCCATGCGGCGCCCTTCGGCCACCAGGGCCTCGTCCGAGGAGTGCAGCCCGACCTCACGCAGGACGAGGCTGATGCCTGCGAGGCCGTTCGCGAAGTCGAGGGAGCGGTGGTCGGGCCGCAGGTCCGCGGTGCGGCCGAGCAGCGTGCGCGCGGTGTCGATCCGGCCGGCGCGCGCCAGGACGAGGGCGACCCCGTCCATGCCGTTCCAGAGCCCCGCCGGTGCGGGATCCTGGCGCAGGGCAGAGCGCTCGAGCCAGTCGACCCACTCCGGGGCAGGCGCCTGCCGCGAGCACAGCCGCGCATGCAGGACGCCGGCCGCCCCCGAGGCCAGGCTCAGTGCCGACACGCTCGACGGCGACGGGTGTCCGGGGAACAGGCGATCCGCCCGTCGAGGCGTCGCTGCCGCGTCCTCTGCGGACGTCAGGCTGACTCGCAGCGCCGCGACCGCCGATGCGTCGGTGCGCCCTCCCCGCACGAGGGAGGGGCGCGGTCCCTGCGGCGCCAGCCCGGCGAGAGCAGGTCGCCGGCAGGCGAGCGCGTGCCACCGGGACACGGCCTCGTCATCATCGGTTGAGAGGTCATACCATGTCCGAGCCCGCTCGAGGACGGCGTCGGCCGCAGGCGCGCCCCACCGGTCCACCCCCACATAGGGAACAAGGAGCCACGTGTGGAGGGCGTCGGCCGAGAATTCGTCCAGGGCGACGCCGGTGGTGCCGGGCGGCGCCATGAACGGTGGGTGACCGATCCGTGCGTGCGGGGCGTCCGGGTCTGCGACGGCCATCTCGAAGTCGATCAGGGACACCGCCCCGTCGTCCCCGATGATCACGTTGTGCGGGTGGAGGTCGCGGTAGACGTACCCGCGTCGATGCACGTCCCGGAGCACAGCGCGGACGTCCCGCATCACCCCGGCGGCGGCCTGGCGGAACTCGTCCCGCTGCGCCGGTGTGTCTGCTCCGGTGATCCGCGGATGGCGGGACGAGGACCAGAGGGTCAACCCGATCCCGGGAACGTACTCGCGGACGGAGAAGAGGTGGCCGCCCGCCTCGAACTCCTCGATGAAGCGGGGCACGCCGGGGACCCCGTCCAGGGCGCCCAGGGCGACGCTCTCCTGGTGAACGCGCTGTGTGGCGTCTGCCTCGCCGTCGTGGCCGCAGAATGGCCGAGCCTCTTTGAGGATCACCTCGACCCCGGATGCCGCGTGGCGGGCACGGTAGACGCCGCCACCATTCGAGAAGTGCAGGGCTCGGATGTCCTGGTAGGCAGCCAGGGGCGACCCCGGACCGACCGTCGGCGGTTCGTCGTGGAGGAAGTCGGGGAGCTCCACCCACTCCGGCTTCGGCTTCAGGAGAGTGCGCTCGTCGGGTGTCAGCGTCCCGTCCGGATGCACGATCGCCGGACGCTCATCCCCGTGGGTGTCGACGCAGAGGCGGGGGCGGAAGGCGCCGTAGCGCAGATGGACCGGGCCGGCCCGGTACGGTACGTCGGTGAGGATCCGGGGGCAGTCGCGATCACCGTCGAGGACGGTGTCCAGTCGAGCGGCCAGGTGCGAGGCCTCCGCCTCCGATTCCGGATAGACGGTGATGGCCTTTCCGCTGGCCGTCCGCGGAGCGTACTTGCTGTTCATGGCCATGGCGACGCGGGTGTTCGCCAGGGTCTTGAACGGGACGCCCTCCGCGAGGCAGACCGTGGCTGTGGTGCGCACCACGTCATGGAAACGGTCGGCAGTCGCGGCGATGTGGATCTTCCATCCCTGAGACAGCGCGGGCCCGGGGCCCGGCGGGTGGAACTCCGTCCACATCCCGCGCTCCCGGCGCGACCAGCCGTCTGGCAGTCGGAACTGAACCACCTCATGATCCGGCCCTGCGTGGTGAGGGTGGTCGAAGTACACGGGATCGGCCGCCATGAAGGCTTCCACCTGGTCGAGATTCATCGCGCACCCCCTTCGGTCATACGACTGTATGGCTCCACTCTATGGCCTCGCGGTCGTGTGTCAAGTGTTTAGGATGAAGGACGGATCGGGTGCGTCAGCGTGTTCTCGCAGGTGCAGGGCGACCTGTGCGGAACCCTGGGATTCCTGGCGCGGCCGCGACTGAGCGACCGTGGAGGGGGCTCAGGGCGGCGCTGTCGAAGTCATCCAGCTCGTCGATCCGGCCCCTGCGAGTGCCGGGTTCACCCCTGGTCAGCTGAAAGGACCCCGCATGCTCTGGACCCTGCTCTGCCGCCATGGCCGCCCGTACCTGGGCGCCATCGCGGCCGTCGTCGTGCTGCAGCTGGTCAGCACGCTGGCGACGCTCTACCTGCCCAGCCTCAACGCCCGCATCATCGACGAGGGCGTGGCGGTGGGGGACACGCCCCGCATCTGGGACATCGGCCTGGTCATGCTCGGGGTGGCGTTCGTCCAGGTGGTCGCGGCCGTCGCGGCGGTGTGGTTCGGGGCGAGGACGGCGATGGGCATCGGCCGCGACCTGCGCCGCGCCGTCTACACGCGCGTGGACGGATTCTCTGCGGAGGAGCTGGGCCGGTTCGGCGCGCCCACGCTGATCACGCGTGGCACCAACGACGTCAACCAGGTCCAGATGCTCACCCTCATGGCCCTGAACTTCATGGTGGCGGTGCCGATCATGGCGATCGGCGGCATCCTGATGGCAGTCCGCGAGGACCCGGGCCTGTCCTGGCTCGTGTGGGTGTCCGTGCCGGTGCTGCTGGCCATCGTGATCTGGATCGGGGTCCGCCTCATTCCCCTGTTCGAGCGTATGCAGGAGAACATCGACGACGTCAACGGGGTCATGCGCGAGCAGGTCATGGGCATCCGGGTGGTCAGGGCGTTCGTGCGCGAGCGGCACGAGACGGCGCGGTTCTCGGACGCCAACGCCGCGCTGACGCGCACGTCCGTGCTGATCGGCCGGCTCTTCGTGCTCCTGGGCCCGGTCATCACCATGATCCTGCACCTGGCCACCGCGGCCGTGCTGTGGTTCGGCGGCCAGCGCGTGGACGCGGGGCTCGTGGAGGTCGGCGCGCTCACCGCGTTCATGCAGTACCTGCTGCAGATCCTCACGGCCGTGATGATGGGCACCTTCATGATGATGATGCTCCCGCGCGCCGTGGTCTCCGCGGGCCGCATCTGGGAGGTCATCGAGACGGCCCCCACACTGGGCGATCCCGTGCACCCGGTGGAGCCGGCGCACCGCCGCGGCGAGCTCGAGCTGAGGGACGTGAGCTTCGCGTACCCCGGCGCGGACGCGCCCGTGCTGGACGGGGTCGGCTTCACCGCGGCCCCCGGCACGACGACGGCGATCATCGGCGCGACCGGCTCCGGCAAGTCCACGCTCATCAACCTCATCCCGCGGCTGTACGACACGACCGGCGGGCAGGTGCTCATCGACGGGGTGCCCGTGACCGACCTGTCCCGGGCGGAGCTGACGCGCGCCGTCGCGCTGGTGCCGCAGAAGCCGTACCTGTTCTCCGGGACCGTGGCGGAGAACATGCGCTTCGGCGCCCCGGCCGCCACGGAGGAGGAGATCTGGGCGGCGCTGGAGACGGCGCAGGCCGCGGACTTCGTGCGGGAGCGGACCACCGGCGAGGGGGAGGGTGCGGCCACCGGCCTGGACTCCCGCCTCGCGCAGGGCGGCACGGACGTCTCCGGCGGGCAGCGGCAGCGCCTGTCCATCGCGCGCGCCCTCGTGGCGCGGCCCCGGATCCTGCTGTTCGACGACTCGTTCTCCGCGCTGGACGTGACCACGGACGCGCGGCTGCGGGCGGCCCTGGACGAGAGCGCCGGGGACGCCACGCGGATCGTGGTGGCCCAGCGCGTGGCCACCATCACCGAGGCGGACCAGATCATCGTGCTGGACGAGGGCCGCGTGGTCGGCCGCGGCACCCACGCCGAGCTGCTGGCGTCGAACGAGACCTACCGTCAGATCGTGGACTCGCAGGTCCGCGAGGAGGAGCTGGCATGAGCGATCAGCTGACCGACGCCGAGCTGGCCGAGCTGCAGGAGGCCGGCGTCGTGGACGAGTGGGGCGAGGGCCCCGGCCGCAAGGCGAAGGCGTTCTGGCCCTCGGCCAAGCGCCTGCTGGGACTGTTCCGCCCCGAGCCCGCCGGGCTGGCCGTCGTCGCCGTGATGGTGCTGATCGCGGTGGTGCTCAACGTGTGGGCGCCGCACGTGCTGGGCCGGGCGATGGACGTGATCTTCGGCGGGCTCGTCTCCCGGGAGATGCCCGCCGGGCTGAGCCGGGACCAGGTGATCGAGGGGCTGCGCGCCCAGGGCGAGACCCAGGCCGCGGAGATGCTCTCCGGCATGGCGTTCACCCCGGGCGCGGGAATCGACTTCGCGGAGCTGGCGCGGCTGATCCTGATCGTGCTGGGGATGTACGTGGTGGCGCAGCTGTTCATGTGGCTGCAGGGGCGCGTGTTGAACGACCTGGTCATGCGGATCGTGTTCCGGCTGCGCGAGGACATCGAGGCCAAGCTGAACCGGCTGCCGCTGAGCTACTTCGACACCCGCCAGCGCGGCGACCTGCTCTCCCGCACCACCAACGACGTGGACAACGTGCAGCAGGCCATGCAGCAGGCGTTCGCCACGCTCGTGTACTCGGTGCTGACGATCATCGGGATCATCGGCATGATGTTCTGGCTCTCATGGCAGCTGGCGCTCATCGCGCTGATCGCGCTGCCGGTGGCCGGCGTGGTGGTGGGCGTGATCGGCAAGAAGTCGCAGGCGCTGTTCACGGCGCAGTGGCGCGAGACCGGCCGGCTCAACGGGCACATCGAGGAGTCCTTCACGGGCCACGAGCTGGTGACGGTGTTCGGCCGGCAGGCGGACATGGCGGAGCGCTTCGACGAGCGCAACGAGGCCATGTACGAGGCCTCGTTCAAGGCGCAGTTCTACTCCGGGATGATCATGCCGATCATGCAGTGGGTGAACTGGCTGGGCTACGTGGGGATCGCCGTGGTGGGCGGGCTGCGCGTGGCGAACGGGCAGATGACCCTGGGCGCGGTGACCGCGTTCATCCAGTACTCGCGGGAGTTCAACCAGCCGCTGGGCCAGGTGGCGGGCATGGCCAACATGCTGATCTCCGGCGTGGCCTCGGCGGAGCGCATCTTCGAGCTGCTCGACGAGCCAGAGGAGACCCCGGACGGCGCCGTCGTTCGGAAGACGGGAGCTCCCGACGACGCCTTCGTTCGGGAGACGGGAGGCGCCGGGCCCGACGACGTCGCCCACCTCCCGCAGCCGGTGCGAGGGCGCGTGGAGTTCGAGCACGTGCGCTTCTCCTACACCCCGGAGAAGCCGCTCATCACGGACCTCGACCTGGTGGCCGAGCCGGGGCAGACCATCGCGATCGTGGGCCCCACGGGCGCCGGCAAGACCACCCTGGTGAACCTCGTCATGCGGTTCTACGAGGTGGACGGCGGCCGGATCCTGCTGGACGGGGTGGACATCAGCACGGTGCCGCGGGCGGAGCTGCGCGCGGCCACCGGCATGGTGCTGCAGGACGCGGTGCTGTTCGGCGGCACCATCCGGGAGAACATCCGCTACGGCCGGCTGGACGCCACGGACGAGGAGGTCCTCGAGGCGGCGAAGGCCACCTACGTGGACCGCTTCGTGCACACCCTCCCGGACGGCTACGACACCGTGATCGAGCAGGACGCGGAGAACATCTCCGCGGGCGAGCGGCAGCTCATCACCATCGCCCGCGCGTTCCTCGCCCAGCCGTCGCTGCTGATCCTGGACGAGGCCACCTCCTCCGTGGACACGCGCACGGAGGTGCTGGTGCAGGAGGCGATGGCCGCGTTGCGCTCGGACCGGACGAGCTTCGTGATCGCGCACCGGCTCTCCACCATCCGGGACGCGGACGTGATCCTCGTGATGGAGCACGGCGACATCGTGGAGCAGGGCTCGCACGAGCGGCTGCTGGCGGCGAAGGGCGCCTACCACCGGCTCTACATGAGCCAGTTCCGGGGCGGGGAGCAGGCGGACGGGAGCGCGGGCAGCTGAGAAGAACCTTGTAGCCGTGCAAGCCAGTGCGTATCTTGTGACCTATCACACCATCGGTCGTCGCCCTCAGGAGAGCCCCCTTGGAAGCCACCGCCACAGCCGTCCCTGAGTCTGTCGAGCCATGAGCGGACCTGGAGCTCACGCGAACCCTGGCCGGGGCCTGGTGACCGGAATCTCTTTTCTCTCTATCTCTCTCGTTCTCGTCGCGTGCGGAGTTGAAGGCGGATCCGTCGGACCTGATGTCGCTGATTCCACCGGCGCGACAGCGACGGAAGAATGGAGTCCTTCGCGGTGGACGCCGCCCGTCGCGATCCGCCCGGTCTTGACAGCGGAGGCCGAGAAGGAAGCCGCCTATCACGAGGCCCTCGAACGGCGGGCCCGGACACTCGGCATCACGGATCCTCCCCACGTGCAGCGAAGGGACTGGGCCGCCTCACCCCTGGAAGCGGATACGCGCGTGAGCACATGTCTGAACGAGAAGGGGTGGGACACCTCCGTGGGGCCCCTCGGAGGAGTCGAGTACCAGGACATCCCCGCCGCGCAGCAGGGTGCGTGGTCCTTGGCCAACTACGAGTGCGATGCCCGGCATCCGCTGGACCCGAGCATCCAACAAGACTGGAGCCCGGAGCAGCTGCAGGTGGTCTACGCCTATTGGGACCAGTACTACATTCCCTGCATGAAGGCCCACGGCTATACCGTGGACACCTCCGAGCGGCCCACGCTGGAAGCCTGGTCGGCGGCATTCAACACTCCCGACAGGATCAGTTGGTGGCCGGAATACCATCTGGATCGCCATGTGTCCGAGGAGCAGCTCGCCGGGGTGGAGAAGACCTGCCCGCAGTTGCCCCCGAATGACGTCCTCTACGGAGTCACGGGATGAACCGCGCCGCTCGCTCGGCGGCCGCGTTCATCGCGGCCGCCGCCCTGGCCCTCACCGGGTGCGGGGCCCAGGTGTCCTCCAGCGCCGACCGTCCGTCGACGGGGGCGGCCTCGTCCGCACGGACGTGGGACCCCGCCATATGGACCGCCACCGAGAAGATCGACCAGCGGGTGACCGACGAGGCCGAACGGGAGCGGTGGTACCAGGACCTCAGGGCGCGCCATGCGAACGGTCTCGGTCTTGACGACCCCCCACCCGTCACACGTCGAGGATGGGCCACCTCGGTGGAGGAGCACGAGCGGTGGGTGTCACAGTGCATGACGGAGCGCGGGATCCCTGCCGCGTACTCCGAAGTGCGGGGCGGACTCTCCTGGGACACTCCTCCCGAGTCGCAGCAGGAGGCCGTGAACCTGGCCTTCTGGACCTGTTCGTTCACCTTCCCCGTCGACCCCAGCATCTCGCAGGACTGGTCCGAGGCCCAGTTGCGGCTGGTCTATGACTACTGGGATCAGTACGCCATCCCGTGTCTCGAGGACCACGGCATCACCGTGGACACCTCCACGCGGCCGTCCAAGGAGTCCTTCGTGACCGCCTTCCACACGCAGGACCGGCACTTGTGGTGGCCCGTGACGGACTCCCTCATCGGCCTGTCTGACTCCCGCTACGCCGAGGTCGTCGCCGCCTGTCCCGAACTGCCCTCCGACGCCGTCCTCTACGGATTCGACGGATGAGCCGTCCCATCCGGTGGGCCGTCTCCGTGCTCGCGCTTCTGGTCGTCGCCGCACTCGCGTTCTGGGCCGGCAGGGTCACCCTCACCCCTCCGGCCCACACCGAGCAGCGCCCGTCCGAGGACGCGCTCATCACCGTCGCCGAACAGGAGCTCGGCCGTGTCATAACCCTCGGCGTCTCCGTGACCCGCGACCAGGCGCCCGCCGCCGTGAACGCGTTGGCCGGCGTCGTCACCCGAGCCGGGCAGTCCGGCGAGGCGGCCGCCGGGGACGTGCTGTACGCCGTCGCCCAGCAGCCGGTCATCGCCGCCCAGGGTGAGCTGCCCCAGTGGCGGGCCCTCGGGCCGGACGTCGTCGGCAGCGACGTCACCGCGTTCCAGCGCATGCTCGCCGCCACCGGCGCCGAACTCACGGCCACCGGCACGTGGGACGACGCCACCGCCGACGCCTGGACCGACTGGCTCACCGAGCGGGGATACCCGTCCGCGGACACCGTGGAGCTCGGCCAGCTCGTGGTGGTGGACGCCCTCCCGGCCGCGCTCAGCGTGGATGCGAAGGCCACGGCCGCCGGCAGCTCGCTCGCCGGCGGCGAGGCCATCGTCGCCCGCCCCGGAGACGAGCCCGCGTTCGTCCTCGAGGTCAACCAGGACCAGGCGGCCCTGATCCCGCCCGGCACCGCGGTGACCGTGCCCCACGGCGGACACGAGTGGAAGGCCGTGGCCGGTGAGTCCACCGCGGACGACCAGGGGTTGATCCGCATCCCCCTCACCGCCCCGGACGGCGGCGTGGTCTGCGCCGACGCGTGCGGCTCCCTGCCCGCCGAGGCCTCCACCTCCCTGCTCTCGAGGGTCAACGTGGTGCCCCCCGTCACCGGGCCCGTAGTCCCCGTGTCCGCGCTGCGCTCCCAGCCCGGCGGCGGCGTCGTGGCCACCGTGGTGCGGGACGGCCTCGAGGAGGCGCGCGCCGTCACGGTCCGCGGCTCCGCCGACGGCCTGGCCGTGGTGGACGGCGTGGACGCCGGGGAGACCGTGCGCGTGCTGGACGGCGCGCCGTGAGCACGGCGCCCGCCCCCACCGGCACGACGACGGCGCCCGCGTCCGCCGCGACGCCGCCGGAGCTGTCGGTGGCGGACCTCCGCTTCGCCTACACCCGCGGCGCGGAGGAGCTGTTCGACGGCCTCACCCACCGCTTCGCCCCCGGCGCGGTCACGGCTCTGACCGGACCGTCGGGGCGTGGCAAGTCCACGCTGCTGTACGTGCTGGGGCTCATGCTCACGCCGTCGGCGGGCGTGGTGCGCCTGGGCGACGTCGACGCCTCCGCCCTCCCGGACCGGGACCGGGCGCGGCTGCGGGCCACGTCCGTGGGGTTCGTGTTCCAGGACTCCGAGCTGGACCCGTCCCGGCCCATCCTCGACTCCGTGGTGGAGCCCGGCCTCTACGCCGGCCTGCCCCGCCGCGGGCTCGAAGGCCGGGCCCGGACCCTGTTGGAGCGCTTCGGCCTGGGGCACCGGGCCGAGCACCGGCCCGGACAGATCTCCGGCGGGCAGGCGCAGCGCGTGGCGGTGTGCCGCGCCCTCGTGAACACCCCCGCGGTCGTGCTGGCCGACGAGCCCACGGGCAACCTGGACCCGGACAACGCCTCCCTCGTGCTCGACGCCCTGGCCGAGGCCGCGGGGGAGGGGCGCACCGTGGTGGTGGCCACGCACGACCCGGCCGTCGTCGCCCGCGCGGACGAGGTGGTGCGACTGTGAGCCCGGAGGCCCGCCCGTGACCCTGCGGACCCTGCTGCGCGAGGCGCTCACCGCCGCCCGCACCTCGCCCGTGCCCTCCACGCTCGTGCTGCTGGTGGTGGCCGCCATGTGCTTCGCGGCCGTCGCCACCGTGGGCCGCCAGGCGGCCACGGAGGCCGCCGTCGCCACGGAGCTCTCCGGGCCCGCCGCGCGCGTGCTCACCGTCACCGACTCGGGCGGCGCCGGCTTCCTCACCGGCGCCACCGTGGCCACGCTGGCGGGCCTCGACGCCGCCGAGGCCGCCCTGGCCCGGGACATCCCCGTGGACGCGGTGAACACGGCGATCGGCGCGGGCGGGACGCCCGTGGCGGTGGCCCACGTGGCCGGCACCCTGGACCGCGGCATCGAGCTCACGCGCGGCCGCCTGCCTGGCCCCGGAGAGGTGGTGGTGCCGGAGGCGAAGCTCGCCGAGCTGGGATTGGCCCAGCCCTCCGGAGCGCTCGACGCCGCCGACGGACGCCAGTGGGCCGTGGTGGGCGCGTTCGAGGCGCGCACGCCGTTCGAGGACCTCGACGGGTACGCGCTCGCCGTGCCCGCGGCCCCGGCCACCTTCGTCCTGCAGCAGGTCCGCGTCCTGGCCCCGGACTCCGCCGGGACTCGCGCCATGCAGGACTCCGCCCTGGCCGTGATCGACCCCGACCCGCGCTCCTCCCAGGTGCAGACCGCTCGGGCGCTGGCCGCCGGGAGCCAGGCGATCACCGGCGAGCTGGCCGGGCTCGGCCGATCCCTGCTGCTGCTGATCCTCGGCGCCGGGGCGTTCTTCGTGGCGATCGTGGTGCTCGCGGACGTGCTGATCCGCCGCCGCGACCTCGGCCGCCGCCGCACGCTCGGCATCGGCCGCGCGGCCCTCGTCCTGCTCGTGGCGGTCCGCACCGCCGTGCCCGCGGTGCTGGGCGCCGCGGCGGGCGCCGGGGCCGGGTACGCCGTCGTCGCCGGCCAGGGCGGTGCGCTGGGGCTGGACTTCGTGGCGGGGGTGGCCGTGCTGGCCGCGCTCACCGCCGTGGTGGCGAGCCTGCTCCCGGCGGCCTTCGCGGCGTTCCGTGACCCCGTGCGGGTGATGCGCACCGCGTGACGCCCGTCGGCGTCAGCCCGTCCGGGGCCGCCGCTACCCTCGAGGCATGCCCGCCCCCGCCGCCACCACCACGACGACGCCGCCCGCCACGCCCCGCGAGCGGCAGTCGGTGCTGCGCACCCTGCGCACCCCGCGATGGCTGGGCACCGAGGTGCTGGCCGCCGTCGTGGTGGCGCTCGCGCTGATCCCGGAGGCCATCGCGTTCTCGATCATCGCGGGCGTGGACCCGCGCGTCGGGCTGCTCGCGTCCTTCACGATGGCGGTGACGACGGCGATCGTCGGCGGCCGGCCCGCCATGATCTCCGCGGCCACCGGTGCGGTGGCGCTCGTGGTGGCGCCGCTGTCCCACGAGCACGGGGTGGGGCACCTGATCGCCGCGATCATCCTGGGCGGCGTGATCCAGATCCTGCTCGGCGTGCTGGGGGTGGCGCGGCTGATGCGGTTCGTCCCGCGCTCCGTGATGGTGGGGTTCGTCAACGCCCTGGCCATCCTCGTGTTCACCTCGCAGCTGCCGGAGCTGATCGGCGTCCCGTGGCTCGTGTACCCGCTCACGGCCCTGGCGCTGGCGATCGTGGTGCTGCTGCCCCGGCTCACCACCGCGATCCCGGCCACGCTGGTGGCCGTCGTCGTGGTCACCGCCCTGGTGATGGCGGCCGGCCTGGCCGTGCCGCGGGTGGGGGACCGGGGCGCGCTGCCGGACGCGCTGCCCGTGCTGGGCCTGCCGGACGTGCCCCTGACGTGGGAGACGCTCCGGCTGATCCTGCCGTTCAGCATCGGCATGGCGTTCGTGGGGCTGCTCGAGTCCCTGCTCACCGCGAAACTGGTGGACGACATCACGGACACCCGCTCGGACAAGACGCGCGAATCCTGGGGACAGGGGGTCGCGAACGTGGTCTCCGGGCTGTTCGGCGGGATGGGCGGCTGCGCCGTGGTGGGGCAGACCATGATGAACGTCAAGGCGAACGGCGCCCGCACCCGGATCTCCACCTTCCTCGCGGGCGTGTTCCTGTTGGTCCTCGTGGTGGCCCTCGGGGGGTTCGTGGCGCAGATCCCCATGGCCGCGCTCGTGGGCGTGATGATGTTCGTGGCCGCCGCCACCTTCGACTGGCATTCGGTGCGCCCCGCCACCCTGCGCGCGATGCCGCGCTCGGAGACCGCCGTCATGGCCGTGACCGTCGCGGCCACGGTGCTCACCCACAACCTCGCGATCGGCGTGGGCGTGGGTGTGCTCACTGCGCTGGTGCTCTTCGCCCAGCGCGTCTCGCGTCTGGTCACGGTGGCCCGCGAGGTCCACGACGACGGCGGCGCCGTCACGTATCGCGTGCACGGCGCCCTGTTCTTCGCGTCCTCGAACGACCTCTACTCGCAGTTCGAGTACGCCCTCGATCCGCCGTGCGTCGTGATCGACATGGGTGCCGCGCACGTGTGGGACGCCTCCACTGTGGCCGCGCTCGACTCGGTGCTGACCAAGTACGCCCAGCACGGGATCCACGCCGAGGTGACGGGGCTGAACGAGGCCTCCGCGGCGATGCACGCGCGCCTCACCGGGCGGCTCGGCACCTGAGCCGGCGGGCTCAGGCGGTGATGAACTCCCACTGGTGGCCGTCCGGGTCGACGATCTCGCGGGAGTGCATGCCGGAGTCGGCCATCTCCTCGCGCAGGTCCACGGGCAGGGGCACCTCGGCGGCGCCGAGCTCGACCGCCCGGTCCGCCAGGGCGTCCACCGCCGCGGCGTCGCCGACGCTCAGCGCCATGAGGGCGGAGTTGGTGGTGAGGCAGTCGGCGATCTCACGGTTGCCGATGAAGTCGGTGTAGTAGCCGGGGCTGAGGTACATCGCGTACGTCGACTCGGTGAGCTCGATGCACACCGAGTGCTCGTCCGAGTAGTCGTCCATCGCGGTGGCGCCCAGGGTCGTCCAGAACTCACGGATCCGCTCGGTGTCCGTCGTCGGGAGGTTGATGAACACCGGCTGGGAGAACAAGGCCATGGGGAGCACCGTAGACGAGGCGTTCGGCCCACCGCCACCGCGCGCGTGTCGCGGGCGCGCGGGCGTGGCGTGGCGTGGGCCACGGAGCGGCTTCCGACGACGGCGCCCGCGGCCTGGCGCGTCCGCCCCCGTTGGTAGCGTGGCCGCCATGAGCGTTCCTCCCTCCGGCCCGCCGGCCGGTCCGCCCGCCGGCTGGCCGCCGTCCGACCGCCGCGCCGCCGTCGCCCCGAGCCCGTACGGGCACCCCGGCGCCCCCGGTGGCGTCCCCGCCGGCTGGCCCGGCCGCCGGCCCGCGGCCCGCACCGCGCCGGACTGGACCCCGGGCCGGTTCCACTGGGGCGACGCCGTCGTGGTGCTCGTCTACGTGGCGCTCATGGTGCTGGGGCTGGGGCTGTGGCTGGCGGTGTCGCTCGGCCTGGTCCCCGGTGACCTCGAGGCGTTCGACCTGGTCCGCGACGGGTTCACGGTGAACATCGTCAGCTACGCGATCCTCGTGGTGCTCGTGCTGGCCGTGGCCTGGCGCCCGCTCGTGACGTCGCTGCGGGTGTTCCGCACGGGCGCGTGGTGGAAGCTCCTGCTGCTGCCCGCCACGTGGCTGGCGTGCATCGTCGTGAACGTGATCGTGCTGAGCCTCATCGGGGAGGCGCAGACCAGCGCCAACCAGGCCGCGCTCGAGGAGATGACCACGCAGGCCCCGCCCGTGCTCATGATCCTCATGACCGTGGTGGCCGCCCCGCTCGTGGAGGAGTACCTGTTCCGTCACCTGCTGATCGGCAAGCTCTCCCGCTGGATCAACGTGTGGGTGTGCGCCGTGGTCTCCGTGCTCGCGTTCACGCTCCTGCACTTCCTCGGCACCGGCGGCGACTTCCGGCTCGTGGAGACCGTCCCGTACCTGACCCTCGCGGTGGCGATCACGGTGTCCTACATCCTGATGGGCCGCTCGTTCGGGTACGCGGTGCTGCTGCACATGGTGAACAACGGCATCGCCATCGCGATGCTCTACCTCGTGGCACCCCTGCTGCCGGACACGCTGCCCGAGCCCACGGCCCCGACCACGGCGCTGGCCCCGCTGCTGGCCCTGCTGGGCTGACATGGCGGGACCCTCCGGCTCGACGGCGGCGCCCGCCCCGCAGGACGCGCGCGCCCTCACGCGGCGCATCCTCGCGCTCGCGGTCCCCGCGTTCGGCGCGCTCATCGCGGAGCCGCTGTTCCTGCTGGCCGACACCGCGATCATCGGGCACCTGGGCACGGCCCAGCTGGCCGGCGTCGGGATCGGCACCACCATCCTGCACACGCTCACCGGCCTCATGATCTTCCTGGCCTACGCCACCACCCCGGCGGTGGCCCGGCTGATCGGGGCGGGGGACCCGGCCGCCGCGATGGACCGCGGCCGCGACGGGATCTGGCTGGGCCTGCTGCTCGGCGCGGTGCTGGCCGTCCTCGGCTGGCTCGCGGCCCCCGCGCTGACGGCGGCCCTCGGTGCGACGGGCGAGGTGCAGGCCCACGCCGTCGCCTACCTGCGCTGGTCCATGCCGGGGCTGCCGGCCCTGCTGGCCGTGCTCGCGGCCACCGGGGTGCTCCGCGGCCTCCAGGACACCGTGACGCCGCTCGTGGTGGCGGGTGTGGGCTTCGGCGCGAACATCGGGCTGAACGTGGCCCTGGTGTACGGGCTGGGCTGGGGCGTGGCCGGCTCGGCCGTCGGCACGTCCGTGGTGCAGTGGGCGATGCTCGTGACGTACCTGTTCGTGCTGGCCCCGCGCTTCCGCCGCTCGGGCACGGCGTGGGCGCCCCGCGCGTCGGGCATGCGGGCCACGGCCCAGGTGGGCTCGTGGCTGCTGCTGCGCACCGCGAGCCTGCGCGCGGCCATCCTCATCACCGTCATGGCCGCCGCCGGCGCGGGCGACCTCACCCTCGCCGCGCACCAGCTCGTCTTCACGCTGTTCTCCACGCTGGCGTTCGCCCTCGATGCCCTCGCGATCGCCGCGCAGGCCCTGATCGGCGCCGAGCTCGGGGCCGCCCGGCCGGACGCCGCCCGTCGCCTCACCCGGACGATGGTGCGCTGGGGGCTGGGCTTCGGCGTCGTGACCGGGGCCGTGCTGGCCCTGGCGGCACCGGTGCTGCCGGGGCTGTTCACCACGGACCCGACCGTGCAGGCCGCCGCCACCGTGGGCCTGTGGGTGCTGGCCGCCGGGCAGCCGGTGGCCGGCTACGTGTTCGTGCTGGACGGCGTGCTGATCGGCGCCGGCGACGCCCGCTATCTCGCCCTCGCCGGCCTCGTGAACCTCGTGGTCTACGCGCCGGCGCTCTGGGTGCTCGCGCAGGTCGCCACGGGCGGGCTCGGCTGGACCGCGGCCTGGCCCGGACCGAACGCCGCCGTGCCCGACTCCGGTGTGCAGCTGGGCCTGCTCTGGCTCGGCTTCGCGGGGGTCTACATGGGGATGCGGGCGCTCACCCTCGGCTGGCGGGCCCGGCGCGACGACTGGATGCGGCTCGGCGTCGTGTGAGCGCGTCCGGGCGGTGACGCGCGGGCCGGGCCGCGGCCGCACGGCTCCTAGACTGGGGCGGTGGCTACCGTGCAGACCCCCCTCGAGATCTCGTCCGTGGTGTTCAAGCCGATCCTGATCCGCGCCGTGGTGGCGCTGGCGTTCGGCCTGACCACCGTGTTCGTGGCCGAGCCGGGCCTGACGTGGATGAAGGTCATGTTCGCGCTGTACCTGGCGTTCTCCGGCTCGGCGATGTGGGAGTACCTGCGCCGCGACCCGGTGCCCGTGGCCATGCGCTCCCCGCTGTCCCTGGCGGCGGCGGCGTGGATGCTCGGCGTGATCGTGCTGCTGTTCCTGGGGTCCCCGGCCGCGGTGGGCGTGGCGGCCGGCGCCGCCCTCGTGCTCGGCGGCGTCGCCGAGCTCGTGGCGTGGGCCCGCCACCGCCGCGAGTTCATCCCCGCGCGGGACCAGCTGTGGACCGGTCTCGTGGGCCTGCTCTCCGGGGGCGGCGTGGTCGTGGCGGCCCTGCAGGGCTTCGGCCCGCACGCCCTGCTCGGCATCGCCGGCGGCGGGGCGATCCTGATCGGGGTGCTCCTGATGGTCTCCGGGCTCGGCTTCCACCACGAGGTGCGCCGGGACCGCGGCACGGCCAGGGGCCTCTGAACCGGGCCGACGTCGTCGTCCTGACCCGCGGCGCGGACGTTCGCCGGGGGAGGACCCCGGAGCCCCGAGGGGCCAGCCGCCGGCCGGACGCGTAGACTGGCTCCGGTCCGCCGCGCCCCGAGGGCCTCAGCCCCGGGCGCCTGCGCGGGCCGTGTCGCCCCAGCCGCCCCCAGCCGTCAGGAGTCCCGCCGTGAGCGCACCGTCCCCCCGCCCGTCCGCCGATCGCGCCGGATCCGGCCGCCCGGCACGCGGCGGTCTGCGCACCACGGTCAAGGGCCCGCTCGTCTTCTCCGCCGTGCTCGGCCTGATCGGTGGGGTGATCGCCGGCATCACGGCCTCCGGCGGCACGCAGAATCCGCTGCGCGTCGACATCGCGCTGATCGCCTTCGGCGTCTTCTTCATGACCTCGCTCGTGGTGGTGGCCATGCTGCAGCTCGCCGCGCGCGAGAACCCGGACCACCTCTCCCAGGGCTCCGGCGTGAACCGGTCCTCCGAGGAGATGTTCCGCAAGGCCGCCGCCGACCGCCGCGCCCAGGCCGCCCGGGAGCGCCGCGAGCAGGGCGGCGCCGGAGGCGACGCCCCGCGCGCCTGAGGCCGGCGTCTCAGAACCCGAGGCTGCGTGCCTCCCGCCGCAGCGCGTCCGCCGAGGCGTGCAGCGCCCGCATCTCCGCGGCGTCCAGCTCGGGCTGGATCACGCGGGTGACGCCGTCGCGCCCCACCACGGACGGCATGGACAGGGCGACGTCGGAGAGCCCGTGGACGCCGTCGAGCACGGTGGAGACCGGCAGAATGGCGTGCTGGTCGCGCAGGATCGCCTCGAGCAGGCGGGTCGTGGCCACGCCGACCGCGTAGGTGGTGGCGCCCTTGCCCTGGATCACCTCGTACGCGGCGTGCACCACGGTGTCCGCCACCTCGTCCAGGTCGGCGCGGGTGAACAGCGGGTCGGCCGGCGTCGGCCACTCCAGGATGGGCGTCGGGCCGATGCGCGCCGAGCTCCACGCGGGAAACTCCGTGTCCCCGTGCTCGCCGAGGATGGCCGCGTGCACCGACGACGCGTGGACCTGCGCCCGCGACGCCAGCAGCCACCGCAGGCGGGACGTGTCCAGGAGGGTGCCCGAGCCGATCACCCGGCCGGCAGGCAGACCGGTGAGGCGCTGGGCCACCAGCGTGAGGACGTCCACGGGATTGGTGACGAGCACGATCAGCGCGTCCGGCGCGTGCGCCTGCACCTGGGGCAGCAGGCCGCGCAGGATCTCCACGTTGTGCGCGCCGAGGTCGAGGCGGGTCTGCCCCGGCTTCTGCTTGGCACCGGCCGTGATCACCACGACCTCGCAGCCGGCCAGGACGTCCGGGTTCGCGCCGCCGGTCATCGCCGACGCCGAGGTGAACGGGGTGCCGTGGGCCAGGTCGAGGACCTCGGCGCGGACCTTGGGCTCGTCGATGTCGTAGAGGGCGACCTCGCGGGCGACGCCGCGGATCAGCGCCGCATAGCAGATCGCCGTGCCGACGCCACCGGCCCCCACGACGCCGACCTTGCGGTGGGCGGGTCCGAGGGACGCGGGGGAGTGGGCGGGGGTGTGCTCGCTCATGCCTCGCAGGCTAGGGGTGTCCGGCCGGCCGAAGGAACCAGAGGCCGCCCCGTCCCCCGATGTTCAGCGCCGGCTCACCTGGCGGGCCGGGCCGGGTCAGTCCTTCTTCTTGCCGGACTTCTTCTTGCCGGACTTCTTCTCCGCCTTCTTGCGGGCCTTCTTCTCCGCCTTCTTGCGCTCCTTCTTCTCCTTCTTGGTCTCCGGGCGGGGCTCGTCGGCGGGGGCCGCCTCATCCACGACGGCCTCCGGCGCTTCCGACTCCTCCGGCCCGGCCGAATCCGTCGCGGGCGTGGCCTCCGCCGCCTCGGCCAGGCGTGCCCGGTAGGAGCGCACGTGGGTGCGGTTGGCGCAGTTGGCCTCGTCGCAGAAGCGCTTGGACCGGTTCCGGCTGGCGTCCACGAGCGCGTTCTCGCAGTCCTCGCCCTCGCACACGCGCAGGCGGGTCAGCTCGCCGTCCATCGCGGTCTCCGCCAGCGCGAGGGCGGCCATCGCGGCCAGCCGCTCCACCGCGTCGGCGGGGACCTGCGCCGGGGCCAGCCCGACGACGTCGCCCCCGGCCGTCAGCCGCAGCGGCCCGGCCGCGGCGAGGAGGGCGTTCACGCGCTCCACGGCGGCCGCCTCGTCCACGGCGGCGAGGGCCCAGACCTCGGCCAGACGGCCGCGGAGCTCGCGGCCACGCACGGCCGCGGCGGCGGCCAGGCGGAGGCGGACCTCGTCCTCCTGGAGTTCAGGGACGAGGGAGGGCAGCTGCGTGGCGGCGGTGAACCGCTCGTCGGCCGGCTGACCGCCCCGCAGGCCGGGGGCGGTGTTCAGGAACGCGGCCAGGGAGGCGAGGCGGGAGAGCGTCGGCGCGGAGAGCATGGGGAAAGCGTACGGCGGGCTCGCCCTCCCGTCACCGGCTTCACGCCGCGTATCGGGTCGCCTCCGGCGCCGTCCCGTCCAGTACCCTGACCCCCACGGACCCCGTCTGCGCGGCGGGGTGCACCCACGGGGCCGGAGGGGCCCCCGAACCAGCACAGGAGACCTCCATGTCCCAGACCTCCCAGGCGACCGGTCGCCTCTCCGCCGGGCACGTCATCGTCAAGACCCTCGAGTCCCACGGCGTGAAGCGCGTCTACTCCGTGCCGGGCGAGTCCTA
Source organism: Micrococcus sp. 140720015-1 (assembly GCF_053627595.1). Taxonomy (NCBI): domain Bacteria; kingdom Bacillati; phylum Actinomycetota; class Actinomycetes; order Micrococcales; family Micrococcaceae; genus Micrococcus; species Micrococcus sp. 140720015-1. The sequence continues at coordinate 357,673 of NZ_JBSEYC010000003.1, forward strand.
CCTGGACGTCCTGGACGGCCTGCACGACTCGGGCATCGAGAACGTGGTGTGCCGCCACGAGGGCGGCGCCACGTACATGGCCGAGGCCGACGGCAAGATGAACGAGGTCCCCGGCGTCGCCATGGTGACGCGCGGCCCGGGCGCCGCGAACGCCCACGTCGGCCTGCACACCGCGTGGCAGGACTCGACGGCGCTCGTGCTGTTCGTCGGCCTGATCCCGTTCGAGCACCGCGACCGCGAGGCCTTCCAGGAGTTCGACCCGCACGCCTGGTTCGGCACCGGCGCGAAGCGCGTGATGGTCCTGGACCACCCGGAGCGCGCCTCCGAGATCGTGGCCGAGGCCATGTTCGCCGCGAGCTCGGGCCGGCCCGGGCCCGTCGTCGTCGGCCTGCCGGAGGACGTGATCCGCCAGGAGATCGACGCGCACCTGCACCCGCAGATCCCCGTGGCCCCGGGCGGCATGACCGTGGAGGACTGGAAGTCCCTGCACGCCGCGCTCAAGGAGTCCCGCAAGCCGCTGTTCATCACCGGTGGCAACGACTGGACGGACGAGGGCGCGCAGACCCTGACGACGTGGCTCGAGGAGCACAAGATCCCCGCCGCCGCCGAGTGGCGCTGCGAGGGCACCGTGCCGTTCTCCTCGCCGTCCTACGTGGGCCCGATCGGCTACGGCCGCCCGAAGCCGACCTACGACCTGCTCGAGGAGACCGACCTCATCGTGTTCGTCGGCACCGTGCCCGGCGACGTCGTGACCAACGGCTTCACCATCCGCCAGAACTGGGACAAGAAGAACTTCCTGGTCACCATCGACCCGTCCCTGCGCGGCCGCTCCGGCCCCGTGTCCCACCAGATCGTGGCCAAGCCGGACGTGTTCATCCGCGACCTCGTCCGCATGGAGCTCGAGGTCAAGCCGGAGTGGGAGGAGTGGACCTCGCGCATGCGCGGCGAGCAGGAGAAGTTCGCGGCCCTGCCCCCGGCCGAGCCGTCCGAGGGCCAGGCGAAGATGGCCACCCTCATGGCCCACCTGGTGCCGAAGCTGCCGAAGGACTCGATGGTCTCCCTCGGCGCGGGCGAGCACACCAACTGGGCGCACCGGTACTTCCCGACCGAGGGCTACCGCGCCATGATCTCGGCCCGCAACGGCTCCATGGGCTACTCGGTGCCGGGCGCCGTGGCCGCGTCCCTGAACTTCCCGGACCGCACCGTGGTGACCATCGCCGGCGACGGCGAGTTCCTCATGAACGGCCAGGAGCTGGCGACCGCCGCGCAGTACGGCGCCACGCCCCTCGTGATCGTCATGGACAACCAGGAGTACGGCACCATCCGCACCCATCAGGAGCGCGAGTACCCCGAGCGCGTCTCCGGCACCCAGCTGAAGAACCCCGACTTCGCCGCCATGGCCCAGGCGTTCGGCGGCTTCGGGGTGCGCGTGGAGCAGGACGCGGACGTGCCGGCGGCCGTGGACGCGGCGCTCAAGGCCGTCCAGGAGGAGGGCCGGTTCGCGCTCATCCACCTGATCGTGGAGCAGCGCGTCAAGGCCTACTGAGGCCGGCGGCGCGGCGCGGTCCCCGCCGTCCCTCCGGTCAGGCCGCCGTCGTGGGGACGTCGAAGCGCAGCTTCGGTTGGGGGAAGGGTGCACCGTCGAGGTCCGCCTCGACCCGGTCCCGCAGCACGCCCCCGCACGCACGGATCGTGGCCACGGAGGCGGTGTTCGTCTCGTCGCACGTGAGCAGGGCGGTGGACACCCCGTGCGCGGCCAGCAGCGCCAGCGCGCCGCGCAGCAGGCGCACGGCGTGCCCCCGCCGCCGGAACGCGGGGCGCACCGCGTAGCCCACGTGCCCGTTGACGTGCCGCAGCGCCTCGTTCAGCTCCCACCGCACGGACACCCGGCCCATCAGCTCGCCGTTCTCGTCCACGCCCACGTAGAAGGACGCGGGCACCCGGCCGGGTTCGACGTCGCCGCGCGCCTCGGCGGCGAACGCGCGGCGGACCGCGGGGAAGGAGCGGGTGCCGGCCATCAGGAAGTCGAACCCCTCCCGATGCAGCTCGGCGTCCGCCTCGCGCGCCGCGATCTCGTCCGCGGCGCGCAGTGGGCGCAGCAGGAGGCCGTCCACGGTGACGGTGGGGCTGGGGTCCGGGAGCATGTGCCGAGTGTAGGAGGGTGGACGCCGGGCGCGGCCGTGTGAGCCGCCCGCCGCCCCAGCCCTCGTGCCCTCCCCACCCCCGCGCCGTGAGCCAGACATTTCAGTCGCGATCAGCCCCTGATTGCAGCCGAAACGTCTGGCTCGCGGCGACGTACGCGGCACAGCGCGCGGCACAGCCCCGGTGCACCCGCCGGGCCGCCACCCCCCACGACACGAGCAGGGGTGACGTGGATCACGTTCGGGGCTAGGGTGTGGGGACCGACGATCGCCCATCCCCAGGAGGTCGCGATGACCGTGCCGTCCTCGTCGGCGGAGCATGCGCTCGACGCTCGCCCCGAGCTGCCGGGCGAGACCGTGTCCCGCGTCGCCATGACGCCCGCGGCGCTCGAACTGATCCGCCGACTCCTCCCGATCCACGGACCGCTCATGTTCCACCAGTCCGGCGGCTGCTGCGACGGCTCCGCGCCCATGTGCTATCCCGCCGGCGACTTCACGACCGGCGCCGCCGACGTCCTGCTGGGCACCTTCGCGGTGCCGGCCGCGGGGGACCAGGCCGCCGTGGAGATCCCGTTCTGGATGTCCGCCGCCCAGTTCGAGTACTGGAAGCACACCCACCTCACCCTGGACGTGGTGGACGGGCGCGGCTCCGGCTTCTCCGTCGAGGCGCCCGAGGGCAAGCGGTTCCTGATCCGTTCGCGATTGATGGCCGGCTCGGGATGAGCTCGACCCTCGCCACCGGCGCCTACCGGCGCGCCGTGGACCGGGCCCACGAGTCCCTCGCCGCGGTCCGCCTGTCGCTCGCGCCGTCGTCGCCCACCGCTCCGGCCGGCGCGGACCAGGGCCTGCGCGCCGCCCTCCAGGGGCTGCGCCGGGAGGTCCGCGAGTCCTGGCTGCGCTCCCTCGGCGCCCTCGCCCCCGCGGGGTCGGCCCTCGACGCCGGGGCGTCCGCGCTCACCCCCGCGGTGCCCGGCCAGACCGACCCGGCCACCCTCTCCGACGACGACCTCGCCGCCGCCCGCCGCGAGCAGCGCCTCGCGGTGGCCCTGCCGGTGGTCCGCCGCATGCTCATCCAGCCTGCGGCCGAGGCCGGGATGCTCGCCGCGATCGGCAACGCACGCGGCCACCTGCTGTGGGTCGAGGGCGACCGGACCGCGGTGCGCCACGCCGAGACCATGGGCTTCGTGGCGGGCGCCGACTGGTCCGAGGCGTCGATGGGCACCTCCGCCCCCGGCATCGTCCTCGCGACCGGCGCCCCCACGCAGGTCAGCCGCGGTGAACACCTGAGCCCGCGCGTGCACCCGTGGAGCTGTTCGGCCGTCCCGCTCACGGACCCGGCCACCGGACGGCTCGTCGGGGTCCTGGACCTCACCGGCGGCGAGGACGCCGTCAGCCACCTCGCCCTGCCGCTGCTCCAGGCCACCGTGGACGCCGTGCACGCCGCCTGGCGGGACCTGCCCGTCTCGTCCCGGGGCCGTTCCCGCGGCACCGTCCCGACGCCGGGCCCCTCGGCTCCGCCGTCCGCCTCGTCGGGGCCGAGCCTCGCCGGCGCGCCGCACCGCCACGACGAGGCCGCGGGCCTGCTGCGCGTCACCGGCCACCTGCCGCCCACGCTGGACGGGGTCGAGCTCACCGGCCGGCACGCCGAGATCCTCACCCTCCTCGCGTGGCACGGTCCGGGCCTGACCGGCGCCGAGCTCGAGGTCGCGCTGTATCCCGAGGAGACCGCCGGGCCCCGGTCCGCGCCGGGCGACGCCCCCGCCCGCGCCATCTCGCTGCGCGCCGAGGTGCATCGACTCCGCCGGGCGCTGCAGGACGTGGGGGCGCCGGTGGAGCTGCTGTCCCGGCCGTACCGGCTCGTGGGGGAGGTGCACGCGGACCTGCTGTGCGCGCGGGAGGCGCTGCGCGCCGGGGATCTGGACCGTGCGCTGCACGCGGCGGCCGGGCCGGTGCTGCCGCGGTCGGCGTCCCCCGGTGTCGCCTCGATCCGCGCGGAGCTGGGGGAGGCGCTGCGCGAGGCCGTCGCCCAGGACGCGGATGTCGAACAGCTCTGGGCCTACCTGGGTCGCCCCGAGGCCCGCGACGACGTCGAGCTCTGGGGCGCCACCCTGCGTCTGCTGCCGACGGACTCGCCGCGGCGCGCGCTCGCCGTGGCCACCCTCGAGCGGATCGAGCGGGACCTGGCCTGACCCGGCCCGCCCCGCACCCGCGCCCGGCTGCAACCTTCGTGCAACCTCCTTGTGACTAGCGTCACAGACACGGCAGGGCGCCACCCGGCGCTGAGGCAACCGCAGGCAAAGGAGCCAGCACCATGACCGTCTACGCATTCCCGGGCACCGAGGGAGCCAAGGTCGAGTTCAAGTCCCGCTACGAGCACTTCATCGGCGGAGAGTGGACACCCCCGGTCAAGGGCCAGTACTTCGAGAACGTCACGCCCGTGACGGGCAAGGTGTTCTGCGAGGTCGCCCGCGGCACGGCCGAGGACATCGACGTCGCCCTCGACGCCGCCTGGAAGGCCGCCCCGGCCTGGGGCGCCACCTCGGCGGCCGAGCGGGCGCTCGTGCTGCACCGCATCGCGGACCGCATGGAGGAGAACCTCGAGATGCTGGCGGTCGCGGAGACCTGGGACAACGGCAAGGCCGTCCGGGAGACCCTCAACGCGGACGTCCCGCTGGCCATCGACCACTTCCGGTACTTCGCCGGCGCGATCCGCGCGCAGGAGGGCGGCCTGTCCCAGGTGGACGAGGACACCGTCGCCTATCACTTCCACGAGCCGCTCGGCGTGGTCGGTCAGATCATCCCGTGGAACTTCCCGCTGCTGATGGGGGTGTGGAAGCTGGCGCCCGCGCTGGCCGCGGGCAACGCCGTCGTGATCAAGCCCGCCGAGCAGACCCCGGCCTCGATCATGGTGTTCATCGAGCTGATCGCGGACCTGCTGCCGCCCGGCGTCGTCAACGTGGTCAACGGCTTCGGCCTCGAGGCCGGCAAGCCGCTCGCGCAGTCGCCGCGCATCCGCAAGATCGCGTTCACGGGCGAGACGACAACGGGCCGGCTGATCATGCAGTACGCCTCGGAGAACATCATCCCGGTGACCCTGGAGCTGGGCGGCAAGTCGCCCAACGTCTTCTTCGAGGACGTCATGGCGGCCGACGACGCCTACTGGGACAAGGCACAGGAGGGCTTCACCCTGTTCGCGCTGAACCAGGGCGAGGTCTGCACGTGCCCGTCGCGTGCGCTCGTGCAGGAGTCGATCGCGGAGAAGTTCCTCGACGCCGTCGTGGAGCGGACCTCGCGCATCGTGACCGGCAACCCCCTCGACACGGACGTGATGATGGGCGCCCAGGCCTCCAACGACCAGCTCGAGAAGATCACCTCCTACCTGGACATCGGCCGTCAGGAGGGCGCCGAGGTGCTGATCGGCGGCGCCCGCGCCGAGATGGAGGGCGAGCTGGCCGGCGGCTACTACGTGCAGCCCACGATCTTCCGCGGGGACAACTCGATGCGCATCTTCCAGGAGGAGATCTTCGGTCCGGTGGTCTCCATGACCACGTTCACCGACTTCGACGACGCCATGCGGATCGCCAACGACACGCTCTACGGGCTCGGCGCCGGCGTGTGGTCCCGGAACGGCAACACCGCCTACCGCGCGGGCCGGGCGATCCAGGCCGGCCGCGTGTGGGTGAACAACTACCACGCCTACCCGGCCCACGCCGCGTTCGGCGGGTACAAGTCCTCCGGCATCGGCCGCGAGAACCACCTGATGATGCTCGACCACTACCAGCAGACCAAGAACCTGCTCGTCTCCTACTCCGAGGACAAGCTCGGGTTCTTCTGAGCCGACGCCGGCACCGCACGACCCCCTCCCCATCCCACGAAAGGTGATCCCCCATGACCACGATGAAGGCAGCCGTCGTCACCCAGTTCGGCACAGAGGCCGACGTCCAGGAGGTCGAGCGCCCGACGCCCGGCCAGCACCAAGCGCTCGTGAAGCTCATCTCCTCGGGCGTCTGTCACACGGACCTGCACGCGATGGAGGGCGACTGGCCGGTGAAGCCGACCCCGCCGTTCATCCCGGGCCACGAGGGCGTGGGCATCGTGGAGGAGGTCGGACCCGACGTCGAGAACCTCAAGGTCGGGGACATGGTCGGCAACGCGTGGCTGTGGGGTGCGTGCGGCCACTGCCAGTACTGCCGCACCGGGTGGGAGACCCTCTGCGAGGAGCAGATCAACGGCGGCTACTCCATGAACGGATCCTTCGGCGAGTACATGCTCGTGGACGCCCGCTACGCGCCGGTGATCCCGGAGGGCGCGGACCCGATGGAGGTCGGCCCGATCCTGTGCGCCGGCGTCACGGTGTACAAGGGGCTGAAGCAGACCGAGGTGCGGCCCGGGCAGTGGGTCGTGATCTCCGGCATCGGCGGCCTGGGGCACATCGCGGTGCAGTACGCCGTGGCGATGGGCATGCGTGTGGTGGCCGTGGACGTCGCGGACGACAAGCTGGCGCTCGCCACCCGGCACGGCGCGGAGCTGACCGTGAACGCGAACGTCGCGGACCCCTCCGTGGAGATCCAGGAGAAGATCGGCGGCGCCCACGGCGTGCTCGTCACGGCCGTGCACCCGCAGGCGTTCGGCCAGGCCATCGCGATGACCCGCCGCGGCGGCACCATCGTGTTCAACGGCCTGCCCCCGGGCGATTTCCCCGCGCCGATCTTCGACATCGTCCTCAAGGGCCTGACCATCCGCGGCTCGATCGTGGGCACCCGTCAGGACATGGTCGAGGCACTCGAGTTCTACGCGGCCGGGAAGATCCATCCGACGTTCCACACCCGTCCGCTCACCGAGATCAACGACGTGTTCGACGAGATGCGGCACGGCAAGATCGAGGGCCGCGTCGTCATCGACTACGCGATGCAGGACTGACGTGTCGCCTGGGCGTCGGCTGGGCGCGGGGTAGTATCGACACATCACACGCACCAGTGCGACGGCGGTCGTCCCGCCCGGAGATCCGGGTCGGGGCGGCCGCCGTCGTCGTCGTGGGGACGGGGCGGGCCGCGGCGATTCCGGTGCGCGAGCCTCAGCGGGCCGCGGCCGGGACGACGCCGTCGCGCAGCCACTCCAGCGTGGCCGGCCAGAAGGTCGGCGCGAACCGCGCGTGGAACAGTCCGAAGTGCCCGATCTCCCCGACACCGAGCTCCTCCGGCCGCACCCGCCAGCGCACCGTCCGCCGACCCGGCGAGTAGGCGTCCGCGCGGTCGAGGGCGGCGTCGGTGCCGAAGTCGTCGTCCACGGGCGCCACGATCAGCGCGTCCGCCGTGAACGCGGCCAGACGACGGCGCAGCTCGTCCCGGCCGGCGCCGGTGCGGGCGCTCGCGGTGAAGTCGCGGCGGCTGCGCGCCCAGTCCAGGGCGGCCCCGCGCGGCAGGTCCTCGAGCCAGCCGAGCCGCCGCCCCGGGAAGTGCCCGCGGGCCAGCGTGATCGCCGGCATCGCCACGTGCCAGCGCGCCCACATCCGCGCCCTCCCCGGCCGCGCCCGGTAGTCCCGCCAGTGGGCGTGCTGACCGCCCACGGCCACGTGCCTGGCCACGTGACGCGCCTCGTCCGCGAGCCCGATGCCGAACCCGCCGTAGCTGTGGCCCACCGTCAGGAGGGGGCCGGGCAGGTGCGTCCGGGCCCAGCCGAGCACGGCGTCCGCGTCGAGGGCGCCCCAGTCCGCCCACCGCGCCCGCCGGGCCACGGCGAACGGCTCGCGGGACTCCCCGACACCCCGGTAGTCGAACGTGACCGCGTGGAACCCGTGGCCGGCGAGGAACTCCGCGTAGCGCCGGTAGTACGTGGCCTTCACCCCGGTCGCCGGGGCGATCACCACCGCGCCGGCGGGCCGGGCCGGGGGCGTCGTCGTGGGGGCGAAGTGGCGGGCCGCGAGCACGAAGCCGTCGCGGGCGCGGAGGCGCACGGGGGTGGAGGTGGTCTGCGTCACGCCGCCACCCTAGGCGCGGGGCGGCGCGACCTGCGACACAATGGGCCCATGACTGAGACCCCCCAGAGCTCGTCCGGCCAGAGCCGGGACGAGATCCTCGCCCGCCTCGAGGAGATCTACGCGAACGACCCCGCGGTGCGCGAGCACGGCGTCACCCTCGGCGAGGTGGCCGAGGGGCGCGTGGTGCTGCACCGCGACGTCACCGCGGACATGGTGAACTCCCACGAGATCTGCCACGGCGGCTTCCTGTTCCACCTCGCGGACTCGGCGCTGGCGTACTGCGTGGCGACCTTCGGCGCCGCCCCTGTCACCCGGCGCGCCGAGATCACCTACGTGGCGCCCGCCAGGCTCGGCGCGCACCTCGTGGCGACCGCCCGCCAGTCGGTGGAGTTCGGCCGTGACCGCATGATCGAGGTCGGCATCGAGGCGGACGGCCAGCTCGTCGCCTGGTTCACCGGACACTCCACGAGCCCGCGGGTGCGCGCGTGAGCGCCGGGCAGGACGCGACGACGGCCGGGCCGGTCGTCGAGTCGGTGGAGCTGCACGTGGCCGCGGGGGCGGAGGCGGCGTTCGAGGCCGCCGTCGCCGAGGCCGAGCCGCTGTTCCGGGATAGGGGCGCGACGTCCTTCGCGCTGTCCCGGCAGGTGGAGGACCCGGCGCGCTACCGGCTGCTGATCGGCTGGCGCACGCTCGAGGACCACACCGTGGGCTTCCGCGAGTCCGATGCGTTCCCCGCATGGCGGGCGCTCGTCACCCCGCATCTGGCGCAGCCGCCGGCCGCGACCCACTGGTCCGCCGTCTGACCCCCGCACCCCCCGCTTTCGTTCGAGAAACGGCGGTCTCCAGCGCGTTTTCGTTCGGGAAGCGGCGCGAGGGCTGACCGTTTCCCGAACGAAAGTGTCCGACACGCCGCCGTTTCCCGAACGAAAGTGCCCGACACGCCGCCGTTTCCCGAACGAAAGTGCTGAGGCGCGGTCGGTTCAGAGGTGACGGCCGGCCAACCGCGTGAGGCTCGACTGGATGCCCCGCCCGTTGTCCGCCGGTACCCGCAGCAGTTCGTACGCGCGGCGCACGGCCGGCCGGGCCCACGAGTAGTCGAAGGTCTCGGTGACCTCGGTGGTGCCGTCCCCCTTGTCCTGGAACGCCCAGCGCCACCGGTGTCCGCCCGGGTGGGCCCACTCCACGAGCTCGTCCTCGTCCACGGCGGTGGCGGTCAGCGGCATCGTGTACGGCACCCCGTACTTCCGCATGGCCACGCGGAACCGGTCGCCCACGGCCAGCCGGTGCGGCCCACTCACCTTCGGCCGCACGGTCCCGGACCCGTCCGCCTCGTGATGGCGGTGCGGGTCCGCGAGCATCGCCCACAGCTCGTGCGCCGGCGCGGCCACGGTGACCCGGTAGGACACCTGGTGCTCGCCGGTGTCCACGCGCTCGGGCCACGCCGCCTGCGGGGCGGCCTGCGGAAGCCCGGACGACGACGGCGCGGCGGACTCGGTCTCGGGGGTGGCGGACGAGGGGGTCGGCTCGGTGCTCATGCCGCCCAGTCTAGGAACCGCCGCGGACACCGGAAGCGGGAGCGTCGGCGCCCCTCGGCGGGACACCACAGGACTCTTGTCGGGGGCCCGCCCCGGGCCTAGGGTCAGGTCATGGGCGCATGGGGCAGAAACGTCTTCCAGAACGACACGGCGTTGGACATCATGGACGAGGTCCTCGACGGCACCTTCGACCTGGACGAGTTCCGCAGGAACTTCCGTCGCGACGAGGACGAGGGCTACCTGACCGCGAGCCAGGGTGCCGCACTCCTCACCCTCGGGGCGCTCGTGCGGATCGCTCGGAACGAGGACCACGCGGACCTCGAGGCCCTGCTCGAGCACGCGGAGACGGACGAGGTGGACCTCACCGCCTTCATCGACCAGTTCTCGGACGAGGACATCGAGACCCTGCGCGAGCTGATCGGCGTGGTCATCCGCGAGCCCTCCTGCTCCGAGCTCTACCAGCTCTGGGAGGAGTCCGGCGAGCTCGAGCAGTGGCTCGAGTACTCCCGCGAATCCCTGCCCTGACCGGCCGGCCGGGCCGGGGTGGACCCGGCCCGCGCTCGGCCCCGGCCCGGCTCAGCGCGCGTAGCGGGTGAGCCGCAGCGAGTTCAGCACCACGAGCACGCTCGAGGCCGCCATCGCGCCGCCGGCGATCATCGGGTTGAGCAGGCCCAGGGCCGCGACCGGGATGCCGAGCACGTTGTAGAGGAACGCCCAGAACAGGTTCATCCGGATGATCCCCAGGGTGCGGCGGCTCAGGTCGAGCGCCTGGACCACCTGGTGCAGGTCATCGCCCATGACGGTGATCTGCGCGGCCTCGCGAGCGACGTCCGTCCCCGAGCCCATGGCGATGCCCATGTCCGCCGCGGCGAGCGCCGGGGCGTCGTTGACGCCGTCGCCCACCATGGCCACCACGGCGCCCTCGGACTGCAGCCGCGTCACCACGTCCACCTTGTCCTCGGGGCGCACTCCCGCCACCACGTCCGCGGCCGGGATCCCGACGGCGTTCGCCACGTCGGCGGCGACGGCGGCGTTGTCGCCGGTCACCAGCAGCGGGCGCAGGCCCATGTGCTGCAGGCGGGCGATCGCGTCGGCGGAGGTGTCCTTCACGGTGTCTCGGACGGACACGACGCCCGCCAGGCGGCCGCCGACCGCGACCCATACGGCCGTGGCGCCGGCCTGCTCCGCGGCCTTGAACGCAGCCCGGTGCTCGGCGGGGATGCCGCCGTCGAGGGCGGTCTCGAGGACGGAGCCGCGGCCGACGGCCACACGGACCGGGGCCGGGCCGGCGGCGCCGTGGGCGCCGGAGCCGAGGGCGCCGTCGTCGTGGGGGAGGGCCACCAGGCCGGACACGCCGCCGCCGGCTGTGGAGGCGAAGTCCGCCACGTCGGGCACGGTCAGGCCGCGCTCCTCGGCGCCGGTCACGATCGCGCGGGCGATCGGGTGCTCGGACCCGCGCTCGACGGCGGCCGCCAGGGCCAGCAGGACGTCGGCGGCCGGGTCCGGCGCCGTTTCGTCAACGAAAGCGCTCCGGGAGGCGTCCGTTTCGGCCACGAAAGCGCTCCGGGAGGCGTCCGTTTCGTCAACGAAAGCGGGGTCGAGGACGAGCACGTCCGCGAGCGCCATGCGACCCTCGGTCACGGTGCCGGTCTTGTCCAGCACGATCGTGTCCACGGTGCGCGAGTCCTCGAGCACCTCGGGGCCGCGGATGAGGATGCCCAGCTGCGAGGCGCGGCCGGTGCCGGCCAGCAGGCCGACCGGGGTCGCCAGGCCGAGGGCGCACGGGCACGCGATCACGAGCACGGCCACGCCGGCGCGCAGCGCGGACGGCAGGTCGCCGGTCACGAGCATCCACACCGCGAAGGTCAGCACGGCGATCCCGAGCACGATCGGCACGAACACGGCGGAGATGCGGTCGGCCAGCCGGGCCACGCGCGCCTTGCCGGTCTGCGCCTCGGAGACGAGCCGCCCCATCTGGGCCAGCGTGGTGTCCGAGCCGACGCGCGTCGCGCGGGCCACGAGCCGGCCCGAGGTGTTCAGGGTGGCGCCGGTGAGGGCGTCCCCGGGGCCGACCTCCACGGGCACGGACTCGCCCGTGAGCAGGGAGGCGTCCACGGCGGAGGTGCCCTCGAGCACCTCGGCGTCCGTGGGCACCTTCTCGCCGGGGCGGATCAGCACGACGTCGCCCGGCGCGAGGGACTCGGCGGGCACCGTGCGCTCGTCGTGGGTCTCGGGGTCGTAGAGGGTGGCCCGGGCCGCGCCCAGGTCCAGGAGCGCGCGCAGCGCGGCGCCGGCCTCACGCTTGGCGCGCGCCTCGAGCCAGCGGCCCAGCAGCAGGAACGTGGTGATGACCGCGGCCGCCTCGAAGTACAGGCTGTGGTGGGCCATCTCCGCCATGGTCCCGCCCACGTGGGCGGTCATGTCCGGCGCCAGGATCAGCTCCACGGCCGAGAAGAAGAAGGAGACGAGCACGCCCAGGGACACGAGGGTGTCCATCGTGGACGAGCCGTGCCGGGCCGCGCGGAACGCCGCCGAGTGGAACGGCCACCCCGCCCACAGCGCCACGGGCGCCGCCAGGGCGAACGCGACCCAGCCCCAGTGCGGGAACTGCAGCGCCGGGACCATGGAGATCAGCACGAGCGGCACCGTCAGCACCGCCGCGCCGATCAGGCGTGGCTTGAGCACGTCCTCACTCGGACCGTGGGCCATGTGGTCGTGGTGGTCCACGCCGTCATGGTCCGCGGCGTGCTCCTCGCCGTGGCCCTCACCGTGCTCGGAGGTGTGCGCGTGCCCGGCATGTCCCGCGTGCCCGGCCTGGCCGGCCGGCGGGGCGGGACGGCGCACCGTGGCGCCGTACCCGGCCTTCTCGACGGCGGCCACCAGCTCCTCGTCCGACACGCCGGCGGGCGCCGTGACGGTGGCCTGCTCGAGCGGCAGGTTCACGGACGCCGTGACGCCCTCGAGCTTGCCCAGTTTGCGCTCGACGCGGCCCACGCACGAGGCGCAGGTCATGCCGGTGACGTCCAGGTCGACGCGGCGGGTGGTCTCGGCCGGCGGTCCGCCCGGGGTGGAGGAGGCGGGGTGGGTCATGGGGCTCAGCCCTCCACCAGCGTGTAGCCGGCCTCCTCGACGGCGGCGCGCGCGGCGGCGGGGTCGAGGGGGCCCTCGGAGGTGACGGTGGCGGTGGACACGCCCCCGGCGTTCAGGTCCACGTCCACGGCGGAGACGCCGGCGATCTCGCCGAGCTCCTCCCGGACGGACGCGACGCAGTGGCCGCAGGTCATGCCGGTGATCTTCAGGTCGGTGGTGGTCATCTCGAACTCCTGTCGGGGTGGGTGGGCGACGGCGCCGGTCAGCGCAGCAGGCGGCCGAGGGCGGCCGTCGCCTCGGCGACCTTCTCGTCGATGAGCTCGGTGCGGCCTTCCGCCTCGGCCTGCACCGCGGCCTCCGCCACGCAGTGACGCAGGTGCTCCGAGGTGAGGTTCAGGCTGAGGGACTGCAGCGCCTTCGTGACGGCGGCGACCTGCGTGAGGACGTCGATGCAGTACACGTCCTCGTCCACCATGCGGTGGAGGCCGCGCACCTGCCCCTCGATGCGGCGCAGTCGAGCCAGGTGCTTCGCCTTGTCCCGGTGGACTTCGTGCGGGGGCCGGTGGCCGTCGCAGGCGTCCGCCGCGGCGGACGGAAGGGGCGAGGCGGCGGCGGGCGCCGTCGTCGTGCTGTCCGTGCTCATACCCCCGTTCTATACCCCAGGGGGGTATAGGTCAAGGGGTCAGCCGGCGCGGGTGTCCTCGTCCGGCAGCGGGGCCCCGGCGACGGCTTCGCCCAGATCGGCGATCAGGCCGCGGACCTGCAGGTCCAGGGCGTCGCGCACGCCCCGCACCTGCTCGAGGCTCATGCCGCGGATCGACGGCACGGACCACTTCTGCACCTGCGCGCCCTCGGGGATCTCGAACGGGTCCGCGCCGTCGAAGAGCACCACGATCTCGGCGGCCCGGAGCACGTCCGGGTCCAGGCCCTTGGTGTACGTGTGGTGCAGCGGGATGCCGATCTCGTTCATCGCCTCGAACGCGGTGGAGATGACCTCGCCGGCGGGCTCCGTGCCGGCCGAGCGGGCCCTGACCTCGCCGTGGGTGCGGTTCTCGAGCAGGGCCGCGGCCATCTGCGAGCGGCCGGCGTTGCCGTGACAGACGAACAGCACACGCGGGTGGCGGGACTCGATGCTGCCCTGGTTGATCGCCCTGGCGCGCAGGCGCGAGGCGGCATGCTGCACCGAGGTGGTCGGCAGCATCTCCGGGTGGCGGCTCGTCTCGGCGAGCTCGGCGTAGGAGTCGAACAGGAGCTGACGCACCGTCGCCTCGTCGGCCACGCCGGGGAAGCGCGCCATCAGCGACCCGACCTCGCGTTCCAGCACGTGCGCGGCCATCCCCTGCGGCACCGGGTCCACCGGGGCGAGGGTGTCCGGCGCGGCCGTCGTGTCCAGAGGCATGTCGTCCACCGCCGGGGCGTGATCGGCGTGGGGGTCCGGGGGGATGGGGGCCATGGTGCAAGTCCTCCGGGGAAGGCGGTCGGCTGGACGCGAGGTGAACGGGTGCCCCCACCCTTGCGCCGTCGGGTTCCCCGGCGCAAGCCCTGGCGGGATCCCTCGGCGCACGACGACGCCGCTCGCCGTCGTCGTCGGGGCGGCGGCCGAGGCCCGGGCCCGGAGCGGGGGTCCGCCGAGGTGGGAGAGAATGGGGGCCATGTCTGTCCGCTCCCTGCTCCCGGACCTCGGCGCCCCCGCGACCGGGGCCCCCGAGGCCGCCGTCCCCCCGTTCGCCCGGGCGGTGCTGTGGGCCCACGGGGACGACGCGTGGCGGGGCGAGGGCGGCTGGACCGTGCTCCTGGACGGCACCGACCGGCTCCGCCGGCTCTCCGCGCTGTGGCAGGCCGCCGTCGCCGGGCGACCGGACCCGACGGCCCCGCTGCGGGGCTGGATCTCCTCGACCTTCGCCGATGACTCGCCCGAGCCCGCGGTCCTGCGCATCCCCGCGGATCTGCGCCGCGCCACGCCGTCCGGCGTGCGGGACGTGGCCCAGCACGTGGACGCGGACGCGCTCGCAGCCGCCGTCGCCGCGGACCGCGGAGCCCGGCTGCTGGCCGACGGAGCGGTGCCCCTGCCCGCCGACGTCGCCGACCGTGCCTGGGACGACGCCGGCTACGCGGCCGGGGTGCGCGAGCTGCTGACGCGGATGGCCGACTCAGGCGGGGAGCTGGCGAAGGTCGTGATCAGCCGCACGATGACCGTCCCCGCGGACGACGCCGACCTGTGGCGGGCGATCGGGGCGCTGCGCCGCGAGTACCCGCAGACCTGGGTGTTCGCCGTCGGCGGGCTGCTGGGCGCCACGCCCGAGGTCCTCGCCACGCGGCACGCGGGGCTCGTGGGCTCGCGGGTGCTGGCGGGGTCCATGCCGCGCGGCGCGGACGAGGAGGAGGACGCCGCGCTGCGGGAGCGTCTGGCCTCTGATCCGCGGCTGGCGGAGGAGCACCGCTGGGCGGCGCGGTCGGTGCTGGACGCGCTGGCGCCCGTCGTCGACCTCGCCGACGACGACCCCGCGCCCACCGTCCTGACCCTGCCGAACGTGCACCACCTGGCCACGTCCGTGCGCGGCCGGCTGCGGGACGGGCGGGGGACCGTGCTGGACGTGGTGGCCGCGCTGCATCCGACGGCGGCCGTCGGCGGGACCCCCACGCCGGACGCGGTGCGGGTGATCGCGGAGGTCGAGCCCGTGGACCGCGGACGCTATGCGGGCCCCGTCGGGTGGCTCGACCAGGACGGCGACGGCGAGATCGCCCTGGCGCTGCGCTGCGGCCAGCAGGTGCCCGGCGGGGTGCGGCTGCAGGCCGGAGGCGGGATGGTCCCGGGAGCGGTGCCCGAGGAGGAGGTCACGGAGATCCGGGCCAAGTTCCTGCCGATGCGCCGAGCGCTGGGCGTCGCCGAGGACTGAGGCCCCCTGCGCTTTCGTTCGGGAAACGGCGGCGTGTCGCGGTGCTTTCGTGTGGGAAACGGCGCCGCACGCCGGATTCGCGTGGGCGGCGATGGAACGGCGCCCCGGAGCAAACGTGCCGGACGACTTCGTCAGCAAGGAGCGGTGACGCCGTTTCTCGAACGAAAGCGTCCTGGGGCCCGCCGTTTCTCGAACGAAAGCGTCTGGGACGCGAGAAGACCCGCCGGCCACGTCCCCTCGCGGGGGCGGGCCGACGGGTCTTCGCGTCGGTGTGAGGGATCAGGCGGCGACGGCCATGGCCTCATGGGCCGGCGTCGCGGCCTGGAGGCGGCGGGTGGCCTCGCGCTCGGCGAGGGCCGGCAGGAAGGTGGTGATGCGGGCGCCGCGCTTAAGGTCGGCGACGACCTCGCGGACGACCGAGCGGACGGTCTCGGCGGTGACGGTGCCCTCGAAGCGGCGGAGGAGGGTCTCCTCGACGCGCTGGAGCACGTGGCGCTGCATGAGGGGGCTCGGGGCGGTGGGCAGGTGGTGGTTGGTCGTGTTGATGCTCACGGTGAGCACCTCCTTCGGTTGCCGGACCTTGAGTCCGGCGGATCGTCGCGGCGGGGCCGCGGGTGGTGAGTTCGGTGGAGTCCCGACCTCGCGTTCCGTAAACGCTAGGTGAACTGCTTGTGAACAAGTTTACAGATTTCCTCCCGGAGTGCAACTCTGTGTTCACCAACGTGACCTGGGGCACCCTGTCCCACAGGTCTGCGCAGCGCTTAATCGGCGGAATCACGCGACTTTCGCGCCGAAGTGCCACGAGCGGCAGGCGGACAACAAGGTGAACAGAAGGTGAACAGCACTGCTCATCTTCGCCCCCTGCCCCTCCGCCCGGCCCGGTGCGAGGCTGGGACCATGCGTCCCGACCGCCACTCCGCCCCGACCTCCGCGGCCGCCCTGGCCCGCGAGGCCGTGATCCTTGCGGGCGCCGGTGCGGCGATCCTGCTCCAGGTGGCGCACCGGCCGGTGGGGGCCGGCGTCGCCGTCCACTCCCGGTTCACCGAGGACCCGATGCGCCGGCTCCGCCACACGCTCGCCTACATCTACGCGGTCACCCTCCCCGAGGCCGCGCCGGCGCGCGACGCGGTCGTCGACCGGGTGCGGGCGGCGCATCGCCCGGTACGCGGGGTCGACGCCGGAGGCCGCCCCTACGACGCCGCCGACCCGGACGCCCAGCTCTGGGTGGCCGCCACCCTCTACGCGATGGGGGAGCAGGTGCGCCGCCGGATGTGGGGCGCCCTCGACGCCGAGGACGCCGACCGCCTCTACCGCGGGTACGCCTCGCTCGCCACGAGCCTCGAGGTCCCCGCCTCCGCCTGGCCGGTCGACCGCGCGGCATTCGCGGACTACTGGGACGACCGGGTGGCCCGGCTCGAGGTCACGGATGACGCGCGGCGGGTCGCCGCCGACCTGTTCTCCGGCCATGGCGTCCCCGCGCCGCTGCGGGCGGCCCTGCCCCTGGCCCGGTTCGTCACCGCCGGCCTCCTCCCGGGGCGCGTGCGCGCCGGCCTCGGTTGGTCCTGGACCGGGCGGGACTCCGTCCGGGAGGCACGCCTCTGGGGGCTGGCGCGCACCCTGTACCGGCCGCTGCCGGCGACGGTGCGCGGCGTCGTCGTCCGCTGGGTCCTGCGGGGGCTGCCCCGGACGCGGAATCCGCGCGGCGCCGTCGACGTGGAGGCGACCCGCCGCGATGTCCGCCCCGTCTGGGAGAATGGTGGCGATGTCTGACTACCAGCCCCGCCGCCCCGGATCGAAGTCCACCCCGCACCGCCAGAGGGACCGCGCCGGAAAGCCGGCCCTCGGCCGCCCCGAGCGCGGCCTGATCGACGAGTCCGAGGCGCGCCAGCTCGCCGAGGACCGGGAGCGCATGCGCCGCGCCGGCGTCGGCCACCAGCTCTCCGCGCCCAAGCGCCGCGAGGCCGCCACCGCCGAGCGCCCCCAGGTGATGCCGAAGACCGAGGGCTGGACCCAGCCGATGGGCCCGGACGGCCGACCGCAGCTGCAGTTCAAGCAGCCGCGCGTCTCCCAGCCGCCCACGCACCTGGCCGACCTCACGCTGAAGGAAAGGCAGGAGAAGGCCAAGGAGATCGGGCTGCCGGCGTTCCGCGCCAAGCAGCTCTCGGTGCACTACTTCGAGCACTACACCACCGATCCGGAGCAGATGACGGACCTGCCCAAGGACAAGCGGGAGGCGATCGCGGAGGCGTTCTTCCCGCCGCTGCTCACCGAGGTCCGGCGCATGGAGACCGACCGCGGGGACACCGTCAAGTTCCTGTGGCGGCTGTTCGACGGCGCGCTCGTGGAGTCCGTGCTGATGCGGTACCCCGGTCGCGTGACCCTGTGCGTGTCCAGCCAGGCCGGCTGCGGCATGAACTGCCCGTTCTGCGCCACGGGCCAGGCCGGGCTGACCCGCAACATGTCCACGGCGGAGATCGTGGAGCAGATCGTGCTGGCCAACCAGGTGATCGCCCAGGGCGGACTGGGCGGCAAGCGCAAGGACGGCGGGCACGACGCCGACCGCGTCACCAACGTCGTGTTCATGGGCATGGGTGAGCCCCTGGCCAACTACAAGCGCGTGATGGCCGCCGTGCACCGCATGGTGGACCCCTCGCCCGAGGGCCTGGGCATGTCCGCGCGGAACATCACCCTGTCCACCGTGGGTCTGGTGCCGGCCATCCGGAAGCTGGCCGAGGAGGGCGTGCCGCTGACGTTCGCGCTGTCCCTGCACGCGCCGGACGACGAGCTGCGCGACGAGCTGATCCCCGTGAACTCGCGCTGGAAGGCGGACGAGGCGATCGACGCCGCGTACGACTACTTCGTGGCCACCGGCCGCCGGGTGTCCATCGAGTACGCGCTCATCAAGGACATGAACGACCACGCGTGGCGCGCCGACCTGCTGGCCAAGAAGCTCAACGCCCGGGGCAAGGGCTGGGTCCACGTGAACCCGATCCCGCTGAACCCGACGCCGGGCTCCATCTGGACCGCCTCGGAGAAGGACGTGACGCGCGAGTTCGTGGACCGGCTCAACGCCGCCGGCATCCCCACCACCCTGCGCGACACCCGTGGCAAGGAGATCGACGGCGCGTGCGGCCAGCTGGCGGCCGAGGACGTCGACTGACCTCCCGAAGCCCCTCGTCCCGTCCCCTCACCGGCCCGCCCGCGGATGATCCGCGGGGCCGGCGTCGGGAAGCGCCGTCAGAAGCGGACGGTCTCGCTATCGCCCGGCTCGGCGGTCCCGCCGGTGACCTTGGCCTTCACCATCTCGACGGCGGTGGCCACCGCGCCCGGGGACTCCCAGAACTGGGCGGTGTTCACGTCCACGCGCACGAGCACGATCTGCGGATCCTCGGGGCTCGAGCCCTCACCGAAGAACGCCTCGGTGGCAGAGTTCCAGAACTCCTTCTTGCGGGCGTCGTCGCGGACGAGCTGACCGTGGCCCGCGAGGGAGGCCCAGAAGTCCTTGTCCTGGACGGCGACGTTGACCGGGCGCTGCGGGGCGTCCGCGGCGACGTCGGAGGTGGAGCGCGTCATGAACCAGAGCGTGCCGCCGTCCTCCGCCTGCTGCAGGCCCATCGGGCGGGTGACGAGCGTGCCGTCCGCCTCGGCGGTGGTCAGCATGCAGACGTTCACCTTCGCGAGCTTCTCGAGCAGACGGGCGCGGGGATCCTGGGTGCCCATGGCGTGACTCCTTCGTCGTCGGGTGCCGGCGCCCTGATGCAGTCACCGGCTCGTAGCACCGACCCTAGGCACGGCCAGGCGGGTCCTGACCAGCGCTCAGCGGCGCACAGCCGCAGCGAGCCAGTCGACGGCGAGGGCGTAGCCCTGGACGCCCGCCCCGGCGATCACGACGTCGGCGACGGCGGAGACGTGCGAGTGGTGCCGGAACGCCTCGCGCCGGTGGATGTTGGAGATGTGCACCTCGGCGATCGGCCGGTCGACGGCGGCGAGGGCGTCGCGGATCGCGATGGAGGTGTGCGAGTACGCGGCGGGGTTGATGAGGACGCCCGCGTGGGAGGTGCGGGCCTCCTGGATCCAGTCGATGAGCTCGCCCTCGTGGTTGGACTGTCGGAAGTCCACGGTCAGCCCGTGCTCGGCCGCGCGGGCCTCGGTGAGCGCACGCACGTCGTCGAGGGTGGCCGTGCCGTAGACCTCGGGCTCGCGGGTGCCGAGCAGGTTCAGGTTGGGGCCGTTGAGCACGAGCAGGGGCAGGGCGGGAGTGGCGGTCATGCGGTCAGTCTAGGAAGCGGCGACGACGGCTCCCGTCTCGGCCACGACAGTGCGTGGAAGGCGCCCGTTTCCCGAACGAAAGTGCCGGGATACGCCGCCGTTTCCCGAACGAAAGCGGGGGTGGGGCGGAATAGGTGCGGCGGGGCGTCCGTTGTGGTCGGCAGGACGACCGCCGGCGTGAACGCGTCGGCCCCGCTGACGAAAGGACCCACCGTGGCCACCAAGGACCTGACCCTCGAGGAGTTCGGCTCCACCGTCGCCGAGAACGACACCGTGCTCGTGGACTTCTGGGCCGGCTGGTGCGGCCCGTGCCGCCAGTTCGCCCCCGTGTTCGAGGCCGCCTCGGAGAAGCACGACGACGTCGTCTTCGCCAAGGTCGACACGGAGGACCAGCAGCAGCTGGCGGCGATGGCCGGCATCACCTCCATCCCCACGCTCATGGCCTTCCGCGGCGGCGTGCTCGTGTTCTCCCAGGCCGGCGCCCTGCCAGGCACCGCGCTCGAGCAGCTGCTCGACCAGGTCAAGGGCCTCGACATCGCAGAGGTCCGTCGCCTGGCCGAGGAGCAGCAGGGCCAGCAGGGCGACGCCGAGCCGGGGCAGGACGAGGCCGTGCAGTCCACCGCCGCCCACCTCGACGACGTCAACGGCCGCTGACGGCCCGCGCGGCGTCGCCGCTCCCGCCGCTCACCGCGCGTCGAACGCCCCCTGCCGCCACTGCTCCACGAGCCACGGGCTGAACGCCCGGGGGACGGCGGCCAGGGCGGCGGCCAGGTCGGCCGGCTCCACCCAGCACCACTCCGCGACCTCGTCCCGCTCCGGGGCGGGGTCGCCGTGCATCCGGGCCCGGAACACCGGGCAGATCTCGTGCTCCTCCATGCCGGAGGCGTCCGCGGCCCGGTAGCGGAAGTCGGGGAGCACCTCGACGACGTCGGACACCTCCACGCCCAGCTCCTGTGGGGCGCGGCGCAGCACGGCGTCCGCGGGGGACTCGCCGGGGCCGGGGTGCCCGCAGAACCCGTTGGTCCACACCCCGGGGAACGCCGCCTTGCCCAGCGCCCGGCGGGTGAGCAGGAACCGGCCGGCCTCGTCGTACACGTGACAGGAGAAGGCCAGGTGCAGGGGCGTGCCGCCGTCTTCGGTGCGGCGGTGGACCGTGGCCTTGGCCTCCGTGCCCACGGCCTCGCCCGCCGGGGACAGCAGGACCACGCGCTCGACGTCGTCGGGGCCTGCGGCCGGGACGTCCGAGGCCGCCATCCACGGTCGGGCGACGGGGGAGGGGCGGTCGTGTGGGGAGGGCGTGGCCGGTGTCTGCATGCCCCTCAGTGTGGCAGGCGAGCCGGGCCGCCCATCAGATGTGGGCCACGTCACCTCGGCCCGATCCCGACGGCCGGGCGTGGCTAGAGTGCTGAGGTCGGCGCCACACCCCGGCGCGTCCCACGTCACTCGAGGAGAGCACCCCCATGGCCTTCGCCGCCCTGTCCCGTTCCGCCCGTCTTGCCGGCCTGTCCGCTGCCGCGCTGCTGGCCCTCACCGCGTGCGGCGGTCAGGACTCGTCCGACGCCGACGCGTCCGCCTCGACGTCGGCGCCCGCCTCCGAGTCCGCGCAGGGTGCGGCGTCGTCGTCCGCCTCGGCGTCGTCGCTGTCCGCGGCCCCGGCCGACTACGAGGCCGGCACGTGCTTCACCGCCCCGCTCGGCGCCCGTGACCTGTCCTCCTTCGAGACCACCGACTGCGAGGGCGCCCACACCGCGGAGTACCTGTGGGCCGTGCCGGCCGTGGCCGAGGGTGAGGAGGCCGACCCGGCCGCCGCCCAGACCTGCACCGCCCAGGCGCAGCGCCTGAGCGAGGAGAAGGAGGACCAGCTGAACGGGGCCGTCCTGACCTCCTCCGAGCTGGGCAACTACGGCACCGACGAGAAGCACTGCGTCGTGTACGGGGTCTCCGGTGAGTGGGAGGGTCAGATCGTGGACCCGGAGATCACCCTGGAGACGGCGTCCGCCGACGCCTGATCCCGACGGCGGCCCCGTGCGTCGTGAGATCGCGCCGCCCGGGACCGCCGCGCATGGACGCGGGACCGGCGCGGCCCGTAGTGTCTTCTGCGTCCAGAAGTTAGACGGCCGAACAGATGTGGCGGTCGGCGCCGCGTCGTGTCCGCCGCCGAGGAGGCGCCATGGGTGAAGCGAGGACGGGCGGCGAGGCCGCGCTCTCCGGGGTGACCGCCGAGCTGGACGCCGCGCTCCGACATGCCGCGGCCCAGGCGCCCGGATCCGCCGCCTTCGCCGAGCTGCTCGACTCGCTTCACGTCCATGTGGGCGCTGGCAAGCTCATCCGCCCCCGTCTCGTCGAGCTCGGCTGGCGCCTGGCGACCGCCGGCCCGGTCCCTCCGTCCGGTCGCGCTGCCGTCGACCGCCTCGGGGCCGCCTTCGAACTGCTGCACACCGCGCTGCTCGTCCACGACGACGTCATCGATCGGGACACGCTGCGGCGCGGCCAGCCCGCCGTGCACGCCTCCGCCCGGCACCGCCTCGAGGCCCGCGGGGTGCCCGCTGCGGATGCCGCCCACGCCGGGGTCGCCGTCGCCCTCATCGCGGGGGACGTCCTGCTCACCCAGGCGTTCCGGCTCGCCGCCACCTGTGCCGCCGACACCGCCCGTGCCGCCGAGGCCGCCGCCGTCGTCTTCGACGCCGCCGCCGTGACCGCGGCCGGCGAGCTCGAGGACGTGCTCCTGGGATTGTCCCGCCACACCGGTGAGGAGCCCGATCCCGACCGCATCCTCGCCATGCAACGGCTCAAGACGGCGCACTACACGGTCGGCGCGCCCCTGCGTGCCGGCGCCCTCCTGGCCGGGGCGGATCCCGACCTCGCCCGGGCGATGGGTGAGGCCGGCGCCGACCTCGGCGCGGCCTACCAGGTGATCGACGACGTCCTCGGCGTGTTCGGCGATCCCGGGGAGACCGGCAAGTCCGCCGACGGCGACCTGCGCGAGGGCAAGGCCACCGTGCTCACCGCCCACGGCCGCCGCATCCCCGCCGTCCGCGCCCTGCTCGACGCGGGCCCGGCCACCCCCGCGGACATCGAGGCCGCCCGCCGCGCCCTCGAGGCGGCCGGCGCCCGGGAGCACGCCCTCGACGTCGCCGCCGAGCTCACCGTCCGCGCCCGGGAGCGCATCGCGGCCCTGCCCCTGGACGAGACGGTCCGGGCGGAGTTCGCCGACGCCTGTCACGCCGTGCTGTCCCGGAGGTCCTGAGATGGCCGCGCCCGCCCAGAGCCCTGCCGCGCTGTACACGCGGACGGCCCACGCCGCAGCGGCCCAGGTGATCCGCCGTTACTCCACGTCCTTCTCCTGGGCCTGCCGCACCCTGCCCCGGCAGGCACGCCAGGACGTCGCGACGATCTACGCCATGGTCCGCGTCGCCGACGAGGTGGTCGACGGCGTCGCGGTGGCCGCCGGGCTCGACGAGGCCGGGGTCCGCGCCGCCCTGGACGACTACGAGCGGGCGTGTGAGGCCGCGATGGCGTCGGGCTTCGCCACCGACCCGGTCCTGCACGCCTTCGCCGACGTGGCCCGTCGCCACGGCATCACCCCGGAGCTGACCCGTCCCTTCTTCGCCTCCATGCGCGCGGACCTGGGGATCCGCGAGCACGGCGCCGAATCCCTGGACGCCTACATCCACGGCTCGGCCGAGGTGGTGGGACTGATGTGCCTGCAGGTCTTCCTCTCCCTCCCCGGCACGCGGGCCCGGACCCCGGGCCAACGGCAGGAGCTGCGCGCGCAGGCCTCCCGGCTGGGGGCGGCGTTCCAGAAGGTCAACTTCCTCAGGGACCTGGCCGCGGACCACCACGAGCTGGGCCGCACCTACCTGCCCGGTGCCGCACCGGGCGTGCTCACCGAGGCCCGCAAGGCCGAACTCGTGGCCGAGGTCCGCGCCGACCTCGACGCCGCCCTGCCCGGCATCCGTGCCCTGGACCCCGGGGCCGGGCGCGCCGTGGCCCTGGCGCACGGACTGTTCGCGGCCCTGGCGGACCGGATCGAGGCGACCCCGGCGGCCGAGCTGGCTCACCGCCGTGTCCGGGTGCCGGACCGCCAGAAGGCCCGGATCGCCGCCCGCGTCCTGGCACGGGGCCGCCGGGGAGGCCGCCGATGAGCGCCCGGGACACCGCTCTCGGCCCGCGCACCGTGGTGGTGGGCGGTGGGTTCGCCGGACTGGCCACGGCGGGCCTGCTGGCCCGTGACGGGCACCGGGTGACGCTGCTGGAGCGCGGCGCCGTCCTGGGCGGCCGTGCCGGACGCTGGTCCGAGGCGGGGTTCACCTTCGACACCGGGCCCTCCTGGTACCTGATGCCCGAGGTGATCGACCGCTGGTTCCGCCTCATGGGGACCTCCGCCGCCGAACGGCTGGACCTGCGCCGCCTGGACCCCGGCTACCGGGTGTACTTCGAGGAGCATCTCCAGGAGCCCCCCGTGGACGTGCGCACCGGCCACGCGGAGACGCTGTTCGAGTCCCTCGAGCCCGGCGCCGGGCGCCGCCTGCGGGCCTACCTCGACTCCGCGTCCCGGATCTACGGGCTCGCCAAGGAGCACTTCCTCTACACGGACTTCCGCCGGCCGGCCGCCCTGGCCCACCCGGACGTCCTGCGCGCCCTGCCGGCCCTCGGGCCCCAGCTGCTGGGGGGCCTGCGCTCCCATGTCGCGGCCCGCTTCCAGGATCCCCGGCTGCGCCAAATCCTGGGCTACCCGGCGGTCTTCCTCGGCACGTCCCCCGACCGTGCCCCCGCCATGTACCACCTGATGTCCCATCTGGACCTCGCCGACGGCGTGCAGTACCCCCTCGGCGGCTTCGCGGCCCTCGTGGACGCCATGGCGGAGGTCGTGCGCGAGGCCGGCGTGGAGATCCGCACCGGGGTCGAGGCGACCGCCGTCGAGGTGGTGGACCGTCCCGCCCCCGCCGGCCGCCTCGGACGCCTGGCCGCCCGCCTGCCCAGGCCGGGAGCAGCCCGCGGGGACGAGGGCCGGCGCCGCCTTCCCGGTCGGGTGACGGGCGTGGCCTGGCGGTCCGACGACGGCGCCGCGGGACGCCTCGACGCCGATGTGGTGGTGGCCGCCGCGGATCTGCACCACGTGCAGACCCGCCTGCTGCCTCCCGGCCGGCGCGTCGCGGAGTCCACGTGGGACCGGCGCGACCCCGGCCCCTCCGGCGTGCTCGTGTGCGTGGGGGTGCGCGGATCCCTGCCCCAGCTGGCCCACCACACCCTGCTGTTCACGGCGGACTGGGAGGACAACTTCGGGCGCATCGAGCGGGGAGAGGACCTCGCCGCGGACACCTCGATCTACGTCTCGCGCACCTCCGCCACGGACCCGGGGGTGGCCCCGGAGGGCGACGAGAACCTCTTCATCCTCGTCCCGGCCCCCGCCGAGCCGGGGTGGGGACGCGGCGGCATCCGGGTCCGTGACGGCGAGGGCTGGCGGGTGGACCGCGCCGGGGACGCCCAGGTGGAGGCCGTGGCGGACCGGGCCCTCGATCAGCTGGCCCGATGGGCCGGGATCCCCGACCTGGCCGAGCGCATCGTGGTGCGACGCACCTACGGGCCCGGTGACTTCGCTGCGGACGTGCACGCCTGGCGTGGTTCGCTGCTGGGCCCCGGGCACACGCTGGCGCAGTCGGCCATGTTCCGTCCCTCGGTGCGGGACGCGGACGTGGCCGGCCTGATGTACGCGGGCTCCTCGGTGCGCCCGGGCATCGGGGTGCCCATGTGCCTGATCTCCGCCGAGGTGGTCCGGGACGAACTGCGCCACGACGCGCGGAGGGTCCGGCCCGCGGGGCCCGGGGGGAGCGGCGCATGATCCGCACCCTCTTCTGGGCGTCCCGGCCGGTCAGCTGGGTGAACACGGCGTACCCGTTCGCCGCCGCCGCGATCCTGACCGGGGGGCTGCCCGCGTGGCTGGTGGTCCTGGGCGTCGTGTTCTTCCTCGTGCCCTACAACCTGGCCATGTACGGCATCAATGACGTGTTCGACTTCGCCTCGGACCTGCGCAACCCCCGCAAGGGGGGCGTGGAGGGCTCCGTGCTGGGCGACCCCGCGGTGCGCCGCCGGGTGCTGGCGTGGTCGGTGCTGCTGCCCGTGCCGTTCGTGGCCGTGCTCGCGGGTTGGTCCGCCGTGCGGGGGGAGTGGGCCGCCGTGCTGGTGCTGGCGGTGAGCCTGTTCGCGGTGGTGGCGTACTCCTGGGCGGGGCTGCGGTTCAAGGAGCGGCCCTTCCTGGACGCGGCGACCTCCGCCACCCACTTCGTCTCCCCCGCGGTGTACGGCCTCGTGCTGGCCGGGGCGACCCCCACGCCCGCCCTGGCGGCGCTGCTGGGGGCGTTCTTCCTGTGGGGCATGGCCTCGCAGATGTTCGGGGCGGTGCAGGACGTGATGCCGGACCGGGAGGGGGGCCTGGCCTCGGTGGCCACCGCGCTGGGCGCCCGGCGCACCGTCCTGCTCGCCGCCGGCCTGTACGCGGCGGCGGGCCTGCTGCTGCTGGCCACCGACCCGCCGGGCCCGCTCGCGGCGCTGCTGGCCGTGCCCTACGTGGTGAACACCCTGCGCTTCCGCCGCGTCACGGACGCCACCTCGGGCGCGGCCCACCGCGGCTGGCAGCTGTTCCTCCCCCTGAACTACGTGACCGGCTTCCTCGTGACCCTGCTGCTGATCGGGTGGGCGCTGAGCCGGGGGGCCGCGGCATGATCTACCTGCTGGCCCTGCTGGGTGTCATCGGCTGCATGCTGCTGGTGGACCGGCGCTTCGAGCTGTTCCTGTGGCATCGCCCGCTCCCGGCGCTGCTGGTGCTGGCCGCCGGGGTGGCCTACTTCTTCGCCTGGGACCTGTGGGGGATCGCCGAGGGCGTGTTCCTGCACCGACAGTCGCCCTACATGACCGGGGTGATGCTCGCCCCCCAGCTGCCTCTGGAGGAGGGGTTCTTCCTGCTCTTCCTCAGCCAGATCACGATGGTGCTGTTCACCGGGGCGCTGCGCCTGCTGCGCGGCCGGGGACGCGACGCCCGCGCCGCGACGCCGGCCGATCCGACCGACCGGGGGAGCCGGTGACCTTCCTCGACCTCGTCCTCGTCTTCGTGGGCTTCGCCCTGGCCGTGCTCATGGGCGCCGCCCTCGTCGGCCGCGTGCGGGGCGGTCACCTGCGGGCCGTGGCGGCCACCCTGGTGGCCCTGTGGGCGCTCACGGCGGTCTTCGACAACGTGATGATCGCCGCGGGGCTCTTCGACTACGGCCACGAGCTGCTGGTGGGTGTCTACGTGGGCCAGGCGCCCGTGGAGGACTTCGCCTACCCGCTCGGCTCCGCCCTGCTGCTGCCGGCGCTCTGGCTGCTGCTGACGAGCCGTCCACGTGCCGGTCGGCGCGGCCCTCGGCCGGGACGCCGCCCCCACCCGGACGATCGCTGACATGCTGCCGCTGATCCCCGCAGACCTGCTGCGCGCGCTCGGTCTGATCCTCGTCCCGGTCGCGGCGGTGCACGCCGGATGGCCGTCCGCGGCGGCGATGCTGCTCGTGTTCGGCTCCCAGTGGCTCACCCGCTGGCTCGCCCCGGGCGGAGTCCTGGACTGGGCCGCGCAGGCGGTCCTGCTGCTGGCCGGGTGGCTGAGCGTCATCGGCCTCTATGCGCGGGTGTCGTGGCTGGACCTGCTTGTGCACGCCGCCGCCTCCGCCGTGGTCGCCTGTCTGACGGCACTGGTGGTGGGGGCGTGGCTGCGGCGCCGAGGGACCGAGGCCGGGCAGGCCGTGGCGCTGCTCGGCCCGGGCCTGGCCGGGCTGGGGATCGCGGCCGCCGCCGTGGCCCTGGGCGTGGTGTGGGAGCTGGCCGAATGGTGGGGGCACACGGCCGTGACCCCCGAGATCGGCGTGGGCTACACGGACACCATCGGCGACCTCGCCGCCGACCTCGTCGGCGCTGGGATCGGCGCCGCCCTCGCCGTGCGCCGGGGGCGCACCCGGTGACCCCGGCCCGCCCCACCGTCTCCGTGGTCGTCCCGGTGCTCGACGACGCCGACCACCTGCGTGTGTGCCTCGCGCTGCTGGCAGCCCAGAGCCGGCCGGCGCTGGAGGTGGTGGTGGTGGACAACGGCTGCGTGGACGACTCGGCGGTGCTCGCCCGCGCCGCCGGCGCGCGGGTGGTGCGCGAGCCGCGCCGCGGGGTCCCGGCCGCGGCGGCCGCCGGCCTGGACGCCGCGGTCGGGGAGCTGCTGGTGCGCTGCGACGCAGACACGCGGATGCCCGCGGACTGGCTCGAACGGATCGTGGCGCGGTTCGACGCCGACCCCGGGCTCGACGCCCTCACCGGGCCGGGGACCTTCCACGACCAGCCCGGCCTCCGGGGACGGGTGCGGGCGGCGCTCTACACCGGTGCGTACCGCTGGGGGGCGGGCGCCGCGGTGGCGGCCACCCCCGTCTGGGGCTCCAACTGCGCCCTCCGCGCCGAGGCGTGGCAGGCTGTGCGGACCCGGGTCCACCGCGAGCGCGGGGACGTGCACGATGACCTGGACCTGTCCTTCCAGCTGGCCCTGGCCGGCCGCCGGATCCGGTTCGATCCGGACCTGCGGGTGGAGGTCGCCGGGCGCATCTTCCATTCCCTGCGCCAGCGGGTGCGGCAGGGCCGGATGGCCGTCGCCACCCTGCAGGTCAACTGGGCTCGGCTGTCCCCCGGGCGGCGCTGGCTGCGCCGGGCGGCCCGGGCACGCCCCCGCTCCCGCTGGGGGCGCGGCCCCGACGGTCAGTCCCGGGACTGAGCGCCGTCGGTGTCGCGGGCTCGCCTGTCCAACGGGTTGCGACGCAGGGGCAGCCGGCCCACCAGCGGCCGCAGCAGGCCGCGGGTGCGCGGACGCTCGCCGCCGTCGTGCCGACGCTGGGCCTCGGCCAGGATGTTCGCGGCCATCTCCGGGAACACCACGGCGTGGAAGGGCAGGATGGCGGTCCAGTAGGCGCGTCCGAGCAGGCCGTCCGGCATGAAGACCGCCCGCTGGCGGTAGACGGAGCCCCCGCCCTCCCGCGGCTCGGTGCTCAGCTGCAGCCAGGCCCGCCCCCCGGCCTTCATCTCCGCCCGCAGCGTCAGCCGCCGCCCCGGCTCCACGTCCTCCACCCGCCACCAGTCCACCACGTCGCCGCGTCGCAGGTGGTCCGGGTCCCGCCGGCCGCGGGTCAGGCCGGGCCCGCCGACCAGCTTGTCCATCAGCCCGCGGATCTTCCACAGCAGCGGGGTCGAATACCATCCGTTCGCGCCGCCCACCGACTCGATCACCGGCCACACCTCCTGCGCGGGCAGGTCGGACTCGCGCTCGCGCTCATCCGTGTAGACCGTGGTGCCGGCCCACTCGGGATCCGAGGGCAGGGGGGCGGCCGGGTCCGCGGAGCTCTGGATGTCCGCGTCGAAGGTGACGTCCAGGGGGCCCTCCTTCTCCCGCTTCAGCGCCAGCCGCACGGCGTCCATGTAGGAGGTCAGCCCGCCCGGCGGGTCCGGGATGAGGTCGCGGACCGAGCGGTCCTCCACGACCGCCTCCTCGGCGAGGGATGCGGCCAGGGGCAGGGCCACCGCGACCGGGATGGGGGTCACCATGCCGATCCAGAAGCCCGCCAGGGTCTGCAGCGGGAACGGGGTGGGGATCACGATGCGTCGGGACAGGCCGGCGGCACGGGCGTAGTCCTCCAGCACGCTCGCGAACGACTGGGGGTGTCCGTTGCCGATCTGGGCCCTCAGCTGCACGGGCTCCGGGAGGGCGCAGGCCTGCAGGAGGTAGTACAGGACGTCGCGGATGGCCAGCGGCTCCACCCGGTTCTTCAGCCAGGACGGGCCGGGCATCACGGGCAGCCGCTCGGCGAGGTGGCGGATCATCTCGAACGAGGTGGAGCCCGAGCCGATGATCACCCCGGCCTCGAACGTCAGCGCCGGGGTCGCCGCCCGCTCGAGACGCTCGGCCACGAGGGCGCGGGAGCGCATGTGGTCGGACAGCTCCGCGACGGGGATCGTGTCCGGGTGCAGGCCGGAGAGATAGACGAGCTGGGCGACGCCGGCCGTGTCCGCGGCGGTGCCCACGATGTCCGCGATCCGCTGCTCCTGGGCCACGAAGTCGCCGCCCCCGCCCATGGAGTGCACGAGGTAGAGCACGGTGTGCACGTCCTGCATGGCGGCTTCGACGAGGTCCGCCTCGGTGAGGTCGAGCTCCACCGCCTCGATGCTGTCCGACCACGGCCGGTCCGCGAGGTCGGAGGGGTTCCGGGCGCCGGCCCGGACGTCGAAGCCGGCGGCGAGCAGCTCGGGGATGAGGCGCCCGCCCACGTACCCGGTGGCACCGGTGACGAGGACGCGGCGACCCCGGCCGTCCGGAAGGGACAGGCCGAGGGGGGAGGTGTGGGGCGCCGGCGTGGCACCGGCGGGGACGGGGGAGGGCTGTGTGGAGGCCATGGGCGCACTCTAGGGTCCGGGGCGGGTCGGCCTGAAGGTCTCGGGTGTGCGGACCCGGGGCCCGGGGGTCGGCACGCCGCCGGGCCGGCGTCGGTCGGAGCGGGCCCGGCACGGTCCGTGAAAGACTGCTCGCTATGGCCACTGCAGATTCCGGAGACGTCCTGCCGCACCTGCGCACCGAGGCCATCCGCGCCGTCGTCGGGCCCACCAGTGCGGACCGCGGCTTCGCCGTGGCCGCGTCGGGCGCCGTGGGGCGCCTGCGCTACGACGCCGCCACCGGCCGCCTGAGCGCCTCCGTCCAGGGCAGCGCGCCCAGCCCCTACCGGGTGCAGGTGCAGCTGCAGGAGGCCTACGACGACGCCGCCGAGGACGGCGCCGGCGCCCTCATGGAGCCGGTGGGCGGGCGCTGCACGTGCCCGGTCGGGACGGACTGCAAGCACGTGGCCGCCGCGCTCTACCAGGTGGTCCGCCTCGACGCCGACCAGGCCCTCGACGACGCCCGCCGCAAGCTCGCCGAGATGGTCACCACGGCGGACGCGCTGCCCGCGCCCGCCGGACGGGGCCACGACGACGGCGGCCCGGCCGGCCTCGACGCCCCGGCCGCGGACGGGGCGGCGCCCCCACCCGCTGCCGGCCTGGACTGGCGACGGGTCATGGAGCCGCTGGCCGGGCTCGACGGTCCGCGCCGGCTGGGCACGCCGCCCGCGCTGGCGATCGGCGTGGAGCTCGTGGCCGAGTCCTCCCGCAACGCGTTCCAGCAGTGGGGCCCGGCGACGGCCGGGGAGGAGCAGGTGCGCGAGGGCCGCCCGCTGTACGTGACCGTGCGCCCGCTCAAGCGCGGGGCCAAGGGGACGTGGATCAAGGGCGGGCTGACGTGGAAGGCATTCCAGTTCCCGCGCGCCGAGTTCGCCCCCGCCCAGGAGCGGGCGATGCGCCTGATCTGGCGTCAGGTCCAGGCCGAGGACTCCTACCCGGGCGACGCCTGGTTCGGTCTGCACGTCTTCGACTCCCCGCGGATCTGGCAGCTGCTCGCGGAGGCCCGCGAGGTCGGGGTGGAGCTCGTGCCGCTGGGGCTGCTGACGGACGTGGTGCTGGAGGCGCCCGCCGCCGTCGGGCTGGACGTCACCGCCGCCCCCGACGGCGGCCTGGACGTGGCCCCGGCCCTGGACCCGGCCCCGCCCGGCCCCGGGCTGAGCGGTGTGCACGCCGTGGGCGGCATCGGCTTCTACCGCGTGGAGCTCACGGACGAGGAGGCCGTGCTCCACCTGATCCCCGCCGAACGCCCCGTCCCCGAAGCCGTGCAGCAGCTCGTGCTCGCCGGCGGGCCCGTGCGGGTGCCCGCCGCGGACCGCGAGGAGTTCCTCGGCCGGATCTACCCGCGGCTGCGTGGCGCCCTGCCCGTGACCAGCGGCGACGCCTCCGTGGAGCTGCCCGAGTTCGAGCCGCCCGTGCTGCGGCTGCGCGCCGACTTCCGGCCCGACCACGAGCTCGTGCTGCGCTGGTCCTGGCTCTACTTCGACCCGCCCCGCGAACTCGGCCTCGACGCCGGCGGCGACCCCCTGCGGGACACCCGGCACGAGGACGCGGTGCTGCGCGCCGTGGCCGAGCTCTGGCCCCGCGCCGGCCGCGCCGAGGAGCAGGTCCTCGAGGGCGTGGGCGCCGCCCGGTTCTCCGAGCAGGTGCTGCCGCTGCTGCAGCGCGCCGACCACGTGCGCGTGGACGTCACCGGCGACCGCCCCGACTACCGCGAACTGAAGGCCGCCCCGCGCATCGAGGTCGGCACGAAGGCCACGCAGAACGACTGGTTCGACCTGGGCGTGCAGGTCTCCGTGGACGGGCACGTGCTGCCGTTCGTGGAGCTGTTCACCGCGCTCGTGCAGGGCAGGACCACGCTGATCCTCGCGGACGGCTCCTACCTGGGCCTCGATCACCCCGCCTTCGACCGGTTGCGCGCCCTGCTCTCCGAGGCCGCCACCCTGCAGGAGTGGACCCCGGAGCACACCCCCGTCTCACGGCACCAGGTCGGCTTCTGGGAGGACCTCAAGGAGCTCGCGGACGAGGTGGACGAGGACCCGGAGTGGACCGCCGCCGTCGGGCGTCTGGCCGCCGTCGAGCGCCTCCCCGAGGCCCCGCGCCCCGCCGGCCTGAAGGCCGACCTGCGCCCCTACCAGGAGGAGGGCCTGCGCTGGCTCGCGTTCCTGTGGGAGCAGGACCTCGGCGGGATCCTGGCCGACGACATGGGCCTGGGCAAGACCGTCCAGACCCTCGCGCTCTTGGCCCACGCACGCCAGGCCCGGCCCGAGCGGCCGCCGTTCCTCGTGGTCGCGCCGAGCTCCGTGGTGTCCGTGTGGGCGGCCGAGGCCGAGAAGTTCACCCCGGACCTCGACGTGCGCGTCCTGGACACCACCACCCGCAAGCGCGGCACCGCCGTGGCGGACGAGGTGGCGGGGGCGGACGTGGTGGTCACCAGCTACACGCTCCTGAGGATCGACGCCGGCCAGTACGGCGGACTCGACTGGGGCGGGGTGGTCTTCGACGAGGCCCAGTTCCTGAAGAACCGCGCCGCGAAGGTGCACACGGTGGCCCGCGACCTGCGCGCCCCCTTCCGGCTGGCCATCACCGGCACGCCGATGGAGAACTCCCTCAGCGACCTGTGGGCGTTGCTGGGCGTCGTCGTGCCGGGCCTGTTCCCGAGCCACCGCGGGTTCCGCGAGACCTACGTGACCCCCATCGAGACCGGGGAGGACCCCGAGCGGATGGCGGCCCTGCGCCGCCGCGTGCGCCCCTTCATGCTGCGCCGCTCCAAGGAGCTCGTGGCGAAGGACCTGCCGCCCAAGCAGGAGCAGATCCTCCAGGTGGAGCTCGAGCCGGCCCATCGCAAGCTCTACGACCGCGTGCTCCAGCGCGAGCGCCGCAAGGTGTTGGGCCTGCTCGGGGACATGGACGGCAACCGGTTCACCATCTTCAAGTCGCTCACGCTGCTGCGGATGCTCGCGCTGGCGCCGCAGATCGTCGACGACCAGTACGCCTCCGTGCCCAGCTCGAAGCTCGAGCAGTTCCTCGACGACCTCACCGAGGTGATCGGCGAGGGGCACCGCGTGATCGTGTTCAGCCAGTTCACGAGCTTCCTGCGGGTGATCGCCGAGGAGCTGGACCACCTGGAGATCGAGCACGCGTACCTCGACGGCTCCACGCGCGGGCGCGCCGACGTGATCCGCGGCTTCCGCGAGGGCGAGGCGCCGGTGTTCCTGATCTCCCTGAAGGCGGGCGGCTTCGGCCTGACCCTGACCGAGGCGGACTACGTGTTCCTCATGGATCCGTGGTGGAACCCCGCTGCGGAGGCGCAGGCCGTGGACCGGGCGCACCGGATCGGGCAGGAGCGGACCGTGATGGTCTACCGGCTCGTGTCCGAGGGGACGATCGAGGAGAAGGTGCTCGAGCTGCAGCGGCGCAAGGCCGAGCTGTTCGGCGCGCTCATGGACGAGTCCGACGACTCCGGCGCCGGCGCCTTCACCGACTCCCTCACCGCCGAGGACATCCGGGAGCTGCTCGGCGCCGAGGAGTGAGCGCTGCGCGAGGCGTACCGGACGTTTTCGTTCGGGAAACGGCGGCGTGTCGCGACGTTTTCGTTGACGAAACGGCGTCCCGCCCGGCCGTTTCCTCAACGAAAGTCGCCCCCGAGGCGCCGTTTCCCGAACGAAAGCGGGGGGTAGCCTCGGGCCATGCGTCGCCCGTCCCGTTCCAGCACCGCCGCCCCCGTCAGCACCGCCGCCCCCGCCTTCGCGCCGTCCGCCCGGTCGCAGGTGCCGCCGTTCACGGTGATGAGCATCCTCGGCCGGGTCGCCGAACTGCGCGCCGCCGGCCACGACGTCGTCAGCCTGTGCGCGGGGGAGCCGGGCGGGGGCGCCCCGCCCGCCGTCGACGCCGCGGCCGCCGCCGTCCACGCCTCCGGCCGTGCCCTCACCTACACCCCGGCGCTGGGCCTGCCGGAGCTGCGGGCCGCCGTCGCCGGCCACTACCGCCGCTGGTACGGGCTCGACGTGCGCCCCGAGCAGGTCGCGATCACCACGGGCTCCTCGGGGGCGTTCATGCTCGGCTTCCTCGCGGCGTTCTCCCCGGGGGACCGCGTGCTCCTGCCGCGCCCCGGCTACCCCGCGTACCGCAACATCCTCACGGCGCTCGGGGTGGAGGTGGTGGACGTGGACGTCGACGCCGGCACCCGCTACCAGCCCACGGTCGCCCACCTGGAGGCGGCGCTCGCGGAGGGCCCGGTCGCGGGGCTCGTGCTCGCCTCCCCGGCCAATCCCACGGGCACGATGGTCAGCGCCGACGAGCTCGCTGAGCTCGCCCGCTGGTGTGAGGAACACGGTGTGCGGCTCGTCTCGGACGAGATCTACCACGGCATCGTGCACACGGACGGGCAGGGGCCCGGCGCCTGTGCATGGCGCACCTCCCGCACCGCGCTCGTGGTCAGCTCGTTCTCCAAGTACTGGGGCATGCCCGGCTGGCGGCTGGGCTGGATGCTCATGCCGGACGACCTCGCCGCCGCGGTCGACGGCCTCGCCGGCTCGGTCGCCCTCTGCCCGCCCGCCGCGGCACAGGAGGCGGCCGTCCACGCGTTCAGCGAGGAGTCCTACGCGTTCTGCGCTGAGCAGGCCGGCGGCTTCACGGCGACGCGCGGCGTCGTGCTGGCCGCCCTGCCCCGGCTCGGCTGGGCCGACGCCGCCCCCGCCGACGGCGCCTTCTACCTGTGGGCCCGCCTCGCCCCGGGCATGCTGGCGGAGTTCGGCAGCGCCGTCGGCTACTGCGCCGCCCTGCTGGAGGAGGCCGGCGTCGCGCTGACCCCGGGCGACGACTTCGACGCCGTCCACGGGCCCGAGTTCGTCCGCCTCTCCTTCGCCGCCGGCCCGGACGTCGTCCACGAGGCGCTTGAGCGGATCGCCGCCTGGCATGCGGCGCGCGGCCTGGCCTGACCTGCGGCGGGGTCGCGGCCCGCAGGCCGACGTCGGCACCCGCCTCCGTCTCGGACGGCGCCGAGTCGCCGTCGGGTGAGACGTCGGCGGCCTCCTCCGTCTCCGAGGAGGACCGCGTCGACCCGACCCGGACCACCGAGGTCTCCGCGGTGACCCCTCGCATCCTGCTCTCGCACGAGGGCGGGCTCACGCTGCTCGACGCCGAGTCCGGCGAGGTGGTGAAGGAGCAGGATGTCCCGGGCTTCACGCGGCTGAGCAATGCCGGCAACGGCAAGGACGTCCTGGTGACCACCGGGAACGGCTGGGAGGTGTTCTCCACCGGCATCCAGGCCAAGGCTCACGGCGATCACGTCCACAACTACGAGTCCGCGCCCGGCATGACCGGTGTGACGTTCCCGGGCGAGCACCCCGGCCACGTCGTCACCCACCACGGCAGGACCAGCCTCTTCGCGGACGGCGCGGGCGCGATCCGGACCTTCGACTCGGCCCACCTGGACAAGGCGACCCCGGACCTCATGCCCGTCATGACGGAGGTCGAGACCGACGACTGCCCCGGCAGTCACGGCGAGGCCGCGGCCCAGCCGACGGAGGCGGGCGACGTCGTCGTGATGGGCTGTGAGAACGGGCCCGTCGTGTACCGGGACGGCGAGTTCCACAAGGTGGACGTCGAGACCGAGTACCAGCGCTCCGGGAACCTGTTCGGGCTGCATGACTCGCCCATCGTCCTGGGTGATCACAAGGTCGAGGAGGAGCCGACGGAGGCCGTCGAGCGGCCCACGGCGATCGCCCTCATCGACACCCGCACCGATGAGCTCACCACCGTGGACCTCGGCTCGTCCTACTGGTTCCGCTCGCTCGGCCGCGCCGAGGACGGCTCCGCGGTCGTGCTGACCTACGACGGCGAGGTCAACGTGATCGACGAGGAGACCGGTGAGGTCACCGCCGAGCACCCGGTGATCGAGCCGTGGAAGGAGAAGGACGAGTGGCAGGAGCCCGGCCCGATCCTGAAGGTGGCCGGGAACACCGCCTACGTCACCGACGCGGAGGCCCAGAAGCTCGTGGCCGTCGACCTGGAGACCGATGAGGCCGTCCTGGAGAAGGACCTGGAGTTCGCCCCGGTCGAGATGGCCGTGGTCACCGGCCAGCCGGAGTCCGCGAAGCCCGAGGCGGCCGCGGACGCCGAGTCCGGCCACGACGAGCACACCGACCACGATCACTGATCGGGCTGGACACGGCGGCGGGGGTCAGCGCCGCGCGGCCGTGGCCCCCGCCGGAACCGGGTCCGACGCATCGGCGGGGTGTCCGAGGCGCGGGGCGGACGGCTGGAGCGCGAACACGAGCAGCGTGATCGGGCCGACGAACGGCACCAGCCCGAGGAACAGCCACGCGCGGCTGAAGCCGGCATCGTGGAGGCGCCGGGCGAGCAGGGCGAGCGAGGGGAGTGCGTGCGTGATCCCCACCAGGAGGATGGCCGCGTCGCGGAGGGACAGGTCCGGGGAGCCGAGGACGAACACGTCCAGGGCGGTGGACACGAAGCGAACGGCGGCCTGCAGAAGCCACACGTAGAGCGCCGCGAGCCAGAAGTCGGCGCGGGAGGCGCGCCCGCTGAACTGCACGTAGCCGGCGTAGTAGCGGCGGATGGCCTGAAGCATGTTCATGGTCCGGCCCTCAGTCCTGCCGAGGGGACGCCAGCAGCCCCTGCGCTGCGACGATCACGAGCATCGCAGCCCCCGCTGCGGCCGCCCCCGCGGGCCCAGCCACGGGATCGCCGAGAGCCGCGAGTGCGGCACCGGCGAGCCCCAGCATGGCCATCGCCCCGCCGATCCACCAGAACACCGGGGCCTGGAATGCCCGGGCGAACGGGAGGAAGTGGCCACCCACCATGGCGGCCACCAGGGCGATCTGCGCCGTCGGTGCGTCGAGTGCGAAAGCCACCAGGCGTGTAACGGGGAAGAGCGCCAGCATCGTGACGACGGCGATCCCGTAGACGCGCAGCGCGCCGCGGGTGGGCGTCGGCACGGTGGGCAGCACCCGCCGGCGCAGCAGCACCACCACCAGGGTGAAGCTGATGAGCGAGATGGCGACGCCCCGCAGCGTGCCCTGGTGCTCGGCCGGCAGCCCCGCGACCCCGCCCAACAGGAAGGCGGCGCCGCCGATCACCCCGATCAGCCCGCCCGACACCACCGAGTGCCGGAGGTGGCCGATCCCGCGGACGGGCGGGTCGTCGTCGTGGTGGGCCGGCCGCATGGGGCGGGCCGTGGTCGTGTCCGTCATGGTTCCCCCTCGCATCACGTGTGACATGCGTCATCCTGCCATGACGGGTGGACGGGTCAGGCCCCCTGTGGACAGGCCTCGATGATCATCAACGGGTGCTCCGCCGCGTCGAACGGGCGGCCGTGCCAGTCGCTCCAGACGCGGTCCACGCCCTCGTCCGAGTACTCGGTGCGCCATCGGTGCACGACGACGCCGTCCGCGTCCGGCGTGCTCGTGGCCTCGGACTCGACGAGGCGACCGGCCGCCGTCGTCCGTTCCGTGGGCTCCTGCAGCCAGTCCTGGTCGATCAGGTGCATCGCCACGTTCCCGCTCATGATCACCAGGTCCGCCGACGCCGGCTCGATCAGCTCCGCGGTGCCCCGCCGCCACTCGACGCGGTCCCCGGCCGGGGCGCGCCCGGGCGACGCGCAGCATGGCCTCGGCCGGGTCCGGATGCATGGACGGCACCGTATCTTGAAGATGACCGCATGCACCGCCAGCTGGACCACGAGGAGTTCGACCAGCGGCTCGAGGGCTGAGCCGCCGCCGTCACCGCTGAGCCGTGCCGCGGTCCGGCCGCCCACGCCACGAAGACGCAGAAGCGCCTGGCCGGCTGGGCGCAGGGCGTGTCTCCTCAATAGGCAGGCACCCATTGCGGCAGTTCAGTGCGTCATGCCTCGTGGCCGCGGCTGCTGTAGACCACGATCGGCGCTCCACTGGGATCATGCGTGCTCTTCCACACGGTCATGCCGATTCGTTCGGCCACGCGACGGGAAGCCATGTTGTCGGGGTTGATGATCGCGGTGACCATCGTTGCGTCGAGTGTCTCGAACCCGTATCGCAGGCAGGCAGAGGCCCCCTCGGTTGCCAGTCCTTGTCCCTGACGTTCTGGCAGGACGTGGTAGCCGACCTCGAGGACCTCTCGGCCGTCGACGTTCTGCCAGGTCAGGCCGCAGTCACCGATGAAGTCGCCGGTGGTCCGGTGTTCGATGACCCACAGGCCGAACCCATGCTTGGCGTAGTTGTCCTTTGACCAGTTGATCCACCGCTGTACCTCGTTGCGCGACTTGGCTCGCGGGTAGTAGCGCATGACCTCCGCGTCTCCGAGGAGCCGGCACATGTCGTCGAGGTCAGCGTCGGTCATGCACCGGAACGTGAGTCGATCTGTGGGTTGCGGGATCACCCGACGACCTTACCGACGGCACTGAACCGGCTTCTTGTCTTCGACATGTGCGTGAAACCACCCCCGCGGTCGCCTCGGTCACCACGGTGCCGCCCCCGTGGTCTGCCGCGCTCACCCCACGAAGACGCAGAAGGGGTGGCCGGCCGGGTCCGCGAACACGTACAGGGGCTCGTCCTCGTCGTCGGAGCGGTCCAGGACGAGGCGCCCGCCCAGGCGCAGGGCGTGGTCGTGGGCCGCGTCGAGGGAATCGCGGTCCGGCACGGTGAAATCCAGGTGCAGCTGCATCGGCACCTCGGGCGACGGCCACGTGCTGGGCTTCAGTTCCTCGGTGCGCTGGAACGTCAGGACGCGGCGGCCGTCGTCGTCCAGCAGCACGAGCCAGTCCGCGCTGTCCGGCTCGCGGCCGTCCGCGAGCTCGTCGCCCGCGCGGTAGTGGAGGCCGAGGAGCTCGCGGTAGAACTCCGCGACGGAACGGATGTCGACGGCGTCGATCACCGGCTGCTGGAGCACGGGGCGGCTGACCATGGCCACACATTAAGCGACCTCGGCGTCCGCGTCAGCGTCTCGGCCTCAGTCGACGTCGTCGCGCCCCGCATCCACCCACCGCGCGGCCGGCACGACGGCGGCCAGCGAGACCACCGCCAGGACCTGCCACCCCGCGAGCGCCCAGCCGACCCCGAGCGTCGCCCCGAGCGCACCTCCCGCGAGGGTGGCCAGCGGCACGGAGCCCCGGGTGAGGGTGCGGCGCATCGCGGTGACCCGCCCGAGCGTGCCCTCGGGGCAGGCGCGGGCGGTCACGGCGGCCTGGGTGATGTTCCCGAGCAGGACCATGAACCCCCAGAGGGCGGCGCCGGCCAGCAGCCACGGCCCGGCATGGGCGCGGTCGGCGTAGGCCAGCAGGTGCAGCCCCACGGCCACGGCGCAGCCGACCGAGCCGAGGAGGATGCACCGGCGCTCGCCCAGCCGGTCGATGGCCCGGCCTGCCAGGGACGAGGCCGCCAGCGCCCCGACCGCGCCTGCGGTGATCTGGACGCCCAGGAACTCCGGCCCGAGCTGCAGGTCGGTCAGGATCCAGACCGCCTCGACCGGCGCGAAGAGGGCCATGCCCACGTTGGCGGCCACCGACCCCATCGTCAGCAGCCACAGGACCGGGGTGCGCCGCAGGACCGTCCACCCCTCCGCGGCATCCTTCCCGAACCGGGCCCAGCGGGACAGGACGCCCGCGACGCCGGGGTCCCCGTCGTCGTCCGGGACGTCCGCCGCGGCGGAGGGCCGCAGCCGCACCCGGAGCGCGACGATCGCCGCCGCGAAGAGGAACGCCGTCGCGATGCCGAGCACGGGCCCTGCGCCCAGCGACCCGACGAGGACGCCCGCCGCGGCGGGCACGATCAGCACAAGGGCGGCGTCGGCGGACTCGAGCCGCGCCGTCAGGCGGGCGACGGCGGTGGCCGGCACGACGCGCGGCACGAGCGCGGTCTGGGTGGTCTCGGCCAGCACCGTGAGCACGCCCAGCAGGGCCATGACGGCGGCGAGGTGACCGAACGTGAGCGCGTCGAGCGCCCACGCCACGACGAGCGAGCCGAGCACCGCCGCCTTGGCGAGGCCGGTGGCCGCGAGCAGCCGCGGGCTGAGGTGTCGGTCCACCACGATGCCGATGGGCACGCCGAGCAGGAGGAATCCCAACCCGGAGAGCGTCATCAGCACGCCCATGCCGTCGGCGCCCACGCCGAGCAGGAGCACCGCCAGGACATCCAAGGCGACGTCCGTGGCGGACCGGCCACCCGCGTCGAGGGCGTTGGAGGCGACCAGCCACCGCGCCCGTCCTTCCGGCGGGGGCGTACCAGTGTCAGGGCCGCGGGGGGTAGGCGTCAGACGACGCGGGTCCGTGCTCACCGCCACACGTGGAGCAGGTAGCCGTAGCTCAGTGACGTCGCTGCGGGGTGCTCGGCGAGCCACGCGTCGGCGACCCCTTGCTCGAACTCCAGCCGCAGGACGGCCTCGAGGTCGGCGCGGGAGTCGAAGGTCCACGAGCTCATGACCTCGCGGGTCTCGGCCCCGATGCCGGCCCACCACTCGCGGGCGTACGTGTCCTGGCCCTGCGCTGCGGCGTTCGTGCTCGCCCGCAGCAGCTCGGCGAACTGGCCGCGCTCGGTGTCGTTGTCGATCACCACGAGCGCGCCGCCGGGCCGCAGCACCCGGGTGACCTCGTCCAGGCCGGGTCGGACGTCCCAGCGCGGGTGCGGGAAGAAGTACGCGAACCGGGCGTGCACGACGTCGACGCTCGCCTCCGGCAGCGGGATCTGCTCGGCCGAGCCGTACAGCACGCGCGCCCCGCCGGGGCGGGCGCGGGCGGCCCCCAGCAGGCGCACGTCCGGCTCGACGGCGATCGTCTCGGCCGCGTCGGCGTAGCGGGGCAGCCAGAAGCCGGTGCCCGCACCGAGGTCGAGCAGCGTCCGCCCGGCCCAAGGCGCCGCCTCCTGCAGCGCCGCCCAGAGGGCGCCCTCACGGTCCATGGCCGCGTTCTCGATCTCGTACAGCGCCGGGTCCACGCCCTGGTTGCCCGAGGGCCGGAAGTCGGGCAGGTCCGTGGCCGGTCCGCCCGGTGTGCTCTGCGTCATGCCCAGGAGTCTGACACACCCCCCCTCCACGCCAGTCCGTCACACGGGTCTGCCTCGGCCCGCCGCGCCCCGGAGAGGCTCCGGCCGGTCCCGGATGGCGCGGCGGCGGCTCATATGACGCGCGAGCCGGCCGCCCGCTGGACTCGCCGCGGCCCACCGCGTGGGATGGGCGCACCACCCATCCAGAGCGGCCGAGAGATCTGGCTCGACGACGCCGCAGCAACCCGCCCGCCGGACCCGGACCCCCGGGACCGGCAGGCCCGGTGCTACCGCCAGGACCGATGGAGGAGAGCAGATGCCCCGTCATGCCACACAACAAGTCCACGCCGGCTACGAGCCCGCCGCACCCCACCGGCCGGTCGTCCCGCCCATCCACCAGACCGCGGCGTTCCGTTTCCCGGACCACGCCACGGCGGCCGCGATGTTCCGGCTCGAGACCCCCGGCTTCACCTACAGCCGCACGGGCAACCCGACCGTCGCGGTGTTCGAGAACCGCCTCGCCGCGCTGGAGGGCGGCATCGGCGCGATCGCCACGGCCACCGGCCAGGCCGCCGTCGCACTGTCCCTGCTGGCGCTGCTGCAGGGCGGCAAGCACCTGGTCGCCTCCAGCCAGCTCTACGGGGGCACCGTGGACCTGCTGACGGACACGTTCGCGGACTTCGGCATCGAGGTCACCTTCGCGGACCCGGCAGACCCGCCCGCGTGGGCCGCCGCGGTCCGGCCCGACACCCGCGCGTTCTTCCTCGAGGCCATCACCAACCCGCTCGCCACCCTCCCGGACCTGCCCGCGCTCGCGGACCTCGCCCACGCGGCCGGTGTGCCCGTGGTGGTGGACAGCACCCTCGCGACGCCGGCCCTCTACCGGCCGCTGGAGCACGGCGCCGACGTCGTCGTGCACTCGGCCACCAAGTTCCTCGGCGGGCACGGCGCGGTGCTCGGCGGCGCGATCGTGGACGGCGGCATGTTCGACTACGGCGCGGCGCCGGACCGGTGGCCGCAGCTGGCCCGACCCAAGGCCCGCTACGGCGGGCAGACGCTGGTCGAGCGGCACGGCCGCGGCGCCTACCTGACGCTGGCCCGCAGCAAGTTCCTGCACGACCTCGGCCCCACCCTCGCCCCCGCGAGCGCGGCGCAGTTCATCCAGGGGCTCGAGACGCTCGACCTGCGCGTGGCCCGCCACACCGCCACCGCCCTGGCCGTGGCCGAACACCTGGCCGGGCACCCCGCGGTCGCGCGGGTGCACCACCCCGGCGTGGCCGGACATCCCAGCGCGGCGCTGGCCGCCCGCGACTTCCCGGACGGCGTCGGCTCGGTGTTCTCCTTCGACCTGGTCTGCGGCCCCGAGACCGTGGCCCCGTTCCTCGACGCGCTCGAGCTGTTCCAGCTGGTGGTCAACGTCGGCGACGCCCGGTCCCTCGTCTCCCACCCCGCGACCATGACGCACTGTCGCCTGACGCGGCAGCAGCGCGAGGACGCCGGGATCGCCGAGACCACCGTCCGGCTCTCCATCGGGCTGGAGTGTCCCGACGACCTGATCGCGGACCTGGACCGTGCCCTGGCCGTGGTGACTGCCGCCGGGCCGGCCGTCCCCGCCACCACGCCCGCCGTCCCCGAGACCGCCGCCGTCACCCAGGAGGTGCGCTGAGATGACCGCCGTCCACCACACCACCCGCTCCGTCTCCCGCCCCGCCGTCCGCGGCTTCACCACCACCGCCGTGCACGCCGGCCAGGAGCCCGACCCGCTGACCGGCGCCGTGGTGCCGCCGATCTACCAGACCAGCACCTTCGTGCAGGACGGCATCAACGTGCTGCGCGCCGGGCACGAGTACAGCCGCGGCTCCAACCCGACCCGGAACGGCTTCGAGACCCAGCTCGCCGCCCTCGAGCACGGCGACCGGGCGTTCGCGTTCGCCTCCGGGCTCGCCGCCGAGGACGCCCTCCTGCGGGCCGTGCTGCGCCCCGGCGACCACATCGTGCTGGGCGGTGACGGCTACGGCGGCACCCACCGCCTCATCACCACCGTCCTCGAGCCGTGGGGCGTGTCCAACACCCCCGTGGACATCACCGACCCGACGGCGGTCGCCGCGGCCGTCCGCCCCGGCCGCACCGCGCTGCTGTGGGTGGAGACGCCCTCCAACCCGCTGCTCGGCATCGCGGACCTGGCCGCCTGGGCGCAGATCGCCCACGACGCCGGCGCGCTGCTGGTCGTGGACAACACGTTCGCCTCGCCCTACCTCCAGCGGCCCCTCGACCTCGGCGCGGACGTCGTGGTGCACTCCACCACCAAGTACATCGGCGGGCACTCGGACGTGCTCGGCGGCGCCGTGGTGGTGGCCGACCGCGAGTTCCGCGGCCGGGCGCTGGCCGAGGCGGTGGCCTACCAGCAGTTCGCCGCCGGCGCGGTCGCCGGTCCGCAGGACTCCTACCTCGCCGCCCGCGGCCTCAAGACGCTCGGCCTGCGCATGGACCGGCACGGTGCCAACGCCACCGCGCTCGCGGGCTGGCTGCAGGGCCGCCCCGAGGTCGCCCAGGTCTTCTACCCCGGGCTGCCCGACCACCCGGGCCACGCGCTCGCCGCGCGGCAGATGGACGGCTTCGGCGGCATCGTCTCCGTCCGGCTGGCCGGGGGAGAGGCCGCGGCCCGCGCATTCGCCGAGGCCACCGAGCTGTTCGCGCTCTCGGTCAGCCTCGGCGGGGTCGAATCGCTGCTCTGCTACTCCTCCGAGATGACCCACGCCTCCGTGCGGGGCACGCCCCTGGCGGTCCCCACGGACCTGGTCCGGCTCTCCGTCGGCATCGAGGACGTGGCCGACCTGCAGGCGGACCTCGAGGCCGGCCTCGAGTGCGCCGCACGCGTCGCCGCCGGCCGCGGGGCGCCGTCGTCGTCCGCGGTGCCCCGTCCCGCCCCCGCCCACCACCGCACCACCCGCGCCCGCACCCCGGAGAGGACCCGATGAGCCACGCCACCCTTGTCCCGAGCACCGTTCCCACCCGCGTGGACGACCTCACGTTCAGCATCCACACCACGCCGTTCGACGAGGACTACACGCCCGCCGCCAGCACGCGCGCCACCACGAACTTCGCGAACCTCGCCCGCGGCGCGGACCGGCGGGAGA
The DNA here is from genome assembly GCF_053627595.1 of Micrococcus sp. 140720015-1. Taxonomy (NCBI): domain Bacteria; kingdom Bacillati; phylum Actinomycetota; class Actinomycetes; order Micrococcales; family Micrococcaceae; genus Micrococcus; species Micrococcus sp. 140720015-1. The sequence goes on from NZ_JBSEYC010000003.1 coordinate 402,171, forward strand.
ACCTGCGCGCCGCCCTGGCCATGATCGACGGGCGCCTCAACGACCTCGCCCCCTGGGACAACCCGGAGCGGGACCGCTACACGGCGCGGATCGAGATCGTCTCGATCGACGTGCACTTCACCGCCGACGACGGCGCGGGCGTCGACTTCCCGCTCATGGAGATGCTCGACGTGCGGGTGGTCGAGCGCGCGACGGGCGCCGTGCTCGGCCGGAGTGTGGGGAACAACTTCTCCTCCTACGTCCGCGACCACGACTTCTCCGTGGTGCTGCCCGCGCACGCGGCGACGTCGCCGGGGACCGAGGAGCCCGACGGCTTCGGCGACCTGCACGGGCGGCTGTTCCAGCACCTGCTCGACTCGCAGGCGTACCGGGAGCGGTTCCCGCAGCCGCCCGTGATCTGCATCAGCGTGTCCACGAGCCGCACCTACCGGCGGCTGACGAACGAGCATCCGGTGCTCGGGGTCGAGTACCGCCAGGACGCGCCCTCCCGCACGGATCGCTACTTCGGCCGGATGGGCCTGGGGATCCGGTGCTTCCTGCCGCGCGGGGCCGTGGCGCCGCTGGCGTTCTACTCGCGGGGCGACCTGCTCAACGACCACGCGAACCTCTCCCTGGCCGGGCTGATCGCCACCATGGAGACCTTCCAGCGGATCTACCGGCCGGAGATCTACAACGCGAACGCCGGGGCCGGCGAGGTCTACCGGCCGCGCCTGGACCACGGCGACTTCTCGCAGACCCGGATCGCCTACGACCGCGAGGAGCGGGCCCGCCTCGGCCGGGAGCAGGGGGAGTACACGCAGGAGCACTTCGTGGGCCCGCACCGCGACCTGCTGGAGCGCTGGGCCGCCGCCCACGCCGCACGAGACACCGAGGAGACCCGATGACCACCCTGATCCCCACCACCCTCGTCGGCAGCCTGCCCAAGCCCGGCTGGCTCGCCGAGGAGGAGACGCTCTGGTCGCCCTGGAAGCTCGAGGGGGAGCAGCTGCGCGAGGGCAAGCTCGACGCGCTCGCCCTCGCCGTGGCCGATCAGGAGCGCGCGGGCATCGACATCGTCTGCGACGGCGAGCAGACCCGCCAGCACTTCGTCACCACGTTCATCGAGCACCTCGGCGGCGTGGACTTCGACCGGCGCGAGACGGTGCGGATCCGTGACCGGTACGACGCGAGCGTGCCGACCGTCGTCGGGGAGGTGGGCCGGCCGTCGTCGGTGTTCGTGGACGACGCGAAGGCTCTGCGCGCGCGGACGGACCGGCCCATCAAGTGGACCCTGCCCGGGCCGATGACCATGATCGACACCCTCGCCGACCGCCATTACGGCAGCCGCGAGAAGCTCGCGTGGGAGTTCGCGCGCATCCTCAACGAGGAGGCGCGGGAGCTGGCGGCGGTGGGCGTCGACGTCGTGCAATTCGACGAGCCTGCGTTCAACGTGTTCTTCGACGACGTCCGCGACTGGGGCGTGGCGACGCTCGAGCGCGCGGCCGAGGGCCTGACGTGTGAGACGGCCGTGCACATCTGCTACGGCTACGGGATCAAGGCGAACAACGACTGGAAGGCCACGCTGGGCGAGGAGTGGCGCCAGTACGAGACGTCGTTCCCGCTGCTGCGCGAGTCCACGATCGACACGATCGCCCTGGAGCGGCACCACTCCCGGGTGCCGGCGGAGCTCATCGGCCTGCTGCGCGGCAAGAAGGTGATGGTCGGCGCGATCGACGTGGCGAGCGACGAGATCGAGACGCCCGAGGAGGTCGCAGCGACCCTCCGGGAGACCCTCGAGTTCGTGGACGCGGACAAGCTGATCGCGAGCACCAACTGCGGCATGGCGCCGCTGGCTCGCTCGGTGGCGCGGGACAAGACGGCGGCGCTCGTGGCCGGCGCGCGGCTCCTGCGGGAGGAGCTGGGCGGGGAGTGAGGGGGCCTGGTGGCCTTGCCTGGCCGGCGGCGCCCCGTCAGGATCGTCTGCATGGATCCTGATGCGAGCCCCCGTGTCCGGCTCACCGCTGACGATCCCCGGCCGGGCAGTCGTCCCGCGACGTCGACCGAGGGGCCCCACCGACAGCTTGATCAGCGATCATCGCCGGAGCTGTGGGGCCGTCTGGTCGCTGCGGTGTTCGCCCTCGACGGCGTCGAGGAGGGCCACAGCACCGTCTCGCCAGCAACGTCGCGCGCCGTCCACCTGACAGGCCGGCCGGAGGAGCGCACCCCGGAGGTCAACCTCTCACCAGGCCGGCGCTGGGAGCCGGTGCACCTGCATGGGGTGGACGACACGTCAGTGCACCTCGTCCTTGCACCCGAGCGCGGCGTCCGTCTGGCCGAACTCGGATGGCTCGAACCGCATGGCTACGCGGACTTCGGCACGGAGTGGATGCTCTACGGTCCGCGGGACGAGGCAGAGCTGGCCGTCGTCGTCGGGATCATCGAGGAGTCGCTCGCCTACGCGCGCGGCTGACGCAGCGCCCCGGAGCGGGGAAGCGGACGCGAGAGGAAACTGCGAATTTTTCGTTTTCGCGGGTAGTCTTGCTCCATGACGGCGACGGTGAATGACAAGCACACGGTGCTGCCGCCGACGGATCTCGAGGAGATGCTCGACGTCGGCAGGTTCCTCGACGGCCTGACGCAGCCGGCCGCCCTGGTCGGCCCTGACGGGCAGAAGGTCCCCCTGCCGCCAGAGGCTTTCAACGTCCTGCGGGACGTCGTCGAGGCGATGCGGGTGGGCAAGGCCATCACGGTGGCACCCGTCGACCAGCTGCTCACGACACAGGAGGCGGCGAACTTCCTCGGCATCAGTCGTCCCACGCTGGTGAGGCTGCTTGAGGAGGGCGCGTTGCCGTACGAGAGGACGACCGGTGGTCGGCACCGACGCATCCGGCTCCACGACGTCGTGTCCTATCAGCAGCGGAAGCGTGGGGAGCGGCGTGCTTCGCTGAGCGACCTCGTAGGGGAGGCCTCGTCTGCGGGGCTCTACGACCAGAAGGCGGAGTCCTACCGCGAGGCGTTGCGTCAGGCTCGCGCCGACCTCCGGAGTGAGCGCGGGTAGTGGCTCGTGCCGGAGGCGCGCTCCGGCGTCTGCCGACTCATCCCCACACGCCGGAACCGGCGATGAGCCGGACCGCAAGCACCGCCATGACCACCGCGATCACCACGTCCACCACGCGCCACGCCTTCGGGTCGGCGAGCACCCGGGCCAGCAGACGCGCGCCGTAGCCGAGCGCGGTGAACCACAGCACCGAGGCGGCGACGGCGCCGGCGGCGAAGACCCACCGCGCGTCGGGACCGTGCTGGTTGGCGAGGCTGCCCAGCAGCACCACGGTGTCCAGGTAGACGTGCGGGTTGAGCCAGGTCAGCGCGAGCGTGGTGGCGACGACCGAACCCGCGGTGCGCGGCGCCTGTTCGGCCACGAGCCCCTGCGGGCGCAGCGCGGCACGCAGGGAGGAGACCGCGAACCAGAGCAGGTACAGGGCGCCGCCCCAGCGCAGCACCTCGAGCAGCCACGGCACGGCCTGCACGAGCGCGCCCACCCCGGCGGTCCCGGCCAGGATCAGCACGGCGTCCGAGGCCATGCACACCAGCACGACGGCGCCCACATGCTCCCGGCGCACGCCCTGGCGGAGCACGAAGGCGTTCTGGGCGCCGATGGCGACGATGAGGGCGAGTCCGGTGAGCAGGCCGGCGCCGGCGAGGGTCCACATGGGTGAGGACGCTAGGGCCCGGCCAGGCCTGAGCCAAACGAAGAGAACTGCAGGTGCCTAAGCTCTGCTTCATGAACCTGGATCAGCTGCAGGCACTGCGTGCGATCGCGGACGAGGGCTCGTTCGAGGCGGCCGCGTACGAGCTCGGCGTCAGCGCCTCCGCGGTCAGCCAGCGCATCCGCGCCCTGGAGCGGGAGGTGGGGCAGGTGCTGCTCCGGCGCGGCACACCCTGCGAGCCGACCGAGGCCGGCGTCGGCCTGGTGCGCGTGGCCCGGCACATGCGGGTGCTCGAACAGGAGGCGTGGGCCGGGCTGGGCCGCACGGCGGCCGGGCGCAGCGTCACCTCTCTGGCCGTGCCCGCCGACGTGCTGGGCACGTGGTTCGGGCCCGTCCTGGCGGAGGCCGCCGACTGGGACGACACGGTCCTCGACCTGCACGTCGAGGACCAGGACCACAGCGCCCGGCTGCTGCGCCGCGGCGAGGTGCTGGCCGCCGTCACCACGGAGCCGCAGCCGGTCCAGGGGTGCGCGGCGGAGCCGCTGGGGAGCATGCGCTACGTCCCGCTCGCCTCGCCCGCCCTGCTCGCGCGGCACGCGGCGGGGGACGTCGTCGACCTCGGCGCGATGCCCATGATGCGCTACAACGCGAAGGACGACCTGCAGCGCCTCGCGCTGAGAGGCGCCGGACTGGACGTCGCCCCGCCCACGCACCTGGCGCCGTCGTTCGACGGGTTCCACCGGTCCGTCCGGGCCGGCCTGGGGTGGGGCATGCTCGTGGACGCCCAGGCCGTCGAGGACGTGCGCGCCGGCCGGCTGGCCCGCGTGCCCGGGCTCGACGACGTCCTCGTGCCCCTCTACTGGCAGGCGGCCACACTGCCCGTGACGCGCCTGGTGCGGCTCACACGGGCGGTGCGGGAGGCGGCCCAGCGGACGCTCGAGCGGGGGTGAGGCGGCGCCGAGGTCGCGGGCCGTCAGCGACGTCGCAGCGGTGTCGACGCCTCCATGGACGCCTCGGCCAGCACAGGCCGGAAGCCCAGCGCCTCGTTGACGTCGAGCATGTGCCGGTTCTCCTCGGCGTTCCACGTGATGATCGCGCGGGCCTCGGGCAGCGCGTCTCGGACGGCGACGAGGTTCGCCGCCTTCACGCGCATGCCGAGGCGGCGGCCGCGGTGCTCGGGCAGCACGATGGTGTCCCACTGGTCGATGAGCCCATCCGGGCGCGAGCGGGGCGCCACCAGCTCGCTCAGGGCGACGATCCGACCGGTGGCACGGTGCCGCGCCACCGCGCGGAAGAGCCGGCCGGTCGTGAGGATCTGCTCGTCCATGCGACGCACGCGGGCCGCATCCCAGACCTGCTCGACCACTGTGCGTTCCCCGGAGGGCACGTCCGTGGCCATGCGGGCCTTGAGGACGGCGAGGTCGTCCTGCAGGGACGCGTCGGCCGCGCCCTCCCAGGCGTGGAGCTCGTAGTCCGACGAGACGCGTTCGGCCTCGGCCAGGGCGACGGCGGGGTCGATCCCCGGATCGGCGAAGTCATACCGGCTCACCCGCTCGATCTGGACGAGCGCGAAGCCGTAGGACTGGGCGAGACGCACACCCGGATGCTCGGCGGGCACCGCGCCGGCGCCGTTGGGCGGGGTGAGCGCCCGTTGCCCGGCCACCGGCCGCGGCGTCAGCGGCCAGGTCTCGAAACGGGTGAGGCCGGCGGTGTCCAGGACGAGCCGCTCGGCCAGTGCGCGGCCGTGGCCGCGTCCGCGGTGCCGCGGGTGGACGTAGACGTTGAGGGCGGCCGCGTCAGGGTCGTCGACGTGGTTGATCAGGACGCGGGCGTAGCCGACCGCCTCGCCGTCGACGTACGCCAGGTAGCGGCGCTGCGTGTGGTCGGTCTCGGCGGCGGCCTGGATGAGAGCGTCCGTGGGGGTCTCGTCCCACTCGGTCGTGCCGATCAGCTCGTGGTTGTACTCGTCTCCGAGCTGGCAGTAGGCCCGCCAGTGGGGGTCGTCCGACGACGCGGGCAGGGGGAATTCGATGATGTCAGGCATGCGGTGTCTGCTTTCTGAAGAAAGGGGTGGGCGCAGAGGCACCCGTCGAGCCGTGCTCGAGACGGGCGCGCGGGGAGGCCGGTGGTGGGTCGTCGGACCCACGGGGTCACTGCTGCTGCATCATGGGGTGAACTGTGTCACGATGCGGGCCGGTGGGCAAGGGCTTTTGCCGGAGAGATGCGACCCAGATTTCACCTGACGCGCGGGGAACTCTTCGCATATCGGGCGGGATCCGATCGGCGTGAAAACTGGGTGTCCAGGTGGGCGCCCCCGCGCGCCCCGAGGCTCGCCAGAAACGTACGGGCGGCTGCCGCTCTGGCGGGTTGATTGTGGCGAGTCATGTGGCGGGCGGACAGGGCCGGAGGTGGCGCACACGACGCATGGCGGGACCCCTCGCCACAAACGACCGTTTGTGCCGGGGCGCTGGGTGTGGGTGCTGCTTCAGTCTTCATGGGCAGGGGTCGCCGGTGGATCGGTCGTGGTCTAGGTTTCTTTTGGCGTACTCGTAGGGCCCTCGTAGCTGGGCTCTCGGGCCCAACCCATCCGCCCTTGAGCTTCGGAGGTCACCCGATGATCGAATCCACCCCAGCTGGCCGGGTCTCGGGGCGGTCCGCACCGCAAGTGGTCCTGGGGCTCGTGCTGCTGGTGCTCATCGTTCCCGTGGCCATAGCCGTCTTCATGGCCGCCTACGCTGTCGCGGAGTTCGCCCAGGGCAGCCACGCTCCCGTGGGGGCACCTTCCTTGCTCGTCAGCGTGGGGCAGCTCCTCGCCGTCGCATGCGCGGCCGTCTGCGGCGTCCGGTTCGCTCGATCCAGATCCCCTCGCTCTCGGTGGGGCTGGACGGCCGCGGTGGTTGCTCTGTTGGTGCTGGCCGCCTGGCCTGTCCTGGTGGGAGGGATCGGCCTGGTGGAGCGAGAGGCGTGTGAAGTCCGCCCGGCGCCGTTCTGGTGTGAGTGAGCCTGCAACCGCAAGGGGCCGGCGCCAGGGCGCAGCTGTCCCCAGGGGGGCTATCCGGGTACGAGGACTCGTTCCTACCCTGGGGAGATGACTGCACCGGATGCCCTGCCGCCCTCAGAGTTGCCGTCCACGCCTGAGGTGCGCCGGGTGATGTCCGCGCTGGTCCAGAGGTACGTCAGCCGTGAGACTCACGCGCGTCTCCTCGACGCCGACGTGAGCGGGGGCGTGCTGACGGTGGTGGCCTGGCAGGCCGGCCCGTCCCCAGCGGGCCCGGGAGGGGTGATCGGGCACCGCACAGACCTGGGGATGCGTCTGGCCGAGTGCGAGGGGGATCTGGAGGCGGGGCTCCTGGATGCATTGCAGTTCCAGGTGTTCGAGCCGAGCGCGCCGGGCTGGGCGGCGTCCAGGCGGGTATAACCCCAGCGGGGCGGCACAGAACGTCGTGCCGTCCCGCTGTTTGCTCATCGGCCGACGGAGAGCTCGATCAGTTGCGGGCTGCTGCAGCAGGCGTC
>NZ_JBSEYC010000004.1:0-395973 GCF_053627595.1 Micrococcus sp. 140720015-1
TGCAGCCGGGAGGTTGTGGGAGAGTAGGTCGCCGCCGGACATTCTTTGAGGGAGGGCCTCGCACCGTTGGGTGCGAGGCCCTTCCGCATTTCTGGACTGTTTTCCCGCAAGGACGGTCCGCCATGGGCTCCGGGCACTAGCCTGGTCCCCTGAAGACCCGGCCGCGAGGCCGGCACATGAGGAACAGAGACTGCGTTCCCGCGGACCGTCGCGGCGTGACGCCCAGGAAGGACACCATGGCTGAGGACACCCCCCGAGAGCGCCGCGAGGACCGCGGATCCGAGGGCCGCGGGCCCCGTGGTGGCGGCGATGGCCGTCGTCGAGGTGGCGACCGCGACGCACGTCCTCGCAGCGGTGCCGGCGACCGGCGCCGCTCCGGCGGGCCTCACGAGGGTCGGCGGCGCGGCCCGGGCCAGGGGGGCGGACGCCCCCAGCGCCGCGGTGCGCCGACGGGCTCTCGTCGCGAGGACCGCGCCGAACGACCCGCGCACAATCCCGGTGACCTCCGGGCGGCGAATCGTGCGGACCAGGGGCGCTCTCCGGACATCGACCCGGACGTGACGGGCCAGGAGCTCGACCGCGGCACGCTCAAGGAGATCAACGGCCTTGACGAGCGTCCTGCCAGCTGGGTCGCCAAGCACCTCGTGATGGCCGGTCGCTACCTGGAGGTCGACCCGGAGCTGGCGTTCCAGCACGCCCTCGCCGCCTCCCGTAAGGGTGGCCGTCTCTCACGCGTGCGCGAGGCCGTCGCGCTCACCGCCTACGCGGCGGGGGAGTACGCGGACGCGCTGCGCGAGTTCCGCACCTATCGGCGGATGACGGGCGACGACACCCACATCGCCGCGCAGGTGGACAGCGAGCGTGCCCTGGGCCGCACGGAGAAGGCCCTGCAGCTGGCCGCCGAGGTGGATGCCTCGCGTCTGGACCGGGCGGCGCGGGCCGAGCTGGCCATGGTCGTCTCCGGCATCCGCGAGGACGCCGGCGATCTCCAGGGCGCCCATGAGGCTCTGCAGATCCCGGAACTGGACCGGCGGCGCGGCTACCCCTTCTCTCCCCGGCTGTTCCAGCGTCAGGCCGACGTGCTGCTCGCCCTGGGACGCCGCGACGAGGCTCGGCTCTGGGCGCGCGCCGTGCGCGTCGCGGAGAAGGCCCTCGGCGTGGGCGGGTTCGCGGACCCGGAGATCATCGACGTGGACACCGAGCCGGTCGAGGACCCCCGGGACCGCCGCCCGTCCCCCCGCGAACGGCGCCATGAGCGGTATGCGGCCGAAGTCGGTGCGGAGCCGACGGCGGACGGATCCCCGGCCGAGGAGCCGGAGTCCGCCACGGAGCCGACCGAGGCGCCCCGGCAGGTGGCCGCCGCTGAGCCGCCGGCCGCCGTCGACGCCCCGGACGAGGTCGACCCGAACCAGCTGTCGCTGTTCGACGCCCTCGAGGCTCCGGAGGCAGACGAGCGGTGAGCACCACGTTCTTCGACGGTCATGACGGGCTGCTCTGCGACCTGGACGGCGTGGTCTACGCCGGAGGCGGCGCGATCGCCGGGGCGGTCGAGACACTGGTGACGCTGCAGGAACGGGGCGTGCCGGTCGGGTTCGTGACGAACAACGCCTCCCGCGCGCCGGAGTCCGTGGCCGAGCACCTCCGCACGCTCGGGGTGCCCGCGCAGGCGGGGCAGGTCTTCGGCTCCGCGCCGGCGGGCGTCGACCTGCTCGAGGAGACGCTCGGCCGCCGCACCGGTCGGGTGCTCGTGGTCGGTTCGGCGTACCTGCGCGCCGTGGTCGAGGAGCGGGGCTACGACGTGGTCGCGTCTGCGGCGCAGCGTCCCGACGCGGTGATCCAGGGCTTCGACCCCGGTCTCGGCTGGGCCGATCTGGCGGAGGCGGCGTACGCCGTGCGCGCCGGGGCCACCTGGGTCGCCACCAACCTGGACGCCTCGATCCCGCGCGCGGAGGGGATCGCCCCCGGCAACGGGGCCCTCGTCGAGGCGGTGGGCCGGGCCACCGGCACCGCGCCCGTCGCGGCGGGCAAGCCCGAGCCACGACTGTTCCGGACGGCGGCCGCGGCCCTCGGCCTGGCCCGTCCCCTCGTGGTCGGCGACCGCCTGGACACGGACATCCGCGGCGGCAACGCGGCGGGGTTCGACACGGTCCTCGTCCTGACCGGCATCGACACGCGCGAGACCGCGGCCGCCGCCCCCGGGCCGGACCGGCCCACCTGGGTCCGTGCGCACCTGCCCGCTCTGCTCTCCGGCGGGGCCGAGGGCTCCGCGGACCAGCGGCGTGGCTGAGACCGCACGCGCCGACGTCGCCCTGGCCGCCCGGGGCCTGGCCCGCTCCCGCACGGAGGGCGCGGCGCTCATCCGCGCGGGGCAGGTCCTCCTCGACGGCCGCCCGGTGCGCCGGCCCTCCGACCGCGTGGCCGCCGACGCCACGCTGCGCCTGCGCGACCCGGGCCCGCGGTACGTCTCCCGTGCGGCCCACAAGCTCGTCAGCGCGCTCGAGGCGTTCCCGGACGTCGCCGTGGCCGGCCGCCGGGCGCTCGACGCCGGGGCCTCCACCGGCGGCTTCACCCAGGTCCTCCTCGAGCGGGGCGCCGAACGGGTGGCCGCCGTCGACGTGGGCCACGACCAGCTGGCCGCGCCCGTCCGGACCGACCCCCGCGTCCTCGTGCGCGAGGGGCTCAACGTCCGCGACCTCACGGCCGAGGACATCGACGGGCCGGTGGACCTGGTGGTCTCCGACCTGTCCTTCATCTCGCTGCGCCTCGTCCTCGCCCCGCTCGCGGGCGTGTGCCGACCCGGCGCCGAGCTGCTGCTCATGGTCAAGCCCCAGTTCGAGGTCGGGCGGCGGGCCCTGCCGCGCACCGGCGTCGTGACCGACCCCGACGCCCGCCGCGACGCCGTCGCGGGGGTGGCTGCGGCCGCGCTGGGCGCCGGCCTCGCACCGCGCGGCCTCGCCCGATCCGGCCTGGCCGGACAGGACGGGAACGCCGAGTTCTTCCTGCGGCTCCGCCGTCCCGACGCCGCCGCGGACGACGACACGGCCGGTGGGACGAGCCCCGCCCCCGACGCAGGCGAGCGCGCCGCCGGGTGGGTCCGGGACGCCCACATCGACTGGTCCTGACCCGCGTCCGGGGGGCGCCGCCCGTCCACGGGCGCGGGGCCACCGGTTCGCGCGTCCGGTCTCGTGGCTATCCTGGACCGCAGTGCCCGGCACCCCGGCTCGCGGAAGGAACCATGCCCTACACCCCCGGACGTCGCGTCCTCGTCCTGACCCACACGGGCCGCGAGGACGCCATCAGCGCGGCGCTGCAGGCCACCCGCATGTTCGCGGAGGAGGGCCTGGTCAGCGTCATGCTCGAACAGGACGTGGCCGCCATCCGCGCGGCCGCGGGGGACCCCCCGGAGTTCGCGCCCGAGGCCCTCGGGGTCGACTGCGAGCTCGAGGACATCACCCTCGGCCTCGTCCTCGGCGGCGACGGCTCGGTGCTGCGGGCGGCCGACTTCGTCCGCGGCCACAACGTCCCGCTGCTGGCGGTGAACCTGGGCCACGTCGGCTTCCTCGCCGAGTCCGAGCGCACCGACCTGCACCGCACCGTCCAGGCGATCGCCTCGGAGTCCTACGTGGTGATCGAGCGCATGGCCCTGGACGTCGTCGTGCACGTGGAGGGCCGCGAGGTGGCCCGCACGTGGGCCCTCAACGAGGCCTCCGTGGAGAAGTCCCACCGGGAGCGGATGCTCGAGGTGGTCGTCTCCGTGGACAACTCGCCGCTGACGGCCTTCGGCTGCGACGGCGTCGTCCTGGCCACCCCCACCGGCTCCACGGCCTACGCCTTCTCCGGCGGGGGCCCCGTGGTGTGGCCCTCCGTGGAGGCCCTCCTGTGCGTGCCCATCAGCGCCCACGCCCTGTTCACCCGCCCCCTCGTGGTGGGTCCGCGCTCCACGATCGGCGTGGACGTGCTCACCCGGACCCGCGAGACCGGCGTGCTGTGGTGCGACGGTCGGCGGACCGTCGAACTGCCGCCGCAGGCCCGGATCGAGGTGTCCCGTTCGGCCGAGCCGGTGCGCCTGGCCCGTCTCAACCCGACCCCCTTCGCGGAGCGGCTCGTGCGCAAGTTCCGGCTGCCCACGGACGGCTGGCGCGGCCCCGTCACCGCTCAGGAGCGGGCGGCCGTGCTCCGCGCGGTGGAGACCGTCGAACCGCGGCACGCGGGGCCGCGTCCCGACGTCGTCGAACCGGCCACCATGCCGCTGTCGGTGCTCTCGCCCGCGGACATCCAGCGCCACCGCGACCGCGGGGCACGCCATGCCGGGGAGGACGCATGATCGACCATCTGAAGATCTCGGGGCTCGGCGTGATCGGCGAGGCCACCGTGGACCTGGACCCCGGCTTCACCGTCGTCACCGGCGAGACCGGCGCAGGCAAGACCATGGTGGTCACCGCCCTGAGCCTGCTGCTCGGCGCTCGCGCCGACGCGGGCGCGGTCCGTCGGGGCTCGTCCCGCGCCGTCGTGGACGCCGGCGTGCGCGTGGCCGCGGACCACGCGGCGCTCCGCCTGGCTGAGGAGGCCGGCGCGGTCGTGGACGAGGGCGACGACGGCACCCGCGATCTGGTCCTGAGCCGCAGCGTCACGGCGTCGGGGGAGGGCACACGCTCCCGCGCCGCGGCCGGCGGCCGTTCCGTGCCCGTGGGCCTGCTCTCCGAGATCGGGGCCACGCTCGTGGCCGTGCACGGGCAGAACGACCAGGTCCGCCTCCAGGGCGCCGACGCCCAGCGGCACGCCCTCGATGCGTTCGGCGGCGCCGAGCTCGCCGCGGCCCTGCGCGCCTACCGCGCGGACCACGCCGCCTGGGCCGCCGCGCGTCGGGAGCGCGAGGAGCTCACCGCCCACCGCCAGGAGCGGGCCCGCGAGGCCGAGGCGCTCCAGCGCTCGCTCGAGGAGATCGACCTCGCCGACCCGCAGGAGGGGGAGGACGAGGAGCTGCGGGCCCTCATCCGCCGACTCGAGGACGTCGAGGAGCTGCGCGCGGCCTCGGGGGAGGCGCACGCCCGACTGGCCGGCCCCGACGTGGACGCGATGGACGAGACCCCCGGCGCCGTCAGCCTCGTGGAGGGGGCGCGGCAGGCCGTGCTCGCCGCCCCCGGCGACGACCCCGACCTCGCCGCCGCGGCCGCGCGCCTGGCCGAGGCCGCCGTCGTGCTCACGGACATCGCCGGCGACCTGGCCCGCTACACCGCTGACCTGGACGCCGACGCGGCCTCCGACCTCGACGCGGCCCAGTCGCGGCTGGCCGAGCTCACGCGACTGCAGCGGCTCTACGGGCCGGAGCTCGCCGACGTGATCGACTGGGCCCGGACCCAGCGTCCGCGCCTGGACGAGCTGCAGGGCGACTCCGGCCGCCTCGAGGAGCTCGAGGCGGAGGTCGACCGGCTGGACGCCACGCTGCGCGAGCGGGCCGCGACCCTCACCGCCCTGCGCACCGCGGCCGCCGAGCGGCTCGAGACCGCGGTGACCGAGGAGCTGCACGCCCTGTTCATGCCGGACGCCTCGTTCCACGTGGGGCTGACGCCGGTCGCCGGGGACGGTCTCGGCCCGTACGGCGCTGAGGACGTCACGCTCGCCCTGCGCCCCCACGCGGGCGTCGAGCCCCGGCCCTTGGGCCGCGGCGCCTCCGGCGGCGAGCTCTCCCGCGTGATGCTCGCCCTCGAGGTGGTCCTGGCCGCCACGGACCCGGTGCCCACCTTCGTGTTCGACGAGGTCGACGCCGGCGTGGGAGGTGAGGCCGCCGTGCGGATCGGGGCCCGCCTGGCGCGGCTCGCCCGCCACGTGCAGGTCATCGCCGTGACGCACCTGCCGCAGGTCGCCGCCTACGCGGACCGGCACGTGCGGGTGGAGAAGAACTCGGACCCGGCCGCGGGTGTGACCACCTCCGACGTCGTGACGCTGACGGCCGACGAGCGGGTCGAGGAGCTCGCCCGCATGCTCGCCGGGCACGGGGACTCCGCGGCGGCCCGCGAGCACGCCCGGGAGCTGCTCGAGTCCTCCGCCCGCGAACGCGGCTGAGCCGGTCCGCGGACACCGCCCCGACATGAAAGGATCGCCCCATGCCTGAGATTTCCGCGTCCGCGGGACGCTCGCCCCTGCGCGACCTGCACGTCCCCCGCCCGGTGAAGAAGTCGAAGACCGTGTACGAGGGCCGAGTGTGGGACATCGCCCGGGAGTCGTTCCGCCTGGACCCGGCGGACAAGTCCCGGGAACCGCTGACCCGGGAGCTGATGGTGCATCCGGGCGCCGTGGCGATCCTCGCGGTCCGCACCAAGCTCACCACCACCGGACCCCGCGAGCAGGTGGCCCTCGTCCGCCAGTACCGCCACCCCGTGGGCATGGAGCTGTGGGAGATCCCGGCGGGCCTGCGGGACGTGGACGGGGAGGACCTCCACCAGGTCGCCGTCCGTGAGCTGGCCGAGGAGGCCGACCTGCGCGCCCGCGAGTGGCACACCCTCGTCGACTACTACACGACCCCGGGCGGCTCCAGCGAGGCGATCCGCGTGTTCCTGGCCCGTCAGATCGAAGAGATCCCCGACGGCGAGCGGCACACCCGGCAGGACGAGGAGGCGGCCATGCCGCTCGTGTGGGTCGGCCTCGACGAGGTGACCGACGCCGTCCTGGACGGCCGGGTGCACAACCCCTCCACCGTCGTCGCCGTGCTGGCCCTGGGCGCCCACCGCGCCCAGGGCTGGCGACGCCTGCGTCCCGTGGACGCGCCGTTCGTCCCCGACCGGCAGGCCCCGGGGGCGGACTGGTCCGCGTGAGCCCGGACGCGCCGCTGAGCTCGGCGCTCGCGGCACCCTTCCGTCGGCACCTGGACCACCTCGCCGTCGAGCGGGGCCTGGCCGAGAACACCCTGGCCGCCTATCGGCGCGACCTGGCCCGCTACCGTCGCTGGCTCGAGGCGGCCGGGGTGCGCGCCCCCGGGGACGTCGACCCCGGCCACGTGGCCGGTTTCCTGCAGGCCCTCGCCACGGGCGACGACGGCGGTCGCCCGCTCGCCGTCCGCTCGGCCGCGCGCGTGCTCGCCGCGGTGCGCGGACTGCACCGGTTCTGGGCCCTCGAGGGCCTCACGGAGACCGACCCCGCCCGCGACGTGCACCCCCCGAAGCCCGGCACACGCCTGCCCACCGCGCTGCCGGTGGAGCAGGTGTCCGCGCTGCTCGACGCCGTGCCCACGGACACGCCGGCCGGCCTCCGGGACCGGGCCCTGCTCGAGTTCCTGTACGGCACCGGGGCGCGCGTGTCCGAGGCCGTGGGATTGGACGTGGACGACGTCGTCGGGCTCAGCGAGGCGGACGACGTCGGGGCCGCCGACGGCACGGGCGCCGGGGACGGCCCGCAGCCCGTGGTGCGGCTGTTCGGCAAGGGCTCGAAGGAGCGCGTGGTGCCGATCGGCTCCTACGCCTGCGCCGCCCTGGACGCCTGGCTCGTCCGGGGGCGGCCGGCGATGGTGGCCGAGGCGCGGCGGTCCACTCCCGCGCTGTTCGTGAACACGCGCGGGGGGCGGCTGTCCCGGCAGTCCGCGTGGGCCGTGCTGAAGGCGGCGGCCGAGCGGGCGGGGATCGACGCCGAGGTCTCGCCCCACACCCTGCGGCACTGCTTCGCCACGCACCTGCTGCAGGGCGGGGCCGACGTGCGTGTGGTGCAGGAGCTGCTGGGCCACGCCTCGGTCACCACCACGCAGGTCTACACGCTGGTGACCGTGGAGTCGCTGCGCGAGGTCTATGCGCAGGCGCACCCCCGGGCGCGCTGACCCCGCCCGACGCCACGGGGGCGGTGCCGGGTGGATCGCGTTCCACCCGACACCGCCCCCGCACCGGGAGGCCGGCGCTCTCAGCGCTGCGGCAGCTCCCGCTGCTCCGGGCCGTCGTAGGCCGAGAGCGGGCGAATCAGCGCGTTCGCGGCGCGCTGCTCCATGATGTGGGCGGTCCAGCCGGTGATGCGCGAGGCGATGAAGATCGGCGTGAACAGCTCGGTGTCGAAGCCCATGAGGTGATACGTCGGGCCGGCGGGATAGTCGAGGTTCGGCTTGATCTGCTTGGCCTCGTCCATGGCCTGCTCCAGACCGTCGTACAGGCCGAGCATCTCCTCGCGGCCGTAGTGCTCGATCATCCGGTCCAGCGCGGCCTTCATGGTGGGCACACGGGAGTCGCCGTTCTTGTAGACGCGGTGGCCGAAGCCCATGACCTTCTTCTTCTGGGCCAGGGCGTCCTCCATCCACGCCTTCGCTCGGGCGGCGGCGTCCTCACGGGACTCCTCCTTCCGGATGCCGATCTCGTCGAAGGTGTGCATCACGGCCTCGTTGGCGCCGCCGTGCAGCGGGCCCTTGAGCGCGCCGATCGCCCCGGTCACGGCCGAGTGCAGGTCGGAGAGCGTCGAGGTAATCACGCGCGCGGTGAAGGTCGAGGCGTTGAACGAGTGCTCGGCGTACAGCACCATCGAGACGCGGAACGCGTCCACGACCTCCGGGGCGGCCTCCTCGCCGAACGTCATCCAGAGGAAGTTCTGCGAGTAGTCCAGGTCCTCGCGCGGCTCCACCACGTCCTGGCCGCGGCGGCGGCGCTGGTCGTAGGCGACGACGGCCGGGAACGCCGCGAACAGCGCCTGGGCCTTCTCCAGCTCGGCCTCGGGGGAGGAGTCCTCCGCCTTCGGGTGGTTCGCGCCGAGCACGGACACGGCGGTGCGGCCGACGTCCATGGGGTGGCAGTCGGTGGGCAGCAGGTCGATGGCCTGCTTCACCTTCGGGTCGAGGGCACGGTGGGCGCGCTCGAAGCGCTCGAACGCGGCCAGCTCCTCGTCCGTGGGCAGCTCGCCCGTCCAGAGCAGCAGCGCGACGGCCTCGAACGGCAGCTGCGCGGCCAGGTCCTGCACGGGGTAGCCGCGATACAGCAGGGAGTTCGTCTCCGGGTTGACCTTGGAGATCGCCGTGGTGTCCACGACGACGCCGGCCAGGCCCTTCTTGATCTCGGTCTCGGTCATGGTGTCCCTCCTCGGGGAGTGGGGCCCGCCCGCGCACGGGCGGGCCCGGTGACGGGTCAGAGGTCGGCGTGGTTGGCGCCGATGTCGAGCGTGGGCACGTCGAAGTTGAAGATGCCCGTGTCGAAGGCGTTGTAGCCCTCGTAGTCCACCAGCTCGTAGAGGCGGGCGCGGGTGAGCATCTGCTCCACCTGCGACTGCTGGGTGCCCTCCTCCTTGATGGCGTCGAGCACGCGCTCGGCGGCCCCCATCGCGGAGCGCAGCAGGGTGACCGGGTAGATCACCATCGCGATGCCCGCGTCGGCCAGCTGCCGGCGGGTGAACAGCTCGGACTTGCCGAACTCGGTCATGTTCGCCAGGACCGGGACCCCGAGGGGCTCCAGCTCGCGACACACGGTCTCGAACTCGCCGATGTCCTTCAGGGCCTCCGGGAAGATCGCGTCCGCACCGGCCTCCACGAGCGCCTTCATGCGGGCGATCGCGGCGTCCAGGCCCTCCACGGCACGCAGGTCGGTGCGCGCCATGATGAGGAAGTTCGGGTCCCGGCGGGCGTCGACGGCGGCGGCGATGCGCTTGACCGCGGTGTCGAGGTCCACCATGTTCTTGCCGTCGAGGTGGCCGCACCGCTTGGGGTTGAACTGGTCCTCGACGTGGCAGCCGGCCAGGCCGGCGTTCTCGAACTCCTGCACCGTGCGGGCCACGTTCATCGGCTCGCCGAAGCCCGTGTCCGCGTCGATGAGGCACGGCAGGTCCGTGAGGCGGGCGATCTGCCCGCCGCGCACGGCCACCTCGGTGAGCGTGGTCAGCCCGACGTCGGGCAGGCCCAGCTCGTTCGCGAGCACGCCGCCGGAGATGTACACCCCGGGGAAGCCCTTCTCCTGGATCAGCTTGGCGGTCAGCGGGGTGAACGCGCCCGGGAACTGCTGGGCGCCGCCCTGTTTCAGGGTCTGCCGCAGGTCGATCCGCTTCTGTTCGGCCGTCTTCGTCGAGTACAGCATCAGAACAGGCCCTTCGGGGCGGCGGCGAGGTCGGCCTCGGACAGGAACGCCGGGTCCGCCAGGATGTTCAGCTGGTCCAGCTCGCCGGGCTGCAGCTCGGCCACGCGCTCGGCGGCGGCCAGGAAGCGGTCCTGCTCCTCCTTCGAGACGATGCCCTCGGCCAGGGTGCGGAACTTCTGGATGTACTGCTCGCGGGCGAACGGTCGGGCGCCGAGCGGGTGGGCGTCGGCCACGGCGATCTCGTCGGTGATGACGGTGCCGTCCTTGAGGGTGATCTCCACCGCGCCGCCGAACGCCTTCTCCGCGAGGTCCAGCGAGTGGTAGCGGCGGGTCCACTCCGGGTCCTCCACGGTGGTCACCTTGTGCCAGAGGGCGACGGTGTCCTCGCGCTGGGCGCGCTCGGGGGCGTAGGAGTCCACGTGGTGCCAGGAGCCGTCCTGCAGGGCCACGGTGAAGATGTAGGGGATCGAGTGGTCGAGGGTCTCGCGCGAGGCCGTCGGATCGTACTTCTGCGGGTCGTTGGCGCCCGAGCCGATCACGTAGTGGGTGTGGTGCGAGGTCTTGATCAGCACCGACGCGACGTTCGCCGGGTCGGTGGCCTCCGGGTGCTCCCTGTGGAGCTTGCGGGCCAGGTCGATCCACGCCTGGGCCTGGTACTCGGCCGAGTGCTCCTTGGTGTAGGTGCCCAGGATGCCGCGCTTGGGCTCGCCCTGCTCGGGCAGCGGCACCTCGTAGGAGGCGTCCGGGCCGTCCAGCAGCCAGGCGATCACGCCGTCCTCGCCCTCGTAGATCGGGACGGGCGAGGTCTGGCCGCGCATGGCGCGGTCCACGGCCTCGACGGCCATCTTGCCCGCGAACGCCGGGGCGTGGGCCTTCCACGTGGAGATCTCGCCCTTGCGGGACTGGCGGGTGGCGGTGGTGGTGTGCAGGCCCTGGCCGATGGCCTGGAAGATGGTCTCGGTGTCCAGGCCGAGCAGGGTGCCGATGCCGGCGGAGGCGGAGGGCCCGATGTGGGCCACGTGGTCGATCTTGTGGCCGTACAGGTTGATGGACTTCACGAGGTCCACCTGGATCTCGTAGCCGGTGGCGATGCCGCGGATCAGGTCCTTGCCGGAGCGGCCGGCGTGCTGGGCGACGGCGAGGATCGGCGGGATGTTGTCGCCCGGGTGGGAGTACTCGGCGGCCAGGAACGTGTCGTGGTAGTCCAGCTCGCGGACGGCCACGCCGTTGGCCCACGCGGCCCACTCGGGGGAGACCTTCTGCTCCACACCGAACACGGAGGCGCCCGCGCCGCCGGTGGAGACCGGGTGGGACAGGGCCTGGGCGCGGGCGGCGACGATCGGGCCGCGCCGGAGCGAGGCGACGGCGACGGAGGCGTTGTCGATGATCCGGTTGATGATCATCTCCTCGACCTCGGGCAGCACCTCGACGTCGTCGACGGCCACCTCGGCCAGCTTCCAGGCCAGCTGGTCCTTGCGCTCGAGGTTCTCCTCGGAGCGGTGGACGCGCACGTGATGGTTCTTCATGGACGGTCTCCTTCGGTGGGGGTCAGCAGGGTCGGGGTCTCCTCGGCGCGGCCGCGCCGGGTCAGATGGTGGAAGGCGTGGTGCAGGTGGACCCGCGTGGTCGCCTCCGCGAGGTCCGCGGCGCCCGAGCCGACGGCGTCGGCGATGTCCGCGTGCTCCGCGGCGGAGGCCGCGAGGCGGGCCGGGTCGTCCGCGGCCAGTCGGCGCAGGCGGGCCAGGTGCAGGCGCAGGGTGCGCAGGGTGGAGACGAGGTAGGGGTTCGCGGCGGCCTCGTCCAGCCGGCTGTCCAGCTCGGCCGTCATCGCGTAGTAGTCCGCCGGGTCGGTCCCGCCGCGCAGGGCCGCCTCGGCCTCCTGGAAACGGCCCGCGAGGACCGTGAACCGCTCGGCCGCCTCCGGGGTGGCCCGCTGCGCGGCCCGGCGCGCCAGGAGGGACTCGAGGGCGATGCGCAGGTCGAACAGCTGGTCCGCCTGCTCGAGGGACAGGTCGGCGACGACGATGCCCCGGCCCGGCGCCTGCTCGGCCAGGCCGTCGGCCACCAGGCGGGAGAGCGCCTCGCGCAGAGGGGTGCGCGAGATGCCCAGGCGCTCGGCCTGCTCCACCTCGCCCAGGCCCGCGCCCGGAGGGAGGGACCAGTCGAGGATCTCCGCCCTCAGGGCCTGGTACGCCCGCTCACTCGCTCGCATGCCGCCAGTGTATACACAACAGTCCCGCTGAGGGCAGGGGGTGTGTCCGGTGCGCGCGCCGGGCGACGCCGTCCGCGGGGAGTGCCGTGCGGCGTGCGCGCCTGGTGGTGCGTCCTCGGCGCGGGACGCCCATGCGCCGCCGCGCCTCACTCGCGAGGCAAGAAATGTATACAGATTCCTTGCCTCGTGTGATCCACGGCACTAGCCTGGGCGCATGGCGACCCACGATGCCCCCACCGAAGCCCGCCCCTCCGGCGCCTATGCCGACGCCCACGCCCGCTCCCTCCGGGACCCCGAGGGGTTCTGGCTCGAGGCGGCGCGCGCCATCGACTGGACCGTTCCGCCCACGCGCGCCCTCGACGACTCCGCCGCGCCCCTGTACCGCTGGTTCCCGGACGGCGAGCTGAACACCGCCTTCAACTGCCTGGACCGGCACGTCGAGGCGGGCCGCGGGGACGCCGTCGCGCTGATCCACGACTCCGCGATGACCGGTGAGGTCACCCGCTACACGTACGCCGAGCTCACGGACGCGGTGGCCCGCCTGGCCGGCGCCCTGGCCGCGCGCGGCGTCGGCAAGGGGGACCGCGTGCTGATCTATCTGCCGATGATCCCGCAGGCCCACATCGCCATGCTGGCGTGCGCGCGGCTCGGGGCGGTGCACTCCGTGGTCTTCGGCGGCTTCGCCCCGCGCGAGCTCGCCTCCCGCATCGACGACGCGACGCCCGACGTCGTGCTCACCTGCTCCGGCGGCATCGAGCCCAAGCGCCGGGTCGAATACCTGCCCGCCGTGGCCGAGGCGCTCGAGACCGCCGCGCACCCCGTGCGCACGGTGCTGGTCCACCACCGCGAGGGCTTCGAGACCGCGCTCGCGGACGCCGACGGGCGCGGGGGCGCGAGCTGGGAGGACTGGGGCGAGGCCGTCGCGGCCGCCGAGCCGGCCGACTGCGTCCCGGTGCGGGCCACCGACCCGCTGTACGTGCTGTACACCTCGGGCACCACCGGCAAGCCCAAGGGCGTCGTCCGGGACAACGGAGGCCACGCCGTCGCCCTGCGCTGGACGATGGAGCACATCTACGACGTCGGCCCGGGGCAGGCGATGTGCACCGCCTCGGACGTGGGCTGGGTCGTGGGCCACTCCTACATCGTCTACGGACCGCTGCTGGCCGGGGCCACCACGGTGATGTACGAGGGCAAGCCCGTGGGCACGCCCGACGCCGGCGCGTTCTGGCGGCTCATCGAGGACCACGGGGTCCGGTCCTTCTTCACGGCCCCCACGGCGCTGCGCGCGATCCGTCGCGCCGACCCCGAGGGCGAGCTGCTCAAGGCCCACGACCTCTCCTCCCTGCAGCACTTCTTCGCCGCCGGCGAGCGCCTGGACCCGGAGACGCAGCGGTGGACCGAGGGCCTGCTGGGCATGCCGGTGATCGACCACTGGTGGCAGACCGAGACCGGCTGGGCCATCGCGGCGAACCCCGTGGGGATGGAACAGCTGCCGGTGAAGATCGGCTCGTCGTCGGTGCCCTCGCCAGGCGTGGACCTCGTGGTCCTCGACGCCATGGGCGAGCCCGTGCCCGCCGGGACCGAGGGCAACATCGCCCTGCGGCTGCCGCTGCCCCCGGGCACCCTGCCGACCCTGTGGGGCGACGACCAGCGCTACATCGACTCCTACCTCGGCGCGTTCCCCGGCCACTACGCGACCGGCGACTCCGGCCTCGTGGACGAGGACGGCTACGTGTTCGTGCTCGGGCGCACCGACGACGTCATCAACGTCTCCGGGCACCGGCTGTCCACGGGCGTCCTCGAGGCCGCCCTGGCCGCGCACCCGGCGGTGGCCGAGTGCGCCGTGATCGGCGTCGCAGACCAGCTCAAGGGCCAGCGACCCTCGGGCTACGTGGTGCTCAAGTCCGGCGTCCAGACGCCCGAGGCCGGCTCGGAGGCCGAGGCCGCGCTCATGGACGAGCTGCGTCAGGCGGTGCGCCGCGAGGTGGGTCCGGTGGCGGACTTCCGCGACGTCGTCGTGGTGGACGCGCTGCCCAAGACCCGCTCGGGCAAGATCCTGCGCAAGACCATGCGTCAGATGGCCGACGGCGAGGAGTACGCGGTGCCCTCAACCATCGAGGACCCCGCCGTGCTCGAGGCCCTGGCCGGGGTGCTGCGCCCGGCCCGCTGAGCCCCGCTCACGTGCGGCCGGCCCAGCGGTACTCCTGCTCGGGCCGGCCGCGGCCGCCGTGCCGGGCCGAGCGCCGCACCCGGCGGATCCGCTCGAGGTGCTCGAGGTAGCGCCGGGCCGTCACGCGGGAGATGCCCAGGCGCACGCCCACCTCGGCCGCACTCAGGGCGGTCTCCGGATCCGCCCCCAGCAGGTCCATCACCTCGCGCAGGGTGCCCTCGGTCAGCCCCTTGGGCAGGGCCTCGGCGCGCCGCTCGCGAGAGACGCGGAAGACGGCGTCCACCTGCTCCTGGCCGTCGAGGGCGCCGTCGCCGGCCAGCATCGCCGCGGCGGCGCGGAACCCGCCCAGCCGGTCCGCGAACTCGTCGAAACCGAACGGCTTCACGAGGTACTGCGTCACGCCGTACGCGACGGCCCGGCGCACCACCGGCAGGTCGGTGGCCGCGGTGAGCGCCAGCACCCCGCCGTGGAAGCCGGCCGCGCGCAGTTGGCGCAGGAAGTCCAGGCCGTGCCCGTCGGGCAGGTTCATGTCCAGCAGGACGACGTCGAACGGGAAGCGCCCGTCCGCGTGCAGGCCCGCCGCGGCGACCTGCCGTGCGGCCAGCAGGGAACCGGCCACCGCGGCCACCTCGAAGCCCGGCAGCCGGTCCAGGTGCGCCACGTAGGTCTCGGCCGTCAGCTGCTCGTCCTCGACGACGAGCACCCGGTACGGGCGGGCGGTCATGTCTCCTCCTGGGGTGTGGGCTCGCGGGGCACCTCGACGGTGAACACGGTGCCCGAGTCGGTCGCGACCTCCACGACCCCGCCGGCCTCCTCCGCGATCCGCCGCGTCAGCCACAGCCCCATGCCGCGTCCGGCGGCGCCGACGGGCTTCGTCGACCAGCCCCGGTCGAAGAGCCGGCCGCGGTCCGCGTCGGAGGGTCCGGGGCCGCCGTCGGCCACCTGCACCACCAGGCCCGTGGCGTCCGAGACCACTTCGACGTCGACCCACCGGTCTGCCGCGGACAGGTCCGCTGCGGCGGCGGCGTCGAGGGCGTTGTCCACCAGGTTGCCCAGCACGGTCAGCAGGTCGAGCGGGCGCAGCGGGGCGGGCGTGGTCAGCTCGGCGGACCAGGTCAGCGCCACCCCCCGCTCACGCGCCTGGGCGGCCTTCGCGTCGAGCAGGGCGGCGAGGACGTCGTCGGAGGCCTCCTCGTCCGCGGCGCGGCGGGACAGCACGGCCCGGGCCGCCTCCAGCCGGCCCGACTCCACGAGGGCGAGGGCGGTGTGCAGCTGGTTGGCGTGCTCGTGCGTCTGGGCACGCAGCGCCGTGGTCAGGGTGTGGGCCACGGTGAGCTCGTCGCCGAGCCGCTGCAGGTCGGTGCGGTCGTGCAGGACGAGCACGCGCGATCCCGCCGGGGCGGTGGTCACGCCCTCGCGCGCGGCCGCGGCGAGGGCCGTCGACGGGACCGACCCGCCGGGGTCGGAGCGGCCGGGCGCCCGCACGACACGCTGCTGCACCACGAGGACCCGCCCGCCGACGGCGAGGCTCGCCTCACCGCCGCCCGCGCCCGGCAGGGCCGCCGACAGCTCGGTGGGCAGTCGAGGCTCGCCCGCGCCCTCCCAGCCGAGCAGGCGCGCGGCGGCGTCGTTGTGCAGGCGGACCCGCCCGTCCGGGGCGAGGACCACGACGCCGGCCTCGAGCGAGTCCATGGCCGTCTCCGCCAGCAGGAACTGCTCGGCGATCTGCTCGGGGCCGCGTCCGAGCGTCACCCGGTTCAGATACCGGCCCACGAGCCAGGCGACGAGCAGGCCGACGGCGGCCACGGCGGCCGAGCCGAGCAGGATGCCGGGGATCTGGGCCTGGGCCATGATGGCGACATCGGAGATCTGCACGCCCGTCGTGACCACGCCCAGGACGGTGCCGTCCTCCGGGTCCACGACCGGTGCGAGCGCGCGCACCGAACGGCCCGCCGCACCGGTGCTCGAGAGCTCCACGACGGTGTCCCCGGCGACGACGGCGTCCACCGGCCTCGGGTAGCGGACGCCGACCTGCTCGGGGCGCCAGCTCGCCAACCGCATCCCGTCCGGGTCCATCACGGTCAGCCACGAGACCTGCGCCTCGGCGATCCAGCCGTCGATCCCGGCCTGCAGGGCGGGGGCGTCGCCGGCCCGCAGGGCCGAGACGAGCGCGGGGTCGCGCGCCACGAGGGTGGTCACGCCCTGCACATGGCGCTCCTCGACGCGCTGGGCCACCTCGCGGGCCTGGAGGTAGGCGCTCCACACGCTGAACAGGGCGATGGCCGCCACCAGCGCCACGTGGACCACGGCGATCCGCCGGGCGATCGACCACGGGTGGCGCATGCCTCTCCTCCCTCGGGCCGGCGACGCGCCGGTCCACCCCCACGATCCTGCAGTCCGCCGGCCGCCGTGACCACTATGACCGCAATCGTGACCGACACCACCCGGGGCCGCGAGAGTGGTCACATCCCTCCCGCGCCGCTGCGGACCGCTCGGCGGCGCCCCACCACCGCACAGAACGGAACGCCCGATGGCGCACACCCCACCGGCCGAGACCTCGGCCCCGGCGACGAAGAAGGACCGCACCCACTGGCTGTACATCGCCGTGATCGCCTCGGTGGTGCTGGGCGCCGCCGTCGGCCTGCTCTTCCCCGAGTTCGGCAAGTCCCTCAAGCCGCTGGGCGACGGCTTCGTCTCCCTCATCAAGATGATGATCGGCCCGGTCATCTTCTGCACGATCGTCCTCGGCGTCGGCTCGATCGCCAAGGCCGCGACCGTCGGCCGCGTGGGCGGCATCGCCCTGGTCTACTTCATGGCGATGTCCACGTTCGCGCTGGCGGTCGGCCTCGTCGTCGGCAACCTCATCCACCCCGGCGAGGGCCTCAAGCTGACGCCCTACGACCCGAACAAGCCCCAGGCCGCGGTGGACGGCACCGTCCAGTTCCTGCTGGACATCATCCCCGGCTCCCTGCCGGTGCTGCCCACCCTGTTCATCGCCCTGCTCGTGGGCTTCGCCCTGCAGCAGATGGGCCCGGCCGGCGCCCCGCTGCTGCGCGGTCTCACCCTGATCCAGGGCGTCGTGTTCCGCATCCTCATGATGGTGATGTGGGTCGCCCCGATCGGCGCCTTCGGTGCGATCGCCGCCGTCGTCGGCTCCACGGGCTGGTCCGCGATCGGCGCCATGGCGCTGCTCATGGGCGCCTTCTACCTGACCTGCATCGTTTTCATCGTGGTGGTGCTCGGCACCGTCCTGAAGGTCGTGACCGGTCTGAGCATCCTGTCCCTCATGAAGTACCTGGGCCGGGAGTACCTGCTCATCTTCGCCACCAGCTCCTCCGAGACCGCCCTGCCCCGCCTGATCGCCAAGATGGAGCACGCCGGCGTGGACAAGTCCGTCGTGGGCGTGACCGTGCCCACCGGCTACTCCTTCAACCTGGACGGCACCGCCATCTACCTGACCATGGCCGCGCTCTTCGTCTCCAACGCGATGGGCGTGGAGATGAACCTCGGCGAGCAGATCGGCCTGCTGGTCTTCATGATCATCGCCTCGAAGGGCGCGGCCGGCGTCACCGGCGCGGGCATGGCCACGCTCGCCGCCGGCCTGCAGGCGCACCGACCCGAGCTGCTCGGCGGCATGGGCGTAATCGTGGGCATCGACAAGTTCATGTCCGAGGCCCGCGCCCTGACCAACTTCACCGGCAACGCCGTGGCCACGCTCCTCATCGGCCGCTGGGTGGGTGAGCTCGACGGTGAGCGCGCCCGGCGCGTCCTCAGCGGCGAGCTGGAGTTCGACGAGGCGACCGTGGCCGGCCATGGCGGCGCCGCGCACGACCCGCAGCAGTCCCCGACGGTCGCCGAGCAGGCCCACGAGGGCCACCCCGACTCCAGCCTGAACTTCACCATGGCCGCCGACGGCGACCGGAACCCCGCCCGCTGACGGAGGCGGCGGGCCCGCGCGGCACGCCGCATCGTCGACCACCGGCGACGCCGGGGACGAGCCTGGACATCGGCCCGTCCCCGGCGTCGCCGTCGTCCTGGGAACGCCAGGCACTAGGGTGGGGGAAGATCCGGACACGCCGACGACGGCGGCCGCGGCGCGCCGCGGCCCGCGGCCGGGCGTGCAGACCACCGTGGAAGGAGCCGGCGCCGCCGTGACCTCGAGAGAACCGATCCCCGTGATGACCATCCACGGCGAGCCCGTGCTCGGGCCCACCGGCCGGCCCAAGCACGACTTCCCCGAGCCCGCGCCCCTGGCCTCGCACGGCCCGGCGCGGATCATCTCGATGGTGAACCAGAAGGGCGGCGTCGGGAAGACGACCTCCACCATCAACCTGGGCGCCGCGCTCGCGGGCTACGGACGCAGGGTGCTCATGGTGGACTTCGACCCGCAGGGCGCCCTCTCGGCCGGCCTGGGTGCGAACCCGCACGAGCTCGACACCACGGTGTACAACGTGCTCATGGAGCGGTCGGTGACCGCGAAGGACGCGATCCTGTCCACGGACTTCGAGAACATGGACCTGCTGCCGGCCAACATCGACCTGTCCGCGGCCGAGGTGCAGCTCGTCAACGAGGTGGCCCGCGAGCAGGTCCTCGAGCGTGCGCTGCGCCAGGTCCGCGACGACTACGACGTGGTCCTCATCGACTGCCAGCCCTCGCTGGGTCTGCTGACCGTCAACGCGCTGACCGCCTCCCACGGCGTGATCATCCCGCTGACCGCCGAGTTCTTCGCGCTGCGCGCGGTCGCCCTGCTCGTCGAGACGATCGAGAAGGTGCAGGACCGGCTGAACCCGGACCTGGAGATCGACGGCGTGCTGGCCACGATGTTCGACCAGCGGACCCTGCACTCCAAGGAGGTCGTGGGCTCGCTGGTGGCCGGCTTCGGGGACCGCGTGTTCGAGACCGTCATCAAGCGGTCCATCAAGTTCGCCGACGCCACGGTGGCGGCCACGCCCATCACCCTGTTCGCCGAGAACCACGACGGCGCCAAGGCCTACCGGCAGCTCGCCCGCGAGCTGATCTGCCGCGGCGGCGCGCCGTGACCGTCCGCTGAGCGCCGACGACGCCGGCCCGGTCCCGTCGCGGGACCGGGCCGGTTCTCTGCGCGCTCGCGGCCGGGGGAGCGGTGGCCGGGAGACGCGACGCCGCCGATCTGCGAGAATGGAGCCGGGCGTGTCCGTCTCCGGGCCGTCCCTCACCCCCTGACCCGTCCGCCGCCGGCCCGACCGGCGCCGTTGACGCGCACCCGAAAGGATGCCCTCCCCATGAACTCCCGCAAGCCGCGAGGCTCCGGACGCACCCCCGCCGTCGGTCGACGGGGCGGCCCGTTCCAGGAGCGCGACTTCCAGCGACAGATCGGTGCCCGCCGCGGCGCCGCCGGCCCCCGCGAGGAGGCCCCCTTCGACGAGGACGCCGTGCCGCGCACGCGCGGTCGCCGCGGCCGCGGCGCCGGCGCCGCCCGGGCCAAGGCCGCCCACCTCGACCGCATCCACGACGAGTCGGGCGAGCGCCTGCAGAAGGTGCTGGCCGCGGCGGGTGTGGCGTCCCGACGCGTGAGCGAGGACCTCATCGCCGAGGGCCGCGTGGAGGTGGACGGCGTCGTCGTCACCGAGCCCGGCGTGCGCGTGGACCCGGCCCGGGCCGTGATCCGGGTGGACGGCATCTCCGTGCAGACGGACGTGACCAAGCAGTACTTCGTCTTCAACAAGCCCCGCGGCGTGATCTCCACGATGGTGGACCCGGAGGGCCGGCCCTCGATCGCCACCTACCTCAAGCCCGGGCAGGAGCACCTGTTCCACGTGGGCCGTCTGGACAACGAGACCGAGGGCCTGCTGATCCTCACCAACGACGGTGAGCTGGCCAACCGCCTCACCCACCCCAGCTACGAGGTCCCCAAGACCTACGTGGTGCAGACCCGCGGCCCGCTGGCCAAGGGCGTCTCGAACCGGCTGCGCGAGGGCGTGGAGCTCGAGGACGGCGTGGCGCAGGTGGACTCGTTCAAGCTCGTCGACTCGACGCCGGGCCACGTGCTCGTCGAGGTCGTGCTGCACTCGGGGAAGAACCGCATCGTGCGCCGCATGTTCCAGGAGATCGGCCACCCGGTCGAGCGGCTCGTCCGTGTCAAGGTGGGCCCCATCCTGCTGGGCGACCAGAAGCAGGGCACCGTCCGCGCGCTCAACGCGCAGGAGCTGGGCCACCTCAAGGCCCTGGTCGGCCTGTGAGCGCGCCCGCCGAGTCCGCCGCCGCGCTCGGTGACGGCCCGGCCGGGATCCCGCAGCCCGTGCTCGTCCGGGGGACCGGTCTGCTGGGCACCTCGATCGGCATCGGGCTGAGCGCGGCCGGTGTGGACGTGCGCCTGCACGACCCCTCGCCCGCCGCCCTGGCCGTGGCCGCGGACATCCGCGCCGGACGCCCCGCCCGCCTGGACGCCGAGGGCGATGACCTCGACGCCGCCCCGGGCCTCGTCGTCGTGGCCGCGCCGCCGGACGTGACCGCCGACGTCGTGGTGGACTCGCTGTGCCGCTGGCCCGCGGCCGTGGTGGTGGACATCGCCTCGGTGAAGGAGGCGGTCGCCGCGGGCGTGCGCGCCGCCGTCGACGACGGCCGCCTGGCCCCGCAGGACGCCGACCGGTACCTCGGGACGCACCCGATGGCCGGCTCCGAGCGGTCCGGTCCCGTGGCGGCCCGCGGCACCCTGTTCACGCAGGCGCCGTGGGTGCTGTGCCCGACGGACACGACGCACCCGGGCGCCCTCGCGGCCGGTCGGGCGGTCGCGCTGACGCTGCAGGCCACCCCGTACCGGATGGCCGCCCGCGCCCACGACGAATCGGTCGCGCTGATCTCGCACCTGCCGCAGATCGCCGCCTCGCTCGTGGCCTCCCGCCTGCAGGACACCCCGGACCAGGCGCTCGCCCTGGCCGGCAACGGGCTGCGGGACACCACCCGGATCGCGGCGTCGGACCCGCAGCTGTGGGTGCAGATCCTCTCCGGCAACGCCGGGCGGATCGTGCCGGCGCTGCACGGGCTGCGGGCGGACCTGGACCGGCTGATCCGCACCCTGGAGGACCCCTCCGCCCCCGGGGCGCGGCTGGACATGGCGCAGCTGATCGCCGAGGGCAACGCCGGTCGGGCACGGGTGCCCGGCAAGCACGGGGCGCCGCCGCAGGCGTTCGCGGTGGTCACGGTGATCGTGGACGACGCCCCCGGGCAGATCGCGGCCCTCCTCGACGAGGTCGGCCGCACGGACGTGAACGTGGAGGACCTGCGGCTCGAGCACGCCTCGGGCCATCGGGTCGGCATGGTGGAGATCTCCGTGCTGCCCGGCCGCAGGGACGAACTCGTGGCGGCGCTGACCGCCGCCGGATGGAAGGTGGTCTGAGATGACCGAGCACACCCGCGACGACGTCGCACCCGCGCCGCTCGTGGTGGCGGTGGACGGCCCCTCGGGCTCGGGCAAGTCGTCCGTGTCCAAGGCCGTGGCCCGGCGTCTCGGCGCCGCGTACCTGGACACCGGCGCCATGTACCGCGCCGTGGCGTGGCACTGCCTGCACGAGGGCGTCGACCTGGCCGATGCGGAGGCCGTGGCGGCGGCCGCCGTCGCCATGGATCTGGACCAGTCCACCGACCCGGACGTCGAGGCCGTGCGGGTCGGCGGCACGGACGTCACCGAGGCGATCCGCGGCCCCGAGGTCACGGACACGGTCTCCACCGTCGCCGTGGTCATCCCGGTGCGCGAGGAGCTGCACCGTCGCCAGCGGGCGGCGATCGCCGCCGCGGGCCGGATGGTCGCCGAGGGCCGCGACATCACCACGGTGGTGGCCCCGGACGCCCACGCGCGCGTGCTGCTCACGGCCTCCGAGGCCGTGCGCACCGCCCGGCGCTCGGGCCAGCTGGCCGCGGCGGGGGAGACCGGCGTCGACGCCGGCACGCTGCACCGCCAGGTGGCCGGGCGCGACGCCCGCGACGCCACCGTGTCCACGTTCGACCGCCCCGCCGACGGGGTGGCGCTCGTGGACTCCACCGAGCTCGACTTCGAGCAGACCGTGGCGGCCGTCCTGGCCGCCGTCGAGGACCAGGCCGGCATCCCGGCCGTGAAGGGAGGCCGACGATGACCGAGAACCCCCAGCACCGCTCCGGTGAGGACGAGTTCGTCCCCGCCGGCGACGATCAGGTGGCCGAGCGGCTCGCCGCCATGACCGAGGAGGAGGCCGAGGCGCGTGCCGCGTCGTTGCGCGCCGGCCTGGCCGACTACGAGCTCGAGGAGGACGACGCCGCCCTCCTCGACGCGTGGCAGCTCGGGCCCGACGAGGACGTCGACGCGCCCGTGCCGCCCGTGCTGGCCATCGTGGGCCGGCCGAACGTCGGCAAGTCCACGCTCGTCAACCGCATCATCGGCCGTCGTGAGGCCGTCGTGGAGGACGTGCCCGGCGTGACGCGCGACCGCGTCTCCTACGACGCCGAGTGGAACGGCCGCGAGTTCACCGTGGTGGACACCGGCGGCTGGGAGCACGACGCCAAGGGCATCCACCGTCGCGTGGCCGAGCAGGCCGAGCTGGCCGTGGACGTGGCGGACGCCGTCGTGTTCGTGGTGGACGCCACCGTCGGCATGACGGCCACGGACGAGGCCGTGGTCTCGATGCTGCGTCGCAAGGACCGCCCGGTGATCGTGGCCGCCAACAAGGTGGACGACATGGTCCAGGAGGCCGACGCTGCCACCCTGTGGTCGCTCGGCTTCGGCTACCCGTACCCGGTGTCCGCGGTGCACGGCCGCGGCGTGGCGGACCTGTTGGACGCCGCGCTCGAGGCGTTGCCGGAGGAGTCCGCCCACGGCGGTCTCGTGCCGCGCGGCGGCCCGCGCCGGATCGCCCTCGTGGGCCGGCCGAACGTGGGCAAGTCCTCGCTGCTGAACAAGCTGGCCGGCTCGGACCGCGTGGTGGTGGACGACCTGGCCGGCACCACGCGCGACCCCGTGGACGAGCTTGTGGAGCTCGGCGGACGGCTGTGGCGCTTCGTGGACACCGCCGGCATTCGTCGACGGCAGCACATGGCCCACGGCGCCGACTACTACGCGTCGCTGCGCACGGCCTCCGCCCTGGACCGCGCCGAGGTGGCCGTGGTGCTGCTCGAGGCGCCGCAGGTGGTCTCGGAGCAGGATGTGCGCATCCTCCAGATGGTGCTGGACTCCGGACGCGCCCTCGTGATCGCGTTCAACAAGTGGGACCAGGTGGACGAGGACCGCCGATACCAGCTGGCCAAGGAGATCGACCGGGACCTGGCGCACGTCGCCTGGGCGCCGCGCGTGAACATCTCCGCGAAGACCGGCTGGCACAAGGACCGTCTCGTCCCCGCGCTGGACCTCGCCCTGGACTCGTGGGACACCCGCATCCCCACGGGCAAGCTCAACGCGTTCCTCGGCGAGCTCGTGGCGGCGCACCCGCACCCGCTGCGCGGCGGCAAGCAGCCCCGCATCCTGTTCGCGACCCAGGTCTCGAGCCGGCCGCCCAAGTTCGTGCTGTTCACCACCGGGTTCCTGGACCCCGGCTACCGCCGGTTCATCGTGCGCCGCCTGCGCGAGACGTTCGGGTTCGAGGGCACGCCCCTCGAGATCGGCATGCGCGTCCGCGAGAAGCGCGGTCGCCGCCGCTGATCCGGCGCCGCCCCGACGACGTCC
Source organism: Micrococcus sp. 140720015-1 (assembly GCF_053627595.1). Classification (NCBI taxonomy): domain Bacteria; kingdom Bacillati; phylum Actinomycetota; class Actinomycetes; order Micrococcales; family Micrococcaceae; genus Micrococcus; species Micrococcus sp. 140720015-1. The sequence continues at coordinate 24,075 of NZ_JBSEYC010000004.1, forward strand.
CTCGGCCTCCCGGGCCGGGGGACGTCGCCGTCCCGGCACGCTCCCACCGTTCGTCCACCTTCGTCTCGTAGCCTGAAGGCATGAGCCTCATCCGACGTCGCCCCGCCGCCCTGTCCCTGGCCACCCTGGCCGCGCTCGCGCTGGCCGCATCCGGCTGCGCGGTCGACGACGGCGAGACCCGGGCCGCGCTGCAGAGCGCGGAGGACCGGCTCGCCCAGGCCGAGGACCGGATCAGCGAGCTGGAGGCGGACGCCTCGGATCGCGTGGACCTGGGGCAGCTGCGCCAGGAGGCCGAGGGCGCCCTCGAGGAGGCGGACCAGCGCGCCGCCGAGGTCGTCGAGGACCTGACGCGATCCCTGCCCTCCGGTTCGGACATCGTCGACATCGAGGCCCTCCGGGAGGACGGGAAGGTGGTCATCGAGTACGGCCGGTTCGCTCTCGAGGCCGATCCCCAGGTCCTCGAGGACACGATGCGGGAGGCGGCGGAGCAGGCCCGCAACGCCATCCCGGACCTGAAGGACGTCGAATTCCGCGTGGGGGACCGGACCTTCACGTACTGACCCTGCGACGGGCCTCCGCGAGCCCCCGACACGCCTCTTCGACCCGCCCGGAACGGCGGATCGAAGCGGCTCGGCGTGTTACGCTTCACCCGTGCACGACTGCACCCTCAGTCATGAGAGGGTTCGTGCAGACCGCCAGGCCCACCGGTACGCCGGGGCCGCGGTCGCTGGGGGACTCTCGGTCGGGTGGCCCTCGGTCAAGGGATGAGGGGTTCACGTCTGTGAAGAGGACGTGGGCCCCTTGTTCACGTTCCGGGAGCGTCACGCCGTTTGCCCCTGACGACGACGACTCGGCAGGCCCGCTCTCGATTCGCGTCCGACGGTGCGGGTGGGGTATGCTCGTCGGGTGCCGAAGCGCGGATGACCGCGATTCGCCACGGGCTATGGCGCAGCTTGGTAGCGCGCTTGACTGGGGGTCAAGAGGTCGTGGGTTCAAATCCCGCTAGCCCGACCAGGTGAGGTTTACTGCAAACACCGACCCTATGGGCCGGGTTTGGCGGAGCTTCCAGGTTCAATGAAGTAAGGGAGTCGCCCATGTGGGCGGCTCCCTTCTTCTTCGTCTGGTAGTGCTTTGCCCAGGTGGCCTGGGCGAGGTCGTGCAGGCGGCCAGGCGGTTCTCCGATGGTGCTGGCGTGGTAGATCGTCTGGACGGTGAAGAGGTCTCCGTGCGGGTCTTCGAGGTCGTGATCGATGATCTCGTCATGGTCGATGAAGATGTGCTTGAAGATGGCCTGGTTGAGGCGGCGGCGGACTTCGTCGCTGGCGTTCATATACAGCTCGTAGGGGTCTTCGAGCAGGCGCAGGTTGGTCTCGGTGAACTCGACCGCGTCCTTGAGCGTGTCGACGGTGGCCTGGGGCTGGGCGGTGAGGCGTTCGCGTTCAGCGCCGATCTCGCGGAGCTTGGCGCGGATCTTCTCCTTCGGGATGGTGTCGTCGACGACCAGCTCCAGGAGGTTGCTTTCCTGGGCGTCCAGGCGCTCCAGCTGCCCTTCGAGCTGTTCCTTCAGGGCGGGTTGTGAGGCTTCTTGCTCGGCGAGGGCGTCGTCGAGGGTCTTGCGCATGGCCTGGAGGAAGTCGGGGCTGAACTGGACGGTGCGGTAGTGCTCCTCGACGGCGCGCTCGATGCGGCGGACGTTGGAGTACTTGGCGTCGCAGAAGCCGTCCTGGGTGCCGCGGCAGAAGAAGTACGAGTACTCCTCGCCGCTACGGGAGATGGTGCGGCGCACGATCATGCGGTGGATGGACCTGTCGCGGCCTGTTGGACGGCTCGGCAGTTTCGTGAACAGCTGGTCGGCACGGATCATCTTCCCTGCCTTCGACCTGGCGCTTGGTGCATTCAACTTCGAAGAGGGCAACGACGAGGACGACTTCTCGTTCAAGATCGCCCGACGCTAAGACGAAGGGTTTGACCCGATGAGCAATACCTTCGTTCCTGCGCGCCTGGAGATGGCGCGCGCCATTCGACAGATGACGGCCACCGCTCTCGCGGCTGAGGTCGGGGTCACCGCGCCGTGGATCTCTCAGACGGAGAACCTGAAACGAACTCCTAGCCCTGAGCTGATCCGCGAGTTCGCGCGGGCCCTGGACTTCCCAGTCGATTTCTTCTACCGCCCCGTCACTGCGCTGCCGCCCACGGACGCCTTCCACTTCCGGGCTACGTCTCGGCTGGCGAAGAAGGATGAGCAGACCGCGCGGTCGCTCTCTGCGCTAGCCATCGAACTCTCGGACTGGGTCGAAGCGACCTACCAAGCCCCCGCTCCGGCGGTGCCGGAGCTCCGGGATCTGCTCGATGCTGACGAGGTGCTCCCAGCCGAGCAGGCCGCGGAGGTACTGCGCGGTGCATGGGGGCTTGGCGCGGCGCCGATCAAGAACCTGCTGCAGCTTCTTGAGTCCAAGGGTGCCAAGGTCTACTCAGCCGGCGGGCCGCTTCAGGCGATCGATGCGTTCTCGTTCCGGCACAGGGCGACGCCGGTTATTTTCCTCAACGTGCATAAGTCTGCCGAGCGCCTGCGCTTCGACCTCGCTCACGAGTTGGGGCACCTGGTTATGCACGGTGGTTCACTACACGTTGAGCCTGGCAACGAGAAGAAGCAGGCAGCAAACGACTTCGCTTCAGCCTTCCTGATGCCGCTCGCTGACGTCCTCGGTTCGACTAGGGGCAACCTCATGCTCGAAGACATCCTGGTACTCAAGCGGCGGTGGCGCGTCAGCGCGATGGCGCTCCACCTGCTTGCACACAGGCTGGGTGTGATCTCGAACTGGACCTACAGCACGTTGGCGAGACAGCTCTCTAGCGCGGGCTTCCGGCGCGGCGAGCCGGGCTCAGACCTGCTCGCGGAAAGTTCCAGCCTGCTCACACAAGTGATGACAGACATGCGCTCTCAGGGTAAGAGCTTCATTGATATCGCGCGCGCACTCGACGTGCGTGGTCAAGACGTTCGCGACCTCATGCTTGGTCTAGTCACCTTTGCTATCGAGGGCGAAGCGCAGCTGCGAACTCCGAGCCGAGCCAACCTTCGAGTGGTGTAAGTCGATCTTCACGAAAAGTCCTGATCGTGAGATAATCAGGACAGATCGCAACGTTCGGTCGAGCCAGTCAAGGCTCCCCGTCGCGACTCCCTCTCTCGGCACCGCCTCCGGCGCGGCACCCTAGCAGTGTCAGTGGTCGTCGGTAGCGTAGGACACGCCCCGAGAGCACAACTTAAGACGCGCCTCAGCGCGGAGGAGAACCAGCACAGCATGACAACGTTCAGCACCAGGCGGTCGCACGGCCCCAGCAGCACAACGCGTAACCGTGACGCCCATCGCCAGGAGGTCACTCGATGACCCCGTCGGTGCCGGACGAGACCCGGGACGCTCACGAAGAGCTGCTCGCCCAGCTCCGCGACCTGGTGCCCAGTGCCTTCCTCGACGGGGAACTTGACCGCGATGCGTTACTCGGGGCGCTTGGCCTCGACGGCGAGGTCAAGCCTGCCTTCTCCTTCAGCTGGCCTGGTATCGAGCGAGCACGCCAGGATGCGCGCGTCCCGACCACGGCAACGCTCGTTCCCGATGAGGATGCTTCCCTGCACTGGCCGGACGCTCGTGACGTCCTGATCGAGGGTGACAACCTACAGGTACTCAAGCTCCTGAAGAACGGCTACTCACGTGCCGTCAAGCTGATCTATATCGACCCGCCGTACAACACGGGCGACACCTTCACCTACAACGACGACTTCGCAGTGCCCGAGCGGCAGTACCTCGAGGAGACCGGCCAGGTCGACGACCAGGGCAACGCCACGACCAGCCGGATCGAGACCGGTGGACGCAAGCATGCCCCGTGGCTGACCATGATGTTCTCTCGCCTCGCGCTGGCCCGTCACCTGCTGCGCCGCGACGGCGTCATCCTGGTTTCCATTGATGACAACGAGGTGCACCACCTGCGGCTGCTGCTCGATGCCGTGTTCGGCGCAGAGAACTTCGTCGGCAATTTCATCTGGAATGGTGGCCGCAAGAACGATGCTCGTCAGATCTCCGTTGGGCACGACTACGTGGTGGCCTACGCGCGTGACCACACCTATCTGCGCGAACAGGACGCGCGCTGGCGTGAGCGCAAGGCCGGTCTCGACGAGATTTACGCGAAGGTCGAAGAGCTACGCGCTTCTCACGGTACGGATTATGAGGCGGCAACGGCGGCGCTACAGGCCTGGTACAACTCACTGCCTGACGAAGCCCCCGCAAAAGCGCACAAGCACTACCGCGTGATTGATGCTCGAGGTGTTTACTTCGCGTCAGATCTAAGAAGCCCGAACCCGAGGCCTAATCTCGTCTACACATTCCGCGGTCACGAACCGCACGCGAACGGCTGGGCCTACGGACGGGAGAAGATGGAGGCGTTCGCCGACGACGATCGCATCGTCTATCCCAAGAAGGAGGGCGGACGCCTTCAACTCAAGTCCTACTTGCATGAGCATGAGGAGTGGGCACCAGCGTCCGTCTTCTATAAGGATCGCCGTGCCGCCTCGAAGGCGCTCGACAAGCTCATGGGAACAACCGTCTTTGACTACCCGAAGGACACGGAAGTGCTCGCCCGCCTCTTCCACGCCATCACGGACGATGGCGACCTGATCCTCGACTTCTTCGCGGGCTCCGGCTCGACAGGCCAGGCGGTGTGGGAGCAGAACCCGAAGGACGGCAAGACACGGCATTGGATTCTGGTGCAAGTGCCGGAGAAGCCTGATGCGTCGGAAGAGTCGGGCAAGAACGCTTTGGCGGCCGGTTACGAGACGATCTTCGAGGTGACGGCTGAGCGCCTTCGCCGCGCGGCAGCCTCGCTGCAGCACGAGACGCTCGATGCTCCGCAGCTCGGGTTCAGGATCTTCCGCACTCGCCCGACGAATCTCATCATTGAGAAGCCGATCATCGCCTCGGCAGAACTGACCGGACAGGGTTACCTGACCCAGGTTCTCGATTACACGGCGGGAGCTCCGGTGGTGGATGGTGCGGTGCCGCTCGATGTTGCGTGGGAGGTGGCGCTCAAGGCCACTGGGACGAAGCTCGATGCGCGCGTGACGACGCACGAACTGGACGGTGTGACGGTCTACGAGTTCACTCCCGCCGAGGGCGAGAGCACGTCGGGTCGTCTCTTGATCTCGCTCGATGCGTTCTCGCTGGCGACGGCCGATGCGCTTGCCTTGAGTGATGACGACACCCTGATCCTTCGTGGTGATCAGGTCGAGGACTCGGTGACGCTGACGTTGGCGCCGCGGTTGCAGTCAAAGCTGATTCTTCTGGAGCGGGTGCCTCGTGAAGTTTCGCTTTGATGACCAGCCGCACCAGTCGGCCGCCGTTTCCGCGGTGGTCGACCTGTTTGAGGGTGCCTTGGTGCCACCGCGCGATGCGCTTGCTGGGCAGGCGCCTGGCGCGGATGGTCACGCGGGTTTCACGCTGGAACGCTCCGTTCTCACCGACAATCTGAGGACGATCACCGCCCGCGAGTCTGTCGAACCACAGACCCAGCTCGAGCTGCTGGCGGAGACAGACCTGCAGGGCACCGCGCGTGAGTTCCCGAACTTCTCGGTCGAGATGGAGACGGGTACCGGGAAGACCTACGTCTACATCTCGACAGCGCTGCGCCTGGCTGAGCTGTACGGGCTGCGCAAGTTTGTCATCCTCGTCCACTCGATCGCGATTCGTGCGGGCGTGGTGAAGACGTTCGAACAGAGTGAGGAGCACTTCCGGCTGAAGTATCCCGGCGTCCCGTACAAGTGGGGTGTGCTGGGCGAGAACTCGGCGCTGAACGACTTCACCGAGCCGTCGGGCACGGTGCAGTTCCTGGTTGCCAGCGTGCAGGCGCTCGACAAGCCGGACACGAACACGCTCTATGCCAGTGCGGAGCAGCCGCAGCTTTGGGGTGACTCGCTGAGTGGTGTGCAGCAGATCGCGAAGGCTCGCCCGGTTGTCCTGATTGATGAGCCGCAGAACATGGCGACGCCGCTGCGCCGTCAGGCGATTGCCACGCTGAACCCGCTGGTGGCGCTGCGCTACAGCGCAACGCACAAGGAGCCGTTCAACCTCGTGCACCGGCTTGGCCCGAAGCGGGCCGCCGAGGCGGGTCTGGTCAAGCGGGTGTCGGTCAAGGGCATCGTCGCTGGCGAGGACGGCAAGCCCTACGTCCGTCTCGACAAGCTTCGGAGCGTCCGCAAGCGCCTGATGGCCGAGGCGGTCATCGATAAGGCGGGCGGCAAGCGGGTGCCGGTGGTTCTGCAGAACGGTACCGACCTGTTTGAGGAGTCCGGTAACCTGCCGCAGTACCGCGGCCTGGTTGTCGACAGCATCGAGCGCAAGCCCGACCGCGTGATCTTCGAGAACAAGCTCGTCGTGCAGGCCGGCACCGAGACCGGCGTGGACGCTGAGGCTGTCTGGCGTGACCAGATCCGCCACACCATTCGAACGCACCTGGCCCGTCAGAGGCAGATCGACTCGATGAACCGTGGCGTCAAGGTTCTGTCGCTATTCTTCGTCGAACGTGTGGCTGACTACGCCGGTGACGAGGCGGTGCTGCCTGGGATGTTCGACGAGCTGTACCGCGAGGAGTGGCTCCGGGCAGGCAATCCCGAGAGCGAGATGCCTGACCCTGCCAAGCTGCGGGTCGCCTACTTCCCGTCTACCAAGACGGGCATCCTGAAGGACACGTCTGGTCGAGCGTCGGATGCCGAGCTGGAGGCGCGGGCGTACCAGGAGATCATCGCCAACAAGGAACTCATCCTCGACCGTGCCAACCCGCGCGCGTTCATCTTCTCCCACTCCGCTCTCAAGGAGGGCTGGGACAACCCGAACGTCTTCCAGGTCGGCTTTCTGCGTCACACGCGCTCGGAGTTGGAGCGTCGACAGCAGATCGGCCGTGGTCTGCGTCTGCCGGTTGACCAGAACGGTCACCGTGTCATGGACCCGGCGATCAACCGGCTGACCCTGATCGTGGACGAGTCCTTCACGGAGTTCCGCGACGGTCTGAATGCCGAGTACGTCGCCTCTGGCGGTGGCTCCGGCGAGGCTGGTCCCGAGGTCGACAACGCCGACAACGAGGTCATCGTTCACAGGCGCCCTGCCCTGTTCGAGAGCCCCGAGTTCGCTGAGCTCTGGAAGCGCATCCGCTACAAGGCGCGTTACCGCGTCACCGTCGATCCGGAAGCGCTCCGCGTTGTGGTTGCGGCGTCCGAGCATCTGGCCGACCTCGAGTTCATCGAGCGCCGCGCCAATGTGGTGCAGTCCGCCGACCTCGTTTACGACGACGAGGGACACGTCATCACGGCAGACTCCGCCGTTGCAGAGTCCCGTGGCGAGCGCATCGTGGTTGTAGGCCAGCGCCTTCCTGACGTCGTGCAGCTCATCGAGGATCAGCTGCAGTACGGCAAGTTCCCCCTCCAGCTCACCCGACCGACCCTGGCTGGGATCGTGCGCGAGATCCTGAACTATCCCGACCGCGACTACGCACGTCACGTCCTTGATGATCCCGACCGCTGGGCGCGGATCGTGGCGAACGCCATCCGCATCGAGACGATCGAGCAGATGGTTCGCGGCATCAGCTACGAACCCATCGACGAGACGGACTGGTGGGATGCCGAGGTCGTCTTCCTCGAAGTCGAAGCCAAGAACCCGCCGCAGCCGATGCCCGGCAACCCAGATCCGAAGAACGGCGTCATTGCCGCGCCCGAGGGCGGCGTAAACCTGTACGACCACGTTGACTACGACAGCCACGTCGAGCGCGCATTCGCCGCGCAGCTCGAGAACAACCGCGAACACGTCAAGCTGTTCACCAAGCTGCCGCGCCGCTTCCGCGTCCGCACGCCTGTTGGCGAGTACTCGCCGGACTGGGCCATTGTCTACGACGAGAACGGCACCCAGCGGCTCTACCTCATCCGTGAAACCAAGGACACCCGCAACCTCGACGACCTCGACTGGGACGAGGCAATGCGCATCCGCTTCGCGGAGCACCACTTCGACGCCGCACCAACCGGGCCGGTCGACTACAACTACACGACCGACAAGCACGGGCTGCTGATCGGTGGAGCCAGCGACAGCGCGGCATCAGGAGGTCTGGGGTCATGAGTGCAGACACAGCAAACGCAAGGCCAACGGAGGTCTCGTACCCACTGTTCCTCGACGAGCCAACCGACGTCGATCTCCTCTCCTTTGATGCGGTCGCATCAACGGTGGTCGACGCTCTGCTCGACCCTCGCCTCGACCCGATCGCACTCGGGCTATCTGGTAGCTGGGGTAGTGGCAAGACGTCGGTCCTGCGTCTGATTGCAGAGCAGCTGCGCGTCGACAGCAAGGCCGAGGGGTTGCCGCCACGCATCGTGATCGAGACCGACCCCTGGAAGTACGACCCACAGCTGGGGATCAAAGAGTCCCTGATCGGGGAGATCCTGGCCGCCCTCGAAGCTGCGCTTCCGGCCGAGGGACCGGGTGCCCAGTCGAAAGCGGTTGTCCGGCGCCTCCTCAAGCGCATCGACTGGACAAAGGCCATCAAGCTCGCAGCGAAGTCTGCCATCACCGTGACGCTTCCTTCTCTCGACGGGGTACTCGATCTCGTTAAGCCGAAACAAGAAGAGGGTAAGGAGAGGCCCGAACCGATCACCGACATGGTGCAGTTCCGCACCGAGTTCGATGACCTGCTCAAGTCGAAAGATCTGAAACAGATCCGCAATGTCGTTGTGCTGGTCGACGATCTCGATCGCTGCCTGCCGGATACCGTCGTCGAGACGTTGGAGACTATCCGTCTCTTCTTGTCGGTGCCGAAGATGTCGTTTGTCATCGCTGCGGATGAGGAACGGGTGGCGGATGCGATCGCAACCCGGTACCCCGCCGATCCAGAACGCAAAGAGGGCGAGGAAACACCGGCTCGTCTTTATCTCCACAAGATCGTGCAGACCTCCGTCCCCGTACCGGCGCTATCGGACTTCGACGCCGAGGCATATCTCGTGCTTCTCCAGATTCGTTCTCTGGTCGAAGAAGATGAGTACGCGCAGATCGTCGCGGATGTGTCGGAAGCGCGCCGGGGCGCCGTTGCCCTCGAAACGGTTGCCTCGCTTCAGAAGGAAGCCTTCGTCGAGCAGCGCAACAACGCCGCCCGTATCCGCCCCATCGTGCACGAAAAGACCAAGGGCAATCCGCGACGCATCAAGCGGTTCCTCAACGACTTGTCGGTCCGCCTCAGTATCGCGGCTCGCCGCGGTATCACGCTGGATGCTGCGACTATCGCGAAGCTCATGGTGCTGGAGCAGTACTTCCCGACCGAGTTCGCAGAAGTCACCGGGTGGTTGCGCGAACAGACCCTGCGTCAGAACATTGCAGCGCTCGAAGTGCAGGCTGGGACGCCCTCGCCAGAAGAGCCCCCGGTTGAAGAGAATAACGCCGCGCAGCTGCCTGCCGACGAACTAGGCGATGCCGAAGCCGCTGAGGACGCAGATGACACGAGGGCGCCGAGCAAGAAGAGCACCAAGGTCGAGGAGCCCAAGCCGCGCTTCAGCGAGGCACTGATCCGGTGGGCGCGTCTTTCGCCTCCGCTCGCCAAGAAGGACATTGCGCCGTATCTGGTGTTCGCGGCGAGCTTCAAGAACGTATTCGTCGCATCGGCAGGGTTGCCGGAGTCCATCCGGGACATTGCCACGCAGCTCCTCTCACGGTCGCCGTCGGAGGCTCGGCGAGTGACTGACGATATGCTGCGAAGTCTGCAGCCAGCCGAGGCAACTCGCCTGATCAACTACATCGGTGGCGTCATCGTCGATGAGCCGCAGAAGCAATCGGGTGGTGTGGTTGCCATGCTGCGTATCGCACGCGTGCACTCGAGCGCCGTGTCGGATGTCGTCGTCGCGCTTAAGCGGATCAAGCCGGCCGACCTCAAGGTCGGTGGGCTGGCCCAGCTCCAAGCTGACGACCCGCAGGAGATCATCGATCAGCTGACCATGATGGCGAACGCGAGTGGCAAGACCGAACTGGTTGCGGCGGTCGCAGCTGCCAAGGAGGGCATCTAGCTATGGGGACCAGCTCGTCGTATAAGGGCTCGACGAGCAAGGTCTCGCGCGTGCTCCGAGACGGAGTCGATCAGTGGGCGCAAAGCCAAACCGACACCGTCAAGTCATCTATCCCTGAGAACGTCGTCGCTCAGGTGCTCAAGATCCCCGTCTTCCCGCGCCGCTCATCTGGCGGCGGCGGAGGCGGTGGAAGCGCCGCGCGGGGTGGCTCCTCGGGCGGTGGCCGCAACAAACAGAGCGCACCCCGGCGCGACGCGCGCGCCTACGCGGCGACTGCGGGCCGCGCTGCCAACCTGGCCCGCGCGTTCCGCGAGGGTGACCGAGAGACGCTCGCCAAGGCCGGCCTCGACTTCGACAAGCTCTCGGCGCTGCCGACCCGTGCCGAGATGGTTCGCACCATCCTCGACGTCGTCTGCGAAGCGCAGACAAGCAGCGATATCCCGAGTGAAGAACAGCGCGACATCGCCGGACGACTTCTTGATTGGATGCTTGACCTGGAGCAGAACGCGACGCTGCCGGACGCGGCGGCAACGGCGGAACACGCGATCGGGCTCATGATCGCCGAGATCTTTCTCTCTGAATCCGGCGAGTTCACTTCACGGGATGCCGTTACCCGGGAGGAGTTCGTGGATGACGTCTACGAGACGAGCCAGCATCTCGCGGCGCGCGCCAATCTCTCGGAGCATGGCGCCTCCCAGGAAGCAATCGACGCGGCCATCGAACGTGGGTTGCGGTTCTTGCGCCGAACATACCGCGGGAGTGGTGAGTAGTCATGTTCGAGTACGAGTTCACCGTCGCACCCGTTCCTGAACCGGTGACTCCAGACGTCGACCGGACGTTTTATTGGCATGGCAAAGCATCTCCCGCCTACTTCAAGGCGAGCATCGGGCCGCTCCTTGGCGACTTGGGTGCAGTCAACAACCGGAACATTGATCTGGTGCGTATCGCTGCCGCGGTTCTTGCCGCCGACCGTTCGGCAAGTCGCTCCGGGAGTTTGTCGAGATGGAACCAGCGCGACATCTCACTTACCGTCGACGTGCTCGCGGCGACGCCCTGGAACGACGTCAGGGGTGACCTGGAGCGTCTCCTTGGGTTCTTGACGGGAGACATATGGCACTTCACCTTCCGACGGCGAACAGGCGACCCGGAGCAGATTGGCACGGTCGGGGTAGACGCTAAGCGGGCCGTTCTTCTGAGCGGCGGTGCGGACTCGGCCACGGGAGCACTGCTTTCCGCCCGCGAGCTTGCCGCACGAGGTGAGAAGCACGTTCTGGTCTCGCACTGGGCATCGCCTACTTTGTCGCCGCTGCAGACGCGCATCGCCAAGGAGATCGAACGACTGGCCCCCGGTGCGCAGGCAGATCACGTCAAGGTGCACCTTGCGCGTGGACGGCGGTCGCCGTCAGGCGCGTCGTATGGCCGAGAGAACTCATCCCGGTCGCGCTCGTTCCTCTTCATCGCGCTCGGTCTGGCTGTCGCATCCGTGAACAATATTCCGCTCTGGATTCCTGAGAACGGGTATGCCTCGATCAACCCGCCGCTGTCCAGAAGCCGTCGCGGCAGCCTATCGACCAAGACGACACACCCGAAGTTCCTCGGTGATCTAATCGCGCTTCTCGACAACGTCGGGGCGCACAGCGATCTGGTAAACCCCTACGCGAACATCACCAAGGGTGAGATGTTCGCGCAAGTGCGAGACGCCTTCGGCGTTGAAGAGGCAAGCGCATTCCTCAGCGAGACATCGTCGTGTTCACACACGGGAGCGAAGACATACGGAATTTCGCCGAAGGTAGCTTGCGGTGTCTGCTTCGGTTGCGTGCTCCGGCGAGCGTCATTCGCCGCTTCTGGTGTAGCGGATACCACGACCTACCTTGTCCCGAGCGGAGCGAAGCAGACCGCCTGGGTGGCAGACAAGAGTGTCATTCCAGCGATGCGGGATTTCCTGCGCGAGCCTTTCGGGGAGTCTGACCTCGCCCGGCTGCAGCTCCCGTCTGGTGTATCGCTGGCAGAGGTGAATGAGCTTTGTCGTCGTGGGCGAGAAGAGTTGAGGAGCCTCTCGCTTTGAAAGTTCCACCGCCGCTCGACACGCACGCACACGTTGACGCCAATATTTCTGAGCGCGATCTCCGCCAGCTCGGAGCATTCGTGTTTGCGATGACTCGGTCGCTCGATGAGTTCGAACTCGTTCGGGAACGGCGTGACGCCCGAACCCTGTGGGGCGTCGGCGTGCATCCTGGTCTAGTGCGAGCGAACAAGGCGTTCGCTGTCGAAGCATTCGAGAACGCGATCCAGAGCACGGCACTCGTCGGAGAAGTAGGACTCGATGGAACGAGCCGAGTACCAATCGAACTCCAACTCCACACCTTCCGCTCGATACTACGGGTGCTACAGAAACATCCACGGTTGGTGAGCGTTCACAGCGCAGGTGCTCATCTGCGCGTCTTGCGGGAACTGCATCGGACGCCGGTTGATGGCGTGATCCTCCACTGGTGGACGGGCAGCGCCGAGCTGACCGAAGAAGCTGTCCGGCTCGGGTGCTACTTCTCTTTGCCGCCGGCGATGATGTCCTCAGAAGAGAGCCTTCGCCTGATCCCACGCAGCCGCATACTGTCCGAGACAGATCACCCGTATGGAGACCGTCGCACCCGAGGTGCCCGTCAGCCTGGCGGCGTGGACGAAGTCGAGCGTCGGCTCGCTGCACGAGAAGGCGTCGATCGGTTGGAGATGCGCACACACTTCTGGCGAAACTTCGCACGGCTTGTTCAAAGTGTTGGTGTCATGGATCGCCTAAATACGGACTGGCAAGAAACCCTTCGCGGTGTGATACATGACTGACCTCATCACCGGCAGAGTGCGCGGAGTCTTCCGCGACGCCGTCTCGCAGCGCATGGTGCTCCGGGAGATCGATCGCATATGGCAAGCCGAAGGCTTCGCTCCGGGGACAACCACATTTCTTGGCGGCCAGCGCGTCACACTCTGGCCGAGTACGAGGCATCCGTTGACTGGGCAAGCCTTGAACACATCCGTCGTGTCCTCCGCGTCTACGAGAGTTTCCTCATCGAGTTTGGCGGTGACGACATCACTCCGTTCACTCGCGTGCTCGAACTCGACGGCTTCTCGGTCGACCCGAGCCGCAAGATCACGATGGTCGGTGGTGCGCTCTCGAGTCTCTCGGGCTTGGACGGGCTACGTGATGCCTCAGGAATCCGCGATGCCTTCCGCCGTATCGAACTGCTGCTCGACTCCGACCCGGCCGGTGTCGTCGGGGCAGTCAAGGAACTCATCGAAGCGACCGCCAAGACGGTGCTGGAGCACCTGGGGGAGACGGTAGTCAGGGACGCAGACCTCCCTACGCTGCTGACTCAGACGCAAGACGCGCTCGGACTGTCGGCGTCAGGCGTGAGCGGCACTGCCGACAGCTCGGGGTCTATCAAGAAGGTGCTCGGCGGGCTCAAGGGAATCGCTATCGGGATCACCGAACTGCGCAATGCGGAGGGTAGCGGCCACGGTCGCACGCGTGCATCCAATCTGACCGCCAGGCATGCACGCCTCGCGGTCAACGCTGGACGCACCTGGTGCGAGATCGTGCTCGACACATACGGCGATCCGGCAGCGCCGTGGCGGCGCACTCCTAATACATCCGCAGGATCCGCCTGATCGTGGACTCGCTCACTCCGTACATCTCCATCAGCTCGCGACGGGTCGAACCACCGTCGAACAGACGCCTTGCTTCGGCCTTCTGCTCTTCGCTGAGGGCTGCACGCTTCGCCTTGATGGTGAGGTCGAATCCTGCGCGGCGGAGCGTGTCTCGTACGGTGTTGCGGCGCACGTTGTACCGCTCGGCAAGCTCGTACGTCGAGGCGCCGGCTTCGTAGTCCTCAATCAGGAGCTTGACGACCGAGGGATGCAGCGCGTTCTGCTGGGGGAGCGGGCGATCGTCTGGCGCCCGTGTCGAGTCGCGGGCGGTGGCCAAGAGTTCGGCCAGTTCCGCGGTTCTCCGCGCTTGTTGGCAGTAGTTTCGCAGCAGCCCGACCACATCGACGAAGCCGGAGTCCTGCAGCGCGGGGCTCCGGCGTCGTCGTACCCGGGGCCGCCTGGCCCGCCACCCCTCATCGGGTGGGGCGGTTCAGGCCGCGAACAGCACATGCGTGTCCGGCACGACGGCCCGGCCGCCGAGGGCCGTGAGCTCCAGCAGGCAGGCCGCGCCCACCACCTCCGCACCCCGCGCCTCGATGAGCCGCCGGCCGGCGGCGAGGGTGCCGCCCGTGGCGAGGACGTCGTCGAGCAGGAGCACCCGTGACCCGGCCCGCAGGTCCTCGGAGACCTCGATGCTCGCGGTCCCGTACTCCAGCGTGTAGTCCGCGCGGGCCGCGGGAGCCGGGAGGCGCCCGGCCTTGCGCAGCGGCACGAGGCCGGTGCCGGTCAGGACGGCGGCCGCCCCGGCGAGCAGGAACCCGCGGGCCTCCAGGCCGGCCACGAGGTCGAACCGCCCCTCGAACGGAGCCACCAGGGCCTCGACGCACGCCCTCAGAGCGCGGGCGTCGGTGAGCAGGGGCGTGATGTCCTGGAAGGCCACGCCCGGGCTGGGATGGTCGGGGACCACGCGGATGAGGGAGCGGGCGCGGGCGATCTCGGAGGTGACGGACACGGCCCCCACTCTAGGCCGGACGCCGCCCGGGCCGCGGATGTGATCCGCGTCATCGGGCGGCGAGTTTGCTCTGACTCCCTCGGAGGAGGACAGTAGGTCGGTGGAAAATCCCCAGAATCCTCTCGCGGGCCGCGTGCCCGACGTCGAGCCGTCCGCCCGCGTGGCGGCGTCGACGGCCACCCGTCCCGACGACGCCGCTCCCGACTGGCGCGGCCGCCCGTTCCTCGGCCAGCCCGGCCCGCTGGCGAACCTGTTCTCCGTGGAGCTGTGGGAGCGCTTCTCCTTCTACGGCATGCAGGCCATGCTCGTGTACTACATGTCCTGGACCGCAGCGGAGGGCGGCCTCGGGATCGACCCGGCGGTGGCCACGGGCACCGTCGGCGCCTACGGCGGCATGGTGTACGTGTTCTGCATCCTCGGTGGCTGGGTCGCCGATCGCCTGCTCGGCTCCGAGCGCACCATGTTCGTCAGCGCCGTCGGGATCATGTTCGGCCACATCGCGCTGGCCCTCGTCCCGGGCGTCCCGGGCCTGGCCCTGGGCCTCGTGCTCGTCGCCGTCGGATCGGGTGGCCTCAAGGCCAACGCCACGAACCTCGTCGGCTCCCTGTACTCCCGCGAGGACCCCAAGCGCGACGCCGGCTTCTCCATCTTCTACATGGGCGTGAACATCGGCGCCCTCGTCGGCCCGCTGCTCACCGGCCTGGCACGCGACACGATGGGCTTCCACGTGGGCTTCGGCCTCGCCGCCGCCGGCATGGCCATCGGCCTGGCGCAGTACGCCCTGACCCGCAAGAACCTGCCCTCGGACGTGCACCGGATCCCGGACCCGCTGCCGCGCTCGCAGTACGGCCGCTGGGTCCTCATCGCGCTCGCCGCCGTCGCCGTCGGCGTCGTCCTGTTCCTCACCGGCATCGTCACCGTGGCCAACCTGGCCGACGCCGTCGTGGTGCTGGCCGCCGTCGCCGCCATCGGCATCTTCGCCGTGCTGCTGACCTCCAAGAAGGTCACGGATGAGGAGCGCTCCCGCGTCAAGGCGTTCATCCCGCTGTTCATCGGCACCGCCGTGTTCTTCGCCCTGTTCCAGCAGCAGTTCACCGTGATCGCGCTGTACTCGGAGAACCGCCTCGACCGGAACCTCTTCGGCTGGGAGATGCCCATGGAGTGGGTCAACTCCATCAACCCGATCTTCATCATCGCCTTCGCACCGGTGTTCGCAGCGCTGTGGACGAAGCTCGGCCCGCGCCAGCCCGGCACGCCTGTGAAGTTCGGCATCGGCATCGTGCTGATCGGCCTCGCGTTCCTGCTGTTCATCCCGGTGGCGGACGTGCTCGCCGTGCCGCTGCTGTGGCTCGCGCTGATCCTCTTCGTCTGCACCATGGGCGAGCTGCTCGTCTCCCCGGTGGGCCTGTCGCTGTCCACGAAGGTGGCGCCGCGCTCGTTCCCCGTGATGATGGTCTCGCTCTACAACCTCTCGGTGGCCCTGGGCACCGCGCTCGCGGGCTCGCTGGCCGGCTCGTACTCCGAGGAGAACGAGGTCGGCTACTTCGGCGTGATCGGCGCCGTCACCGTGGGCGTGGGCCTGCTCATGCTGGCCATCGCCAAGCCGGTGCGCCGCGGCATGCGCGGCGTGCTCTGAGCGCGCCAGTGGCGCGAATCACGCGCCGCTCGGTAGTCTGCGAGACGACGTCATCACTCCCGACCACACAAAGGACGCGCACTCCATGAGCTCCATCCCCGAAGGCCTCAAGTACTCCGCCGAGCACGAGTGGATCGCCGAGGCCGGTGCCGCCGGCACGGTCCGCGTGGGCATCACCGACTTCGCCCAGGATGCGCTGGGTGACGTCGTGTACGTGGACCTGCCGGAGGTCGGCACCGAGGTCACCGCGGGCACCGCGGTGGGCGAGGTCGAGTCCACGAAGTCCGTCTCGGACATCTACGCCCCGGTCTCCGGCACCGTGGCCGCCGTCAACGACGAGCTCGACGGCGAGCCCGGCCTGGTCAACTCCGCCCCCTACGAGGGCGGTTGGCTGTTCGAGATCACCCTCGCGGACGAGGCCCAGCTCGAGGGCCTCATGGACGCCGAGGGCTACGCCTCGCACACCAGCTGAGCCCCGTCTGCCGTCGCCCCGCCGCTGGTCGGCGGGGCGACGGCGTCCCCTTCGTCTCTCCCTCCGGCGCCGCGGCGCCGGCCCCCGCACAGGAGCACCCCATGAACCAGCCCGGACGTGAACCGGACCTGTCCACCTCCGCCATCAACCTCACCGAGCTGGCGCCGCTGGTCTCGGCGGACCTCACCCGTGAGGAGTCGGACGCGATCCGCGCCCTCCCGGCCGGTTCCGCGCTGCTGCTCGCCCACGAGGGCCCGGACCAGTCCGCCCGCTTCCTGCTGGACGAGGACGTGGTCTCCGTGGGGCGCCACCCGGACGCGGACATCTTCCTCGACGACGTCACCGTCTCCCGTCGTCACGCGGAGTTCCGGGCCGAGGACGGCGGCCACCGGCTCGTGGACCTGAACTCCCTCAACGGCACCTTCGTGAACCACGACCGGGTGGACGAGATCCTGCTGCGCTCCGGGATGCACGTGCAGATCGGCAAGTATCGGCTCACGTACTACGCCGGGCCGGCGCGGGGCTGAGCCGTCATCCCCGTGACCGATCCGCGCCCGCGCCCCGACGCCGTCCCCACCGCCCGCCCTGCGGGCCGGCTGGGCATCGGCGAGGTCGTGGCCGCCCTCGAAGCCGAATTCCCCGGTGTCACCGCGTCCAAAGTGCGCTTCCTGGAGGACCGCGGCCTCGTGCTGCCCGAGCGGACCCCCGCCGGCTACCGGCGCTTCCGGCCCGAGGACGTGGACCGGCTCCGGTTCGTCCTCGCCCTGCAGCGCGACCACTTCCTGCCGCTCAAGGTGATCGCCGACCACCTGGCCGCGCTGGACCGCGGCGAACGCCCCACCGGCCTGCCCGGGGCCGCAGCGGTCCCGGCGTCCTCGGACGCGGAGCGGCTCGGCCGCGAGGTCTCCGGGGGCCGCCGGTCGTGGACCCGCGCCGAGCTCGCCGCCGAATCCGGTGCGGGCGAGGAGCTGCTGGCCGAGCTGGATCAGTACTCGCTCCTGCCCGTCGATCCCGACGGCGGCTACCCGAGCCATGCGATGGACGTGGCCCGGGCCGCCGTCGTGCTCGCGGGCCACGGCCTGGAGCCCCGGCACCTGCGCCCGCTGCGGGCCGCGGCCGACCGCGAACTGGGCCTGGTGGAGCGCGCCGTCGCCCCGCTGCAGGCCCGCCGCGACGCCGGCACCCGTCCCCGCGTGGCCCGCTCGGCACGCGAGATCGCGCAGGCCAGCCTGCGGCTGCATGCGGCCCTCGTGGCCGAGGGGCTGGAGCAGTGGGATGACTGAGCCGCGCCCCGTGCCCGCCGACGACGTCGGCGACGTGCCCCTCTCCGTGCTCGGCGTGCGCGTCGAGCTGCCCGAGCAGCACCACGTGATCCTGCTGGTGGATCCGCCCGGCCGCACGATGGTCCCGCTGTGGGTGGGCGCGCCCGAGGCAGCCGCCGCCGCGCTCGCGCTCGAGGGAGTCCGCGCGCCCCGGCCCCTCACCCATGAGCTGCTCCTGGCCGCCGTCGACGCCCTGGGCGCCGAGGTCGTGCGGGTGCGGCTCACCGAGGTCCGGGACGAGGTCGTGCACGCCGAGCTCGTGCTCTCCACGGGCGCCCGGGTCGACGCCCGCGCGTCGGACGCCGTCGTGGTCGCCCTGCGCGCCGACGCCCCCGTGCTCGGCAGCCCCGCCGTGCTCGCGGACGCCGGCATGCCGGCGCGGACGGGGGAGGAGGACGCCGGCCAGGAGCGCGCCGTCGAGGACTTCCGCGACTTCCTCGACACGGTGCGCCCCGAGGACTTCGCCTGAGCGGGGCCGGGGGCGACACGGCGCAGCCTCGCAGCCGGGTTCGTTGACCGCCCCCGGACCCGCGCGTACCTTCGAGGGGAAGAGGGCCCCGCCACCCGGGGCGCCTCCGTCGTCCTCCCCACGGTCACCGGGGAGCGCCGCCACGGTCACCGGCGGCACATGACGGTCGCGTCCCCTTCCCACACCGGGGGCCCCGCACCAGGAGGTTCCCCGTGACACCCACTGCAGGTCCTGGCCGGCCCCCCGCGCTCGGCACCCAGGGCACGCTCTTCGACGAGGGCGCGACCCAGGGTGACGACGTCGGCTTCCGCGGTCCCACCGCGTGCAAGGCCGCCGGCATCACGTATCGCCAGCTCGACTACTGGGCCCGCACGGACCTCGTGGTCCCCACGGTCCGCAGTGCCTCCGGCTCCGGCTCCCAGCGGCTCTACTCATTCCGCGACATCCTCGTCCTCAAGGTGGTCAAGCGCCTCCTGGACACCGGCGTCTCGCTCCAGCAGATCCGCACCGCCGTGGGTCACCTGCGCGAGCGGGGTGTCGAGGACCTGGCGCAGATCACCCTGATGAGCGACGGCGCCTCGGTGTACGAGTGCACCTCGGCGGACGAGGTCGTGGACCTCGTCCAGGGCGGCCAGGGGGTCTTCGGGATCGCCGTCGGCCGCGTGTGGCGCGAGGTCGAGGGCAGCCTCGCCGAGCTGCCCCGCGAGAGCGTGGTCGCCGCCCCCGAGCCACAGGACGAACTGGCCGGACGGCGTCGGGCCCGCCGCTCCGCCTGACCCTCCACCGCGGGGCGCCCGAAGGGCCGAGCCAGTCATCTTTCGTCTCGCAACGGCGACTGTGCGCGACATGAGGCGGAACTCGCGTGCGGTGTGACACACTCCCAACCATGAGCGCACCTGTCGAGAACTTCACCCCTCCAGAGGACGCGGCCGGGTCGACCGGAGCCGGCGCCGTCTTCTCCAAGGTCCTGGTGGCCAACCGCGGCGAGATCGCCGTCCGCGCCTTCCGCGCCTGCTACGAGCTGGGCGCCCGCACCGTCGCCGTCTTCCCCTACGAGGACCGCAATTCGATCCACCGCCAGAAGGCGGACGAGGCCTACCGCATCGGCGAGGAGGGCCACCCCGTGCGCGCCTACCTCGACGTGGACGAGATCATCCGCGTGGCGAAGGACGCCGGGGCCGACGCGATCTACCCGGGCTACGGCTTCCTGTCGGAGAACGCCGGCCTGGCCCGCGCCGCGGCCGAGAACGGGATCACCTTCGTCGGCCCGCCCGCCGACGTCCTCGAGCTGACCGGCAACAAGGTCGAGGCCCTGCGCGCGGCCAAGCGCGCGGGCATCCCCACCCTGGCCTCCTCGGACCCGAGCGCCGACGTCGAGTGGCTCCTGGAGCAGGCCGAGGAGATCGGCTTCCCCATCTTCGTCAAGGCCGTCGCCGGCGGCGGCGGGCGCGGCATGCGCCGCGTCGAGCGCCGCGAGGACCTGCGCGGCTCCCTCGAGGCCGCGATGCGCGAGGCGGACACCGCCTTCGGCGACCCCACCGTGTTCCTCGAGCAGGCCGTCCTGCGGCCGCGGCACATCGAGGTGCAGATCCTCGCCGACGGCGAGGGCAACGTCGTGCACCTCTTCGAGCGGGACTGCTCGCTCCAGCGCCGCCACCAGAAGGTCATCGAGATGGCCCCGGCCCCGAACCTGGACGAGGAGATCCGGCAGGCCCTGCACCGGGACGCCGTCGCCTTCGCCAAGGAGATGGGCTACGTCAACGCGGGCACCGTCGAGTTCCTCGTGGACACGGCGGGCGAGCGTGCGGGCCAGCACGTGTTCATCGAGATGAACCCCCGCATCCAGGTGGAGCACACGGTGACCGAGGAGGTCACGGACGTGGACCTGGTCGGCGCCCAGCTGCGCATCGCCGCCGGCGCCACCCTGCCCGAGCTGGGCATCACCCAGGACGCCCTCCGGGTCCGCGGCTTCGCCATCCAGTGCCGCATCACCACCGAGGACCCGGCCAACGGCTTCCGCCCGGACACCGGCACCATCACCGCCTACCGCTCGGCCGGCGGCTCCGGTGTGCGCCTCGACGGCGGCACCATCTACTCCGGTGCGGAGATCAGCCCCCACTTCGACTCCATGCTGGTCAAGCTCACCTGCCGTGGACGCGACTACGCCACGGCCGTGCGCCGCGTGCGCCGCGCCCTGGCCGAGTTCCGCGTGCGCGGCGTGGCCACCAACATCCCGTTCCTGATGAACGTGATGGACGACCCGCAGTTCGTCAGCGGCGACGTCGCCACGGACTTCATCGACAAGCACCCCGAGCTGGCCACGGTGAACCGCTCCCAGGACCGCGGCTCCAAGGCCCTGCAGTACCTCGTGGACGTCACGGTCAACCAGCCGCACGGCCCGCGCATCGAGGGCATCGACCCCCGCGACCGCCTCCCGGAGCACCCGGGCGACAAGCACCAGGAGCCGGACCGCTCGCCCTTCGACGGCCCGAGCCGGAACGAGGACGCGGCGCCCCCGCACGGCTGGCGTCAGGTGCTGCTGGAGCAGGGCCCCGAGGGCTTCGCCCGCACCCTGCGTGAGCGGACCGCGCTGGCCGTCACGGACACCACGTTCCGCGACGCCCACCAGTCCCTGCTGGCCACCCGCGTCCGCACGCGCGACCTGCTGGCCGCCGCGCCCGCCGTCGCGCACACCCTGCCGGGGCTGCTCTCGGTGGAGGCCTGGGGCGGGGCGACGTACGACGTCGCGCTGCGCTTCCTCCACGAGGACCCGTGGCAGCGCCTCGAGCTGCTGCGCGCGGAGCTGCCGAACATCCCGATCCAGATGCTGCTGCGCGGCCGCAACACGGTGGGCTACACGCCGTACCCCACCAAGGTGACGGACGCGTTCGTGGCCGAGGCGGCGGCGTCCGGCGTCGACGTGTTCCGCATCTTCGACGCCCTCAACGACGTCGAGCAGATCACCCCGGCCATCGAGGCGGTGCGTGCCACGGGCACCGCCGTGGCCGAGGCGGCCCTGTGCTACACGGGCAACATGACGGATCCGAAGGAGACGCTCTACACGCTCGACTACTACCTGGGCCTCGCCCGCCGGATGGTCGACGCCGGCGCGCACGTCCTGGCGATCAAGGACATGGCGGGCCTGCTGCGGCCCGCCGCCGCGCGCGAGCTCGTCACCGCCCTGCGCGCCGAGTTCGATCTGCCGGTGCACCTGCACACCCACGACACCGCCGGTGGTCAGCTGGCCACCCTGCTCGCAGCGGCGGAGGCCGGCGTGGACGCCGTCGACGCGGCCACCGCGTCCATGGCGGGCACCACCAGCCAGGTGCCGCTGTCCGCCCTGGTCGCGGCGCTCGAGCACACCGAGCGGGACACCGGTCTCGGCCTCGAGGCCGCCACGGCGATGGAGCCCTACTGGGAGTCCGTCCGCTCGGCGTACGCGCCCTTCGAGGCGGGGCTGCCCGCCCCGACCGGCCGCGTGTACCACCACGAGATCCCTGGTGGTCAGCTGTCCAACCTGCGCACGCAGGCGATCGCGCTCGGCCTGGGGGAGCGGTTCGAGGCCATCGAGTCGATGTACGCCGCGGCCGACGACCTGCTCGGCCACCTCGTCAAGGTCACCCCGTCCTCCAAGGTGGTGGGCGACCTGGCGCTCCAGCTGGTCGGTTCCGGCGTGGACCCGAAGGAGTTCGCGGAGCGTCCGCAGGAGTTCGACATCCCGGACTCCGTGATCGGCTTCCTGCGCGGCGAGCTCGGCGACCCGCCCGGCGGCTGGCCGGAGCCCTTCCGGACCAAGGCCCTCCAGGGTCGCCGCGAGGGCGCGGGCATGGTGGAGATCTCCGCGGAGGACTCGACGGCCCTCGGCGAGGCCGGACAGACCCGCCGCGCGGTGCTGAACCGCCTGCTCTTCCCCGGCCCCACGAAGGAGTTCGAGGCGCACCGCGAGGAGTTCGGGGACACCGTCATCCTGCACACCCGCGACTTCCTCTACGGCCTCGTCCCCGGGCGCGAGCACGTCATCTCGCTCGGACGCGGTGTGCGGCTGCTCGCGACCCTCATGTCCGTCTCCGAGCCGGACGAGAAGGGCATGCGCACCGTGATGGTCACCCTGAACGGCCAGCTGCGCCAGATGACCGTCCGGGACCGCTCGATCGAGTCCACCGTGCGGACCGCGGAGAAGGCGGACCCCGGCACCCCCGGACACGTCGCCGCCCCGTTCGCGGGCTCGGTCACCGTCCAGGTGGCCGAGGGCGACGCCGTCGAGGTCGGCCAGGCGGTGGCCACGATCGAGGCGATGAAGATGGAGGCCGCGATCACGGCCCAGGCCGCGGGCACCGTGCGCCGCGTGGTCACGGAGGGCGTCACGCCCGTCAACGGCGGGGACCTGCTGCTCGTGATCGAGTGAGCCCCGCGTGAGCCCGCCGCCGGCGGGCCGCCCCACGGGCCCGGACGCCACCGCGTCCGGGCCCGTGCCTATCCTGGAGGGCATGGCCACCCCTGCGGAACACCACGACCTGCTCATCATCGGCTCCGGATCGGGGAACTCCCTGATCAGCGAACACTGGAAGGGCCGGAGCGTCGTGATCGCCGACTCCGGCACGTTCGGCGGCACCTGCCTGAACGTCGGCTGCATCCCCACCAAGATGTACGCCTACCCGGCCGGCCTGGCCGCACTGCCGCCCGAGGCCCGGAGCCTCGGGGTGGGGCTGGAGTTCACGGGCGCCGACTTCCCGGCCATCAGGGACCGCATCTTCACGCGCATCGACGGCATCAGCCGGGACGGGCTGCGCTACCGCCGGGATGATCTGGACTACACGAGCGTGATCCAGGAGGAGGTGCGGTTCGTGGGCCCCCGCCGCGTGCGCACCGCGTCGGGGCGGGAGATCACGGCGGACCAGGTCGTGGTCGCGGCGGGGTCGCGGCCCACCCTCCCGGAGATCCCGGGCCTGGACCTGCCGTCGGTGCACACCTCGGACACCGTGATGCGCATGGATCGGCTGCCGCGGCGGCTGCTGGTGGTGGGCGGCGGGTTCATCGCCTGCGAGTTCGCGTCCGTCTTCGCCGGGCTGGGGACCGAGGTCGTCCAGGTCAACCGCGGCCACCGGCTGCTCAAACAGCACGACATGTCCGTGTCCACGACGTTCACGAAGATCGCGGCCCGACGGTGGGACCTGCGCACGGGGTGGACCCCGTCCGGGATCGAACCGGTCGAGGACGCCGAGCGGGCCGCGGACGGCTGGGTCCGGGTGAGCCTGGAGCGCGCGGAGGGCCAGGAGCAGACCGGCATCGTGGAGGAGGCCATCGAGGCGGACGCGGTGCTGATCGCGGTCGGCCGGACGCCGAACACGGACCGCCTCGACCCCGCCGCCGCGGGACTGGACGTCACCGACGACGGCGTCCTGGCCAGCGACGAGCACCAGCGCGCGCTCTCCGACGGGGCGCCGGTGGAGGGGGTCTACGTGCTCGGGGACGTCGCCAACACGTGGCAGCTCAAGCACGTGGCCAATCACGAGGCCCGCGTCGTCGCGCACAACCTGGAGCATCCGGACGACCTCCGCGTCAACACGCTCGGCCCCGTGCCGGCGGCCGTGTTCACCCATCCGCAGGCGGCCTCCGTCGGGCTCACGGTGGAGCAGGCGCTCGCCGACTACGGCGCGGACGCGATCACGGTGAAGACCCAGTCCTTCGGGGATGTCGCCTACGGCTGGGCCATGGAGGACACCGAGGGCGTGTGCACCGTCGTCGCGGAGAAGGCCACGGGACGGATCCTGGGTGGGCACATCCTGGGGCACGAGGCCGCGAACCTCATCCAGCCGCTCGTGACCGGCATGACGTTCGGCATCGACGCCCACCGGCTCGCGCGGGGCCAGTACTGGCCCCACCCGGCCCTCACCGAGGTCGTCGAGAACGCGCTGCTGGGCCTGGACGTGCCGGACTCCGGCCTGCTCTGACCGGACCCGCCGGGACGACGACGCCCGGCCGCGGGGGCCGGGCGCCGTCGTCGAGGGGGCGTTCAGTCCTGCGGGGCGGGCTCCCCGTAGATGTCCGCGATCTGCGCGGCGAAGTCCTTCATGATCGCCGACCGGCGCATCTTCAGGGACGGGGTCACATGGCCCTCCTCCAGGGAGAAGTCGCGGTCGAGGATGCGGAACTCCCGGATCCCCTCGGCGCGCGAGACCAGGCTGTTGGCCTTGTCCACGACCTCCTGGATGTGGCGGCGCACCGCGTCCTCGCGCGCGGCCGCGGCGACGTCGAGGTCCTTCGGCAGGCCGTTCGCGGCGAGCCACGCCGGCAGGGTGTCGGTGTCGAGGGTGACGATCGCCGCGATGAAGGGCTTGCCGTCGCCGACCACCATCACCTGGGAGACGAGCGCGTCGCTGCGGATCGCGTCCTCGAGCATCGCCGGTGCCACGTTCTTGCCGCCGGCCGTCACCAGCAGCTCCTTCTTGCGGCCGGTGATCGTGAGGAAGCCGTCGTCGTCCAGGGCTCCGAGGTCGCCGGTGCGGAACCAGCCGTCCTCGAAGGCCTCCTCGTTCGCCTCCGGTCGGTTGTGGTAGCCGCGCATCAGCGACGTGCCGCGCGTGAGGATCTCGCCGTCCTCGGCGATCCGCACCTGGTTGCCGCCGAGGGGGTGTCCGACCGTGCCGATCTTCAGCCGGTCCGGCCGGCCCACGGTGATGGGGGCCGTCGTCTCGGTGAGGCCGTAGCCCTCGAGGATGGTCACGCCCACGCCGCGGAAGAAGTGCGCCAGGTCGGGGGAGAGGGGGCCGCCGCCGGAGACCGCGTACGCGAGCCGGCCGCCCATGGCCGTCCGGATCCGGCGGTAGATCAGCGCGGAGTAGAACGCGCGCTGCAGCCGCAGGGGCGCCGTCATCTGGCCCGAGTCCAGCGCCCGGGACCAGCGGATCGCCACGTCCGCGCCACGGCGGAAGATCTTCTCCTTGCCGCCGCTCTGCGCGTTGAGCAGCGCCGCGTTGTAGATCTTCTCGAACACGCGCGGCACGGCCAGCACGAAGCTCGGCTGGAAGGTCTGCAGCGAGACCGAGAGCCGCTTGATGTCCGAGACGTGCCCGCAGCGTGCGCCCGCGGCGACGGTGAGCACCGAGACGAAGCGCGCGAACACGTGCGCCAGGGGGATGAACAGCACGGTGGAGGTGTCCGGGCGGACGACGTCGCCGAGCGAGGAGGACAGGGTCTGGTTGACGAGCTCCGCGAAGTTCTCGTGCGTGAGCTCGCAGCCCTTGGGCCGGCCCGTGGTGCCGGAGGTGTAGATGATGGTCGCCAGGTCGGCCAGGCTGGCGGAGGACCGGCGCGTCTCGAGCTCCTCATCGGTGACGTCCGCGCCCAGGGCGACGAGCGCCTCGAGGCCGGAGCCGGGGGCGCCGTCGGCCGGGTCCATCGTCCACAGGCCGACCAGTTCCGGCAGGCCCTCGCGCTGCACCGCGTCCCGCACCGTCTTGGCGAGGTCCTCGTTCCCGGTCACGACGGCGCGCACGTGCGAGTCCTCGATGATCCAGGACACCTGGCTGACGGAGGAGGTCTCGTACACGGGCACGGTGACCGCGCCGGCATACCAGATGGCGAAGTCGACCAGGGTCCACTCCAGGCGGGTGGAGGCCAGCAGCCCGACCGTCTCCCCGGGCTGGATCCCGGCGGCGATGAGCCCCTTGGCCAGGGCCCGCACGCGCTCGCGGGCGTCCCGGGCGGAGACGTCCGTCCACTGATCCTGCGCGTCGGCCACCGCGAAGAGGGCGTGGTCGGGGCGCTCCGTCGCCTGACGTTCCAGGAAGTCCGTGATGTTCGCCTCCGGGGACAGGCGGGGCTGGTACGGCTCGCTGATCTCGTGCATGGGGCTCCTCGGGCGTTGGGTCGGTCCGGCCGACCGGCTGGTCGGCGGAACGGAAGTATGTGTGAGGCGTGTCACGCACACTCTACAACCGGGAGCGGCAGGGTCCGGGCCGCGACTCAGGACGTCGTCAGGGCGGCGACCGCGGTCCGGCCGTGGTCGATCAGCAGCGGCAGGTCGTGGTCCAGCGTGGCGACGTGGCGGCTGCGGGGCAATCCCACCACCTCCACGGGGGCGTGGCGCAGGCCCCGCACCAGGGCCCGGTGGCTCGCGGCAGGCACGACGGCGTCGCGGGCTGACCGGTAGACCGTCACGGGAGCGGTGATCCGCGGCAGGGCGCGGCGGGCAGCCCGCTGGATGCGGCCGAGGGCGGCGACACCGGCCACCGGCGTGCGGGGGTAGGCGCGCTCGCGCGCCGTCGGATCGGCGATGTCGTCCGCGATCGGGGCGACCGTGGGGACGAACGGCGCCAGCAGCGGGGCGAAGGGGGCGAGCGGGCTGGCGAATCGCAGCGCGGGGTTCACCACGAGCACCCCGGCCACGGGTCGGTGGGCGGCGGCGTCGAGCGCGAGGGCGCCGCCCATCGAGATGCCCGCCATGACCACGCGGCCGTGTCGGGCGAGCTCGAGGTCGACGACGGCCCGGACGGCGGCGCGGATCTCGTCCGCACCGGTGGCGGCCAGGTCCTCCCACCGGGTGCCGTGCCCCGGCAGCAGGGGCACGCTCACGGGGGAGCCGCCCGCCGCGAGCCCCTCGGCCCAGGCGCGGACGGAGGCCGGAGTCGAGGTGAACCCGTGCAGGAGCACGACGCAGTGGTCGCGCCGGGCGGGAGCGGCGGGCACGAGGCGCAGGGGGAGGTCCTCGGGGGCGACGGCGACGGGGTGGGGCATGGTCCCAGGGTAGGGCGGGCGGACCGTACGATGGGCTGGCACCCGACCGCCCCGACCGGAAGGCCCCCGTGTCCACGTTCTACTGGTCCGCCAAGACGTTCGCCGTGGCCCCGGCCACCCGCCTGCTGTTCCGCCCCTGGGTGAAGGGCCTCGGGAACGTGCCGGCCGAGGGCCCGGCGATCCTGGCCAGCAACCACCTGTCCGTCTCGGACTCGGTGTTCATGCCTGCCATGCTCGACCGCCAGGTGCACTTCCTGGCCAAGCGCGAGTACTTCACCGGCCCGGGCGTGAAGGGGTGGGTCACCCGCCGGTTCTTCGAGGCCGCGAACCAGCTGCCCATGGACCGCTCCGGCGGAGAGGCGTCCCTGCGCTCGCTGGACGCGGGCCTCGAGGCGCTGCGGGAGGGCCGGCTGCTCGGGATCTACCCGGAGGGCACCCGCAGCCCGGACGGGCGGCTGCACCGCGGCAAGATCGGCGTGGCCAAGCTCGCGCTGGCCTCGGGCGCGCCCGTGGTGCCCATCGCGATGATCGGCACGGACCAGGTCCAGCCGATCGGCCGCACGCTGCCGCGGATCCGGCGCCTCGGCATGATCTTCGGCGAGCCGCTGGACTTCTCCGGCCGCGCCGAGGCCGCCGGCGACCGCCGGGTGCTGCGGGAGGTGACGGACGAGATCATGGAGGCCATCCGACGCCTGTCGGGCCAGGAGTACGTGGACACCTACGCGGCGGACGTGAAGGCGGGCCGGGTGGCCGCTCCGCCGCGCGCCCGCGACTGAGCGGGGCCCGAGCGTCGTCATCCGGGGACGCCGAGGCCGGGGCGCGGCACGCGGCCCCCTAGCCTGGTGCGCATGACTGAAGACCCCCGCGAGAAGATCCTGGCCTTCGGCACCGCCATCTCCGAGGGCGCCGCCGACATCCCCGGCCTGGACCACTGGCGCTCGCTGCCGATCGCGCAGGCGCCGTCCTGGGCGGACGAGGCGGATCACCGCGCCGCCGTCGCCGAGCTGAGCGCCCTGCCCCCGCTCGTCTTCGCGGGCGAGGTCGACCTGCTGCGCGCCCGGCTGGCCGACGTCGCCCAGGGCCGCGCGTTCCTCCTGCAGGGCGGCGACTGCGCCGAGACGTTCGCCGGGTCCACCGCCAACCGGATCAGCGCCCGGGTGAAGACCATCCTGCAGATGGCCGCGGTGCTGACCTACGGCGCCTCCATGCCGGTCGTGAAGATGGGCCGGATCGCCGGCCAGTTCGCCAAGCCGCGCTCCTCGGACACGGAGACCCGCGACGGCGTCACGCTGCCCAGTTTCCGCGGCGAGATCGTGAACGGCTACGAGTTCACCGAGCAGGCCCGCCGGCACGACGCCCGACGGATGGTGCAGGCGTACCACACCTCCGCCTCCACCCTGAACCTGGTCCGCGCCTTCACCCAGGGCGGCTTCGCCGACCTGCGCAGCGTGCACCAGTGGAACCAGGGCTTCATGGCCAACCCGGCCTACGCCCAGTACGAGGAGATGGCCGCCGAGATCGACCGCGCGGTCCGCTTCATGAACGCCGCGGGCGTGGACTTCGAGGCCATGCGCCGCACCGAGTTCTACTCGGCCCACGAGGCGCTCCTGCTCGACTACGAGCGCGCCCTGACCCGCGTGGACTCGCGCAGCGGCGACCCCTACGCCACGAGCGCCCACTTCCTGTGGATCGGCGAGCGCACCCGCCAGGTGGACGGCGCCCACGTCGACTTCCTCTCCCGGGTCCGCAACCCGATCGGCGTGAAGCTCGGCCCGACCACCACGGCCGCGGACGCCCTCGAGCTCGCCGAGCGGCTGGACCCGGAGCGCGAGCCGGGCCGCCTGACCTTCATCACCCGCATGGGCGCGGAGCGGATCCGGGACGTGCTGCCCGGCATCGTCGAGGGCGTCCGGGCCGCGGGGCTGGAGCCGGTGTGGGTCACCGACCCGATGCACGGCAACACCGTGACCGCGGCCAACGGCTACAAGACCCGCCGGTTCGAGGACGTGATGGACGAGGTCAGCGGCTTCTTCGAGGTGCACCGCGAGCTCGGCACGCACCCGGGCGGCATGCACGTCGAGCTGACCGGCGACGACGTCGCCGAGTGCCTGGGCGGCTCCGACCCGATCAACGAGGCCGACTTCGACGCCCGCTACGAGACGCTGTGCGACCCGCGGCTGAACCACCAGCAGTCCCTGGAGATGGCGTTCAAGGTCACCGAGGCCCTCTCGCACCCCGAGCGCCGCGCGCCGCGGGCCTGACCGCGCGGCCGGGCACGCCCCGGCTCAGCCGACCCAGACGTGGACCGCGGTGCCCTCGGGCAGCGCGGTCCCGGCGGCGGGGGACTGGTGGAGGACCCGGGACTCGCCCCGGGCGGAGAGCGGCAGCGGGAGGCGATGCACGCGGGCGTCCCAGCCGCCGTCCACCAGCGTCGTGCGCGCCGTCTCCGGATCCTGCCCGGTCACGTCCGGCACCGGGCGCACGGCGCGGCCCTCGGAGAGCACCACGCGGATCGCGGTGCCCGGCGTCGCCTGCTCGCCGGGGGCCGGGTGCTGCTCGAGCACGGCCCCGGCCGGCACTGCGGGATCGGTGCGGCGCTCCGCGACCTCCACGGTGAACCGGGCGTCCCGGGCCACGCCGTGGGCCTGCCGGATCACGACGCCGGTCAGGTCCGGCACCGGCACCGGCGCGGGTCCGGCGGAGACGGTGAGCTCAACGGGGGTGCCGCGCCCTGCCGGCTCCCCGGCCGCGGGCGAGCTGGCGACGACCGTGCCCTCCGTGCGGAGTTCGTCGTGCCGGGCCGTGACCGCCGCGGTGAAGCCCGCGGCGGTCAGCCGTTCCTCCGCCGCCTCCCGGGCCAGCCCATCGAGGTCGGGGACCACCGCCACGCCGCCGACGCCGAAGCCGCCGGAGCCCAGCGTCCAGCCCAGCAGCAGGGCGACGCCGGTGAGCAGCAGGGTCACGGCCGCGCCGATCGCCGCGGCCCGGCCGGTGCCCTGGCCGAGGTCGAGCGCGGGGCGGCGGGCCGCCCGACGCAGTCGCCGTCGGGAGCCGCGCCCCGGATGCCGGTCCGCCGGAGCGGGGTCGCCCGCGAGCGGGCCGATCGGCTCCGCCGGGCGCGCGGCGGGCCGCGGGTCGGCCCCGTGCGTCGCCGCACGGGTGTCGACGACGTCGGTCATGTCCTCGTCGAGGTCGGACTCGGCCAGGGCGGGGAGCGCGCGCGTCGCGTGGTGGTCGCCGGCGTCGAGGGCGCGGGTCTGCAGGTCCCCGTCCGGCGCTGCCTCCTCGTGGCCATCGGCGGCGGGGACGGCCACCGCCGGCTTCGCGCCCGGGCCCTCGGCGGGCTGCGCGGCGGGGCGGCGGTCCGGTTCGTCGGGGTCCAGGCCCGCCGCCACGGCGTCGATGCGGTGCAGGAGCTCGTCGGCACCGGCGGGCCGGTCGGCCGGGTCCGGCTCGGTGCACCACAGCACGAGGTCGTCGAGGTCCTCGGGGAGCCCGGGGTGCAGCGTGGACGGCACGGGGACCCGCTCGTGGACGTGCCGGTAGGCGACCTGCAGCGCGGTCGCCGCGGTGTACGGCTGGCGGCCCGTGAGCAGCTCGAACAGGATGATGCCCACGGCGTACACGTCGGAGCGGGCGTCGGCGGGCGCCCCGGCGATGTGCTCGGGGGCGAGGTAGGCGGGCGTGCCCACGACGGCCTGCCCGGCCAGGGTGTGGGCCGTGGCGGCGCGGGACAGGCCGAAGTCCGCGACCGTCACCCGGCCGTCGTCGCGGACGAGCACGTTCTCGGGCTTCACGTCCCGGTGCACCAGTCCGGCGCGGTGCGCGGCGGCCAGGCCGTCGACGAGCGGACGCAGGAACCGCAGCGCCTCCCGGGGCGAGAGCGGTGCACGGTCCCGGATGACGGTGCGCAGCGTGTGCCCGGGCACGTGCTCCATCACGAGGTAGGCCAGCACGTCGCCGTCCCCGGCCTCGGTGTGGCCCTGGTCCAGGACCGCGACGACGTGCGGATGGGACAGCCGCGCCGCCGTCTTGGCCTCCTGCTCGAACCGGCCGACGAGGACGGGGTCCTCCGCCAGGTGCGGGTGCATGACCTTGAGCGCCACCTGGCGGTCGAGACGCTCGTCCACGGCCAGGTAGACGGTGGACATGCCGCCCCGGGCCAGCCGCTCGACGACCCGGTAGCGGCCGTCGACGATGCCCCCCACGAGGGGGTCCCGGCGTGCGCTGCTCATCGTCCCAGGGTAGGACAGGCGGCGGACCCCCTTGAGGCGGTCCGCCGCCGGCGGATCAGAACATCGCCATCGCGGCGCGCACCTTGGCCACGTAGTCCCGTGCCTCCGGGTTCAGGCCGACGTCCAGCACTCCGCCGAGGCCCTGGTAGTAGGCCCCGATGCCCTGATCGAGGGTGGGGGTGCGGTCCTGCACGTACTTGATGAACGCGACGCCGGCCACCGCGTTGTCGTAGGGGTCCAGCAGGTTCAGCTCGCGGCCCACCAGCTCCGAGGCGAACTCGCCCGTGATCGGGATGACCTGCATCGCGCCCACGGCGTTGCCGGGGGAGACCGAGGCCATGCGGAAGCGGGACTCGGTGTACGCGTGGCCCAGGGCCAGGCGGGGGTCCACGCCCATCCGCTCGGCGGTCTCGCGGACGATCTGCTGCATCTGCTCGGGGGTGGGCTGCGGGACGGAGCGCAGCAGGCGCAGGTTCTCGTTCGCCGAGGCCGTGACGTGCGGCGCGTAGGTGCGCCCGAGGAAGGTGTCGCCGACCGCCTGGACGGCGGAGGCCGGCTCCACCTCGAGGGTGCCGTCGGAGATCACGAGCACGTCGCCGGGGTGCAGCGTCGAGGCCCGCGTCAGGCCGTTGAGCTCGCGCAGACGGGGGATGGACACCTCGAACCGCTGGGAGATCCCCCAGAGGGAGTCGCCGGAGACCACGGTGTACCGGATCGTCCCGCCGGCCGCCGCCGGGGCCGTCGACGCCGGCGCGGAGGCGGGGGTCGTGGCCGGGGCGGTCGACGCGGGGGCCTTCGGTGCGGGGGCCGTGCGCTGCGTGGTCAGGACCATGCCCGGGTGGAGCATGCTCGACGCGTTCATGCCGTTGAGGCGCTGCAGCTGCGCGGCGGAGACGCCGGTGCGGCGGGCGATGACCCACCACCCGTCGTTCGGCTGCACCGTGTAGGTCCCGGCGGCCGGGGCCGGGGCCGCCGCGCCGGTCAGGCGGAGCTCGTCACCCGGGTGGAGCACGGTCTCCAGGCCCAGGCCGTTGAACCGCAGCAGGTCGGCGACGGAGACGCCGCGGGCGGCCGAGATCCGGGTGAGGGTGTCGCCCGGGCGCACGGTGTGCACCGCCGCCTCCTGGGCGTGGGCCTGGGCGGGCAGACCGGTGAGCAGCAGCAGGGGCACCGCGCCGCCGGTCAGGACGGAGCGCAGGCGGCGGGAGCGGACGGGGGTGTGGGGCACGGCAGACCTCGGCATCGGATCGGACGGATGGAACACGACGGGGAAGTGACGGGTGGGACCCGTGGCCCCCGCGGTCGACCGACGACGTCGGCGTCCGGCCGTGGAGCCTCGGCGATGTTATCGGAATGTGATCTTCGTGACCATACCGAGATCCATGCCGTCCGGGGCGCGGTGGGCCGGGCCCGTCGGCGGCCACGTAGGCTGGCGGCCGTGAGCACCACTTCCTCCGACACCCCGGTCCCCGCTGACGCGATCCCCGCCGAGCTCGACGCCCTCGTGGGCGAGTGGCTCTCCGTGCCCGACGTGGCGGAGCGCCTCGACCAGCGCGTGACCCGCGTCCACAACCTCGTGCATGATCGCCGCCTGCTGGCCGTGCGTCGCCCCGACCCCGCGGTGCGGTCCGTGCCGGCGCTGTTCCTCACCGAGACCGGCGTGCTCGACTCCCTGCAGGGCACGCTCGTGCTGTTGGCCGACGCCGGCTTCTCCGACGAGGAGGCCCTCCGTTGGCTGTTCACCGAGGACGAGTCGTTGCCCGGCCGCCCCATCGACGCGCTCCGGGACGGTCGGAAGACCGAGATCCGGCGCCGCGCCCAGGCCCTGGCCTGGTGAGCCGGCCCCGCGGGCGGTCATCCGCCCGCGGGGTCCGTGCCGCTCAGTGGCGGCGCGACGTGTATGCGTCGATCAGCCGCGTGAGCTCGGCGCTCACGTCCTCGGGGACGCCGTGCGCGAGCAGGCCCGCCACGGCCCCGGCCGCCTCGTGCGAGAGCGCCGCGACCCGCTCTTCGACGGCCCGGCGCGCGCCGCACGCCTCGAGGACGGCCTGCCAGTGGGCCACCCGGTCCGCGCCGAGGTCCGGATCGCCGAGGTCCGCGTCGAGCGCGGCGGCCTCGTCCGGGGCGAGCAGCTCGACCGCGCGGGCGATGAGCACCGTCTGCTTCCCCTCCCGCAGGTCGTCGCCCGCGGGCTTGCCCGTGGCCGCCGGATCGCCGAACACGCCGAGCAGGTCGTCGCGGTACTGGAAGGCCATGCCGAACGGCAGCGACACCCGGGCGAACGCGGTCACCAGCCCGTCGTCCGCCCCCGCCAGCAGCCCGCCGAGGGCGAGCGGGTGCACCGCCGAGTAGCGCGCCGACTTGTGCTCCACCACCGCCTCGGCGGCCGCCTCGGCCTCGCGGGCGTCGCGCGCCGCCGGGGCCATCTCGGCCACCACGTCGAGGTACTGACCCGCCATCACGCCGAAGCGCATCCGCTCGAGCTCGGCCCGCGCCCGGTCCTCCCGGGGCGTGCCGGCGAGGACGCGCGCGAAGGCCGTCTCGCTCATCCCCAGAGCGACGTCGCCGGCGAGGATCGCGGCGGAGACGCCGAAGTGCTCCGCGGCGTGGCGCCAACCCGCCTCCCGGTGGAGGGACTCGAAGCGGCGGTGCACGCTGGGCATCCCGCGGCGGGTGTCCGAGCGGTCCAGGATGTCGTCGTGGATCAGCGCCGCGGCCTGGAACAGCTCGAACGCCGCGCCCGCCTCGGCGATGCGGGGGTCCTCCGCCTCGCCACCGGCCGCCCGCCAGCCGAGCCAGGCCAGGACGGCGCGCAGGCGCTTGCCGCCCGCGGTCAGGTCCGCGATCGCGTCCACGAGGGGCGCCGTCATCGGGTGGACGTCCCGGGCGAGTTCGCGGTGCTCCGCCAGCAGGCGGTCGAGGGCGTCGGCGACGGCGGCGCGGAAGCGGTCCTGGTCGGCGGGACGGGGGCGGGGGACGGCGACGTCGGCGGGCATGGCCCCACCCTAGCCGCGCCGTGCGACGGCTCGCCGGTCCCGGATAGGCTCGGTCCATGTCCGAGACCGCGCCCGCTGCACCCCGCGACGAGGCGACGATCCTGCACGTGGACATGGACGCGTTCTTCCTGTCCGTCGAGCTGCGCGAACGGCCCGACCTCGAGGGGCGTCCCGCCGCCGTCGCCGCCCCGAGCGGCCGGTCCGTGGTGCTCTCCGCCTCGTATGCGGCGCGGGCCTACGGGGTCCGCTCGGCGATGCCCCTGGCGCACGCCCGCGCCCTGTGTCCGCCCCTCGTGGTCATCCCGCCGCGCCAGCAGCTCTACCGGGCCGTCTCCGCCGAGGTGATGGCCGTGCTCGCGGACGTGACCCCCGTGATGGAGCAGCTCAGCGTGGACGAGGCGTTCCTCGACGTCGCCGGCGCCCGCCGCCGGCTCGGCCCGCCCGAGCACATCGGCCACCTGATCCGGGAGCGTGTCCGCTCCGCGCTGGGGCTGCCGTGCACGGTGGGCGGCTCGGCCGTGAAGTTCGTGGCCAAGACGGCGTCCACCGCGGCCAAGCCCGACGGCCTGCTGATCGTGCCGCCGGAGCGCACCCTGGACTTCCTCCATCCGCTGCCCGTGGGCCGGCTGTGGGGCGTGGGCCCCAAGGCGGCCGAGCGGCTCGCCCGGCGGGGGGTGGCGACCATCGGCGACCTCGCCCGGGTGGACCCCGCGCGGCTGGAGGCGTCGTTCGGGGCCGCCGGCCGGGAGTGGGCGTCGCTCGCCCGGGGCATCGACCCGCGCCCCGTCGCCCCGCGCCCGGCGGCCCGCAGCATCGGCGCGGACCACACCTTCGACGTCGACCCCGTCGACGTCGCGGGCGTCGACCCGGAGGTCCTGCGCCTGTGCCACCGGGTCGCGGCCCGGCTGCGCGCGGAGCAAGTCACCGCCGGCGCGGTCACGGTCCGCCTCAAGGCGCCGGACGGGTCGGTCCGCAGCCGCACCGCCCGCCTCGCCCGGCCGACCGCCACGGGCCACGACCTCCTCGGCCCGGCGCGGCGGCTCGTCCGCGAGCTGCATGCCGAACGACCGCATCCGATCCGGCTCGTGGGCGTGCGCGCCGAGCGCCTCGGGGACGGGGCCGACCAGCCCCCGGCCCAGGAGGCGCTCTTCGGCGGTCCCGCCTGGGGGACGGAGGACGAGGCATCGGGGGAGGGCGACTGGGCCGGCGCCGAGGCCGCCCTGGACGCCGTGGCTCGACGCTTCCCGACGGCGGCCGTGCGGCCGGCGTCGCTGCTGGGTCGGCGCGAAGCCCGCGCCGACGCCCGCCGGGACGCGCCGCGGCCGGGCACCGGCGGCCCGGGCCGGGAGTGAGGGATTCCGGGGTCCGCGACGTCGCCACCTGGCTGGGGTGGGGCGGCAGGTCCTATCCTGGAGGGCAAGTCGGACGCGCGGGCGTCCCCTCCCGGTCCCGGAGGCGTCGGAGGCCGCGTTCGAAGGAGTCGCCATGCCCCTCTCAGAGCATGAGCAGCGGATGCTGGACCAGCTGGAGCAGCAGCTGCGCACCGAGGACCCCCGGCTGGCCACCCAGATGGCGGACACGGGGCGGCATCGGCTGCCCGTGGGTCGCGTGGTGGCCGGGGCCGTCCTCGCCGTGGTCGGGTTGCTCGTCGTGGTCCTCGGGGTCGCCAACCACGCCATCCTCCTCGGCGTGCTCGGCGTCGTCGTCATCGGGGTCGGCATCTTCCTGCTGACCGCGCGGCCGCGCGCCGTCGCCTCCGCGGCCCGACGGTCGGGCGCACCGCGGCGGCAGGGGGGCGGCGACTTCATGGGCCGCCTCGAGCGGCGCTGGGACGAGCGACGCGCCCGAGGCGACTGAGCCCGGCCCGCCGGGCCCCCACCCTCCTCCACTCCAGGCCCCGATCCGACGCGGATCGGGGCCTTTCCGCTGCCCGGGGCCCCCGTCGTCGCCCCGGCCCTCCACCGGCGTCCCCCCGGCCCTCCACTTCCCTCCACGGCGACGCCGGCCACGGGATCCGCGGGATGGCGCGCCGGACCCGGGACCTCGACACGCCTGTGGCGCCGTGACCCGCGTTGTGGGGTTGATGGTGGAGGGAAGTGGGGTAATGTGGAGGAAAGGAGAGAGCATGGGTCCCGACCTTGGTCGGGAGGGACCGCTCGACGAGCCAGGGGGTGTGCCGTGTTCTTGGGCACGTACACCCCCCGGCTCGACGAGAAGTCCCGGCTGATCCTCCCCGCCAAGTTCCGCGAGGAGCTGGCGGAGGGGCTGGTCCTGACCCGGGGTCAGGAGCGCTGCGTCTACGTGTTCAGCGCTCGTGAGTTCGAGCGGGTCCACGAGCAGATGAGGTCGGCTCCACTGTCCTCCCGCCAGGCCCGTGACTACATCCGCGTCTTCCTCTCGGGGGCGTCGGACGAGGTCCCGGACAAGCAGGGTCGGGTGACCGTGCCGGCGCCGCTGCGGCAGTACGCGGGGCTGGACCGGGACGTGACCGTGATCGGCGCGGGGACGCGAGTGGAGATCTGGGACTCGGAGTCCTGGAACACCTACCTCGCCGAGCAGGAAGCCGCCTTCTCCGAGACCGACGAGGACGTCCTGCCCGGCGTCTTCTGACCGTGACCACCCGACCTCGAGCGAGACCTCCAGCCGACGCCGCCGCACCTGACCCGTCTTCCCCTGGGCCAGGCGCGGCGGCGGACGGATGGGGATCCCGCCCGAGGTCCGCCAGGACCGCGATGTGAGCAGGAGGTCGAGAGTGGACGCAGGCCAGCCGCGCCCCGAGGACCGCCACCTGCCCGTGATGCGGGACCGCGTCGTCGACCTCCTCGCCCCCGCCGTCCAGGCCGCGCTCGAGGCCGGCCGCACGCCCGTCGCCGTCGACGGCACGCTGGGCATGGGCGGGCACACCGAGGCCCTGCTGACCCGGTTTCCCCAGCTGCGCGTCATCGGCATCGACCGCGACGCCCACGCCCAGGCCATGGCCGCCGAGCGCCTCGGCCCCCTCGCCGACCGTCTGATCCCCTTCCACGGCACCTACGACCGGGTGCCCGAGGCCATGGCCGCCGCGGGCGTCACGAAGGTCGACGCCGCGCTCTACGACCTCGGCGTGTCCTCCTATCAGCTGGACGACCGGGAACGCGGCTTCGCCTACTCCTACGACGCGCCGCTGGACATGCGCATGGACGACACCGCCGAGCGCTCCGCCGCGACGCTCGTGGCGGAGCTGGACGAGCAGGAGCTGCGCCGCATCATCCGTCGCGACGGCGAGGAGCGCTTCGCCGGCCCCATCGCACGGGCCATCGTCCGGGCCCGCGCCGAGGCCCCCATCGAGACCACCGGCCGCCTCGTCGAGGTGATCCGCTCGGCCGTCCCCGTCGCCGCGGGGGCCACCGGCGGGCACCCGGCCAAGCGCACCTTCCAAGCCCTGCGCATCGCCGTGAACGAGGAGCTCGACATCCTCGACGCCGCCGTGCCCGCCATCCTCGACGCCCTCCACGTGGGCGGCCGCCTCGTGGTGATGAGCTACCACTCCCTCGAGGACCGCATCACGAAGCGGCACCTGAGCGCGTGGGCCACGTCCACGGCGCCCCCGGGGTTCCCGGTGGTGCTGGAGGAGCACGAACCCGTGGTGCGGGTGCTCACCCGTGGCACCGAGAAGCCCACCGAAGAAGAAATCTCAGAGAACCGTCGCGCCTCCTCCGCGAAAGTGCGGGCGGTTGAGAAGATCAGGACGTCCAGGACCACGGCATGACGCTGCACGAGGAGATGAGCATGGCCGCACACGCACGGATCGCCGAGTCGCTGCGCCCCGGGTCGACCCCCGTCGCCCCTGCGCGGCCGGCTCCGCAGGAGCGCACGCCGCTCTCGGTGGTGCCCGCCCCGCTGCCCCGATCCCGCTCCGGCGTGACCGTGCTGTGCGTCCTCGTGGTGCTCGCCGCGCTCGCGGCGGTGCTCGTCATGAACATCACGATGTCCAACCGGCAGTACGCCCTCCTGGACCTGCGCCAGGAGCAGCAGGCCGTCACCGAGACCAATGAGCGGCTGGCCGAGCAGGTGGGCCACCTCGAGGCGCCGCAGAACCTGGCCGCGCGCGCCGACGCCCTCGGGATGGTCGCCCCCGCCGGCACCGCCTCCGTGGACGCGGGCACAGGCGAGTTCAGCGGCGAGGCCCAGACGGCCCAGGACGGCGACATCTCCGCCACCTACGTGGCGCCGCCGGCGGACGCGGACGCGGTCCGCCAGGGGGCGTCCGCCGAGGGCCAGGACGAGATCGAGGGACCGCGCACCCTCGGCGGTGAGGACGCCTCCGCCGCAGCCGACCAGGACGCCGCCGACCGTTGATCGACCGTCCCGCCTCGCACCCTGCCCGCGGCGGATCGACGGTCGGATCCCCTCCCGGGCACCCCGCCGTGCGCACCCGCGTCCTGCTGCTGCTCGTCTTGGTCCTGCTCGGCGGGCTCGCGCTGCGGCTCGTCTACGTGCAGGGCATCGACCCCACGGGGCAGGCCGCGGCAGCCATGGACCAGCGTCTGACACACCAGGAGATCCTGCCGGAGCGCGGGTCCATCCTGGACCGCGACGGAGACGTGCTGGCCGCCAGTGTGCGCCGATACGACATCGTCGTGGACCAGCGCCTCGTCAAGGACTTCAACGAATGGGACCGCGAGGCCCGGAAGACCGTGCTCGTGGACGTGGACTCCCGCCTGGCCAGCCTGGCCGAGGTGCTCGGCATGTCGGAGGAGGAGGTGCGCGAGGCCACCATCGGCTCCCGCCCGTACGCCGTGGTGCGCCGCTCCGTGACCCCGGAGGTGCGGGACAAGGCTATGGCGCTCAACGTGCCGGGCCTGCTCTCCGAGGCGGTGGACCGCCGCACCTACCCGAACGGGTCGGTCGCGGGCAGCATCATCGGCTTCATGGGCGGTGACGGCACCGCCCTCGAGGGCCTCGAGCTCAGCCAGGACGACGTCATGACCGGCACCCCGGGCACCCGCACGTTCGAGGTGGGCGCGGACGGCATCCGCATCCCCAACGCCCCGCTCGAGGAGGTTCCGGCCGTGGACGGCGCGGATCTGCGCCTGACCGTGGACAAGGACGCCCAGTGGTTCGCGCAGGAGACCCTCGGCGCCCTCGCCGCCGAGTACGACGCGGAGTGGGCGAACGCCGTCGTGATGGACGTGAAGACGGGCGACGTGATCGTCATGGCGGACTCCACCACGGTGGACCCCGCCGACCCCGACGCCACCGAGGAGAACTTCCGCACCTCCACCGTGATGAGCACGCCGTACGAGCCGGGCTCCACGGGCAAGGCGCTGCCGATCGCGGCCGCCGTCGACGCCGGGAAGGTCACCGCCACGGACGGCTTCACCGTCCCCAGCAGCCAGGGCTTCGACGGGCAGACCATCCGGGACTTCTCCCCGCACCCGACGTTCGACATGACCGTGGCCGGCATCTACGCGCGCTCCTACAACACGGGCACGGTGCAGATCGCCGAGAAGATCACGGACGAGCAGCGCTACGAGTACATGCGCTCCTTCGGGGTCGGCCGGCCCATCGACCTCGGCCTGCCGCAGCAGGCGGGCAGCGTCCTCGTCCCGCCCGAGCAATGGGACGGCCGCCAGCGCCTGACCACGGCCTTCGGCCAGGGCTACACCCAGACCACCCTGCACACCGCCCAGATGTACCAGGCCCTCGCCAACGGCGGCGTGCTGATCCCGGCCCGGCTGATCGACGCCACGGTGGACGGCGACGGCGCGGAGAAGCGCTGGGAGTCGTCCGCGGAGCCCCATCGCGTGGTCTCCGAGGAGACGGCGACGCAGATGCTCCGCATGATGGAGACCGTCGTGACGCAGGGCACCAGCAAGGCCGCCGCGATCCCCGGCTATCGCGTGGGCGGCAAGTCCTCCACCGCCGAGGCGGCGAGCGACACCGGCACGTACGACGGCTACAACTTCGGCTTCACCGCCGTCGCCCCGCTCGACGACCCCCGCTTCGTGGTGTCCGTGTCCATGCATCGGCCGCCGTCGAAGCAGGGCTCCCGGGACGTGTCCATCGCGGCCGCCACGATCATGGAGTACATGCTCCGCCAGGCGGACGTGCCCGCCACCGGAGCCGAGCCGAACGACTACCGCGTCTTCGTGGACGATCCGCAGGACCGGCCGTGGTGACCCACGGCTCCGGCCCCGAGCACCCCAGGAGCACCCCCATGACCACCCCGAGCGACCCCTCCGCTCCGCTGACCCCGGCCCAGCAGGACGCCGCCTTCCGGCCCTCCCGCACCCCCGCCACGCCCTGGCCCGCCCTCGCACAGGCGCTGGCCGAGGCGGGGATCGCGGCCCACGTCCACGGCGCGGCCCCGGCCGACGGCGTCACGGGGGTCAGCCTCGACTCGCGTGTCGTGCGCCCGGGCGACCTCTACGTCGCCGTGCCGGGGGCGCGCGCCCACGGTGCGGCGTTCGCGGCCACGGCGCTGGAGGCCGGCGCCGTCGGCGTCCTGACGGACGCGGCGGGTCGCGCGCTCCTGGCGGAGCAGGGTCTGGCCGACGCCCCGGTGCTCGAGGTCGACGCCGTGCGCACCGCCGCTGGCACCGTGGCGGCCCGCGTGTACGGCGGCGGGGGCGACGCCGGCCCGCGCCTGGTCGGCGTGACCGGCACCAACGGCAAGACCACCACGAGCTTCCTCGCCGCCGCCCTGCTCGAGGCCCTGGGGCGCCGGTCGGGCATCGTGGGCACGATCCTGATCCGCGCGGGGGAGCGGGAGGTCCCCTCCACGCTCACCACGCCCGAGGCCACCCAGCTGCACGCCCTCATGGCGCTCATGCGCGAGGAGGAGGTGGACACCGCCGTCATGGAGGTCTCCTCCCACGCCGTGGCGTATCAGCGGATCGCCGGCCTGCGCTACGCGGTGGCCGGGTTCACCAACCTGACCCAGGACCACCTGGACATGCACGGCTCGATGGAGGAGTACTTCGCGGCCAAGGCCGGTCTGTTCGACCCCGCCCGCACCGACCACGCCGTCATCACGCTCGACGGCGGCGAGGGGCCCCGCTGGGGCGTCGCCATGGCCCGGGCCGCCAGCGCTCCCGTCACCACGCTGGCCCTCGGGCCGGCCGCGCCGACGCCGGGCGCCCTGGCCGACCACGACCCCGGCCTCCGGGCGGACTGGGAGGTCGCCGAGCTCGCGCCGGACGGCCTCGGCCACCGCTTCACGCTGCGCCACGCGGACACGGGCCGTGAGCTGCGGGCCTCCGTCGGTCTGCCGGGCCGCTTCAACGTGGCCAACGCGGCCCTCGCGGTCCTGCTCGTGCTGCACGCCGTGGGGGAGGAGCACCTGGACGCGCTCGCCGCCGTCCTGGACGTGCCCGCGGGCGAGGGCCCCCTGGCCGCCGCCGTCCCCGGGCGGATGGAGGTCGTGGGCCGCGAGCCGGACGCCGTCGTCGACTTCGCGCACAACCCGGACGGCATGGTGCAGGCGCTGCGCTCCCTCGCCGACGCCCGGGCGGCGGCCGGGACGCGCGGCCGCACCCTGATCGTGTTCGGCTCCGCCGGTGACCGCGACCGTGACAAGCGGCCCGTGATGGGCGCGATCGCGGCCCGGGCGGCGGATGTGGTGATCGTCACCGACGACACCCCCCACTCGGAGGACCCGGCCCCGATCCGCGCCCACATCCTCGCCGGCGCCCGCGCCGAGGCCGACCGCATCGCGCGGGAGGAGGGCCGCACGGTCGTGATCGAGGAGGTGGCCGAC
Organism: Micrococcus sp. 140720015-1; assembly: GCF_053627595.1. Classification (NCBI taxonomy): domain Bacteria; kingdom Bacillati; phylum Actinomycetota; class Actinomycetes; order Micrococcales; family Micrococcaceae; genus Micrococcus; species Micrococcus sp. 140720015-1. The sequence continues at coordinate 66,405 of NZ_JBSEYC010000004.1, forward strand.
CGTGCCGCGGCCATCCGCCGCGCCGTGGAGCTGGCGGGGCCGCAGGACGGCATCCTCCTGGCCGGCCGCGGGCACGAGACCACGATGGACTACGACGGCGAGCTCGTCCCGCTGGACGACCGGGTGGCCCTGCGCGAGGCCCTGGCCGCCCGTGCCGCTGTGGCCTCCGCCTCGGGCTCCGGCCCAGCCCGCGAGGGTAAGGTCATCGAGTCATGATCGCTCTCACCGCAGCCCAGATCGCCGAGGCCGTGTCCGGCACGCTCTCGGCCACCCTCGACCCCGCCACCGTGCTGGTGCACGTCACCCCCGACTCGCGGGAGGTCACCGCCGAGGGCACCCTCTACGTGGCGAAGCCGGGCGAGCACGCCGACGGCCACGACTTCATCGACGCCGCACTGGCCGCCGGCGCCGCCGCTGTGCTCGCCGAGCGCCCCACGCACGCCCCCGACGGGGCCGCGCACCCGGCGATCATCGTCGAGGACGCCGTGCTCGCGATGGGCGCGCTCGCCCGCGAGGTCGTGCGCCGCGTCCGGGAGCACTCCCCGACCACCGTCATCGGCATCACCGGCTCGGCCGGCAAGACCACCACCAAGGACCTGCTCGCCGCCCTGCTCACCACCCAGGGCCCCACCGTCGCACCGGTCGGCTCGTACAACGGCGAGGTCGGCGTGCCGCTCACGGTGTTCCGGGCGGAGCTGGAGACGCGCTTCCTCGTGGTCGAGATGGGCGCGGACCACGTCGGCAACATCGCGTACCTCTGCGACATCGTGCGCCCGGACATCGGCGTCGTGCTCATGGTGGGCACCGCCCACGCGGGCAGCTTCGGCGGCGTGGCGAACATCGCGCGCACCAAGGGCGAGCTCGTGGAGGCCCTCGGCCCCGACGGCGTCGCCGTCCTCAACCTCGACGACGAGCGTGTCGCCGGCATGGCTGCGCGGACCGCCGCCCCGATCACCTGGTTCACCGCGGACGAGCGGGGCGTCGCCCGGGCGGCCGAGGACGTGGCCGCCGGCCGCGCGTCGGGCCTCGTCGCCGCACGGGACGTGCGCGCCGACGACCAGGAGCGCCCCGTGTTCGACCTGCAGGTCGGGACGGATGGGGCCGCCGTGCGGCATCCGGTCGCCTCCGGACTGACCGGCCTGCACCACGTGCACAACGTGCTGGCCGCCGCCGCGGCTGCCCACGCCGCCGGCATGGACCCGGCCGAGATCGCCCGTGGTCTCGACGGGCTCGGGCCCGCCAGCCGCTTCCGGATGGAGCGCACCGACCGTGCGGACGGCGTCACGATCATCAACGACGCGTACAACGCCAACCCCGAGTCCATGCGCGCCGCGCTGCGGACGCTGGCCACCCTCGGCCGCTCCAGCGGCCGCCGCACCTGGGCCGTCCTGGGGGAGATGCTCGAGCTCGGCGACGCCCGCGTCCGTGAGCACACCCTCGTGGGCGAGTCCGTGGTGCGCCTGAACATCGCCCAGCTGCTGGTGGTGGGTGCCGGAGCCCGGCCGCTCTACATCGGCGCCCTCAACGAGGGCAGCTGGGGCGAGGAGGCGCACTTCGTCGACGACGCCGCGCAGGCCGAGGCGTTCCTCGCCGAGCACCTGCGCCCCGGCGACCTCGTCCTCGTCAAGTCCTCCAACGGCGTCGGGCTCGCGGCCCTCGGCGAGCGCCTCGCCACGGCCGACGCCGTCGCCGCCCCCTCCGCCTCCCCGAAGGAGTCCCGACCGTGATCGGACTGCTCATCGGCGGCGTGCTCGGCCTGGTCCTCTCGGCCGCCGGCACCCCGCTGTTCATCCGGTTCCTCGTCAAGCGCGGGTACGGCCAGTTCGTCCGCGACGACGGCCCGACCACCCACAAGACCAAGCGCGGCACGCCCACGATGGGCGGCGCGGTCATCATCGGGTCCCTGGTGCTGGCGTACCTGATCACGCACGGGCTGCTCGCCGTGCTCGGCGTCGACTTCGGCGGGCCCACGGCCTCCGGCCTGATCCTGCTGCTGCTCACGGTGGGCATGGCCTTCGTCGGGTTCGTGGACGACTTCACGAAGATCACGAAGCAGCGATCGCTCGGCCTGACGCCGCGCGGCAAGATCATCCTCCAGGCCCTGATCGGCACCGCCTTCGCCGTCCTCGCCCTGAACTTCCCGGACGAGCGGGGCCTGACCCCCGCCTCGACGGCGATCTCCTTCGCCCGGGACGTCCCGTGGCTCGACCTGGCCTTCGCCGGACCCGCGATCGGCGTCATCCTGTTCGTGATCTGGTCGAACCTCATCACCACCGCCACCACGAACGCCGTGAACCTCACGGACGGCCTCGACGGGCTCGCCACGGGCGCCACCGCCATGATCACGGGCGCCTACGTCCTGATGTCGCTCTTCCAGTCGAGCCAGTCCTGCGCGCTCGAGGGCACCGGCGGCTGCTACGAGGTCCGCGACCCCATGGACCTCGCCCTGCTCGCGGCGATCCTCACGGGCAGCCTGCTGGGCTTCCTCTGGTGGAACACCTCCCCGGCCAAGATCTTCATGGGGGACACCGGCTCCCTGGGCCTGGGCGGCGCCCTGGCCGGCTTCGCGATCTTCACGCGCACCGAGATCCTGGTGGCCGTGCTGGCCGGCCTCATGGTCGCGATCACGCTCTCCGTCATCATCCAGGTGGGCTGGTTCAAGGTCTCCGGCGGCAAGCGCGTGTTCCTCATGGCGCCGCTGCAGCACCACTTCGAGCTCAAGGGCTGGGCCGAGGTGACCGTCGTGGTCCGCTTCTGGCTGCTGTCCCTGATGTGCGTCACCGTGGGGCTCGCGATCTTCTACGGCGACTGGCTCATCCGCCAGGGCGGCCTCGCGGGGGTGACCCCGTGACCGGCCCCGCGTCCGACGCCGCGCCCGCACCGGTGCGCCGGCCCTGCGCCGACACCGCCCGCACCGCCGGCCTCTCGTCCTGGGACGCCCCGGGGTGGGCCGGCCTGCGGGTCGTCGTCACGGGCCTGGGCGTCACCGGCTTCTCCGTGGCCGACACCCTGGCCGAGCTGGGCGCCGCCGTCGTGGTGGTGGACGGCGACGACGGTCCGGAGAACCAGGCGCGCGCCGAGACCCTGCGGATCGTGGGGGTCCGCGAGGTCCTGCTCGACCGGGCGGCCACACAGGCGCTGCCCGAGGTCGACGGCGCCGCCGCGGACCTCGTCGTGACCTCCCCGGGCTGGCGACCGGACCAGCCGCTGCTGATGGCCGCCCATGCGGCTGGCCTGCCGATCTGGTCCGACGTCGAACTGGCCTGGCGGCTGCGCGAACGTGCCGGCCGGAAGACCGCCGACTGGGTGTGCCTGACGGGCACGAACGGCAAGACGACCACCGTGACGATGGTCGAGGCCATCCTGCGGGCGGACGGCCGTCGGGCGGTGGCCTGCGGCAACGTCGGCACCCCCGTGCTCGACGCGATCCGCGACCCGGAGGGCTTCGACGTGCTCGCCCTCGAGCTCTCCAGCTTCCAGCTGCACTGGACGCACGGCCTGGCCCCGGCCTCGTCTGCGGTGCTGAACCTGGCCGAGGACCACGTGGACTGGCACGGCTCGATGGAGGAGTACGCCGCCGCCAAGGGCAAGGTGTACGCGCACACGAGGACGGCCTGCGTGTTCAACGAGCAGGACCCGGTGACCCGCACCCTCGTGGAGCGTGCGGACGTCCAGGAGGGCTGCCGCGCGATCGGCTTCACCACGGACACCCCGGGCCTGTCCGACATCGGCGTCGTGGACGGGATCCTCGTGGACCGTGCGTTCCTGGACAACCGGCGCCACGAGGCGATCGCCCTGGCCGAGCGCGCCGACCTGGGCCCGGTGGCGCCGCGCCACACCATGGCCAACGCGGCCGCCGCGGCGGCGTTGACCCGGGCCGTCGGGGTGAGCCCCGCGGCCGTGGCCGAGGGCCTGCGCTCCTACGACCGCGGGGAGCACCGCATCCAGCTCGTGGCCACCTCCCGCGACGTCATGTGGGTCAACGACTCCAAGGCGACGAACCCGCACGCCGCGGACGCGTCGCTGGCGGCGTTCAGCTCCGTGGTGTGGCTGGCCGGCGGCCTGCCCAAGGGCGTGACCTATCACGAGCTGGTGGCCGCGCACGCCCACCGGCTCCGCGCGGTGGTGCTCCTGGGCAGGGACACCTCCGCCCTGCGCGCGGCCCTGGCCGCGCACGCCCCCGAGGTCCCCGTCCACGCCCCCCTCGCCGCGGCCGACGGCACCGGCCCCGCCGACGGCGCGGCCGTGATGGCCGAGGCGGTGCGCGTGGCCGACGGCCTGGCCCGCCCCGGCGACACCGTGCTCATGGCGCCCGCCGCGGCGTCGATGGACCAGTTCCGCTCCTACGCGGCCCGCGGCGACGCGTTCATCGACGCCGTCGCCGGGCTGATGCGCGAGCACGGCTGGGACGTGGACGACGACGCCGCACCCGACGCCGACTGACCCGCCGCCCACCCGACCGTCTCGCTTCCCCCGTGAGGAGGGCCATGTCCCCGATCGAGCTCCGCCCGGTCCGCCCCCGCGCGGACGACGACGCCCCCGAACACCGGGAGCGGCTGCTGCGCCGGATGTGGCGGGTCCTCGAGGGCCGCCGCGCCCTCGACTTGTCGGTCCTGCTCATCAGCGGCTGCACCGCCCTGCTCACCGTGCTGGGCCTCGTGATGGTGCTCTCCTCGTCCTCCGTCGAGGCGATCGGCACCGGCGGCGGCTCGTACGCCCTGTTCCTGCGCCAGACCGCCTGGGCGGTGGCGGGCGTGGCGGCCCTGCTCGTGTTCTCGCGCCTGCCGGTGCGCGTCTTCAAGGCGATCGCCTGGCCGGCGTTCGGCGTGGCCGTGATCCTGCTCGCGCTGGTCGCGTTCTCCCCGCTCGGCGTCACCGTGGGCGGCAATCGCAACTGGCTGGGCATCGGCGGGTTCCGGATGCAGCCCTCCGAGGCCGCCAAGCTCGCCCTGGCCCTGTGGGCGGCGGCGGTCCTGGAGCGCAAGCACCGCCTCGTCACCCAGGTGCGGCACGCGCTGATCCCGGTGCTGCCCGGCGGCCTGCTGCTGCTAGGCCTGGTGATGGCGGGCAGCGACCTCGGGACCGCGATCATCCTCGCGCTCGTGCTGGCCACGGTGCTGTACGTGGCCGGCACCCACTGGGGGGTCTTCCTCACCTTCCTGGCGCTGAGCGTGGTGGGCATCCTGGCCCTGACCCTCCTCGCCCCGCACCGCATGGTCCGGGTGCAGGCCTGGATGGGGGACTGCTCCGACGCCACCGACCCCTGCTTCCAGCCGGCGCACGGGATGTACGCCCTGGCCTCGGGCGGCTGGTGGGGCGCCGGCCTCGGCCAGTCCCGCCAGAAGTGGAGCTACATCCCGGAGGCCGAGAACGACTTCATCTTCACCATCCTCGGCGAGGAGCTCGGGCTCGTGGGCACGCTGGTGGTGCTGCTGGCCTACCTCGGCCTGGCGATCGGCATCTACCGCGTCGCCGCCGGGACCACGTCCACGTTCATCCGCCTGTCCACGTGGGGGATCCTGGCCTGGCTGGTGGGTCAGGCGTCCGTCAACATCGCGATGGTCTCCGGGATCATCCCCGTGGTGGGCGTCCCGCTGCCCTTCATCTCCTATGGTGGTTCCGCGCTCACCCTGTCCTTGAGCGCGGTCGGCATCGTGCTGGCCTTCGCCCGCCACGAGCGCCGCCGTGCCGCGCAGCCGGACGCCCGCCCGCAGGCGGACGAGCCGGACACCGACCCCCTCCCCGTGATCCCCACCCCCGCCCTCCAGGAGCCCCGATGACGCAGACCCCTCATCCCTCCGGACCCCTGCGGGTGGTGCTGGCCGGCGGCGGCACCGCCGGCCACATCTCCCCGATGCTCGCGATCGCCCGCGCCCTGGAGAGCGACGGCGGCGGTCCCGTCGAGTGCACCATGGTCGGCACCGCCTCCGGCATGGAGACGCGTCTCGTCCCCGAGGCGGGCTACGAGCTCGACCTGATCGACCGGGTCCCGATGCCGCGCCGCCCGTCGATGGACGTCGTCCGCTTCCCGGCCCGCATGCGCGCCGCGGTCGCCACGGCGGCCCGGATCCTGCGGGACCGGCGCGCCGACGTCGTCGTGGGCGTGGGCGGCTACGTCGCCACCCCCGTGTACCTCGCCGCCTTCCGGGCCGGTGTGCCCGTGGTGGTCCACGAGGCCAACGCCCGCCCCGGCCTGGCCAACCGCATCGGCGCCCTGCGGGCCACGCACGTCGGCACCGCCCTGCCGGACACCCGCCTCCGCGGCGCCCGCTGGGTGGGCATGCCGATGCGCCCCGAGATCTCCGGCCTGGACCGGGCGGTCGCCCGCCGTGCCGCCCGTGAGGCCCTCGGCCTCGACCCGGACCGGACCACCGTCGTGGTGACCGGCGGCAGCTCGGGCGCGCTGGCCGTGAACCGCACCGTGCGCGCCGCGCTGGGCGATCTCCTCGACGCCGGTCTGCAGGTCTTCCACCTGACCGGGCGGGACAAGGCCCTCACCGAGGACGACGGCAGCCTCCTGGTCCGGGACGGCTACGTCCAGCGGGAGTACCTGGCGGGCATGGAGCAGGCCTACGCCGCCGCCGACCTGATCGTCGCCCGCTCGGGCGCCGGCACGGTCTGCGAGGTGTCCGCGGTCGGCCTGCCCGCCGTCTACGTCCCCCTGCCCATCGGCAACGGCGAGCAGGCGCTCAACGCCCGCCCCGTGGTGGAGGCGGAGGGCGCGCTGCTCGTCCGCGACGACGCCTTCGGGCGCGCGTGGGTGCAGCGTCAGCTGATCCCGCTGGCGACCGACCCCGAGCGTCTGGCGCGCATGGGGGAGGCGGCCGCCCGCTTCGGCGTCCGGGACGCGGACGTCACCATGGCCGGCCTCGTGCGGTCGGCCGCCCAGGAAGGAGCCCGGCGATGAGCCGCGACGAGAGCACCCGTCCCGCGGCCGAGGGCCGCTTCGCCGACCTGGGCCGCGTGCACCTGCTGGGGATCGGCGGCGTCGGCGTGTCGGGGGTCGCCCGCATCCTCCAGGAGCAGGGCGTCGCGGTGTCCGGCTCCGACGCGAAGGACCTGCCCGTGATGCGCGAGCTCGCCGCGGGCGGCGCCCGGATCACGGTCGGCTACGACGCCGAGCACCTCGGCCGGGACGTCACCACGGTGATCGCCTCCTCGATCGCCGGGCCGGGCAACCCGGAGCACGACGCCGCCGTGGCGCGCGGACTGCGCGTGCTGCACCGTTCCGAGGGCCTCGCCCTGGCCATGCGCGGCCACCGGGTGCTGGCCGTCGCCGGCACGCACGGGAAGACCACCACGTCGTCCATGGCCGCCATGGCCTTCTCCGACGCCGGCTGGGACCCCACGTTCGCCGTCGGCGCCGCCGTCGCCGGGCTCGGCACCAACGCCCGGGCGGGCCGGGGCGAGTGGTTCATCGCGGAGGCCGACGAGTCCGACGGCACCCTGGTGAACTACCCGAGCACGATCGGGATCGTCACGACCGTGGAAGCCGACCACCTGGACCACTACGGGACCGAGGAGGCGGTGCACCAGGTCTTCCGGGACTTCGCGGGCGGGCTGCCGGCCGCCGCGGAGGGCGGGGTCCTCGTGGCCTGCCTCGACGACGCCGGCGCGGCGGACCTGGCCGCGTGGGCCCGGGACAACGCGGCCGCCGACGTCGTGACCTACGGCACGGCGACCCGCGACGGCGTGGCGCCGGACCTGCTGGTCACCGGCCTCACGGTGGAGCCGGGCGAGACCGGAGTGGGCCAGCGCGCCACGCTCCGGATGGCGGACGGCCCGGAGCGCACACTGCACCTGCAGGTGCCCGGCCGGCACAACGCGCTGAACGCCGCCGCCGTGGTCCTGGCCGCCGTCCGGGCGGGCATGGCCTTCGAGGCCGCCGTGCGGGGCGTCGAGGCCTTCCGGGGCACGGCCCGCCGCTTCGAGTTCCGCGGCGCCGCACGCGGCGTGCGGGTCTTCGACGACTACGCGCACCATCCCACGGAGGTGGCCGCCGCGGTCTCCGCCGGCCGTGCCGTGGCCGGCGACGCCCGCGTGCACGTCCTGTTCCAGCCCCACCTGTTCTCCCGCACCCGGGACTTCGCCGCCGAGTTCGCCGCCGCCCTCTCCGGGGCGGACGTGGTGCGCGTGCTGCCCGTGTACGCGGCCCGGGAGGAGCCGATGCCCGGCGTCGACTCGTCCCTCATCGCCTCCCGCCTCACCACGGGTGCCGCCGAGGACCGTGTCGTCGCCGAGGACCGCGCCGAGGCGGTGCGCTCGCTCGCGGCCGGCGCCGAGACCGGCGACGTCGTCCTGACGATGGGTGCGGGGGACGTGACCGCCCTGGGCCCGGACCTGCTCGCCGAGCTCGGCCGGGACGCGGCGCTCGGCGTCGCCCACCCGTGAGACGCGGCCACGGGACGCCGCCGGTCGCACCGGCCGGGGCCGACGCCTCCACCGTCGTCCGGTTCCCGGGCCGCACCGCGCGCCGGCGCCGCGCCGTGCGCTGGGGTGGGGCGGCCGCGGTGCTCGCGGTGCTGGGCGCCCTGGGGTGGGTCGTGTTCTTCTCGCCCGTGCTCGCGGTGGACCGCGTCGAGGTCACCGGCACCCGCCATGTCTCCGCCACCGACGTCCAGGAGCGCCTGGAGCCCGTGTCCGGCGTGCCGCTGTCCCGCGTCGGCGCCGGCCGCGTGCGCGAGCTGGTCGGCGACCTGCCCGGGGTGGCCGAGGTCCAGACCGTGCCCCGCCTGCCCACCGGCCTGGAGGTCGTGGTCCGGGAGCACGAGGCGCGGGCCCGGCGGGGCGGCGACGACGGCGTGCAGCTGCTGCTCGCGGACGGCACCGTCCTGACGGGAGTGCCGGAGGAGCGGCTCGAGGGGGAGGACCTCCCCGCGTTCTCGGAGGAGCTGGCGCACCGGGCGCAGGAGGAGCGCGCCGAGGTGGCCGAGGTGCTGGCCGCGCTGCCGGAGTCCGTGGCCGATCGTGTCGAGACCGCGGACTCCCGGGGCCCGGGCCAGGTCCGTCTGGCGCTCGAGGGCGGGGTGACCCTGGTCTGGGGCGACGCGCAGGACGCCGGCCTCAAGGGGTCCGTGGCCGAGGCGTTCCTGGCGGACGAGCGGCACGGATCCGCGGCGGGCGGCGTCGCCGAGATCGACGTCTCCGTGCCCACGCGGCCGATCACGCGCTGAACCGGGGCCACAGGAGTCTCCAGTAGAACGTGAAGGTGAAGGTCGGGGCGCGGGGCCTCGTGCGAGTCGGGGTATCCTCACCGCGGCGGCTGGTCCTTCGAGTCTCACGTGAAAGTTGATGTCGAGGCCGTCTTTTCCGCGTGGACGCGCCGTTTTCTTTTGCACGTGACGCGGGCCTCCCAGTACGGTGGACCCGAACGCGCGCGAGGCTCGCTTCACGCTGTGCTTGAAGGTGTCCACCCCGGGTGGCCGCCGATCACCGGGGTCGATGCGCCTCGCGCTGACCTCTCGAGATCTCGAACAAAGGGAACCAACACCGTGGCTGCACCCCAGAACTACCTGGCCGTCATCAAGGTCGTCGGCATCGGCGGCGGCGGCGTGAACGCCGTGAACCGCATGATCGAGGTGGGGCTCCGCGGCGTGGAGTTCATCGCCATCAACACGGACGCCCAGGCGCTGCTGATGTCGGACGCTGACGTGAAGCTGGACGTGGGCCGCGAGCTCACCCGTGGACTCGGCGCGGGCGCGAACCCCGAGGTCGGCCGCCAGGCCGCCGAGGACCACGCGGAGGAGATCGAGGAGGTCCTGCGGGGCGCGGACATGGTGTTCGTGACCGCGGGCGAGGGCGGCGGCACCGGCACCGGCGGAGCGCCCGTCGTGGCCCGCATCGCGCGCTCGCTCGGCGCCCTGACCATCGGCGTCGTGACCCGTCCGTTCACGTTCGAGGGCCGCCGTCGCGCCGGCTCCGCCGAGGCGGGCATCGACGCCCTGCGGGACGAGGTCGATACCCTCATCGTGATCCCGAACGACCGCCTGCTGTCCATCTCGGACCGCAACGTCTCGGTCATGGACGCCTTCCGTCAGGCGGACCAGGTGCTCCTCTCCGGCGTCCAGGGCATCACCGACCTGATCACCACCCCGGGCCTGATCAACCTCGACTTCGCGGACGTGAAGTCCGTGATGCAGGGCGCGGGCTCCGCGCTCATGGGCATCGGCCACGCTCAGGGCGAGGACCGCGCCGTCAAGGCGGCCGAGCTGGCGATCGCCTCGCCGCTGCTCGAGGCCTCCATCGACGGCGCGTACGGCGTGCTGCTCTCCATCCAGGGCGGCTCCGACCTCGGCCTCTTCGAGATCAACGAGGCCGCGCGCCTGGTCCAGGAGGTCGCCCACCCGGAGGCCAACATCATCTTCGGCGCGGTCATCGACGACGCCCTCGGCGACGAGGTGCGCGTGACCGTGATCGCCGCGGGCTTCGACAAGGTGGACGTCACCTCCGCCCCGGCCGCCCCGCAGGCCGCGCAGCAGCAGGCGGCCCCGCAGCGGGCCGCGGCCCCCGCCCAGCCGCAGCCCGTCCCCGCGCAGCCGCAGCCGGCCGCCCCGGCCCAGCCGCAGCAGGCCGAGCGCCCCGCCGTGCGCGGCACCGTGCCGCTGGCCCCGCAGGAGCAGCAGCCGCGCCGCCAGCAGGACCTGCCCACCGTGGTGGAGCCGGACCTCGGCGCCGGGTCTTCGGACCTGGACGTCCCGGACTTCCTCAAGTGACGGCCGCGGAGGGGCCGGCCGGGACCGCACGGGTCCCCGCCGGCCCCTTCGTGCACCGCGAGACCGTCCGCACCGCGACGGGCGCCGTGCACGTGGCCTGGACGTCCGTGGCCGCCGGCAACCTCGCGCTGCACGTGGTCCCGCCGGACGAGGCCGAGGGGCTCGCTCGTGTCAGCGCCGCCCGTCGCGACCTGGAGCGCGTGATGGGGGTCCCCGAGGGCGCCACCCTCTATCTGGACCAGGTGCACTCGGCCGACGTCGTGTGGGCGGACGGGCCCGGGCGCGGCGGTGCCCCGTCCCCCGTGGCCGACGCCGCCGTGAGCCGCGACGGGTCCCGGCCGCTGGCCGTCATGGTGGCCGACTGTCTCCCCGTGGTCGTCGTCGACGAGACGACCGGCGCGACCGCCGTGGCCCACGCCGGGCGACGCGGGCTGCTGGACGGAGTCCTGGAGGCGACCGTCGATCGGCTGCTCTCCCTGCGCCCGGAGGCCGACCGGACCGGTCCCGGCCTGCGCGCCTGGATCGGCCCCGGCGTGTGCGGCCGCTGCTATGAGGTGCCCGCGACCATGCGCGCCGACGCCGCCGCCCGCCTCCCGGCGACCGCGGCCACCACGTCCTGGGGCACCCCCGCCCTCGACCTGCCCGCCGGCGCCGCGGAGGTCCTCCGTGCCCGCGGGGTGGCCACCGCGACGATCGACGTGTGCACGCGGGAGGACGAGCGCCTGTTCTCACACCGTCGGGCGCCCGGTGAGGGCCGGTTCGCCGGCCTCGTCTGGCGCGCCAACCCCGACGCCACCGCCCCGAGAGGAGACGCATGACCGCCCCCGCCACCGCCGGGCCGACCCCGACGGACCCCCGTGCCCGGGAGATCGCCGACGCGCTCGCCGCGGTGCGCGCCCGCATCGCCGACGCCGCGCGGGACGCCGAGCGCGAGGCGGAGCCCGCGCTCGTCGTCGTGACCAAGACCCACCCCGCCGAGGACGTCGTGCGCCTCGCCGCGCTCGACGTGACCGACGTGGGGGAGAACCGGGACCAGGAGGCCCGGCCCAAGGCCGAGGCCGTCGCCGCGGCCCTGGGGGCGGACGCCCCGCGCTGGCACTTCGTGGGCCAGCTGCAGACCAACAAGGCCAAGTACGTCGTGCGCTACGCGTCCGTGGTGGAGTCGGTGGACCGACCCGAACTGGCCGAGGCTCTGTCGCGGGCGCTCGTGCTGCGGCGCGAGCGCGAGCCCGAGGCCGCGATCCCCGACCTGGAGTGCCTCGTGCAGGTGGACGTCGACGACCGCGCCGACGAGGACCGTCCCGAGGGGATCGGCCCGCGCGGCGGCGCCCGCCCCCAGGACGTCCCCGCCCTCGCGGCCGTCGTCGCCGGCCTGCCGGGCCTGCGGCTGGGCGGGCTGATGTGCGTCGCACCGCGCGGCCTGGACCCGGAGGAGGCGTTCCGCAGCCTCGCCGCTCTCGGCGCGCGCCTGCGGCAGACGCATCCGGAGGCCACCGCCCTGTCCATGGGCATGAGCGCGGACCTCGAGGCGGCCGTGCGCGCCGGGGCGACACAGGTGCGCATCGGCTCCGACGTTCTGGGGGCCCGGGACGCGGTGGGCTAACGTTGACCCCGCGCGTCCCGGCGGGACGCGACAGGACCGTGCGGACGCACGCGCACCGACGACGAACGACGGCGGCCCCCGGGGCCGGAGGACGTGGTGAAGGAAGACTCATGGCTGGTGCCCTGAAGAAGACGATGATCTACCTCGGCCTGGCCGACGGCGACGAGTACGACGAGCAGCCGCGTGCCGCCGAGCGGGAGCCCGCGCCCCGGCACGAGGTCGTCGAGGCGCGCCGCCCCGCGGAGCCGGACACCGACCCCCACATGGAGGCCGTCCGCCCGGCTGCGGTCCGCGATCCCGAGCCGGCCGAGCGGCCGGAGCCCGTGACCCCGTCCGGCTCCACCGCGGCCGATCCCGTCGAACCCCGGCGTCCGGCGCGTCCCGAGCCGGTCGACCCGGGCTACCGGGCCCCGGTGACCCCCATCAAGCGAGCCGCAGCGTCGTCTGCCGAAGGAGCCTCCGTGCACACCCTGTCCACCGTCCACCCCCGCTCCTACAACGACGCGAAGGCGATCGGCGAGGCCTTCCGCTCGGGCGTCCCCGTGATCATGAACGTGACCGACCTCGGCGAGAACGAGGCCAAGCGTCTCGTGGACTTCGCGGCCGGCCTCGTCTTCGGCCTGCACGGCTCGATCTCCCGCATCACCAGCAAGGTGTTCCTGCTGACCCCGGCCACCGTGGACGTCGTCGGCGCCGAGCAGGGCGAGTCCGGCGAGGCCGACTCCCCGTTCGACGGCGACTGAGGCGCCCATGCAGCTGCTCCTCGCCCTCGCCTACATCGCCCTGACGGTGGTGCTCGCGGCGCTGACCGTGCGGATCGTCCTGGACGTCACCCAGTCGTTCGCCCGCCACTGGCGCCCCACCGGGGCGGCCCTCGTGCTGGCCAGCGGCGTGTACGGGGCCACCGATCCGTTGCTGCGCCCCGTGCGTCGTGCCGTGCCGCCGGTGAACCTGGGCGGCATCGGCCTGGACGTGGCCTTCCTCATCGTGTTCCTCGGCGTCGTCCTGCTGCGGGTCCTGGTGCTCAGCCTGGCCGGCGTGGCCTGACCCGCGGCCCGGGGCGGTTCCCCGCCCCGGTGGTAGTCTTCGCGGCAGGATCGGCGCCGCCCCTCACCGGCGCGCCGGCCGTCGACGCGCCGGGCCGCCCGGCCGTCCCCGAGCACCGAGCAGAGAGTGAGACGGTTCCATGGCGCTGTCCTGGGAAGACGTGGTCAACAAGCAGTTCCAGCCCACGAAGTTCCGCGAGGGCTACGACCAGACCGAGGTGGATGACTTCCTCGACGAGATCGTGGCGGAGTTCAAGCGCCTGATCGCCCTCAACGAGCAGCTCGAGTCCGAGAACGCGGAGCTGCGCGCCGGCGGCGCGGCCCCGGCCGCCGCCCCCGCTGCGGACACCCCGGAGGCCGTCGCGACGCCGGCCCCCGCCGAGGAGTCGGCCCCGGCCGCCGCCCCCGAGTCCGCCGACGCGGCCGCGACCTCCGCCGCCGGCGTCCTGGCCATGGCGCAGCGGCTGCACGACGAGCACGTCGCCGCGGGCGAGCAGCGCAGCACCGAGCTCGTCGCCGAGGCCGAGGCCACCGCGGCCCGGCTCGTCAGCGACGCCGAGGAGCAGAAGGCCCGCACCCTCGAGGCCCTGGCCGAGGAGAAGGCCGGCCTGGAGGGCGAGGTCGAACAGCTGCGCAGCTTCGAGACCGACTACCGCAGCCGCCTCACCTCCTACATCGAGGGCCAGCTGCGGGAGATCCGCGCCCAGAAGCGCGTCGAGCCCCCCGCACCCACGGCGTGAGTCGTGCCGTCGACGCCGCGCCGGCCCCGCGATCCCCTCGCGCGGGCCGGCGAGCCGTGCTCACCGCCCTCATCGTGGCGGTGCTGGCCTACGCCCTCGACCAGCTGACCAAGTACGCGGTCGAGAGCACGATGCAGCTGGGGGACTCCGTCGCGGTGATCCCCGGGGTGCTGCGCTGGCACTACATCCTGAACCCGGGCGCGGCCTTCTCCATCGGCGAGGACCACACCTGGGTGTTCACCGTCATCCAAGCCGCGGTGGCGGTGGCCGCCCTCGTCGGGATCGCCCGCGTGCGCTCGACGCCGTGGGCCCTGGCGCTGGGCGGGCTCGCCGGCGGCGTGCTCGGCAACCTCACGGACCGGCTGTTCCGGCCCCCGGCGTTCGGGCGCGGCCACGTGGTCGACATGATCTCCGTGCCGCACTTCGCGATCTTCAACGTGGCGGACTCGTTCATCGTCTGCTCCGTCATCGGCGTCGCCCTGCTCGTGATGACCGGCCGCCGCCTGGACGGCACACGGGAGGCGTGAGGACATGGGCATGAGACCGGGACTGACCGAGCGGCTCGAGGTCACCGAGGCCGAGGCGGGCCGGCGGGTCGACGCGGTGCTCGCGGACGCGTTCGGCGTCTCCCGCTCGCTGCTGGCGGACTGGTTCTCTCGGGGCCTGGTGCGGGCCGAGTCGCGCTCCGGCCGCCGGGACCGCGTCCTGGCCAAGTCCGCGAAGGCCGTGGCGGGGGAGACCCTCGCCGTCGACGTCCCCGACGACCCCGACCCCCTGGAAGTGAGGGCAGAGCGCGTGGACGCGCTGAGCATCCTGTACGAGGACGAGGACCTGGTGGCCGTGGACAAGCCCACCGGCGTGGCCGCGCACCCCTCGCCGGGCTGGGTCGGGCCCACCGTGGTGGGTGCCCTGGCCGCCCTCGGCCACGACATCACCACCTCGGGCGCCCCCGAGCGGCAGGGGATCGTGCATCGGCTCGACGTCGGCACCACCGGGGTCATGGTCGTGGCCAAGACCGAGCGCGCCTACACGGCCATGAAGGACCAGTTCCGCGAGCGCGTGCCGGAGAAGGTCTACCACGCCGTGGTCCAGGGCATCCCGGATCCGCTCAGCGGCACCGTGGACGCGCCCATCGGGCGGCATCCCGGCCACCACTGGAAGTTCGCGGTGCTCGACGACGGCCGGCCGTCCGTGACCCACTACGAGACGCTCGAGGTGTTCGGCCGGGCCACCCTGCTCGAGGTCCACCTGGAGACCGGGCGCACCCACCAGATCCGCGTGCACACCTCGGCGCTGCGCCACCCGTGCGTCGGCGACCTCACGTACGGGGCGGATCCGCGCCTGGCGGCCGAGCTCGGGCTGACCCGCCAGTGGCTGCACGCCCACCGGCTGGCGTTCCCGCACCCGGTCACGGGGGAGCCGGTGACGATCACCTCCCCGTATCCGGACGACCTCGCCCACGCCCTGGCGGCGCTGCGCGGCGACGAGGACTGACCGGCGCCGTCGACGTGACCCCCGTCCCGGTCCGGCCCCGCCGCCCGGGCACCACGAGTAGGCTGGTGCGGCCCCGCCGTCCTCCCCGTCGAAAGGCCCACCCCGCATGACCGTGTCCGCCGACGCCCGCTCCGACGCCGTGAAGGACGGCGGATTCGTCCACCTGCACACGCACACCGAGTACTCCATGCTCGACGGCGCCGCGAAGCTGGACGACCTGTTCGCCGAGGCCCAGCGGCTGGGCATGGACTCGCTGGCCATCACGGACCACGGCTACCTCTTCGGCGCCTACGACTTCTGGTCCAAGGCGAAGGCGGCGGGCGTCAAGCCGATCATCGGGCTCGAGGCCTACGTGGCCCCCGGGCAGCAGCACCGCACGGACAAGGAGAAGACCCGCTGGGGCGAGCCCCACCAGCGGGGGGACGACGTGTCCGGCGGCGGTGCGTACACGCACATGACGCTGCTGAGCGAGACCACCGAGGGGATGCACAACCTGTTCCGGATGGGCTCGATCGCCTCGCTGGACTCGGTGTACGCCAAGTGGCCGCGGCTGGACCGGGAGCTGCTGAGCCAGTACTCGAAGGGCCTGATCGCCACCACGGGCTGCCCCTCCGGCGAGGTGCAGACGCGCCTGCGCCTGGGCCAGTACCGGGAGGCGATGCAGGCGGCCTCGGACTTCCGGGACATCTTCGGCAAGGACAACTACTACTGCGAGATCATGCACCACGGCCTCGACATCGAGCGCCGGGTGATGACGGACCTGCGCCGGCTCGCCAAGGACCTGGGCCTGCCGTTCGTGGCCACGAACGACCTGCACTACACCCACGAGCACGACGCCAAGGCGCACGAGGCGCTGCTGGCCCTGCAGTCGGGCTCGAAGCTCAACGAGCCCAGCTACGACCAGGGCGGCTCCCGCTTCGCGTTCTCCGGCACCGAGTACTACCTGAAGTCCCCGCGGCAGATGCGCGAGCTATTCGCGGAGCTGCCCGAGGCCTGCGACAACACGCTGCTCATCGCCGAGCGGTGCGAGGTCGAGTTCGACACGAAGGCCAACTACATGCCGGTCTTCCCCACGCCGGAGGGCGAGGACGAGACCAGCTGGCTCATCAAGGAGGTCGCCTCCGGTCTGGCCTACCGCTACCCGGACGGCGTGCCGGACCACGTGCGCAAGCAGGCGGACTACGAGCTGGACGTCATCATCTCGATGGGCTTCCCCGGGTACTTCCTCGTCGTGGCCGACTTCATCAACTGGGCCAAGGAGAACGGCATCCGGGTGGGCCCGGGCCGTGGCTCGGGCGCCGGATCGATGGTGGCGTACGCGCTGCGCATCACGGACCTGGACCCGCTCAAGCACGGGCTGATCTTCGAGCGGTTCCTCAACCCGGACCGTGTGTCCATGCCCGACTTCGACGTCGACTTCGACGACCGCCGTCGCTCCGAGGTGATCGACTACGTCACCCGCAAGTACGGCGACGAGCGCGTCACCATGATCGTCACGTACGGCACCATCAAGACCAAGCAGGCCCTGAAGGACTCGGCCCGCGTGATGGACCAGCCCTTCTCGATGGGCGAGTCCCTCACCAAGGCGCTGCCGCCGGCGGTGATGGCCAAGGACATCCCGCTCAAGGACATCGAGGACCCCGCGGCCCCGCGCTACGGGGAGGCCGCGCCCTTCCGCGAGCTGATCGCGACGGACCCGGTGGCGAAGGAGGTCTTCGAGACCGCCAAGGGCCTCGAGGGCCTGAAGCGGCAGTGGGGCGTGCACGCGGCCGGCGTGATCATGTCCTCGGCGCCGGTGATCGACGTCATCCCGATCATGCGCCGCCTGCAGGACGGCCAGGTCATCACCCAGTTCGACTACCCGATGGCGGAGTCCCTGGGCCTGATCAAGATGGACTTCCTGGGGCTGCGCAACCTCACGATCATCTCGGACGCGCTCGAGAACGTGAAGGCGAACCAGGGCGTGGACCTGGACCTGGAGACCCTCGACGTGGACGACCCGGCGGCCTACGAGCTGCTGGCCCGCGGCGACACCCTCGGCGTGTTCCAGCTCGACGGCGGCCCCATGCGCTCGCTGCTGAAGATGATGCGCCCGGACAACTTCGAGGACATCTCGGCGACCATCGCCCTGTACCGCCCCGGCCCCATGGGCGCGAACTCGCACACCAACTACGCGCTGCGCAAGAACGGGCAGCAGGAGATCACCCCGATCCACCCGGAGCTGGAGGAGCCGCTGCGGGAGATCCTGGACACCACCTACGGCCTGATCGTGTACCAGGAGCAGGTCATGGCGATCGCCCAGAAGGTGGCGGGCTACTCGCTCGGCCAGGCCGACATCCTGCGCCGGGCGATGGGCAAGAAGAAGAAGTCGGAGCTGGACAAGCAGTACGAGGCGTTCCACCAGGGCATGCTGGACCGCGGCTACTCGGAGGCCGCGGTGAAGGCCCTGTGGGACATCCTGCTGCCCTTCTCGGACTACGCGTTCAACAAGGCGCACTCGGCCGCCTACGGCCTGGTCTCCTACTGGACGGCCTACCTCAAGGCGCACTACCCGGCGGAGTACATGGCGGCGCTGCTCACCTCGGTGGGCGACGACAAGGACAAGCTGGCCATGTACCTCAACGAGTGCCGCCACATGGGCATCACCGTGCTGCCCCCGGACGTGAACGAGTCCCACCTGACCTTCACCCCCGTCGGCCGGGACATCCGCTTCGGCATGGGCGCCGTCCGCAACGTGGGCGCCAACGTGGTCAAGGGCATGGTCCAGGGGCGCGAGGACAAGGGCTCGTACACGGGCTTCGGCGACTTCCTGGCGAAGGTGCCGCTCGTGGTGTGCAACAAGCGCACCATCGAGTCCATGATCAAGGCCGGTGCCTTCGACTCCCTCGGCTACGCCCGCCGCGCCCTGCTGGCCGTGCACGAGGAGGCCGTGGACGCCACCGTGGCGCAGAAGCGCAAGGAGGATCACGGCGAGTTCACCTTCGACCTGTTCGCGCTCGGCGGCGGCGACGAGGACGACTCCGACGCCGCGGACGGCGTCGCCGTCCCGGACCTGCCGGAGTGGGCCAAGAAGGAGAAGCTCGCGTTCGAGCGCGAGATGCTGGGCCTGTACGTGTCCGACCATCCGCTGCAGGGCCTCGACGGCGTCCTGGCCCAGCACGCCGACGTCCAGATCACCCGGGTCCTCGACGACGACGGGCCCGCGGACGGCGCGATCGTCACCATCGCGGGCCTGATCACCACGCTCGAGCGTCGCATCGCCAAGTCCTCGGGCAACGCGTACGCGCGCTGCGAGATCGAGGACCTCGGCGGCTCGATGGACGTCATGTTCTTCGGCCAGGTGTATGCGCCCATCGCGATGATGCTGGCCGAGGACCTCGTCGTCGCCGTCAAGGGCAGGGTGCAGCGCCGGGACGACGGGTCGGTGTCCCTGTCCGCGATGGAGCTGACCATCCCGGAGCTCTCGGACGGCCCCGGCGGCCCCGTGCGGATCACGCTGCCCGCGTTCAAGGCCACGGAGCAGGTCATGGGCCAGCTGGCGGACGTGCTGCGCACCCACGAGGGCTCCTCGGAGGTGCGGCTGTCCCTGGTGGGCCAGCGTGACACGCAGGAGTTCCAGCTGGGCCCGCAGTTCCGGGTGAGCCCGAACCCGGCGCTGTTCGGCGACCTCAAGATCCTGTTGGGTCCGGCCTGCCTCGGCTGAGCGGACGTAGCATGGGAGTGCCCCGCCCAGGAGGAGAGAGCTGATGCACTGCCCGTTCTGCCGCCATGAGGACTCGCGCGTGGTCGACTCGCGCTCCCTCGACGACGGCTCCGCCATCCGCCGGCGTCGGCAGTGTCAGGCCTGCGGCAAGCGGTTCACCACCATGGAGACCACCGCCCTGACCGTCGTCAAGCGCTCCGGGGTGGCGGAGCCGTTCGACCGCTCCAAGGTGATCAACGGCGTCCGGAAGGCGTGCCAGGGGCGGCCGGTGACGAGCGACGACCTGGCCATGCTCGCCCAGGAGGTCGAGGAGACGGTCCGTGCCACGGGCAACGCCGAGGTGGACGCCCACGACGTCGGCCTGGCCATCCTCGATCCGCTGCGCCGTCTCGACCAGGTGGCCTTCCTGCGCTTCGCCTCCGTCTACCGGGACTTCGAGTCCCTCGACGACTTCGAGGAGGCCATCGCGGAGCTCCGGGCCGGTGACGGGGACGACCGCGGCCGTCCCGCCGTGCAGCCGCGGCTGTTCACCCGCTGACCTGGGCCGATGCGACGGCGCCGCCGGGATCGACGGTGCAGTGGTGCGCACGGCCGCCAGACGCTACAGTGATCCCCGGGCCGACCGCGGTCGGCCCGGCAAGACTGCCGAGGGCGGTTCCGGAGGGGAAGCCGGAACCGCCCTCGGTGTCTGCGCCCTCAGTTGCCGTCGGCGAGCGAGCCGTGCGCGGCCAGGGCGGCGCCCACGATGCCCGCGTTGTTCTGCAGCTGGGCCGGGACGATCGGGGTGCGCAGGCGCAGCAGCGGCAGGTAGTCGTCCGGCCGCTTCGAGATGCCGCCGCCGACGATGAACAGGTCGGGCGAGAAGATCCGCTCCACGTGGGAGAAGAAGCGCTGCAGTCGCTCGGCGTACTCGGCCCAGCTGAGCTGATCGCGCTCCCGGGCCTTCGCGGAGGCGCGCGACTCGGCCATCACGCCGTCGAGCTCCAGCGAGCCGACCTCGAAGTTCGGGACGAGCACGCCGTCGTGGATCATCGCGCCGCCGATGCCGGTCCCGAGCGTGATCACGTGCACCAGGCCGCGCACGCCCCGCCCGGCCCCGTAGCGGGCCTCCGCGAGGCCGGCCGCGTCGGCGTCGTTGACCACGGTCACGGGGCGGCGCAGGTGCTCCTCGAACGTGCCGCGCAGGTCCGTGCCGATCCACGAGTGGTCGATGTTGTTCGCGGACAGGCACACCCCGTCCTTGACGATCGAGGGGAAGCACACGCCGAGCGGGGCGGAGGGCTTCGGCGCCTTCTCGCGCCCGTCGAGCTCGGCGGTGATGGCCGCCAGGGTCGCCGCCACGGGCTCGGGCATGGCCGGCTGCGGCGTGGGGATGCGGAAGCGGTCCCCGCGCAGGGTGCCCGCCTTCGGCCCCGACCCGAGGCGGACCAGGCCGCCCTTCATGCCGGTCCCCCCGACGTCGATGCCGATCGTCGTGGGGTACTTGGAGGAGCGCTGGGCGGTGCTGGTGTGCGTCGTCACGGCCCCCAGCTTAGTGCCGGGTCACGGCAGCGTGAGAATCTCCGCGCCGTCGTCCGTGACCACGATCGTGTGCTCGAACTGCGCGGTGCGACGGCGGTCGCGGGTCACCACGGTCCAGCCGTCGTCCCACTGGTCCCACTCGATCGTGCCGAGCGTGAGCATCGGCTCGATGGTGAACACCATGCCGGGCACGAGCAGGCGGTCGTGGGCCGGGGCCGCGTCGTAGTGGGGGATCACGAGGCCGGAGTGGAAGTCCACGCCCACGCCGTGGCCGATGAAGTCGCGCACCACGCCGTAGCCGAAGCGCTTGGCGTAGGACTCGATGGCGCGGCCGATCACGTTGACCTGACGGCCGGGCTTCACGGCGCGGATGCCGCGGCGCAGGGCCTCCTCGGTGCGCTCGACGAGCAGACGGGACTCCTCGTCCACGTCGCCGACCAGGTAGGTGCGGTTGTGGTCCCCGTGGACGCCGTCCAGGTACGCGGTGATGTCCAGGTTGACGATGTCCCCGTCCTCCAGGACGGTGCCGTCCGGGATGCCGTGGCAGATGACCTCGTTGATCGAGGTGCAGATGGACCGCGGGAAGCCGCGGTAGCCGAGGCAGGACGGGTAGGCGCCGCGCTCCACGAGGAAGGCGTGCGCGATCCGGTCCAGCTCGTCCGTGGTGACGCCCGGGCGGATGTGGGCGGCGGTGTGCTCCATGGCCTGCGCGGCCAGGCGGCCGGCGGCGCGGATCCGCTCGACGCCGGCGGCGTCGTAGACGTCCGAGGCGTTGCCCTCGTCCGGGGTGGCCTTGCCGACGTACTCGGGGCGCGGGATCGCGACCGGCACGGGCGGGGCGGGGGACGGGGCCCCGGGCGTCAGGGTGCCGACGGGGGCGAGCGACCCGGGCTCCGGCGCGGTGGGGCCCGCGGGGCGGGGACCGTTGTGGCTGGACGGGGCGGCGGAGTTCTGACGCTGGGACATGTCCTCCAGCCTATCGGCCCGGCTACTGTGGCCCCCATGACCGAGACGAGCGAGTTCTGGTACAACGTCAACACGCGTCAGGTGGAGGTGGGCGCCCAGTCGGACTGGTCCCAGCTGCTGGGCCCGTTCGGCACCCGTGAGGAGGCCCAGGCCGCGATGGACCGCGTGCGGGCGAACAACGAGGCCGCCGACGCCGAGGACGAGCGCGACGACGACTGGGACAGCCGTCCCGTCGACGACGCCTCCTGACCGCGGCGCCGGACGACGCCGGGCCCCCGTCCCTCGGACGGGGGCCCGGTCGTCTCACGGGGCGGGTTCAGCCCTCGAAGCCGTGCTCCGGGGCCGGGAACGCGCCGTCGAGCACGTCCGCGCGATAGGCCCGGACCGCCTCGCCCACGACCTCGTGCAGGCGGGCGTACTGACGGACGAACCGGGGCACGCGGCCCTCGCGCAGGCCGAGCATGTCCTGCCACACGAGCACCTGGCCCGTGGTGCCCGGGCCCGCGCCGATGCCCACGGTGGGCACACGCAGCGCGGCGTCGACGGCGGCGGCGACGTCCGAGGGGACCATCTCCATCAGCACGGCGAACGCCCCCGCGGCCTCGAGGGCCCGGGCCGACGTCGTCATCCGCTCGGCCGCCCCCGCGCCGCGGCCCTGCACCCGGTAGCCGCCGAGCACATGCTCGGACTGCGGGGTGAAGCCGATGTGGGCCATGACCGCGACGCCGGCGGCCGTCATCGCGGCCACGTGCTCGGCGAAGCGCTCGTCCCCCTCCACCTTGACGGCGTGCGCGCCGGACTCCTTCACGAGGCGGACGGCCGACTCGACGGCCTGCCGCGGGGAGGCCTCGTACGACCCGAAGGGCAGGTCCGCGACCACGAGGGCACGCTCGGCACCGCGCACCACGGCCTGGGTGAACAGGATCATCTGGTCCAGGGTGACCGGCAGGGTGGTGGGGTGGCCCAGCACGGTGTTGCCCACCGAGTCGCCCACGAGCAGCACCTCGACGCCGGCCTCGTCGAACAGCGCCGCCGTCATCGCGTCGTAGGTGGTGAGCATCGCGAAGCGCCGGCCCTCGTCCTTGGCCCGCTGCAGGTGGACCGTCCGGTACCGGGACGGGGCGGGCGGACCGTAGGGGGCGGTGTCGTCAGGCTGCCGGGGGGACTGGGGAGCGGACATGGGCCGGAGTCTACGCGGCGCGTCTAGAGTGGCGGCATGGATCGACAGCAGGACTTCGTGCTCCGCACCATCGAGGACCGGGACGTCAGGTTCGTCCGGCTCTGGTTCACGGACGTGATCGGCACGCTGAAGTCGGTGGCCCTGTCTCCGGCCGAGGTGGAGAACGCCTTCACGGAGGGCCTGGGCTTCGACGGCTCCTCGATCGACGGATACACCCGCATCTCCGAGTCGGACATGCTGCTGCAGCCCGACCCCTCGACCTTCCAGATCCTGCCGTGGCGCGGCGACCAGGGACAGAGCTCCCGGATGTTCTGCGACGTGCGCACCCCGGACGGCCGCCCCGCCCCCGCCGACCCGCGGCACGTGCTGCGCCGCGTGCTGGACCGGGCCGCGGACCGGGGCTTCACGTGCTTCACCCACCCGGAGATCGAGTTCTACCTCCTGCAGTCCGACCAGCCCGGCCCGGACGGGGAGCCGGTGCCCGTGGACCGCGCGGGCTACTTCGACAACGTGCCCGGCTCCGACGCGGCCGACTTCCGCCGCGACGCCGTCAGCCTCCTCGAGGGCATGGGCATCTCCGTCGAGTTCAGCCATCACGAGAACGGCCCCGGCCAGAACGAGATCGACCTGCGCGCGGCGGACGCGCTCACGACGGCGGACAACGTGATGACGTTCCGGACCGTCGTCAAGGAGGTCGCCGCCGCCCAGGGCACGTACGCCACGTTCATGCCCAAGCCGTTCTCCCACCACCCGGGCTCCGGCATGCACACCCACTTCTCCCTCTTCGAGGGTGACGCGAACGCGTTCTACGACCCGGCGGACGAGTTCCGGCTCTCCGTCACGGGCCGCCGGTTCATCGCGGGCCTGCTGCGCCACTCCGTGGAGATCACCGCGGTGACCCACCAGTTCGTCAACTCCTACAAGCGCCTCTGGGGCGGGGGAGAGGCCCCGTCGTACACCTCGTGGGGGCACAACAACCGCTCCGCCCTCGTGCGCGTGCCCCTGTACAAGCCGGACAAGGCCGGCTCGGCCCGCATCGAGTACCGCGGCATCGACGCCTCGGCCAACCCGTACCTCGCCTACGCCCTGCTGATCGCGGCCGGGCTCAAGGGCATCGAGGAGGGCTACGAGCTGCCCGAGGCCGCCGCCGAGGACATCAGCGCGCTGACCACCCACGAGCGGCGCGTGCTCGGCCACGTCCCCCTGCCCGGCACCCTGCACGACGCCCTGCGCGCCGCCGAGGAGTCCGAGTTCGTGGCGTCCGTGCTGGGCGAGCACGTCTTCGACGCCCTCCTGCGCAACAAGCGGCAGGAATGGGACGACTACCGCGTGGAGGTCACCCCGTACGAGCTCCGCCGCTACCTCTCCGGCCTCTGAGACGGGCGCCCGTGACCTCCCTGCCCGCCACCGGCGCGCTGCCCGCCGTCCCAGACCGCCGCACCCTCGCGCACGCCGGGGTCGCCGACGCCGGCCGCGTGCAGACGCTGCTCACCTCGCCCGAGTTCGAGGGCGTGGACGTGCGTCCCCTCGTCGAGCTCCTCGGCCACGCCGCCGATCCCGACCGGGCCCTGCTGCTGTGGGTGCGCCTGGCCGAGCGCGAGCCCCGCGTCCACCACGCCCTCCGGGACCCCGAGACGACGGCCCGCCTCCTGCGGCTGCTCGGCGCCTCCGAAGCCCTCGGCGAGTTCCTCATCCGCCGCCCCGAGCACCTGGACCTCGTCCTCGACCCGGACGCGGCCGCCGCCACCGCGCCCGCCCTCGCCCAGCCCGACCCGGCCGACGGCGAGCCCTGGGGTGATGCGTCCGCCACCCTGCGCGGCCTGCTCCTGGACGCGGTGGGCGCCGACCCGGACGCCGACCGCCCCGTCGCCACCGTCACCGGCAAGGACGCCGCCGTCGCCCTGCGCCGCGCCTACCGCCGCCAGTTGGCCGCGATCGCCCTGCGCGATCTCGACTCCGCCGAGCCCACGGCGGCCATGCCCTCGGTGGGCCGCTGGCTCGCGGACCTGGCCGGCGCCGCCGTGGACGCGGCGCTCGCCGTCTCACGGGCCGTCCTGACCGAGCGGGAGGGCCCCGTGGTGGACCGCCTGGACCTCGCCGTGATCGGCATGGGCAAGTGCGGCGCCGGTGAGCTCAACTACGTCTCCGACGTGGACGTCGTGTTCGCCCACGCCGTCCGCGAGGCCGCGGACGGCGCGGACTCCGACGCCGAGGCTCCCGACGGGCCGCGCGCCGCCGCGCTCGCGGCCGAGCTGGCCGCGGGCATCGGCCGCGTGATCCAGGGCGCAGCCCCCGAGCCGGGACTGTGGGAGGTCGACGCCAACCTGCGTCCCGAGGGCAAGGACGGCGCCCTGAGCCGCACCGTGGAGTCCCACGCCGAGTACTACCGCCGGTGGGCCCACGGCTGGGAGTTCCAGGCCCTGCTCAAGGCCCGGCCGTTCGCGGGCTCGCCCCAGCTCGGCGAGCGCTACATCGCGGAGATCTGGCCCCGGGTGTGGGAGTCCTCCTCGCGCGACGGGTTCGTCGAGTCCGTCCGGGCCATGCGCGCCCGGGTCCTGGACACCCTCGCCCCCGCGGAGCGCGAGCGGGAG
This sequence comes from Micrococcus sp. 140720015-1, assembly GCF_053627595.1. Classification (NCBI taxonomy): domain Bacteria; kingdom Bacillati; phylum Actinomycetota; class Actinomycetes; order Micrococcales; family Micrococcaceae; genus Micrococcus; species Micrococcus sp. 140720015-1. Next base: position 91,961 of record NZ_JBSEYC010000004.1, read on the forward strand.
ATCAAGCTCGGGCCCGGGGGTCTGCGCGACGTCGAGTTCACGGCCCAGCTGCTCCAGCTCGTGCACGGCCGTGCGGACGAGTCGCTGCGGGTGCGCGGCACGCTCGACGCGGTGCGGGCGCTGCACGCCGCCTCCTACGTCGCCACGCGCGACGCACGGGCGTTCGACGAGCACTACCGCTGGCTGCGCACCCTCGAGCACCGCATCCAGCTCGTGCACCTGCGGCGCACCCACCTGATGCCGGTCAAGGAGGAGTCCCGCCGCGTCGTCGCCCGGTCGATGCGCGGCGCCGCGGACCGGGGCCCCGCCACCGGCGAGGACCTCCAGGCCGAGTTCACGCGCGTGCGCCGCGCCGTGCGCGGTCTCCACGAGACCGTGTTCTACCGGCCGCTGCTGTCGACGACGGCCGCCCTGTCCGCCGAGGATGTGCGGCTGTCCGCGGAGGCCGTCCGCGACCGTCTGGCGGCGCTGGGCTACCGCGACCCGCAGGGCGCCCTGCGGCACATTGAGGCCCTCACCCAGGGTGTCTCGCGTCGGGCCGCGGTCCAGCGGCAGCTGCTGCCGGCCATGCTCGGCTGGTTCGCGCGGGGCGCCGACCCCGACGGCGGTCTGCTCGCCTTCCGCCGGCTCTCCGAGTCGCTCGGCGGCACGGCCTGGTATCTGCGGATGCTCCGCGACTCCTCGGACGCCGCCCGGCGGCTGTGCCTGGTCCTGTCCGGCTCCCGGTTCGTGGGGGACCTGCTCGAGCACTCGCCCGAGGCCGTGGCCTGGGTGGGCGACGACCGGGAGCTCGACCCCCGGGGCGCGATCCAGCTGTGGCGCCAGGTCGACGCGCGGCTCGACCGCCGCGTGGCCGCGGAGGAGGCCCCCGCGGCCGTGCGCCACGTGCGGCAGGTGCGGCGCAGCGAGACGTTGCGTGTCGCCCTGGCCGACATGTCCGGCCTGCTGGACCTGGAATCCGTCTGCGGGGCGCTCGCGGACATCGACCAGGTGACGGTGGTCGGCGCCCTGCGGGTCGCGTGGCGGGCCGTCGTCGGGGACGCCGAGCCCCTCACCGACGTGCTCGTGGTGGCGATGGGCCGCCAGGGCGGGCGGGAGATCACCTACGGCTCGGACCTGGACGCCCTGTTCGTGCATCGGCCCCGCCCCGGCGCGGAGGAGGAGCGGGCGCGCGAGCAGGCTGAGGAGGTCGTCCGCACGCTCATGGCCCTCCTGCAGAAGCCCGCCGCGCCGCCGCTGCCCGGGGAGCGGCGGCTCGAGGTGGACGCCGGCTTGCGACCCGAGGGACGCCAGGGGCCCCTGGTGCGCACCCTGGACTCGTACCGGGAGTACTACGGCCGCTGGGCCGAGGTGTGGGAGCGGCAGGCGCTGCTGCGCGCCCGCCCCCTGGCCGGCGACGACGACCTGGCCACCGACTTCCGCCGCTGGGCCGACGGCGTCCGCTACGCGCAGGACCTCTCGGCCGCCGGCGCCCGGGAGATCCGCCGGATCAAGGCCCGCGTGGAGGCCGAGCGGCTGCCCCGCGGGGCGGACCCGGCGCGGCACGTCAAGCTCGGGCGCGGGGGGCTCTCGGACGTCGAGTGGCTCGTGCAGTCGCTGCAGCTCAAGCACGCCGGTCAGATCGAGGACCTGCGCGTGACCGGCACGCTGCCGGCGCTGCGGGCGCTCGCCCGGCACGACCTGCTGTCCGAGTCCGAGGTCGCCGTCCTCGAAGAGGCCTGGCTGCTGGCCACCCGGATCCGCGCCGCCCTGCTGCTGTGGACGGGCAAGGTCTCGGACGTGCTGCCCACGAACATGCGCGACCTCGAGGCCGTGGCCCGCCTCAGCGGGGTGGGCACGGCCGGCGGGGAGCTCGAGGAGCGCTACCTGCGGGTGACCCGCCTGGCCCGTCAGGTGTTCGAGACCCGGTTCTACGGGCTCTGAACGACGCCGGCCCGCCACCCCCACGGGGTGTCGGGCCGGCCGCGGTTCGCTGCCGCGAGCGCCGGCTCAGGCGCGCACGACATGCTCCCCGAGCAGCTCCAGGGTGCGACGCCGCACGGCGGGGTCCGGCGCGGCCGTGGTCACGATCAGCTCGTCCGCCTGGACCCGCGCCGCGAAGTCCTGCAGCCATGCCGCCGTCGTGGGGCCGGTGCCCACGGCCGTGCACTCGAGCATCCCGAGCACCTGCTGGCCGGCGGGGGAGTGCAGCAGCATCTCGACCTCGTCGTCGGTGAGGGTGCGGCCCCGGCCGAGCATCATCCGGATGCGCGCCCGCTGCGCGGCCTGCCACTCCCGCTCGGCCACCTCCTCGGTGTCCGCGGCGATCACGTTGGCCGCCGCGATGAAGTGCGGCTCCGCGAGGGCCTCGGAGGGCTCGAAGTGCTCCCGGTACAGGCGCGCCGCATGCTCGAGCATCTGCGGTGCGAAGTGGCTCGCGAACGCGTAGCCCAGGCCGAGCTGCGCGGCCAGCTGGGCGCCGAACGCCGAGGAGCCGAGGATGTACAGCGGCACGTCGGTGCCCTTGCCGGGGTAGGCGTCGATGCCCGGGATCCGGCTCTGGCCGGTGAGATAGCCCTGCAGCTCGAGCACGTCCTGCGGGAAGCGCTCGGCCGCCGACGGCTCCCGGCGCAGCGCCTGCAGCGTCCGCTGGTCGGTGCCGGGGGCGCGTCCCAGGCCCAGGTCGATGCGGCCGGGATGCAGCTCGGCCAGCGTGCCGAACTGCTCGGCGATCACCAGCGGCGAGTGGTTGGGCAGCATGACGCCGCCGGAGCCGAGGCGGATCGTGTCGGTGTGCGCGGCCACGTGCGCGATGAGCACGGCCGTGGCCGAGGAGGCGATGGAGGGCATGTTGTGGTGCTCCGCGTACCAGACGCGCCGGAAGCCGGCGGCCTCGGCGGCGCGTGCCTGCTCCACGGATTCGGCGAAGGCCTCACCCATAGGGACGCCGTCGCGGACGAGGGCGAGGTCCAGCAGGGACAACGGCAGGGGGGTGGGGGCGGTGTGCTCGGTCATGGTGCTCCTGGTCTGCGGGGCCGCCCGGCCGCCCGGGCGGAGGTCTCCACAGATCCAGCGCCGACCGGCCCCGGACTATTCCGCGGCCGGGCACGACGACGGCCGCCCGCCTCCGGCGTGGGTGACGGGCGGCCGTCGTGGGGTCCGCGGCGGGGTCAGACCGAGTAGTAGAGCTCGAACTCGAGCGGGTTCGGCCGCTGGGCCAGCGGCGCGACCTCCTTCTCGCGCTTGTAGGCGATCCAGGTCTGGATCAGGTCCTCGGTGAACACGTCGCCCTCGAGGAGGAACTCGTGGTCCTCCTCCAGCGCGCGCAGGGCCTCCTCGAGGCTGGCCGGGGCCTTCTGGATGTCCTTGGCCTCCTCCGGCGGGAGCTCGTAGAGGTCCTTGTCGATGGGCTCGGCCGGCTCGATGCGGTTGCGGATGCCGTCCAGGCCCGCCATCAGCTGGGCCGCGAAGCCCAGGTACGGGTTGCCCGAGGCGTCCGGGGCGCGGAACTCGATGCGCTTGGCCTTCGGGTTGGAGCCGGTGATCGGGATGCGGATGCCCGCGGAGCGGTTGCCCTGGGAGTAGACCATCGAGACCGGCGCCTCGAAGCCCGGGACGAGGCGGCGGTAGGAGTTCACCGTCGGGTTGGTGAAGGCGAGGACGGCGGAGGCGTGCTTGAGCAGGCCGCCGATGTACCACCGGGCCGTGTCCGAGAGGTTGGCATAGCCCTTCTCGTCGTAGAACAGCGGCTCCCCGTCGGTCCACAGGGACTGGTGGCAGTGCATGCCGGAGCCGCCGTCGTCGAACACCGGCTTCGGCATGAAGGTGACGGTCTTGCCGAACTGCTCCGCCACGTTCTTGATGACGTACTTGAACTTCTGCAGGTCGTCCGCCGAATGCGTGAGGGTGTTGAACCGGTAGTTGATCTCGGCCTGGCCGGGCGCGCCCACCTCGTGGTGCGAGCGCTCCACGGTGAGCCCGACCTCGGCGAGGACGGCGCACATCTCGTCGCGCAGGTCCGCCTGCTTGTCGATGGGGGAGACGGGGAAGTAGCCGCCGCCCTGACGGATCTTGTTGCCCAGGTTGCCGCCGACCTCCTCGCGGGCCGTGTTCCACCAGGCCTCGTCGGAGTCCACCGCGTAGAAGGCGTGGTTCGGGCGGGAGGAGTAGCGCACGTCCTCGAACACGTAGAACTCGGCCTCGGGGGCGAAGAAGGCCGTGTCCGCGATGCCGGAGGCGGCGAGGTAGGCCTCCGCGCGCTGAGCGACGCCGCGGGGATCGCGCGGGTACGGCTCGCCGGAGCGGGGGTTGACGATGGAGAAGTTCATCACGAGGGTCTTGCGGATCCGGAACGGGTCCACGAAGGCGGTCGCCACGTCCGGGATGAGCTGCATGTCCGAGTCCGCCAGGCCGGCGAAGCCGCGGATCGAGGAGCCGTCGAAGAGCTGGCCAGTGACGAAGAAGTCCTCGTCGACGCTCGAGGCGGGCACGTTGAAGTGGTGCTGCAGCCCGGGGAGGTCGGTGAAGCGGACGTCGACGAACTCGACCCCCTCTTCCCTGATGTACGTGAGGACTTCCTGGGGGGAGGTGAACATGGTTCGCTCCTGGCCTTCCTGTGTGTGGCGGCGACGCCTGCGACGGCGGACGCCTCTACACTACGCGCCCGGCGCGGTCCCGCCAGACCGGCGCGCGTGCCGTGGCCGCGCACTACGCTGGTGGGGTGGCACGCAGAGCACCCGACCCCCAGGACCGCACCGAGACGACCGGCCGAGCGGAGCCGCTGATCACGCGCCGCGACCTGGCCGGCTGGGTAGACGGTCCCGGCGGGGGCCGCGCGGGCGGCCGCTGGCCGGGGGACCTGCTCGGCCTGCCGGAGCGGGGTCCGGCCTCCATGGCGACGGCGGCCCGCCGCATGGGCGCCCTCGTCCTCGACTGGTTCATCGCGCTGGGCATCTCGTGGCTGGCCTTCGACGGCGACGCGATCGCCACCCTCCTCGTGTTCGCCACGATGCACGTCCTCGGGCTCACCCTGCTGGCCACCACGGTGGGCAAGGCCGTGTGTCGCATCCAGGTCGTCCGCGTCGGCGGCCGCCCGGCCGGCCTGCCCCGGATCCTCCTGCGCACAGTGCTGCTGTGCCTCGTGCTGCCGGCCGTTGTCGTCGGGCCGGACGGGCGCGGCATGCACGACAAGCTCGCGGACACCGTCGAGATCCGCATGTGACCGTCCCACCCCACATGACAGGGGCGCCCCGCCGTGCATCGGCGGGGCGCCCCTGTCGTGTGCGGCCGGTTCAGCGGCCGCGCATCGCGCGGCGGCTCGGGCGCACCTTGTTCGGGTCGACGCCCTTGGGGATGGGCAGCCGGTTGGTGTTCAGCGCGGTCAGACGCTTGTCCACGGCCTGGACCTCCTGCGCCGTGAGGGCCTTCTTCATGCCCTTGAGCGTGCCGGGCAGCTCGTGCAGCGGGACCTGGCCCTGGCCGTTGCCGGACTCCACCACGGTGACGGGCACGCCGGGCAGGAAGCGGCGCATGGCCTTCTCCTCCTTGCCCACCAGCGCGGCGACGCGGGGGGAGGGGCCCTCCGTCACCAGCACCACGCCCGGCCGGCCCACGGCGCGGTAGACGAGGTCCTGGGTCTTCGGATTCACGGCGGCCGGCTGCTCGGGCACGATCCAGCCGCGGCCCAGCGTGGAGAGCGCGGCGCCGGCGGCGCCGGGTCGGCCCTCGAGCTGGGCGAACCCGGCGCGGCGCGCCTTCCGGTTCAGGATGACGACGGCGGCGAGCACACCGAACGGGATCGCGATGAGCAGCCACGTGATCCAGTTGTCCAGCAGCAGGCCGATGACGAGACCGACGACGAGGGCTCCCAGGAAGGCCAGCAGCATCCACAGACCGACCTTGGGGTCGTGCGCCTTGGTCATGGCGTACGCCTGCTTGAGCTGGGAGATCACGCCCGGGCCCTTCGCGGCGCGCTTGTCCCGGCGCTGGGCCTTCGTCTGCTCCTTCTCGCGGCGGCGGCGCTCGCGCTGCATGGCCTTGACCTCCTTGAGCGCGGCGGAGGTGGAGCCGGAGGAGGACGCGGGGGTCTGGCTGTTCTTCGTCATGACGGGGTCCAGTCTAGTCGGGCGGCTCAGGACATCTGGGCGACGACGGCGGAGGCCTCCTGGCGGGCGGTCTTCTCCCCGGCCAGGTGCGCCAGGTTCTCCGGCAGGGCCCGGCCGAGGCGCTGCATGGCCTGTGCGTAGAGCTTGCCGGCGCGGTACGACGAGCGCACCAGCGGGCCCGCCATGACGCCCTGGAAGCCGATCTCCTCGGCGCGCTGGGACCACTGGACGAACTCCTGCGGCTTCACCCAGCGGTCGATGGGGTGGTGGAGCTTCGAGGGCCGCACGTACTGCGTGATCGTGATGATGTCGCAGCCGGCCTCGTGCAGGTCCACCAGGGCCTGGTCGATCTCGTGGTCCTCCTCGCCCATGCCGAGGATGAGGTTGGACTTGGTGACGAGCCCGTCGGCCTTGGCCATCGTGAGCACCTTGAGGGACTTCTCGTACGTGAAGGCCGGGCGGATGCGCTTGAAGATGCGCGGCACCGTCTCCAGGTTGTGCGCGAACACCTCGGGCCGCGCGTCGAACACCTGCTGGACGAGCTCCGGCACCGCGCCGAAGTCCGGCGGCAGGATCTCGACGCCGGTCCCCGGGTTGAGAGCGTGGATGCGGCGGATGGTCTCCGCGTAGAGCCACGCCGCGCCGTCCTTCTGGTCGTCACGGGCCACGCCCGTGACGGTGGCGTACCGCAGGTCCATCTCGCGGATGTTCTCGGCGACCTTCTGCGGCTCCTCCATGTCCAGGGGACGCGGCTTGCCGGAGGTGATGTCGCAGAAGTCACACCGGCGGGTGCAGATGTCGCCGCCGATGAGGAACGTGGCCTCGCGGTCCTCCCAGCACTCGAAGATGTTGGGGCAGCCGGCCTCCTCGCACACGGTGTGCAGGCCGGCGGACTTGACCTTGTTCTTCAGGCCGATGTACTCGGGGCCCATGTGGACCTTGGCCTTGATCCACTCGGGCTTGCGCTCGACGGGCACCTCGGCGTTGCGCGCCTCCACGCGCAGCAGGCGGCGTCCTTCGGGGGCGAGGCTCATGCGGGGATTCCTTCCGTGGGGGTGACGGCGATGTACGCCGGCCCGAGCTCGTCCAGATGACGGGTGAGCACCGGGACGACGTCGGCCGGCGTGATGGTCCGGCCCGTCTCGACCGACAGGGTGGTGGTGGCGGCGTCCGTGATGCCGCACGCGATGATCCCCTCGTAGGGGGCCAGGGAGTTGGAGCAGTTCAGCGCGAAGCCGTGCATGGAGACGCCGTCGTGGATGGACAGGCCGATGGCGCCGACCTTGCGGTCCGGGCGGGCCGTGCCGTCGTCGTCCCGGTCCGCGAGGACCCAGATGCCCGCCCGCCCGTCCACGCGGACGGCCGTGACGCCGAACTCGGCGGCGGTGCGGATCAGCAGCTCCTCGAGGAACCAGACGTAGTCCTTGACGTGGGCACGGTCGCGCAGCCGGACCACGGGGTAGCCGACCAGCTGGCCCGGGCCGTGCCATGTGATCTTGCCGCCGCGGTCCACGTCCACGACGGGGGCGCCGTCCGTGGGGCGCTCGGCGTCCTCGGTGCGGCGACCGGCCGTGTAGACGGCCTCGTGCTCCAGGAGGAGGAACTCGCCGTCGGAGCGGCCGGCGACGACGTCCGCGTGCAGGGCGCGTTGGGCGTCCCAGGCGGCGTGGTAGTCCACCAGGTCGGGCGCCAGGCCGAGCACGCGCAGGGGCGGCAGAAGGGTCTCGGGCATGACGTCCACTGTAGTCCTCGGGCCCGGACCTGTGGACAACCGCCGTGACGCCCGGGGACATGCGGCACCCTGGGATGGAACGGACGGCGCGGCGGAGAGGGGAGCCGGATGCGGGACTGGGACGAGGCGGACGGCGGCGCGGCGGGACGCGTCGGCGGCGGGCCGGAGACGGAACCGGAGAAGACGTCGGAGCTGGGCACGGCTTCGCCGCGCGCCCCGGGCTGGGCACCCGTCCGGCTGCTCGGCGCGGGCGCCCAGGCGGAGGTCTGGCTCGTCGAGGACGGCCGGGGCGTCCGGGCCGCCCTGAAGGTGCCCGGCGCCGGCGCCGCGCCGGACGCCCTGGCGGCGGAGGCGCAGGCCGGACGGGTCGCACATCCCCATCTGCTGCGCGTGCTCGGCGCGGTGGAGACGGACCGGGGCCTCGGGGTCCTCACCGAGCACCGCGCGGCCGGCACGCTGCAGGACATGGTGCAGCGGGTCGGCCCCCTGAGCCCGGGGCAGGCTGTCACCGTGCTCGTCCCGATCGCGCAGGCTCTCGCGTGCCTCCACCGCGAGGGGGTGGTGCACGGCGACGTGTCCCCGGCGAACGTCCTGTTCGGCGTCGACGGCAGCCCGGCCCTCGCCGACCTCGGCGTCGCCCGCGTGGTCGGCGGGGCGTCGGGGGCCGGGGCGACGCCGGGCTTCGCGGCCCCCGAGGCGCTCGCCGCGGTGCAGGGGGCCGGGGCGGAACCGGAGGCGTCCCCCGCGGTGGGAGCGCCGAGTGACGTCCACGCGTGGGCCGCCCTGGGCTGGTACGCGCTCACCGGTCGCGCGCCGGGGGCCGCCGGGCATCGGGCGCCGCTGCCCGTCCTGGTTCCCGAAGCATCCCCCGAGCTCGCGCTGCTGCTCGATGCGGCGCTCTCCCCGGACCCGGCGGCGCGGCCGAGCGCGGAGGAGGCCGCCGCCGCCGTGTATGCGACGGCCCGGCCGGAGCCGGTCCCGCTCGGAGAGGCCGCCCCCGCCGAGGTGGCGCATCTGCTGCCCACGGTGCTGCCGGGCTCCGCGCCCACGCGGCGACGCCGACGACGCGCGGGTCCGGGACGGCGCGCGCTCGTGGGACGACGGGGGGCGGCGCCACGCCGGGGCGTCCTCCTGGCCGCAGGGCTGGCCACCGCGCTGGCCATCGGCGGCGGCACCGCCGGGCTGTGGTGGCCGACTGCCCCGGGCTCGGCAGCGGAGGGGGTGCCGGCGGAGGGGGCGCCGGATTCGGCGGGTGCGGAGCCGACCGGCACCCCGGTGGACGCGGCCCTCCCGGCGGATGGGACGCGGGAGAGCGGGACGCCGGCTGGGGCGACGGACGCGGGCGCCTCCGGGGAGGACGCCGCCGGGGCGGACGCCGTCGACGTGGGCGAGGCGCTGGCCGCGATCGGCCAGGCCCGGACGGCCGCGCTCACCGACCCGGAGCCCGCGCGACTGGACGCCTACGCGGTGCCCGGGGGACCGGCGTGGGAGAACGACCGGGATCTGCTGCGCCGGCTGACGGACGAGGGTTTCGCCTTCTCCGGCCTCGAGGTGACGGTGGAGCAGGCCGGTCCCGCCCGGTGGAGCGGGGACGACGCGCTCCGTGTCGACGCCGTGCTCCGGACGTCGGTCCACACCGTGCTGGACCGCGCCGGACGCGTGGCGGCCCACCGGGAGGCGACGGCCGAGGAGGTCGTGCTGGTCCTGCGCGGCGGCCACGGAGAGGACCCCGAGGCGCGCGACGGCGGCGCGGCGGGTCGGACGTGGCGGGTCGAGACCGTCGATCCGCGCTGACCCCGGGCCCGGATCCAGCGCCGGAGGCCGGCGGTCCAGACGGGAGGACGCCGCGGGCCCCGGGGAGAAGCTCCCCGGGGCCCGCGGCGTGGTGCGGTGTCAGCCGCGTGGGCCGATCACTGCCAGAGGACGGCGACCAGGATGTTGATCAGGCCGAGGCCACCGACGGCGTGGGCCAGGCCCGTGGGCACGAGCTCGCCGCGGTTGGACCTGCGGCGGCCCAGGAGCGCGGCGACGAACACGATGACGCCGATGAGGAACTTGATCCCCAGCTTCATGTGGTCCGGCTCGCCGGTCATGGCCCAGCCGAACAGTGCGGTGCCGGAGCCGATCATCGCCACCGACCCCCACCACTGCGAACCGGTCACGGTCGGGTTCTTGAAGTGGGCGAACCAGCCGCCCACGATCGCGGCGGCGGCGATGATGTGCACCGCCACCAGGACGCTGTAGAGGATCTCCATGGGGGCTCCTCCCGTCAGAGGCCGAGCTCGGCCGCGAACTCGCCGCCCTCGAGGCGCTGCTTGAGCGACTGGAGGAAGCGGCCGGCGTCGGCGCCGTCGACGAGGCGGTGGTCGTACGTCAGCGACAGGTACATCATGTGGCGGATGGCGATCGAGTCGTTGCCGTCCGCGTCGGTCACCACCATGGGACGCTTCACGATCGCACCGGTGCCCAGGATCGCGACCTGCGGCTGGTTGATGATCGGCGTGTCGAACAGCGCGCCCACCGAGCCGATGTTCGTGATCGAGAACGTGCCGCCCGAGAGCTCGTCCGGCGAGATCTTGTTCGTGCGGGTGCGCTCGGCCACGTCGGCGATCTTCTGGGCGAGGCCCGTCAGGTTCAGGGAGCCGGCGTCCTTGATGACGGGCACCAGCAGCCCCTTCTCCGTGTCCACGGCGATCGCGATGTCCTCGGACGCGTGGTAGGTGATCTCCTTGTTGTCCTCGGAGAACGACGCGTTCAGCTTGGGGTGCTGCTTGAGGGCCTCGGCGACCGCCTTGGTGATGAACGGCAGGTACGTCAGGTTCACACCCGCCTGCTGCTGGAAGGAGGCCTTGGCCTTCTTGCGCAGCTGCACGATGCGGGTGACGTCCACCTCGTGCACCTGGGTCAGCTGCGTGGACAGGTCGAGGGACTCGCGCATGCGCTGGGCGATGACCTGGCGGATGCGCGGCGCCTTCTCCACCTCGCCGCGGACCGAGGGGTCCACCGAGGAGGTCACGGCCGGAGCGGACGCAGCGGCCGGGGCCGACGTCGGGGCGGCCGCCTCGGAGGCCTGCTCGGCCGGAGCCTCGGACCCGCCTGCGGCGGCCTGCGAGGCCAGCGCGGCGGCGAGCACGTCCTGCTTGCGGATGCGTCCGCCGACGCCCGTGCCGCGGACCGTGGACAGGTCCACGTTGTTCTGGTGGGCCAGGCGGCGCACCAGCGGGGTCACGTAGCCCTGGCCGGGCTCGGTGGCGGAGGGCGTCTCGGCGGCCTCGCCCTGCGCGGAGTCGCGCTCAGCGGACTCGCGCCGGGAGGCCTCCTCGGACGGGGACGCCTCGGGCGTCTTCTCCGCCTTCTCGGCGCCGGCGTCCTCGGCGGCCTCCTCGGTCTCCTCGGGGGCCTCGGCCTCGGTCGCCTTGTCCTCGATCTCTTCGGCGGACGCCTCATCCTGGCCGGAGGAGCCCTCCGACGGGGCGGAGCCGCCGCCGGCGGAGCCGGAGCCCACGAGCGCGAGGACGGCGCCCACCTCGACGGTGTCGTCCTCCTCCGCACGGATCTCCAGGAGGGTGCCCGCCACGGGGGAGGGGATCTCGGTGTCGACCTTGTCGGTGGAGACCTCGAGCAGCGGCTCGTCGACCTCGACCTCGTCGCCGACGGACTTCAGCCAGCGGGTCACGGTGCCCTCGGTCACGGACTCGCCCAGCGCGGGCAGGGTGACCTCGGAGGCCTCGCCACCGGCCGACGGGGCCTCGTCCGAGCCCTGGTCGGTGGTGGAGCGCTCCTCCGGAGCCGGCTCGCCGGCGGGCTCCTGCTGGGCGTCGTCCTGCTGGGCCTCCTCGACGGCGGGCTCCTCGGCCGCGGCGTCGTCCTCTGACGCGTCGGCGGAGCCGCCGCCGGAGCCGTCGCCGATCGTGGCCAGCGGGGCGCCGACCTCGACCGTGTCGTCCTCCTCGACCAGGATCTCCTCGAGCACGCCGGCCACGGGGGACGGGATCTCGGTGTCGACCTTGTCGGTGGAGACCTCCACCAGAGGCTCGTCGACGGCGACCTCGTCGCCGACGGCCTTGAGCCAGCGGGTCACGGTGCCCTCGGTGACGGATTCGCCCAGGGCGGGCAGGTTCACGGTTTCAGACATGGTTCCGATGCTCCTCATGAGGGGTGGGCGCCGGGGGCGCCCACCCGGGGTTTCGAGGTGGGCCCGACGCACGGACCCGGGGTGGTCAGTGCGGTGGGTCAGCTGTGCAGCGGGTGGCCGAACAGGGCCATGGCGGCCTCGCCCAGGGCCTCGTTCTGCGTGGGGTGCGCGTGCAGGAACTGGGCGACGTCCTCGGGGTACGCCTCCCAGTTCACGATGAGCTGCGCCTCGCCGATCTGCTCGCCGATGCGCTTGCCGATGCCGTGCACGCCCACGATCGGCCCGTTCTTCTGGCGGATCATCTTGATGATGCCGCCGGTGCCGAGGATCGAGGACTTGCCGTTGCCGGCCAGGTTGTACTCGGCGACCTCGACGTTGTCCTTGCCGAACTTCTCCTCCGCCTTGGGCTGGGTGTAGCCCACGGACATGATCTCCGGCTCGGTGAAGGTGACCTTCGGGATGTTGATGTCCTCGACGACCATCGGCTTGTTGCCGGCGATCTCCTCGGCCACGAAGATGCCCTGCTGGAAGCCGCGGTGCGCCAGCTGCAGACCGGGGACGATGTCGCCCACGGCGTAGATGTTGCCGACGCCGGTGTGCAGGCGCTCGTCGGTGAGGACGAAGCCGCGGTCCATCTTGACGCCCTGCTCCTCGTAGCCGAGGCCCTCGGTGTTCGGGCCGCGGCCGACGGCGACGAGGCAGACCTCGGCCTCGAACTCCTTGCCGTCCGCGAGGGTCACCTTGACGCCCGAGTCGGTCTCCTCGACCTTGTCGAAGAACGTGCCCAGGTTGGTCTTGATGCCCTTCTTCTTGAACTCGCGTTCAAGGACCTTGATGATCGCCGGGTCCTCGTTGGGGACCAGGGTCTTCAGGCCCTCGATGATGGTGACGTCGACGCCGAAGGAGTTCCACAGGGACGCGAACTCGGAGCCGATGACACCGCCGCCGAGCACGATGGCCGACTTCGGGGTGTAGTCCAGCTCGAGGGCCTCCGTGGAGGTCATGATCTTCTTGGAGATGGGCAGGCCCATGGTCTTGGCCACGGAGCCGGAGGCCAGCACGATGTTCTCCGCCTTGTAACGGGTGCCCTCGACCTCGACCTCGTTCTTCGAGACGAGCTTGCCCTCGCCCTCGATGACCTGGACCTTGCGCATCTTCAGCAGGCCGGCAAGGCCCTTGTGCTTGCCGGCGACGATGCCGTCCTTGTAGTCGCGCACCTTCGCCATGTCCACGGACTCGAGGGTCGCGTTGACGCCGAACTTGGCGGCGTTGCGGGTCTCGTCGGCCACCTCGGCGGCGTGCAGGTAGGCCTTCGTGGGGATGCAGCCCCAGTGCAGGCAGGTGCCGCCGACCTTGGACTTCTCCACGAGGGCGACGGACTTGCCGTACTGCACGGAACGCAGGGCTGCGGCGTACCCGGCGGAGCCACCGCCGAGGACGAGGACGTCGAATTCCTGAGCGGTTGCCTTGTCGGCCACGGTGTTGCTCCTTGGTGCTGGGGTCGGTGGATCGTGGTGGTGCGTCACCGTCACCCCCGGCCGTCCGCGGCGGGCCGCGCGGCCGGGGATGCGGTGGACATCGGGACCAACCTTACCGGGCACGCCCCTCGATGAGACCCAACAGGGTCCGCACCATCACGCCGGTGGCGTCCTGCGGGGTGTAGCCGTACGCGGCCGACTCGTTGAAGGAGGGACCGGCGATGTCGAGGTGGGCCCAGGGGGTCCGTGCGGCGTCGTCGCCCTCCGGCCGTCCGGCGTCGACGAATTCGCGCAGGAAGGTGGCGGCGGTCATCATGCCGCCGAAGCGGTCGCCCATGTTGGAGATGTCCGCGACGCGCGAATTGAGCGAGGCGCGCAGCTGCTCCGGCAGGGGCATGCCCCACGCGAGCTCACCGGCGGCCTCGGCCGCGGCGACGACCTCGTCGCGCAGCGCGTCGTCACCCATGACGCCGGTGTGGCGCACGCCGAGGGCGACCAGCTGGGCGCCGGTGAGGGTGGCCACGTCGAGCACCGCGTCGGGGCGCTCGTCGGTGGCCGCCACGAGGGCGTCGGCCATGACGACGCGGCCCTCGGCGTCCGTGTTCATGACCTCCACGGTCTTGCCGCCGTACATCGTGATGACGTCGGACGGGCGGATGGCGGTGCCCGAGGGCATGTTCTCGGCCAGCGCCAGCCAGCCGGTCACCTTCACGGGGACGTCCAGGGCCGCGGCGGCGCGCACGACGGCGAAGACGGTGGCGGCGCCGGCCATGTCCGACTTCATCGTCATCATCGAGGCGGCGGGCTTCAGCGAGATGCCGCCCGTGTCGAAGGTGATGCCCTTGCCCACCAGCGCGATGTGCGCGGCGGCGTCGGCCGGCGCGTGCTCGATGCGCACGAGCCGCGGCGGGCGGGAGGAGCCCTGGCCGATCGCGAGGATGCCGCCGAAGCCCTCGGCGCGCAGGCGGTCCTCGTCCCACACGTCCACGCTCACGGACGAGTCCGCGAGGTCCTCCGCGACGGCGTCCGCGAACGTGGCCGGGTAGAGGTGCGAGGGGGCCGTGTTCACCAGGTCGCGCACGGCGCAGACCGCGTCGCCCACGACGGCGGCCCGGCGCAGCACGGGGTCGGCGTCCGCGGCGGCGAGCGGGGTGACGACCTCGAGCTCGCGGACGGGACGGGACGTGTCCGCCTCGGCGCGGGCGCGCTCGGACTTCTGTGCGGTGAAGGCGTACGCACCCAGGACGGCACCCTCGGCGACGGCGGCCAGCCGGGCCGGGGTGTCGGCCGGCAGGGCCAGGGCCACGGCGTCGGTGCCGGCCAGGGAGCGCACGGCAGCCCCGGCCGCGCGGCGCAGGGACTCGTCCGCGGCCTCGCCGTCGTCGTCCAGACCGCCGACGCCGGCCAGGACCAGCAACGGCACCGGCACGCCGCCCAGGCCCGGGAGGCGGTGGACCTCGTCCTCGGCGCCCCGCACGCCCAGCAGCTCGAACGAGGCCTCGAGGGCGGTGGCCGCCTCGGCCGGCAGCGCGTCCGTCAGGAGCACGGGGCCGTCCGGGCCGGTGCCCACCCCCACCACGAGGGCGGAGGCGGTCAGGTCCTCCAGGGCGCGGGCGGTCAGGGTCGGGCGGTCCAGGGTGATCACGGACGGGCCTCTCTTCCGGGGGTGGGAGCATGTGCCCGGCGGGGTGGGCCGGGCCGTCCCGCGTCATCCTAGCCAGAGGGCTCGCGCGCCCGTCCAGGGCGCGCGGGCGCGGAATAGGAGGGTGCCGTGCCGTGGTTGACTGACGCCAGAGGACAGGGAGGGATCCGCGTCCGTCGCCATCCGGGCGGCGGGGACGGGCCTCCCGCAGACAGACCACCGGAAGGGGAACGAGACGTGCAGGACGCCGCGCCGCTGTACACCCGTCATGAGGGGGCGCCCGTGCCCCCCGGCCTGGGCATGCTCGTGGCCCTGACCGGGCACATGGACGCGGGCCGGGTCGCTCGACAGGTGCGGGCCGCGCTGCACGAGCACCTGACCCATCGGACCGTGGTCTCCTTCGACGTCGACTCGATGTTCGACTACCGCGCCCGGCGTCCCCGGCTCCGGTTCGACCGGGACCGGTACCGCGATCTGCGTCTGCCCGCACTCGAGGTGCAGCTGGTCGAGGACCTGCTCGGCCACCCCTTCCTGCTGCTGTCCGGCCCCGAGCCGGACTTCCGGTGGCAGGCGGTGACGGAGGCCGTGCTCGGCCTCGCGCAGGAGTGGGAGGTGGACTCGCTCACGTTCCTCGACGCGGCCCCGCTGCCCGTGCCGCACACGCGGCGGCTCGGGGTCACGACCCACGGCTCCCGCGCGGACGCCGTCGAGGGGCTGTCCACGTGGAGCCCGGAGGCGGACATCGTCGCGGGGCTGCTGCAGATGCTCGAGCTGCGCGCCGAGGAGGCGGACCTGCCGACGGCGGGCTACACCGTCCATGTGCCGCACTACGTGGCCGAGGCGTCCTTCCCCCAGGCGGCCGTGGCCGCGCTCGAGTACGCGGGGGCCGCCATGGGGCTCATGCTGCCCTCGGACGACCTGCGAGACGCCTCGCGGGACATCGAGGCCGAGCTGGAGCGTCAGGTCTCCGGGTCCGGAGAGATCCAGCAGATGATCGCCGGCCTGGAGCGCAACTACGACCAGAACGCCGAGGACCAGGAGCGGTCGTTGCTCGAGACCGAGCAGGGCCTGCCCGACGGCGACGAACTCGCCTCCGCCGTCGAGGCGTACCTCGCCGCGCGGGACGCCGGCGGCGGGTCCGCTCCTGCACAGGAGGACGGACCCGGCCGTCCGTCCACCGACGACGGGGACTGATCCCCCCGCGGGCGCCCGGTCGGCGAGGGTGGCGGCATGGAAGCCCCCACCTCGCTCGACGTCCCCGTCCTGCCGGCCCGCGGCCCCGAGGACCTGCTCGCCTACGTCGGCCACGCCCTCGGGCGGTTGCCCGACGCCAGCCTCGTCCTCCTCACCCTGCGCGACGGGCGCCTGCGCGCCGTGGTGCGGGTCGACCTGCCTCCCGAGGAGGTCGACGTCGGCGCCTGGGCCTGTGCCGTGGCCGAGGTGTGCCGGCGGGACGCGGCCGCGGACGCGACGCTCTGCTTCGCGCTGCCGGGCGACGCCCAGGCCCCGCTGACCCGTCCCGGCTGGGCCGAGACGCTCGACGACGCCCTGGCGTCCGCGGGTCGCCCCCTCGCCGCGGCCTGGACGTGCGCCCAGGGACGGGCGCGCCCCTGGTGGGGGAGCGGCGTCGCCGAGGAGGGTCCGCTCGACCCCCGAGCCGCGCCCCTGTCCCTGCACCTGATGACCCGCGGTTCGGTCTGGGACCGTGCGGCGGTGCCCGGCCCGGTCCCGCGCCGCGGTCCCGCCGCGGCCCGGCCCGACGACGCGCGGTGGCGGGCGCCCGAGCAGGACACGCCCCGGGCGCGCCGCGCGTGGCTGGCGCAGTGGGAGTCGGTGCTGACCGGCGCGGCGCGTGGCCGCGGTGCGCCCGCCCCCGCCGTGCTGGGCTCTCCGCTGACGCGTCCGGCCTGGCGCGACGGCCTGCTGCTCCATGCCGCCGCGCCGCCAGGCGCGGCCACAGGGGATCCGGAGGACGAGGAACGGATCCTCACCGCGGCCTCGGGACGGGCTCCGGCCTGGGACCGGCTGGACGCCCTGCGGGCGGGGCTGCGCGCGCTGGTGCCCGTCGCGACGCCGGCCGTGGCGGCGCAGGCCCTGGCGCTGGCCGCGTGGGTCGGCTGGGCCCGCGGCCACGGCTCCGACGCGGACGCCCACCTGACCGCGGCGGCGGCGCTGAGTCCCGGCGACTCGTTCGTCTCGGTCCTGCGACGCATCGTGGCCGCGGGGTGCGTCGCCGGGTGGGCGACCGACCCGGCCACCGCGTGGCGGCCCGACGGTGGCGGCCCATGAGAGAATGATGCGGCTTCACGACGGCACGGCCGACCGCAGCCCGTTTCCCGGGTTCGGAATAGATCGGTCACAGCCGTCGTTGGCACTGACGGACCCTGCAGTCGACGGGCCCGGACGACGTCGGTCGTCCGAGGCCGGGACTTGACAGGGTCACGTGTATATGGACTGCAAGGATCCGCGGGTGGCCGCGGACGAGACGGAAAGGCCTCGAGTGACCACTTCGACGACCAGCGGTGCGCAGGACGGCAAGGAGACCACTGCCTCCGGGGCCACGACCACGCGCACCCGCTCCACGGCGGCCAAGAAGTCGACCGCCGCGAAGAGCGCCACGACCAAGAGCGCCACGACGCGGACGACCGCGACGAAGTCGGCGGCGACCAAGACCGCCGCCACGCCGACGGCCAAGAAGAAGGCGACCCGGAAGCCCGCCGCGGCCAAGAGCACGGCCGCGAAGAAGACCGCCACGACCCGGGGCAAGAAGGCCACCGCGTCCGCCGCCGCCGCCGAGCAGGCCGAGGACGACGAGGAGTTCGTCGAGGCGCGCGAGCGCACCGAGGCCGCCGACGCCGTCGAGGAGGACGTGGTGGCGGACGAGACCGCCGCCGAGGACTCGGACGACGAGGACGCGGACGGCTCGGACGCCCCGGAGCGCCCGGCGATGGACGCGGAGGCCGTGACCGGCACGAAGGCCGCCACGGGCCAGAAGGTGGCCCAGTCCAGGGGCGCGTTCGTCATGGACGACTCCGAGGACGACGCCCCGGTGCAGCAGGTGGTCGTGGCGGGTGCGACGGCGGACCCGGTGAAGGACTACCTGAAGCAGATCGGCAAGGTCGCCCTGCTCAACGCCGAGCAGGAGGTGGACCTGGCCATGCGCATCGAGGCCGGCCTCTACGCCGAGCACGTCGTGCAGCACGAGGCCTCCGACGACTACCGCGAGCGCCGGGACATCCAGCTGATCATCGCGGACGGGCGCAAGGCCAAGAACCACCTGCTCGAGGCCAACCTGCGTCTGGTGGTCTCCCTGGCCAAGCGCTACACCGGCCGCGGCATGCTGTTCCTGGACCTGATCCAGGAGGGCAACCTCGGCCTGATCCGCGCCGTCGAGAAGTTCGACTACACCAAGGGCTTCAAGTTCTCCACGTATGCCACGTGGTGGATCCGTCAGGCCATCACCCGCGCCATGGCGGACCAGGCCCGCACCATCCGCATCCCGGTGCACATGGTGGAGGTCATCAACAAGCTGGCCCGCGTGCAGCGGCAGATGCTCCAGGACCTCGGCCGCGAGCCCACCCCGGAGGAGCTGGCCAAGGAGCTGGACATGACCCCGGAGAAGGTCGTGGAGGTGCAGAAGTACGGCCGCGAGCCCATCTCCCTGCACACCCCGCTCGGCGAGGACGGCGACTCCGAGTTCGGCGACCTGATCGAGGACTCCGAGGCCGTCGTACCCGCGGACGCCGTCTCCTTCACGCTGCTCCAGGAGCAGCTGCACTCGGTGCTGGACACCCTCTCCGAGCGCGAGGCCGGTGTCGTCGCCATGCGCTTCGGCCTGACCGACGGCCAGCCCAAGACGCTGGATGAGATCGGCAAGGTCTACGGCGTGACGCGCGAGCGGATCCGCCAGATCGAGTCGAAGACCATGTCCAAGCTGCGTCACCCCTCCCGCTCGCAGGTGCTCCGGGACTACCTGGACTGACACGGAGCGGCATGACGAAGGGCCGGACCCCGGCGGGGGTCCGGCCCTTCGTCATGCCGGGCGCGTCAGGCGCCGGCGGTGAGGCGGTCCGTCTCGTCCTGCCACAGCGCGGCCTGGGGACGCAGCGCGTCCTCGACGGCGCGGGCGTGGTGGGCGCAGAACTGGAGGGCACCGCCGGAGTGCAGCACGGCGCGGACGTAGGCCTGCGCGCCGCAGCGGTCGCAGCGGTCGGAACGGGTGAGGGCGGCCGGCTCGGCCACGGCGGTGATGGACATGGTGTCCTCCTCGGGTCTCTCGGGGCTGGAGGGCGACGACGCCGGTGGGGCGGGCCGCTCCTCCTCTTGTCCCATGGAACAGCAAGGATGGCAGGGAACTTCCCCGCGCGCCCGCCCCGCACCCGCGTTTCGCCACCCGCGTACGCGAGGAGCCCGGCCGGGCGGCCCGGGATGTCCGGCGCCGAGCCCGGCGTGTCCGGCCCGCGGAGTAGGCTGGACCGGCCGCCGTCGTCCACCGAAAGGCCCGCCCCCGTGCCCGCGAACACCGAGTACAACGCCCGCCACCTCTCCGTGCTGGAGGGGCTCGAGGCCGTCCGCAAACGGCCGGGCATGTACATCGGCTCCACCGATTCCCGCGGCCTCATGCACTGCCTGTGGGAGATCATCGACAACTCGGTGGACGAGGCCCTGGCCGGCTTCGGGCAGTCGATCGAGATCACCCTGCATCCGGACGGCTCCGTCGAGGTCGAGGACAACGGGCGCGGCATCCCCGTGGACGTGGAGCCGCGCACCGGCCTGTCCGGCGTCGAGGTGGTGTTCACCAAGCTCCACGCCGGCGGCAAGTTCGGCGGCGGTTCCTACGCCGCCTCCGGTGGCCTGCACGGCGTGGGCGCCTCGGTGGTCAACGCCCTGTCCTCGCGCCTGGACGTGCAGGTGCTGCGCGGCGGCAAGGTCCACCAGATGTCGTTCCGGCGCGGCGAGCCGGGCCGCTTCCAGGACGGGTCGCGTCCGTCGCCGGACGCCCCGTTCGAGCCGTCCACGGACGCCTCGCCGCTGGACGTCGTCGGGAAGGCCAAGCGCGGGCAGACCGGCACGCGCGTGCGCTACTGGGCGGACGAGCAAATCTTCGTGAAGGACGCGACGTTCTCCGCCGAGGAGCTCCAGGCGCGGGCGCGTCAGACCGCCTACCTGATCCCGGGCCTGCGGATCACGGTCAAGGACCTGCGCCGCCGACCCGGCACACCCGGCGCCGACGGCCCGGTCGAGGAGGTCTTCCAGTACGACGGCGGCATCTCCGAGTTCGTGGAGCACCTCACGCCCGCCACCCCGGTGACGGACGTGTGGCGGATCCAGGGCTCCGGCACCTTCAAGGAGCGGGTCCCGGTGCTCGGCGAGGACGGGCGCACGTCCATGCAGGATGTGCAGCGCACGTGCGAGGTGGACGTCGCCCTGCGCTGGGACGTCGGCTACGACACCGTCTTCCGGTCCTTCGTGAACATCATCTCCACGCCCAAGGGGGGCACCCACCAGTCCGGGTTCGAGGCGGCACTGCTGAAGGTGTTCCGCGCCCAGGTCGAGGCCAACGCGCGCCGGCTCAAGGCCGGGTCGGACAAGGTGGAGAAGGACGACGTGCTGGCCGGCATGACCGCCGTCCTGACGGTGCGGCTCGCCGAGCCGCAGTTCGAGGGACAGACCAAGGAGATCCTCGGGACCTCCGCGGTGCGGCGGATCGTCTCCCAGGTGGTGGAGAAGCAGCTGACCGCCCGCCTCACCTCCACGGCCCGCGCCCAGAAGCAGCAGGTGCACACGCTGCTGGAGAAGGTCGTCGCCGAGATGAAGTCGCGCATCTCCGCGCGCACCCACAAGGAGAACCAGCGGCGCAAGAACGCCCTGGAGACCTCGACGATGCCGGCCAAGCTGGCGGACTGCCGCAGCAACGACGTCGCCTCCTCCGAGCTGTTCATCGTCGAGGGCGACTCGGCGCTCGGCACCGCCAAGCTGGCCCGGTCCTCCGACTTCCAGGCCCTGCTGCCGATCCGGGGCAAGATCCTGAACGTGCAGAAGGCCTCGGTCTCGGACATCCTGGCCAATGCCGAGTGCGCGGCGCTGATCCAGGTCGTCGGAGGTGGTGCTGGCCGCAGCTTCGACCTGGATGCGGCCCGCTACGGCAAGGTCGTGCTGATGACGGACGCCGACGTGGACGGTGCCCACATCCGCACCCTCCTGCTGACGCTCTTCTTCCGCTACATGCGGCCCATGGTCGAGGCCGGGCGCGTGTACGCGGCCGTCCCGCCGCTGCACCGGATCGAGGCGGTGACCCGCGGCGTCAAGGAACGCGAGGTCATCTACACGTACTCGGAGCAGGAGCTGCACGCGACGCTCGCCCGGCTGGAGAAGGAGGGGCGGTCCTACAAGGAGCCCATCCAGCGCTACAAGGGCCTGGGCGAGATGGACGCCGACCAGCTGGCCGAGACCACCATGGACCCGCGCCGCCGCATGCTCCGCCGCGTGAACATCGCCGAGGTGGAGGCCGCCGAGCGCGTCTTCGACCTGCTCATGGGCTCCGCGGTGGCCCCACGCAAGGACTTCATCGTCTCCCACGCCGACGAGCTGGACCGCGAGCGCATCGACGCCTGACCCCCGCTTTCGTTCGGGAAACGGGAGGCTTCCCGGGTGCTCTCGAGCGGGAAAAGGGGGGCTTCCCGGGTGCTTCCGTATGGGAAACGGGAGGCGTCCCGGGCGTTTTCGTGTGGGAAAGTGGCGGCTGCGCATCGTCCTGGCGTCGACGGCCTTCGGGGGCGCCGCCGGCGCCCTCGCCCTGCGGACCCAGCTGCCGCCGGCATGGCTGCTGGTGGCGGCCGTCGTCGCCGTCGTGCTGGGGGTCGTGGCCCTGCGGGGCGTGCACCACCGGGTGGACCAGGAGAAGGCGCGCCGCACCGTGTTCTACGCCGGCGAGGGGGCGGGGGCGCTGTTCGTCCTGCTGACCGTCGGGCTGTCCGTGGTGCCGGCGTGGGTCATCGGGGCCCTGCTGGACCCGGCACTGCAGTCTCCCGCGGCGGCCGTGCTGGCGGCCGCGGTGGCGTCGGCCGTGCACGGCGTGCTCTCCGCCACCACGACGCCGACGCCCCAGCCCGTTCCCGACGTCGTCCGGCCCGGACCGTCGACCGTCTGACGGGAAGGCTCCCGTTTCCCGAACGAAAGCGGCGTGACCCGCGCCGTTTCCCGCACGAAAGCGTGGGGGCGGCGGGGGAGGCGACGGGCCGGGGTCAGCGGTCGCGGTAGTACGCCGCGACGCGGTGCAGGCCCTCGTCGATGCTCACCGTCGGCGTCCACGCGAGGACCTCACGGGTGCGCCGCTGGTCGAACCAGTGGGCAGTCGAGAGCTGCTCGGCGAGGAACTCGGTCAGCGGCGGCTCGCCGTCGTCGGAGCCCACGCCCCGGGACCGCAGCCGGAACAGGTCCCGCTCCCACGCCCGCTCGATCAGGGCGCCGGCACGCCGGGCCAGGCCCGCCGGGACGCGGCGCTCGGGCTCCGCGGCGCCGCCCGCCAGCGCGATCTGGCGGATCAGCTCGCCGACCGGTCGCGGCTCGCCGTTGGTCACCACGAGGGCCTCGCCGTGGTGCACGTCGGCCGCGGACACGGCCGCCACCACGGCTTCGACGGCGTTGGCCGTGTACAGCGTGTCGACCAGGGGAGCGCCCGTGCCGAGCACGGGCATCCGCCCGGCCCGCGCGCGCTGCACGATCCGGTCGGTGAGCTGCCGGTCCCCGGGGCCCCACATCAGGTGGGGGCGCAGCACGAGGACGCGGAAGTCGTCGCGATCGGCGGCCAGGGCGAGCCGCTCGCCGGCCGCCTTCGTCCGGGCGTAGGATCCGCGCGCGTGCTCGGGGCTGGCGGCTCCGGCGCCCTCGCCGACGATGGAGTTGCCGGCGTGTGCCACGGAGGGGGAGGAGACGTGGACGAAGCGTCGCACGCCGTGGCGCTGCGCGGCGTGCAACAGGATGCGCGTGCCCTCGACGTTCACGGCCTCGAACTCGTGCTCGGGGCCGGACACGGACACCTTCGCGGCCACGTGCACCACGGTGTCCGCGCCGGTCAGGGCCTCCTCGACGGCGGCCGGGTCGGTCACGGACCCGCGCACGTCCCGCGCACCGGGCACGCCCGAGGGACGCCGCTGCAGGGTGGTCACGTCGTTGCCGGCATCGGCGAGCACCCGGGCGACGCCCGCGCCCAGCAGCCCCGAGGCGCCGGTCACCAGGACGCGGCGGGACTCGAGGCGCTCGACGAGGTCGGGCATGCCGGCGGCGTCGAGGCCGACGTCGTAGCCGAAGCCGCTCACAGCGCACCCGCCTTCCCGCCGGCGAGCACGGCCTCCGCCCAGTCGGCCACCCGGGCGCGGTCGATCTTGGAGTTGTGCCGGATGTCCGTGGGGATCTCATCGGCCACGAGCACCGCGGCCACCGGCAGCGGCTCGAGGGCCGCGCGCACGGCGGAGGCCAGCGCCGTCGGGGCGAGGCCCTGCTTGGGTCGGCCGTCGCGGTGGTGACCCGGGCGCCGCGCCGGGCGCGTGGCCGGCACGGCCGCCTCCACGACGACGACCACGGCCTGCGTGCCCCGAGGCCCGACGCCGACGACGGCGCTGCGCCGCACCGGCCCGAGGGCGTCGACGGTCTTCTCGGGCCCGCCCGGACCGATCGGGCCCTCGGGCGTGGTGATGACGTGCTGGAGCCGGCCCTCGAGCCAGACGCGGCCCTCGGCATCGATGTGGCCGACGTCGGCGGTGCGGTGCCACACCCGGCCGTCGCGCCGCCACAGCCCGTCTCGCTTGCTCTGCTGGTCGGTGTGCCAGAGCGCGTCGTAGCGGTCCTTCAGGTGGGGGGCGCTGACCACGATCTCGCCGAGGACGCCGTGGCCCCGCGCGGGGTCGAGGATGACGTCGTCGGCGCTGCCGTCCTCGAGCAGCGGCGCGATGGCCAGGGACACCGTGGGCAGCGCGGAGCCCACGCAGACGCCCTCGTCGTCGGCGGTGCGCAGGCGCTGCACCTCGGCGCCGTCGATGTCCGTGAGCAGCAGCCCCTCGGTCATGCCCCACGGCGTGTGGACCCGGGCGTTCGGCATGAGGTCCGAGACCTGACGCATCAGCTGCGGGTGCACGGGGGCGCCGGCCGAGAGCACGAGGCGCACGGCGTCGAGTGCCTCGCGCCGGGGCGCGTCGAGGCCGTCGGCGGTCGCGACCACGTTCGCCAGGGCGGCGGGGGAGGCGAACAGCACGCTCGACTGCCCGGCGATCGCGGCGTCGGCCAGCTTCTGCGCGGTGAGGGTGGCCGGCTGGGTGACGTCCATGTCCGGGGAGACGGACGCGGCGCCCAGGGCGGGTCCGAGCAGCGCGAACGGGGCGAAGCCGGCCAGCAGGGAGCCGCCCGGGCGGATGCCCAGGGTGCGGGAGATCAGCGCCACGAGGCGGCCCAGCCGCTCGTGCGTGTACACGACGCCCTTGGCCGGGCCCGTGGAGCCGGACGTGAACAGCACCGCGGCGTCCGCGTCCAGGGCTGGCTCGGGCAGCACGGTGCCGTGCTCGTCGACGGCGTCGGCCGCGGCCGGGTCCCGGTGGCGGTCGACCATCGCGTAGAGCGAGTCGGAGACGTCGAGCAGGCGGCGCTGGGCGGCGCCCGGCTCGGTCACGGAGATCCGGGTGCCCGGCCAGGACTGGGCGCGGGCGAGTGTCAGCCCGGGGGTGCGACCGATGATCCAGCGGGGGCGGGCCGACTTCATCGCCCGGGTCATGCCCTTGACGCCGAGGCCCTGGTCCGCCACCACGGCGACGGCGCCCACGCGCAGCACGGCGTACAGCGCCGCCGACAGGTCGCGGCCCGGCGGCACGAGCATGGCGACCCGGTCGCCCGGCCGCATGCCCGCGGCCCACAGCCCGGTGGCGATGGCCGAGACCATCTCCTGCAGCTCGCCCCAGGTGACCGCCACGGGTCGGCGGGCGGTGCCCACGAGCGAGCGGCCGGCCTGGGCGCCGGCCATGTCCACCAGCGCGGTGTACTCGCGGTGCTCCGAGCCGGGGGCGCCCCAGTCGCGGAGGTGGTCCCAGAGCCGGACCACACCGGGCTCGCGCGCTCCGGGATCCTCCCCGAGGTCCACCTCCAGGCCCGGTCCGGCGGCCGCGTCGGCGGTGGCGTGCGGGACAGGGCCCGGCAGCCCCGAGGCGGGGTCGGAGAGCTGCCCGCCGCGCAGCAGCTGGGCCCACTGCAGCAGGGGCGCGGTGATGTCGCGGTCGTCCACGAGCAGGTGCCCCGCCCGCTCGTAGCGGTGCACGCGCGCGTGGGGCAGACGGTCGCGGAGGTCGTCGAGGTAGCGGTCCAGGAAGACCGGGTCGTCCGCGCCCCACAGGATGAGGGCGGGCACGTCGGTGCGGCCCAGCGCGGCGAGGTCCTCGCCCACCTGCTGCAGTTCGGGATGGCTGCCGTGGCCGGGGTCGGCCGGGATGTCCGCGACGAAGCCGCCGACGCCGCCGCGTCGGGCCGCCGTGTCGTAGGGCAGGTGGTAGGCGGCCCGGACCTCGCGGTCGAGGGCCGGCGTGGCGAGGGAGGTCGTCACGGAGAGGAAGGCGTCCGTGGTGACGGTGGAGGCCGGCAGGACGGGCCCGGCGAGGGCGGCCTGCAGCGGGGCGGGGATCGGCGCCCCCTCGGGCTGGTGGACCGCGGTGTTCAGAGTCGCGACGCCGGCCACCAGCTCCGGATGACGCGCCGCCCAGCCAAGGGACACGACGCCGCCCCAGTCGTGGCCGAGCGTGATCAGCGGGTGGCCGGTGGCTGCCAGGTCGCGCAGCTCGAGAGCCGCCAGCAGGGCGTCCAGGTCGGCGATGCGGCCGCCCAGCGTGCGGTAGGTGTCGCCGGCGCGGCCCATCGACGCGGCGGACGGGGAGCCCGGGTGCGTGAGGCGCTCGGAGAAGCCCATGTCCAGCTGGTCCGGCGCCACGACGCGCCACGCGGCCATGCCCCGGCGTGCCCGGCGCACGGTCGCCGCGAGCAGGGAGCGCCACAGCCAGGACCACGTCGGGTTGCCGTGCACCGCCACGATCGTGCCGACGATCTCGGCCCCGGCCGCCGCGAGCACGGGACCGGTGTCCGCCACGTGCAGCGTCCGCACGGTCCCCTCCGGGTCCGCGGCGGAGCGGATCTCCACGAGGCGGGACCACGCCGGGTCCCAGCCGGGCAGTCGGTCGGCCGGCGGCAGGGCGGCGGGGGCGGCGGGGATCTGGGGCATGGCTCTGACTCCTTCAGCTCACCATTCGATCTCGAGCATCGCGGTGTTCAGGCCCGAGCCCACGCCCAGGCAGACCACCGTGTCCCCGTCCTCCAGGGCGTCCATCTCCCGCACGAGGGTGATGGGCAGCGACGCCGGGCCGACGTTGCCCAGCGTGGGGAACGTCGTCGGGATGCGCGCCGGGTCCAGGTGGGCGGACTCCGCGATCGCGTCGGTGTGCATCTGCGAGACCTGGTGGGTGATGAACCGGTCCGCCTCCGGCCACGCCCACTCCGCGGGGACGTCGTGCCACGCGTCCATCACGAGCTCGAGACCGTCCTTGAGCAGGGCGGTGGAGTCGGTGTACATGCCGTGGTGGTCGCCCACGCACAGGCCGTGGTGGTCGGTGCCGGCACGGGTGATCCCGCGGACGATCCGGTGGGCGTCCGGATGGTCCTCGATGCGGCCGACGACGGCGGCGGCGGCCCCGGAGCCCAGCGTCAGGGACGCGAACTGCTCCATGAAGTTGCCGCGGTGCGTGGTCTCGGCGTGCAGGTTGGCCACGGTGGCGGCCTGCACCTTCGAGGCGTCCTCGGCGGCGACCACGACCGCGTAGTCGATCTGGCCGGCGTCCACGAGGGTGGAGGCGAGCATGAGGCCGTTGACGAACCCGAGGCACGCGTTCGTGATGTCGAAGTTGGTCGCCGAGGTCGGCAGCCCCATGAGGTGGTGGATCCGCACGGCCACGGAGGGCTCGAGCGTGGCCCGGGTGACCGACGTGTTCACGAGCAGGCCCACCCGCTCCCGGGGCACGCCGGCCTGCTCCAGGGCCGCGACGCCGGCGCGGGCGGCGGCCTCCTGGAAGTCCTCGGTCTCGTCCCAGTTCCGTCGGCTGCGCACACCGGCCACCCGCTCCAGGAGTGAGCCGGGCAGGCGCAGGCGGGTGAGCACCTCCGCCAGCTGGTCGTCGAGGTCCTGCGAGGTGACTTCGACGGGGGCCTCCACCTCGGTGACCGCCAGGAGGGCGGCGCGGGAGTACTCGTAGCTGGCGTTGCCGGACACGTTCGTCACCAGGACCAATCTGCGGGGGGTCGGGGGAGGGGGCGCTCACCTGCGGTGAGACGACAGCCCACTGTATCGGAGGGGCCGGGCGGGGCGCCCGTCGGAGGCCTCGATCGGCCCGAGGCGAACACGCCCGGGGGTGCCGGCTCAGGGCAGGCCGAGCAGGGCGGCCGCGGTGGCCGCCGGCAGGGCGAGGGAGGCCGCCGCCACGAGCGCCGCCGCCGCGGCGGGCAGGGGCGCCGGCCGGGCGAGCAGCCGCGCGGCACGGTCGCCGAGGCCCGCAGGGGTCGGCCCGGTCGCGTCGGCCTGGCCGGCCGGACCGGCGGCGGGGCCCGGGGCGGCCTGCGCGAGGGCCCGGACGAGCACGTCCGCCGGGGCACGGCGCAGGGCGGCGTCGTCGGCGAGCATCTCGGTCACCTGGACCACGGCCAGGCGCGCGGTCTCGGCGGTGGGCAGCCACGCGCACGCCCGCGCCCACGCGGCGAAGGCCAGGCGCAGCAGGCCGTGGTGCTGGTCGAGGTGGGCCCGCTCGTGGGCCACGACGGCGTCCAGCTCCTCCGGCGACAGGCGCGCCAGCAGGCCGCTCGAGACGACGGTGAGGGCCTCCCCTCCGCGCGGGGAGCCGCGCACGCAGTAGGCCAGCGGGTCGTCGACGGGCAGCTCGCGGGCCCCGCGCGCCCCGCCGGGCCACCGGCCCGCGTCGGCGGGGCCCGTGGCCACGAGCTCGACGGCGTCCCGGTGGCGGGCCCGGGCCCGCAGGGTGCGGACGGCGGTCACGGCCGTGGTGAGCAGCAGGTGCACCGCGATCCCGGCCCCGGCGCCCACCGCCATCAGATGCAGGCCGACGGGCAGGCCGGTGGGCCGCGGCGCGGCGGCGGCGTCGCCGGCCAGGTGCGCGGCCAGCCGGGGCGCCGCCGCCACGAGGCCCTCGCCCCACGGCAGCAGGCCCCACACGAGGGGCGCGCCCAGCAGGGCGAGCCCGCCGGCGAGGGCGACGGCCTGCCAGGCGAGGGCGGCGAGCACGGGGGAGCGGGCCGGCCACGCGGCACGCCCGAGCAGCACGGGCACGGGTCCGGCCAGGGCCACGGCGACGACGGCGAGCAGCAAGACGGGGACGGACACGGTGCCTCGGCATCCGGGTCAGTCCAGCAGGCGGCGCAGGGCGGCGGAGTCGGTCTCCGAGATGCCGCCCACGAAGGCGGCCAGGACGGCCTCCCGGTCCGGGGCGGAGCCGAGGATGTCCCGCAGCAGCTCCGCCGTGTGGGCCTCCCGGGTCACGGCGGCGCGGAAGCGGCGGGGGCGGCCCCCCTCGACGGGGCGCACGCGGCCCTTGGCCGCCAGCCGGGTGAGGGCCGTGTGGACGGTGGTCAGGGCGGGCGGAGCGCCCTCGCGGTGCAGTAGGGTTCGGACCTCGGCGGCCGTGAGGCCCTCGGCGTGGTCCCAGAGGAGGTCCATCACGGCGCCTTCCAGGCGGGCGCGGGGCATGGGTCCTCCTTCGTCTCACCGGTGCGTGCCCCCCGATCCTAGGCCAGGGGCGCCGGCGAGGCACGTCGCCGTCGGCCGTTTTCTACAACGTGTAAAAAAAGTCGCTAGGGTGGAGGGGACCCTCCGGCCCGTACCCGCCGGAGCCCGCCTCGTCTCAGGAGCCGTCCGTGGATCCCCTCGACCTCGCCCGGTGGCAGTTCGGCATCACGACCGTCTACCACTTCCTCATGGTGCCCCTGACCATCGGCCTCGGCCTGGTGGTCGCCGTCATGCAGACCCTCTGGGTGCGCACCGGCCGGGAGCAGTACCTGCGCATGACGAAGTTCTGGGGCAAGCTCTTCCTGATCAACTTCATCATGGGCGTGGCCACGGGCATCGTGCAGGAGTTCCAGTTCGGCATGGCCTGGTCCGAGTACTCCCGGTTCGTGGGCGACGTCTTCGGGGCCCCGCTGGCCCTGGAGGCGCTCATCGCCTTCTTCCTGGAGTCCGTGTTCCTGGGCGTGTGGATCTTCGGCTGGGGCCAGGTGCCCCGCCGCCTGCACCTGGCGGCCATCTGGTGCGCCGTGATCGGGGCCCACCTGTCCGCGTACTTCATCATGGCCGCGAACGCCTTCATGCAGCATCCGGTGGGCTACGAGGTGGTCGACGGGCGGCCCGTGCTGAACGACATCGGTGCGGTGCTGGCCAACCCCATCGTCCTCACGCACTTCCCCCACACCATCGCCGGCTCCTGGGCCGTCGCCGGAGGCTTCCTGCTCGGCATCTCCTGGTACCACCTGTGGAAGCGCCGGCGGGACGGGATCGACACCGTGGACGAGCACGGGCGCGTCGTCGTCGGCACCACGGGCTCCAAGGCCCGCGACCGCCTGGACCACCGCGTGTGGATCACCTCCCTGCGCGCCGGCGCCGCGGTGGCGATCGTCGGCTTCCTCGGCACCGCGTTCACCGGGCACGCCCAGGCGCAGCAGATGATCGAGTTCCAGCCCACGAAGATGGCCTCCGCCGAGGCCGCGTGCCACGACGGCACCGCCTTCTCCGTCCTCACCCTGGGCGACCTGGGCGCGGGCGACCGCACCACGTGCACCGACGTCACCACGGTGATCGAGCTGCCCGGGCTGCTCTCCTACCTCGCCTACGAGGATTTCACCACCCCCGTGCCCGGCCTGAACTCCCTGCTGCCGGACTTCGAGGAGCGCTACGGCGCGCACCTGCCGGACGACCCGCTGTACGGCGAGCGCGCCGGAGCGCCCATCGACTACCAGCCGCTCATGGAGGTCACCTACTGGGGGTTCCGCCTCATGATCACCTTCGGCGGCCTCGGCGCGCTGGCCGGGGCGCTCACCCTCTGGATGACCCGCCGCGGCACGGTCCCCGACTCGCGGGGCTGGACGGCCACCGCCGTCGCCTCCATCGGCGCCCCCTTCGCGGCGAACGTGGCCGGCTGGGTGTTCACCGAGATGGGCCGGCAGCCCTTCGTGGTCTACCCGAACCCCGCCATGGGCGTCGACGAGGTGTACATGTTCACGGCCGCCGCGGTCTCCCCGGGCGTGAGCGCCCAGGAGGTGCTCGCCTCCCTGATCGTGCTCGTGGGGATCTACGCCGTGCTGCTCGTCGTCGAGGTGGTGCTGATGGTGCGCTACGTGCGCGGCGGCGTGCCCGCCGGCATGCCGGAGCTCACGGCGGACGAGCACCGGGACCCCGACGAGGACCGCCACGACCGCGACGACGTGCTCGCGTTCGCCTACTGACCCCCGCAGCTGAGAGGACCGAACGAGAATGGCCGAGGCCCAGCCCGTCTTCTGGTACGTGATCATCGCCGTGCTCTGGCTCGGCTACCTGGCCCTGGAGGGGTTCGACCTCGGCGTGGGCATGCTCATGCAGGCATGGGCCCGCGACGAGCGGCGCCGCCGGGTGCTGCTGAACGTGATCGGCCCCGTGTGGGAGGGCAACGAGGTCTGGCTCATCACGGCGATCGGCGCGATGTTCGCGGCGTTCCCGTTCTGGTACGCCTCCCTGCTCTCCACGCTGTACCTGCCCATGCTGCTGCTCCTGCTCGCCCTGATCCTGCGGGCGGTCTCCATCGAGTACCGCGGCAAGGCGCGCACGGACCGCACGCGGGCGGTGTGGACCTGGTGCCTGGCCCTGGGCTCCTTCACGGCCGCCTTCGTCGTGGGCGCCTTCCTGGCCCTGACCACCACCGGGCTGCCCATCGACGCGAACGGCGACCGCGTGGGCGGGCCCTTCGCGTGGCTCAACGGCTGGGCCGTACTGGGCGGGCTGGCCGTGGTCGGCTTCTCCATCGCCCAGGCGTGGGCGTTCATCGGGCTCAAGACCGACGGCGCCCCGCGGCAGGCGGCCGCCCGCTTCCTCTCGCGCTGGACCCCGGTGGCCCTCGCCCCGCTGCTCGTGTGGGCCGGCGCCGTGCTGCTGCGTGGCGACCGCCCCTGGACGTGGGCGCTGCTGGCCGCCGGCGTCGCGGCCGCGGCAGGGTCCGTCCTGGCCGCCCGCCGGGGCCGGGAGGGCCTCGCCCTGGCCGGCCTGACGCTGTTCCTCGTGGCGGCCTGGAGCGCCGTCATGATCGTCCAGTTCCCCGTGCTGCAGCCCTCCACCGTGGACCCGGCCTTCGACCTCACCGCCGAGATCGCGGCCTCCGGCCCGTACACGCTGGGCATCATGGCCGTCATCAGCCTCGTCTTCGTGCCGATCGTGCTGGCCTACTCCGCGTGGTCCTACTGGGTGTTCCGCCGTCGCGTGCGCGAGACCCACATCCCCGAGCCCCACGCCGTGGAGCCGGTGTGACCGACGACGGCGCGCCCCGTGGGCCCGGCCGCGGGCACGACGACGGCCCCCGGCGCCGCCGCGGCCCCGACCTGAGCCCGGCCGCGCGCCGCGCCGTCGCGGCGATGCTCGCGCTCGCCGCGCTGCGGGCCGCGGGCTGGATCCTGCTCGCCGAGTCGCTCGCCCGCCTGCTGACCCGCATGGCCGGCACGCTCGACCCCGAGGGCACGGCCCAGCTCTTCGAGATGCTCTTCCTCCCGCCCGCGCCCGTCGGGCCGGTCGGTGCGGCGTCGTCGTTCGCCGGGGCCCTCGCGCTCGGCGCCGCCGGCGTGGGGCTGCGCGCCCTGGCCGACGCCGGCCAGCGGGTGTGGGGCCACCGCGCCGCGCTCGGCGTGCAGGTGGGCGTGCGCCGCGACCTCGTGGCCCACCGCCTGGCCTCCGCGGACGGCTCGCGCCCCCGCTCGGGCGCGGACGCCGTGCTGGTCACCCACGGCCTGCAGGGCTTGGAAGACTACTACACCGAGGTCCTGCCGGCCCTGGCCTCCGCCGCCGTCGTGCCCCCGGTCCTCGGCGCCTGGATCCTCACCCGGGACCCGCTCTCTGCCCTCGTGGTGCTGCTGACCGTCCCGCTCGTGCCCTTCTTCATGGTCCTCATCGGCCGGCACACGCAGGAGCGGATCGACGCCGCCCAGGACGGGCTGGACCGCCTCTCCGGCCACCTCGTGGAGCTCGCCCGCGGACTGCCCGTGCTCGTGGGGCTGCGCCGGGCCGGCGTCCAGCGCCGCGCCCTCGAGCGAGCCTCGCAGCGGTACCACGCCGCCACCCTGGGCACCCTGCGCACCGCGTTCGTCTCCGGCATGGCCCTCGAGCTGATCGCCTCGCTCTCCGTGGCCGTGATGGCCGTGTTCATCGGCCTGCGCCTCGTCTACGGGCAGATGGACCTCGGCGCCGGGCTCGTGGTCCTCGTGCTGGCCGCCGAGGTGTACCTGCCCCTGCGCGACGTCGGCAGCGCCTACCACGCCTCCGAGGACGGCCGCGAGGCCGAGGGCCGGGCCCGCGCCGCCGCGCGGGCGCCCGTGCCCGAGGCGGCCCGGGACGCGCTCGCGGACCCGACCGCCGCCGCACCGGCGCGCGCGGCCGGCCCCGCGGCGGCCCCGCCCGGCGCGGTGGTCCTCGAGGACGTCGGCGTGGCCTTCGGGGACCGGCCCGTCCTGCAGGGCGTGGACCTGCGCGCGGCGCCGGGCACGCTCACCGTGCTCGGCTCGGCCTCCGGCACCGGCAAGTCCACCCTCCTGCACCTGCTCGCGGGACTGCTGCGCACCACGCACGCCCGCGTGCAGGGGAGGGTGGGCGGCGACCGGGAGCGCACCGTGTGGGTCGGCCAGCATCCGCGCCTGCTCGAGCCCACGGTGGGCGAGGAGCTCGACGCGGCAGCCGGCCGGGCGCTCGCGGACTCCGAGCGCGCCGCGGTGCTCGCCGCCGTCGCCCTGGAGGGCGCGGCGCACCGGCGGCCCGTGGAGCTCAGCCCCGGCGAGCTGCGGCGCGTCGCCCTGGCCCGGGCGCTGGCGCGCCTGACCGCCGCCGGCGCGGACCGGCGCCCCTGGCTCGTGCTCCTGGACGAGCCCACTGCCCACCTGGACGACGCCGCCGCGGCCGCCGTGCGCGCCGGCGTCGTCGCGCTCGCCCGCGCGGGCGTGCCCGGCCTGGCCCTGCCGCCGTGCATCGTGGTGGCCGCCTCCCACGACCCGGCGCTGCAACGCGCCGCGGACGCCCTCGTCGACGCGCAGGGCACGCCCCTGACCCCGACCGCGGCCGACGGCGCCGCGGATCCCGAGGCCGCCGCGCCCGTCGGCCCGGAGCCCGCCGCGTCGGCCGCCGTCGCCCTGCCGGCCGCGGTCGCCTCGCCGGTCGAGGCGGAGCCCGTCCCCGCCTCCGCGACCTCCACCGCGCCGTCCCCGGAGGCCGCGCGCCGCGCCCGCACGCGCGCCGCCCTGCGGATCCTGCCGTGGCGCTCGGGCCGGCTGTGGGCCGGCGTCGCGTGGGCCACGGGGACGCACCTGTCCGCGGCGCTGCTCGCGGGGCTCTCGGGCTGGCTCATCGTCACCGCGGCCGGACGGCCGCCCGTGCTGTACCTGCTCTCCGTGATCGTGCTGGTCCGCGCCTTCGGCCTGTCCCGCGCGGTGTT
This sequence comes from Micrococcus sp. 140720015-1, assembly GCF_053627595.1. NCBI lineage: Bacteria > Bacillati > Actinomycetota > Actinomycetes > Micrococcales > Micrococcaceae > Micrococcus > Micrococcus sp. 140720015-1. The sequence goes on from NZ_JBSEYC010000004.1 coordinate 125,771, forward strand.
CCGCTACCTGGACCGGCTGGCCACCCACGACGCCGTCCTCGGCTGGTCCTCCCGGCTGCGGATGCGGCTATGGGACGCCCTGGGCCGCCGGCCCGCCCTGTGGGGGCGGCTGAGCCGCGCCGACGGGGCGCTGTCCGTCCTCGTCGCGGACGTGGACGCCCTGCGGGACGCCGCGCCGCGCGTGATGGTGCCCGTGCCGGCGGCCGTGCTCGCGTGGCTCGTGAGCGCCGGGGCCGTGGCCCTGCTGGCCCCGGAGCTGGCCGCGGCCGCCCTCGTGCCCGGCGCCCTGGGGCTCGTGGCGATCCCCGTCGTCGTCGCCCTGCTCGACCGGCGCCAGACCCAGGCGGCCGTGCGCCACCGCGCCGGGCTGCTGGACCGGGTCGCGGCAGTGCTCGCCGCCGCCCCGGACCTGCACGGCCTCGGCCGGGCCCGGGCGGCCGCCGACCGGCTCGCGGAGGCGGACGCCGCCCTGCAGGCGCCCCAGCGCCGGGCCGCGTGGGCCGCGGGCGCCGGCCGGGCGCTGGCGGTCCTCGTCTCCGGGGGCACCGCGCTGGCCGTGGCCCTGACGGCCACCCAGACCGGCACCGCCGCGGCCGTCGCCGCCTTCGCAGTGCTGCTCGTCCTGTCCTGGGCGGAGCCCTACGGGGCCCTCGCCCAGTCCGCTCAGGAGCTGGGCACCCTGGCGTCCCAGGCGCGCGCCGCGGCCGACCTGCTGGGCGAGGACGAGCCCGGCACCGCGGTCCCGGACGCAGCGGACCCGGGCCGGGCCTCGGCCACGCCCGACCCGACGTCCGCCCCGATGTCCGCCGACCCGGAGCCGGCGGCGCCCGTGCGCGTCACGGGCCTGGTCCTGCGCGGCGCGGCCGTCCGCTTCCAGGGCGCGGACGCGCCGCTCTGGAGCGGCGGCGACCTGCGCGTCGAACCGGGGCAGACCGCCGTCGTCACCGGGCCCTCCGGCGCGGGCAAGTCCACCCTGCTGGCCGTGCTGCTGGGGTTCCAGCCGCTGGCCGAGGGCGCCTACCTGCTGCGCACCGAGTCGGACGGGCGCCGCGTCGAGGCACCCGCGGACGCGGCGGCGCTGGCGCGCGTGGCGTGGACGCCGCAGGACGCGCTCCTGTTCGACTCCACCCTGCGCGGCAACCTGGCGCTCGCCCGGGATCCCGAGGACGCCCCGGACGACGCGGAGCTCACCGCGGTGCTCGAGCGCGTCGGCCTCGGCCCCTGGCTGGCCGCGGCCCCGGAGGGGCTGGACACGCCCGTGGGCGCCGGCGGCCGCGTGCTCTCGGGAGGCCAGCGCCAGCGCCTGGCCGTGGCGCGCGCCCTCGTGGCCCGGGCCGACGTCGTGCTCCTGGACGAGCCCACCGCGCACGTGGGCCAGGACGAGGCCCTGGCCCTGATGGCGGACCTGCGCGCGGCCCTGGCCGGGCGGATCGCCGTGGTGGTCACCCACGACGAACGCCTGGCCGCGGAGGCCGACGTGCGGCTGCGCCTGGGCGTCAGTCCGCCGAGACCCTCACGGGGTCGTCCGCGACCGGCGGCGCGCTGAGCAGCTCGGGGGAGGCGCCGGCGCCGACGGCCTCGATGCGCTGGTCCACGGGCACGCCCGAGCCGTCCCGGCGTCCGTACTCGATCGGCAGCGCGCGGGCCACCCCGGCCCGCGAGGCCGCGAGCGCGGGCGCGGCACCGATCCAGCCGAGCACGAGGCCGCTCTCGCCCTTGAGCAGCCGGTGGGCGCGCACGCCGCCGGTGCCGCGGCCCTTGGCCGGATACTCCCCGAGCGGCGTGACCTTGACGGAGCCCGGGGCCGAGCCGAGCACGTCCGCCTCGCCGTCCGTCACGGTCACCACGACGGCGGGCCGCGGGTGGGCCGCGGCGTCCGCAGCGGTCTCGGTCAGGGAGGCGGCGGGGGCCACCCCGAACGCGAGCACCGTGTCCCCGGCGGCCAGCCGGATGCCCGCGACACCGCCGCCGGCCGGGCCCTGGGGGCGCACGGCGGAGGCGGCGTAGCGCAGCAGCTGGCCGGTGCGGGTGAGGAAGACGAGCTGGTCGGCCTCGTCCGGGGCGGGGGCGGCGCCGACCACCGCGTCGCCGTCCTTCAGGGCGACGGCGTCGACGACCTGGCGGTTCAGGGGCCATTCCGGCCGGACGCGCTTGACGACCCCGTGGGCGGTGCCCAGCGCCAGGACGGTGTCCAGGGGGACCAGGGCCACGAGCGTCTCGCCCTTGGCCAGGGGCACCAGCTCTGCGGCGGGGACGGCCGCGGTCATCGCGGGGGCCGCGGACGGCTCGCCGGCCACCGGCAGGTCGACCGCCTGGAGACGGTGCAGCGCGCCGGCGGAGGTGAGGGCCCCGATCTCGCCGCGGGCCGTCGTCGGGACCACGGAGGTGAAGGCGTCGTGCTTGCGGCGCCGGCCCTGCGGGGCGATCGGCGTGCGGTCCGCGGTGCGCAGCAGGCGTCCGGAGGTGGAGAGCACGGCCCAGCACGCCGTGTCCGGGACCATCAGGTCCGCCCCGGCCTCCGCGGCGCCGGCGCGGGTGGGCCCGGACGGCGCGGGCCCGGCGGCGGGGGCCGCGGCGGTCTCGGCCTCCAGCAGGACCGTGCGGCGGTCGTCGCCGTGCTCGTCGGCCACGGACTGCAGCTCGGCCGAGACCACCTCACGCAGCCGCGCGTCGGAGGCGAGGATCGCCTCGAGCTCGGCGATCGCGGCCTGCAGCTCGTCGCGCTCGGCCTCCAGCTCGATGCGGGAGAACTTCGTCAGCTGGCGCAGCCGCAGCTCCAGGATGTGGTCGGCCTGCACCTGGGTGAGGTCGAAGACGCCCATGAGGCGGGTGCGCGCGGCCGCGGTGTCGTCCGAGGAACGGATGATCTCGATGACCTCGTCGATGTCCACGAGCGCCAGCAGCAGGCCCTCGACCAGGTGGAGGCGGTCGCGGTGCTTGCCGAGGCGGTGCCCGGTGCGGCGCCGCACCACGTCGAGACGGTGGTCCACGTAGACCCGCAGCAGGGGCAGCAGGCCCAGGGTCTGCGGCTGCCCGTCGACGAGCGCGACGTTGTTGATCCCGAACGTCTCCTCGAGCGGGGTGTGCCGGTACAGCGCGGCCAGCACGGCCTGGGGGTTGAACCCGGACTTGAGCTCGATCTGCAGGCGCAGCCCGTTCTTGCGGTCCGTCAGGTCCACGACGTCGGCGATGCCGCTGAGCTTCTTCGCGTCGACGCCGGCCTTGATCCGCTCGATGACCTTCTCGGGGCCCACGCCGTACGGCAGCTCGGTGACGACCAGGCCGGTGCGGCGCGCGGAGACCTGCTCCACGGCGACGGCGGCCCGCATGCGGAACGTGCCGCGGCCGGTCGCATAGGCGTCGCGGACGCCGTCGAGGCCCACGATCCGGCCGCCCGAGGGGAGGTCGGGGCCGGGGATGTGGGCCATGATCGCCTCGAGGTCCGCCTCGGGGTCCGCGAGCAGGTGGCGCGCGCCCGCCACGACCTCGCGCAGGTTGTGCGGGGCCATGTTCGTGGCCATGCCGACGGCGATGCCCGTGGTGCCGTTGACGAGCAGGTTGGGGTAGGCGGCGGGCAGCACGGCCGGCTGCTGGAGCTGGTTGTCGTAGTTGGGGACGAAGTCCACGGTGCCCTCGTCGAGGTCCGCGGTGAGCGCCAGGGCGGCCGGGGCCATGCGGGCCTCCGTGTAGCGCGGGGCCGCGGGGCCGTCGTCGAGCGAGCCGAAGTTGCCGTGCCCGTCCACCACGGGCAGGCGCAGGGAGAACGGCTGGGCGAGGCGGACCATCGCGTCGTAGATCGCGGCGTCGCCGTGGGGGTGCAGCTTGCCCATCACCTCGCCCACCACACGGGCGGACTTCACATGGCCGCGGTCCGGGCGCAGGCCCATGCGGGACATCATGTAGAGGATGCGCCGCTGCACCGGCTTGAGGCCGTCGCGCGCGTCCGGCAGGGCGCGCGAGTAGATCACCGAGTAGGCGTACTCGAGGAAGGACGCCTCCATCTCCTCGGAGACGTCGACGTCGACGATGTTCTCCTGCTCCAGCGGCAGCGGGCGCGGGGCGTCCTGCTCGGCGGGGCGGGAACGGGATGAACGGGCCATCATGGTGGTCGGGGAGTCCTCACGGCGTCGGGGATTGTCTACAGTGATCCTATGGGTGAGACCGAAGCCGTCCGCGGATATCCCTCCCACTGGGAAGCCGATGTGGTGCTCCGTGACGGCGCCACGGCTCACCTGCGGCCCATCTCGCCCGAGGACGCCGCCGAGCTGCAGCGCATGCACGCCGGGCAGTCCGAGAACTCCATCTACCTGCGCTACTTCACGTACAAGTCCGAACTGAGCGCCAAGGACCTGGACCGGTTCACCCACGTGGACCACCGGGACCGGGTGGCGTTCGTGATCACCCGGGGCGGCCGCCTGCTGGGCGTGGGCCGCTACGACCGCTACGGGGACTCCGACGCCGCGGAGGTCGCCTTCAACATCTCCGACGCCGCGCAGGGCCGCGGGCTGGGCTCCATCCTCATGGAGCACCTGGCCGTCGCCGCCCGCGAGAACGGCATCCGCCGCTTCACCGCCGAGGTCCTGCCCGAGAACCGCAAGATGCTCTCGGTGTTCCAGGAGTCCGGCTTCGAGGTGACCCGCCGCTTCGAGGACGGCGTCGTGGCCGTCGAGTTCCCCATCGACCCGACCGCCCGGTGGCGCGCCGTCGTCGAGTCCCGCGAGCACCGCGCCGAGTCCCGCAGCGTCGCCGAGCTGGTCGAGCCCGCCTCCGTGGCCGTCGTCGGCGCCTCCCGCGACCCGCAGTCGGTGGGCTCGCTCGTGCTGCGCCACGTCCTCGAGGCGGGCTTCACGGGCGCCGTCCACGCCGTGAACCGCGCCGCCGAGGACGTCCAGGGCCTCACCGCCCACCGCTCCCTGGCCGACATCGGCGAGCCGGTCGACCTCGTCGTCGTGGCCGTGCCCGCCGACGAGGTCGAGGCCCTCATCCCCGAGGCCGCCGCGGCCGGGGCCCAGGGCCTCGTGGTCCTCACCTCGGGCTACGCCGACGCCGGCGCGGAGGGAATCGAGGCTCAGCGCCGCCTGGTCTCGATCGCCCGCGCCCACGGCATGCGCGTGATCGGCCCGGCCTCCACCGGTCTGGTCCGCACGGACCCCGCGATCCGCCTCAACGCCTCCCCGTCCCCGGGCCTGGCCCAGCGCGGCCCCGTCGGCCTGTTCAGCCAGTCCGGCGCCGTCGGCGCCATGGTCTCCGCCGGCGTCAAGCGCCGCGGGGTGGGGATCTCCACCTCGATCAGCGCCGGCAACCGCGCGGACGTCTCGGGCAACGACGCCATGCAGTTCTTCGAGGCGGACCCCCACACCGCCGCCGTCGGCGTGTATCTCGAGTCGTTCGGCAACCCGCGCAAGTTCTCCCGCATCGCCCGACGGCTCTCCCGCACCAAGCCCGTCGTGGTCGTCCGCTCCGACGTCACCGGGCGCTTCCTGCCCCCGGGCCACGAGACCCGCACCACCCAGGCCCCCGAGGGCACCGTGGACTCGATGCTCGACCAGACCGGCGTGCTCGAGACCCACACGCACGAGGCCATGCTCGACATCCTCATGGCCGTGGCCAGCCAGCCCCTGCCCACGGGCCACCGCGTCGTCCTCGTGGCGGACTCGCTCGCCCTGGACCGGCTGGGCCGCGACGCCGCGGCCGAGGTCGGGCTCGAGGTCACGGCCACCGTCGGCCTCGCCGGCAGCGAGCAGGGCATCGCTCCGCCCGCCGACACGCTGGTCTCCGCCGTCCGGGACGCCGTCCGCCACGAGCAGGCCGACGCCGTCGTGGTGCTGGCCCGCCTCGGCCTGCACCAGTCGGACGACGAGCCGGAGCGGCTGGCCCACGCCCTCGCCGACGCGACCCGGGACGCCCGCATCCCCGTGCTCGGCTGTCTGACCGACGTCGTCTCCCCGCGCTATCGCGGCGCCACGCTCGGCGCGGCCGGGCCCGTGGACGACGACGCCGAGCCCGGCTCTCTGCAGCCCGGCCTGCCCTTCTACCCGTCGCCGCAGCAGGCCATGACCGTGCTCGGCGCGCTCGCGGACTACGTCCACTGGCGCCGTCAGGAGGTCGGCGAGCCGCTCGAGCCGACCGGCCTGCACCCGCGCGAGGCCGAGGAGCTCGTGGAGGCGGCCGCCGCGCGCGCCGAGGGCGCCGAACTCGTCCTGCTGTCCGACGAGGAGACCGAGACGCTGCTGGGCCACTATGGGATCACCGTGCTGCCCTCGGTCCGGTTCGAGACCGCCGACGAGGCCGTGGCGGCCGCCGAGCGGCTGGGCTTCCCCGTGGCCCTCAAGGCCGTGGACCCCCACCTGCGGCACCGCCTCGACCTGGGCGGCGTCCGCCTGAACGTGGTGGACGCCGACTCGCTGCGCCGCAACGTCGAGCACATGCGGCGTCTGCTCGCGCCGTTCGGGGTGCGCGAGCTCGAGGTCCAGGCCATGGCCCCCGCCGGGCAGGCCTGCATGCTCACGGCGCTCGAGGACCCGCTGCTGGGCCCCGTGGTCTCCTTCGGCATCGCCGGCGACGCCACGGACCTGCTGGGGGACTGGGTGCACCGCGTGCCCCCGCTCACGGACCGGGACGTGGCCCGCATGGTCCGCGCCCCCCGCGCCGCCGTGAAGCTGCGCGGCACCGGCGGGGTGCCCTCCGTCGACCTCGCCGCGCTCGAGGACCTCGTGGGCCGCGTCAGCGTCCTCAAGGACGACCTGCCGCAGGTCGCCCGCCTGCGCTTCGCCCCCGTGCTGGCCGCCCCCGAGGGCGTGACGGTGCTGCAGGCCGAGGTGCACGTCGCCAACGCGGCTCGCCGCACCGACTCGGCCCGGCGCGCGCTGCGCGGCCGCTGACCGGGCCGTCCACAGCGGGCCCGGGCGGCCCGGCGCCGGACCCGTAGCATGGGGGGCATGAGCCCGTTCCGCAGGAGTCACGAGCCCGGCCGTCCCGACCACCGCCCCGGCGCCCCCGAGGCCGAGGGCCGGCAGCACGAGGCCCGCACCCTGGACGGCAGCGGCGGCCTGAACGCCTCGCTCGTCCGCGCCGGCTTCTACCCGGACCTCGTGGCGCACGCCATCGCCGTCGAGCTCGAGGGCCGCACCCCGGACGCGCACCTCGTCCACGTGGACACGCACTTCGACTACGAGGAGATCCACCGGCACATCACGGCCCTCGTGCTCGCCGGGGACACCCTGCTGGCCGTCCACCTCGACGACCACGCCGCCGACCCGGCCGGCCAGGCGGTCCTCGCCCAGGTCTCCACCGAGATGGTCCCGGTCCGCGCCCTCGGCTCCGTGGTCCTGACCACGGGCCACGCCGACCCCGCCCGATTCCGGCCGTCCGACCCCGTGGCCGAGATGACCCTCGGGCTGATGTGGGCCGGCGGCCAGCGCCTGGACCTGCAGCCCGCCGGCTGCGCCGACCCCCAGTGCGACCTCGACCACGGCTACACCGGCACCGCCACCCGCGAGGACCTCGTGATCCGCGTCGCCGCCGACGCCGACGGGCAGGGGGCCGTCGACGGCGCCCTGGCCTTCGCCCGGGCCCTGCGCCGCGCCCACCTGGCGGCCACCACGTGACGGGGCCCGCCCTCCCCGCAGGCGTGGTCCCCGCCGACCGTGCCCTGCGCTCCGTCCTGACCTCCGCCGCGGCCGCCCTCGGCGTCCCCGACTGCGAGAACGCGCTCGCGGTTCCGGAGGGCCGCCGCGTGGTCGTCGCCCTGGTGGACGGCCTCGGCCGGTCCCTGCTGAAGCGCTTCGGCGGCCACGCCCCCACGCTGCGCTCCGCGATGGCCGACGGCGGCCGCGTCCTCGAGGTGGCCGTGCCCACCACGACGGCCGCCTCCCTCACGAGCCTGGGCACCGGGCTGGACGTCGGGGAGCACGGCGTGGTCGGCTACGACGTGCTCGACCCGGACCGGGACGTGGTGATCAACCAGCTGGGCGGCTGGGACGAGGCCACCGACCCGGTGGCGTGGCAGCCGAAGCCCACCGTGTTCGAGCGCGCCGCCGCGGCCGGCGTGGACGCCGTCACGGTCTCGCTGCCCGCCTTCGAGCGTTCGGCGCTGACACGGGCGGGGCTGCGTGGCGGCCGGTTCGTGGCCGGTCGCACCCTGATCGCCCGCGCCCAGGCCGCCGAACGCGTGCTGAAGGACGCCCGCGTGCCCACGCTCGTCTACTTCTACGTCAACGAGCTGGACAAGGCCGGCCACCGGGACGGCGTGGGCTCGGACCGGTGGCTGCACGCCCTCGAGGAGATCGACGCGGCGGTGCGGCGCCTGGTGGACCGCGTGCCCGCCGGGACGGTGGTGCTCGCCACCGGCGACCACGGCATGGTCGACGTGCCGCCGTCGCGCCGCGTGGACTACGCCGCCCTGGACGAGGCCGGGGAGCTCGCCGACCCCGCGCTGCTCGAGGGGATCGCGCACACCGCGGGGGAGCCCCGCCTCGTGCAGCTGCACTTCCGATCCGACGCGGGTCCGGACGTGCGCGCGAGGGTGCGGCGCGCCTGGGCCGAGCGCTACGGGGCGCATGCGTGGGTGCTCACGCGGGACGAGGCCGTCGACGCCGGCTGGTTCGGCGCCGTCGTCGAGGACCGGGTCCGTGCCCGCATCGGGGATCTGCTCGTCGCCGTGCACGGGGATCTGGCCCTCTACGACGGCCGGCGGGTGCCCCCGCACGCCTTCGAGATGGTGGGCCAGCACGGCGCGCCCACGCGCGCAGAGCGGGAGGTCCCGCTGCTCACCTGGCACCGCTGAGCCCGCCCCGGGGCCGGGGCCGGGCCGGGGTCAGTCGCCCTTGCGGCCGAAGACGATCTCGTCCCAGCTGGGCACGGACGCGCGGCGTGCGGCCGAGCGGGCCCGGGGGCGCGGCGTGACGGCCGGCATGGCAGGGCGCGCGGCACGCTCGCGGGGCGCGGGCTCCGCCCCCTCGTCCTCGACACCCGCGTCCGCGACCTCCGCCTCCGCGGCAGTGTCCTCGGCGCGGTCGGTCTCGGCGGCCGGTTCCGGCTCGTCGACGACCGGGGCGTCGTCGGCGGTCCTCAGGGCCCCCTCGGCGTCGACCGGGGCGAGCCGCTCGGGCGCCTGGGCGGCCTCGCGCCGACTCCGGTCCTGGTGCTCGCGGGCGATCAGGTGCGCGAGCGCGTCGTCCGACTCCAGGTCCGCGCCCACGCGCTGACCCCGGCGCACCCGCAGGATCTCCAGCAGATCGGCGTCGCGGTCGGCGGCCGGGGAGTGCGCACCCGCGGGGGTCACGGCGTCCTCGGCGTCCACGTCGTCCGTCACCGGTTCGGCCGCGGGGGCGCGGGGGACCAGGTCCCAGGCCTCCGCCTCGGACAGGGCGCGGGCCCAGGCGTTCTCGGGTTCGAGGTGGCGTCCGGCCGGGCGGAACGTCCAGAGCGCCGGCGGCTCCTCGCGGGTGGGCAGACTCCTCGCACCGGCCACGGCGAACCGGGCGGCCACGGTCCAGCCGGCCTGGTCCTCGCGCCACGCGTTCCACTCGAGGCTCGCCTCGTCCACGCCCAGCTCGGCGAGTCGGTGCGCGGCGAGCTCGCCGAGCGTCGTGGGGCCGCCGTCCTGGACGAGGTCCGAGTAGAGGTCGGGCCCGCCGACCCAGACCTCGACGGCGCGGGCCTGCCGGGCGATCCAGTCGCGCTCGGCCAAGACGGGGTGACCATAGGTGCGGATGCGAGAGAAGGCGTTCCCACTCTCCCGGGCCACCTGCTCCACGGAGGCGCCCGCACGGATGCGCTGCTGGATCTCCCGGGGGGTGAGGGGCACGGCCTCCTGGGTCGCGGCGGCCTTGACGGACTCCTGGTCGGTCAGCGGCGCCGGGGTCGGGCCGTCCGCGGTCTCGTCGTCGGCCACGGGCCGCGGGTCGATGCGCGGGGTGAGCGCGAGGTCCTCGTCCGGCCGGGCCGGGCCGGAGGGCACGTCGGAAGCTCGCACGCCCTCCTCCGCGGCGTCGTCGGCCTGCGTCGTCGCGTCCACCGGTCCCTCGGCGTCCTCGTCGCCCGTCCCGGGGACGTCCGTCTCCGTCATGTCGTGCCGGGCCGCGGGGCCGTCCTCGGCCGGTCGCCCGTCCTCGGGCGCAGCGCCCTCGATGACCAGCCGGCGCAGATAGGGGGAGAGGGCGAGCGTGTGCTCCTCACCCTCCGGCCCCGACAGGCGCAGCGCGTCGCCGTCCTCGGTGGGTCCGGTCAGTCGCAGCTCTGCCATGGCGGTGGTCCCTCCCACATCGTGTTCTGGTCACCGGGCATGTGGACGCCCGGCCGGGCATGCCCCGATCCTAGCCGCCGGGCCACAGACCACGGCCCGGGCGAGGGATGAGCGCCCGCGCGAATCCGCCCTGGGCGAGCATGCCCGACAACATTTGGCACGGGTTCGGCCATGGTGCACAATCTACGCGCAACGGCGCAGGCCGGTGATGCGTGGTCCGCCCACGACGCCGCCCGCGCAGTGCCGGCACCGGTCCCGGTGCCGTCCCCCACCAGCGGAGCGTGAAACCCCATGGCCACTGACTACGACGCCCCTCGCAAGAACGAGGAAGAGCTGAGCCAGAACTCCATCGAGGAGCTGAAGGCACGGCGCACGGACACCCAGTCCGCCGTCGTGGACGAGGACGAGGCGGAGGCCGCCGAGGGGTTCGAGCTGCCCGGCGCCGACCTCTCGGGTGAAGAGCTGATGGTGCGGGTGCTGCCCGCCCAGTCGGATGAGTTCACCTGCGCCTCCTGCTTCCTCGTCCGCCATCGCTCGCAGGCCGCGCGTGAGAAGAACGGCCTGATCTACTGCACCGACTGCGAGGGCTGAGCCCCCGCCGCCGGGGCGGTCAGCGGTCCTCGGCCGTCCCCTCCTGCCGGGCCATGGTCCCGCCGAGGGCCGCGACCAGCTCCTCCGGACGCCGGGTGCTGGTCAGCCAGTAGGGCGTGCGGTCGCGCTCGTCGGTCAGCTGGATCCGCACGACGGGCGCGATCCAGCCGCGCACGTTCACGAAGGCCAGCCCGTGCAGCAGCGGGCCGCGCTGGGCCCGGGCGTCCTCGCCGCGATACCCCGTGACCTGACCGACGTGGTGCCGTTCGATGCTGGCGCGGCCCACCTGGAGGGTGCGTTCGCGCACCACGATGCGCGGGGTGGTGGACACCAGGATCAGGACCTCGACGGCGAAGAACACGACGGCGGCCGCGATGCCCAGCCCGAGGTCGATCGGGGCGAACACGAGGATCGTCAGCGCCGCCAGCATGAGCGCCACGGTCCAGACCCCCGGGGAGGGCGTCAACCGCTCCTCGAACAGGACCGGATCGGGTCCCGCCGCGGCGCCCTCGGGGGCGCGGCGGGAGGCATCGGCGACGGGGTGCTGCTGGGGATCACGCATGGGTCCCAGCTTCCCACATCCGGACTCCGGTCCCGCCGCGCGGCACCGGCGAGGGCGCCCGCCCGGCCGCCTCGACGCGGCCCCGGGCCGACGGGTGTTCGTGTAGGGTCGGGCCTCGTGACCGACTCCGCCGAGCTGCCCGTGCCCCTGCACGCCCTCGATCCGGGCCTGGCCCCGCCCGCCTACGCGCAGCCGGGCGACGCGGGCGCGGACCTGCGCACCGCCGTCGACGTGACCCTGGCCCCGGGAGAGCGCGCCCTCGTGCCGACCGGCGTGGCGCTGGCCATCCCGGAGGGCCACGCGGGGTTCGTGCACCCCCGCTCGGGCCTCGCGGTCCGTCACGGCCTGAGCGTCGTCAACGCCCCCGGCACCATCGACGCCGGCTACCGCGGCGAGATCAAGGTGCCCCTGATCAACCTGGACCCGACGGAGCCGATCGTGCTGCGCCGCGGCGACCGGATCGCCCAGCTCGTGCTGCAGCCGGTCGTGCGCGCCCGCTTCGAGCCCGTGGACGCGCTGCCCGACTCCGAGCGCGGGGCCGGCGGCTTCGGCTCGACCGGCGGCTTCACCGCCGACAACACCCCTGGGAGGACGTCGTGATCTTCGGACGCAACCGCACCGTGCGCCACGAGCAGGTCAGCCTGCCGGCCGAGCTGCTGGAGGAGCGCGACCTCGAGATCGCCGCCGCGCCGGAGGCCGTCGACGTCGGCCCGCACGACGTCGCCACCCGCCCGGATCCCGCCGGCATGATCGACCTGGGGTCGCTGCGCCTGCGGGCGGTCCAGGGCATGAAGCTGCGCCTCGACGTCGAGGACGCGACGAAGCGGATCGTCGCCGCCACCGTCAGCCTCGGCCGCTCGGCCTTGCAGGTCCAGGCGTTCAGCGCCCCGCGCCGCACGGGCCTGTGGGACGACCTGCGCGCCGAGCTGCACGACTCCCTGTCGACCACCGCCCACGCGACCGTGCAGGAGCAGACCGGCCGCTTCGGCATCGAGATCCTCACGCGCGTGCCGGCGGCGCTGCCGGACGGCTCGCCGGGGTGGAACGTCGCCCGGTTCGTGGGCGTGGACGGTCCGCGCTGGTTCGTCCGCGGCGTGTTCCACGGCGAGGCCGCCTTCCAGCCGGAGGCCGCCGAGCCGCTGGAACAGGTGTTCTCCGACCTGGTCGTGGTGCGGGGCGACGAGCCGCTCCCGCCGCGCGAGCTGCTGCCCCTGCGTCCGCCTCCCAACGCGCGCCCGCTGCAGCGTCGCCGCCCGGCCCCGGACGAGGGCCGGGACGTGCTCGCGGACACCGCCGCCGGTCCGGGGGACGGCGCGGCACCGGAGGCCACCGCGCTGCCCGAGCGCGGTCCGGAGATCACGGAGATCCGGTGAGCCCCGCCGTCGCGGCCCGCCCGGCCGGCGCCGCAGGCCGCATCGAGCGCCGCGGGGTCATCGCCTCCGTCACGCTGCCCGGCGCGGACGAGGCGACCGTCTTCCGCGCGGCCCTGGCCGACCGCCCGCCCGCGCCCGGGAGCATGGCGCCCGCCGAGACGCTGCAGCTGGTCTGGCACGGGCGGCGCCGCGTGCCCGGCGTCATGCCGGGGGAGTGGCTGACGGTCCGCGGCCGCGTCACCCAGATGGACGGCGTGCCCACCCTGCACAACCCCGAGTTCGACCTGGTCGACGCGCCTGAGGCCACGCTCTGAGCACGGCCCCGAGAGGAGAGCCCATGACCGAGCCGCGTGGCCCCGTCACCGCCGCCCCGGACGGGGCCGGCCCCCTGCCGTCTCGAGCCCGCCTGGACGAGCGCGGCCGCCTCGACGCGCTGGGCAGCGTCGGTGGCTGGCGCGGCATCGTCGAGGCCTCCCTGCCCACCCTCGTCTACATGGTCGGCTACGTCGCCACCCAGCAGGTGTGGCCCTCCGGCGCGGCGGCCGTCGCGGTCGCTCTCGTGCTGGGCGTCGCGCGCCTCGTCCAGCGCCAGTCGCCGGTCCAGGTGCTGGCCGGCCTCGCCGTCGTCGTCCTGTCCGTCGTGGTCTCCCTGACCACCGGCCAGGCCCGCGACTACTACCTGTGGGGCTTCGTCACCAACGCCGCCTACGGCATCGCGTTCGCGGTGTCCGCCCTCGTGGGCTGGCCCGCGGCGGGCCTGGTGCTCGGCCTCGTGCGCGCCGAGGGCACCCGCTGGCGGGCCCACCGGCGTCGGCGCCGCGCCTACGCCGCGGCCACCTGGATCCTCGTGGCCGTGTTCGCGCTGCGCCTGGCGGTGCAGGTGCCCCTCTACCTCGGGGACGCCGTCACCGCGCTCGGGGTGGCCCGCCTGGTGATGGGCCTGCCGCTCTATGCCCTGGGGCTCTGGCTCGCCTGGTCCGTCAGCTCGCCCGGTCAGGACGACGGCGTGCCGGCGGACTCCGCCGTCTCCGAGCGCCCCTGAGCACGGCCCTCGCCGACGAGGAGGCGACGCAGGGCCGGCTCGGCGGAGCCGGCGGCCAGGAAGAAGAGCTCGTCGCCCACCTCCAGGACCTCGTCCGCCGATGCCTGCCGGGGGGCGCCGTCGCGCACGACCGCCACGAGCGGAGCCTCCTGCGGCCAGGACACGGTGCCGATGCGCCGGCCCTCGAGCCAGTGCTCCGCCGGGACCCGGAACTCGGACAGTGCCGCGCCGCCGGCCTCCAGTCTGAGCAGGCGCACGAGGTCCCCGGTCTCCACGGCCTCCTCCACGAGCGCCGTCATGATCGAGGGGGTGGACACGGCCACGTCCACGCCCCACGACTCGTCGAAGAGCCAGTCGTTGAGCGGGTTGTTGACGCGGGCCACGGTGCGGCCGACGCCGAACTCCGAGCGGCTCAGCAGGGAGCACACGAGGTTGACCCGGTCGTCGCCGGTCGCCGCGACGAGCACGTCCGCCTCCAGGGCGCCGCACTGCTCGAGCACGGTCAGGTCGCACGCATCCCCGAGGACGAGGCGGGCGCCGCCGACGTCGGCCTTGCGGGCCGCGTCCGTGCGCGCCTCGACGACGACCACCTCGTGGCCGTGCGCGTGCAGCTCCCGTGCGATGGAGGCGCCCACGGCGCCGGCTCCGGCGATGACGGCCCTCATGCCCGTCCCTCCTCGTCCTTGTCCGTGCCGTCCGGCACGCGTGCCTCGCCCTGCAGGGCGGCCTCCACCTGGTCCCGGTGGTCCACCGGGTAGACGGCGTGCAGCACGTCGCCCTCCTGCAGGCGGTCGCCCGACCGGGGCAGCTGGCCGTCGCCGAGCCGGGTGAGGTAGGCGATGCGCATCCCCACCGAGGACTCGAGGTCGGTCAGCCGACGGCCCCACCACGAGGAGTGGGGGACCAGCTCGGTCTCGAGCAGCCGGCCGGAGGCGTCACGGTGCTCCGCGTCGGCGGTGCCGGCCGGCAGCAGCCGGCGCAGCACCTGGTCGGCCGTCCATTGGATCGAGGCGACCGTGGGGATGCCGAGGCGCTGGTACAGCCGGGCCCGGTCGGCGTCGTAGATGCGCGCCACCACGTGGTCCACGTGGAAGGTCTCGCGGGCCACGCGGGCGGCGATGATGTTCGTGTTGTCGTCCGCGGTCACGGCCGCCAGGCCCTGCGCGCGGTCGATGCCGGCGGCGAGCAGTGCGGAGCGGTCGAAGCCCACGCCGGCCACGAGCTCGCCGGAGAAGCCGGGGGCCAGCCCCTCCACGGTCCGCGGGTCGCGGTCCACGAGGGCGACGCCGTGACCGGCCGCGTCCAGCGCGGCCGCCAGCCGGGTGCCCACCCGTCCGCCGCCGACGATCACGTAGTGGGCCATGCCCGTCCCTGCCTCTCGTGCGGTGCTCCGTGCGCCGGGGAGCCGACGCGCGCTCCATCCTCGCATCCGGCGGGCACGTCCGGGAGCATCCGCGTCGCCGCGGCGCCCGGGCCCGGCGGGGGTACCGTGGTGCGGTGGCCACGCTGTCCTCCCTCCTGCGCCGCGGCCTCCTCGGTCGCCCCGTCACGTCGCACGCCGCCGACGAGCCCCGCATGAACCGGTGGCGGGCGCTGCCCGTGACCTCGTCGAACGCCCTGTCCTCCCTCGCCTACGCCCCGGACGAGGTCATCCTGACCCTGGTCGCCGCCGGCACGTCCGCGCTCGCGCTCGGACCCGCGGTCGGCTGGGCCGTCGTCGCGGTGATGCTGCTCATCGTCGTGTCCTTCCGCGCGGCGGTCGCCGCCGTTCCGCACGGCGGCATCTACCACATGGCCGGCACGAAGCTGGGCCCGAGGGCCGGCGTCGTCGCCTCGGCCGCACTCCTGCTGGACTTCGTGTTCACCGCCGCGGTCTCCGTGGCCGCCTTCGCCCACTTCGTGGCGGCGCTGGCCCCCGGACTCACCGTCGGCAGCCGCGTGCTGGTGGCCTCGGCCGCGCTCGTGGGCGTGCTGCTGGCCGCGCTCCGCGGGGTGCGGCTGTCCCGGTGGGTGCTGCCCGTGCTCGTGAGCGTGTTCGTCGCCCTGACCGCGCTGCTCGTCCTGGCGGGTCTGTGGCAGGAAGGCCGTGGGCTGCTCGGCGCGGCGCCGACGGCCGGCTGGACGCAGGAGGGCGCCGGGGTCGGCGGGACCGTCGGCACCGTGGCGACGGCGCTGCTCGCCCTGCGCGCGTTCAGCGCGGGATCGGTGCTGCTCACCGGCGTCGAGGTGCCGGTCTCGAGCACCCGCCTGATGGCCCGGCCGGCCGTGCCGACGGTGCGGTGGGTGCTCACCGTGATGGCCCTCACCCTCGGCGCGCTGACCGTGGGCGTCATGCACCTGGCCCAGCGCACCGGCGTCGTCGTGGGGCTGGAGCTGGAGAACCTCCGGGACGCCGGGGGCGCCGAGGTCACGCCCGACCGTGCCCCCGCCCCCGTGCTCGCCCAGCTCGCGGACACCGTGTACGGCCCGGGCAGCGTCCTGTCCGTCGCCACCATCGCGGCCACCGCCCTGCTCCTGCTGTTCGCGGCCAAGTCGGCGTTCCGCTCGTTCCCCGCCCTGGCCGCGCGCGTGGCCGAGGACGGCTACCTGCCCCGGCAGCTGAGGGTCCGCAGCGACCGGCTCGTGCACACGTGGAGCGTCCTCGGGATGGGGGCCGTAGCCCTCTCGCTCGTGCTGTTCTTCGAGGCCCGGACCGCCCTGCTCGTGCAGCTCTACGTCATCGGCGTGCTGCTGGCCTTCACGCTCGCGCAGGCCGGCATGCTGCGGCTGTGGCGCCGCCGGCTCGTGCACACGCCGGGCGCCCGGGCCCGCGCGGCCGTCCGGCTGCGCCTGATCATCACGGCGGTGGCCTGGGTGGTCACGGCGCTCGCGGGCGTCGTCGTCCTGGTCACCCGCTTCACGCAGGGCGCGTGGGTGGCGCTGCTGGCGATCGTGCTCGGCTCGCTGGTGATGGGGCGGATCCGCCGCCACTACGCGGACGTGGACCGCGAGCTCGCACCGGACCCCCAGGACGACGCGCGGGCCCTGCCCTCGCGGGTCCACGTGGTGGTCGTCGTGACCACGCTGGACCGGCCGGCGCTGCGGGCGCTGGCCTACGCCCGCGCGTCGCGCCCGTCCTCCCTCGAGGCCGTCGTCGTGGACGCCGAGCGCGCCGCCACCCTGGAGGTGATCGACGCCTGGGAGCGTGCCGGCCTGCCGATGTCGCTCACCGTGATCGCCTCGCCCTACCGCGACACGGTGGCCCCCCTGGTGCGGCATGTGCGCGAGCACCGACGCCGCTCCCCGAGGGACCTGACCATGGTGTTCATCCCGGAGTACGTGGTCCGGCCGGGCTGGCGCACGCTCCTGCACAACCGGACCGCCACCCGCCAGACGCGGCGGCTGCAGCGGGAGCCGGGCGTGATGGTGGGCTCGGTGCCGTGGCAGGTTCACGAGGGCCAGGGCTCTTGACCGTCCCGGCGCCCCCGGCGAACGGCGGATGACGCCGTCCGACGGCGCGCCCAAGATCGAGGCGACACAGCCGCATCGGTCTGCAAGGATGATGATGATCTGACCAGTCGATGCTCAGGGCAAGACCTGAAGCGCGCTGCGATGCGAGAGGAGCCAGACATGGCAGTCGTCGACACGTCCACAGACGTCACCGGGATCGGAGGGACCATCGAGGTGGAGGTCGGGGCCATGGCCCACGGCGGCCACTGCGTGGCCCGGCACGAGGGGCGGGTCGTCTTCGTGCGCCACGCCGTCCCCGGCGAGAAGGTTCGGGTGGCCCTGACCGAGGCCGAGGAGGGCGCCCGCTTCTGGCGCGGCGACGTCGTGGAGGTGCTGCGGCCCTCCGAGTTCCGCCGCATCCACCAGTGGAAGCTGGCCGACATGCTGCGCGCCCACGCCTCGGGCCGCCCGCCCGTGGGCGGCGCCGAGTTCGGCCACATCGTGGTCCCGCACCAGCGCCGGCTCAAGGCCCAGGTCTTCCGGGACACGGTGCACCGCATCGCCGACCTCGCGGTGGAGCCCGAGGTGTGCTTCGCCGGCGCCGAGGACGAGCCCACCGGCCAGCGCTGGCGCACCCGCAACGCGTTCGCGGTGACCCCCCAGGGGCACATCGCAATGCACGCCTACCGTTCGGCGACCCTCCTGCCCGTGCGCAACATGCCGCTCGGCGTGCCCGCCCTCGACGCGCTCGCCCTGTGGGACTGGGACTTCACCGGGGCCGCCCGCGTGGACGTCGCGACGCCGGCCTCCGGCTCCCGTCCCCTCGTGCTGGTCACGCCCACCCCGCAGACGCGGGCGGACGAGGCCAAGCTGGGCCGGCTGCGCACCCGGATCCGCCAGGCGGCCAATGCGTGCGACGTGGACGTCTCCACCGGCCTGGCCCTGCCCGGCCCGAAGCGGTTCCAGCCGGTCAAGGTCGAGCGCATCACCGGCAAGACCTGGGTCGAGGAGACCGTGGAGTCCGAGCGCGGCGGCACCAAGCGCTTCCGCGTCACGGGCGACGGCTTCTGGCAGGTCCACCAGCACGCCCCGGCCACCCTCGTGGACGCGGTGCTCGAGGACGCGCGCGTCGAGCCGGGCCAGATCGTGGCCGACCTCTACGGCGGCGCCGGCCTGTTCAGTGCCTACCTGGCGGACGCCGTGGGCCCCGAGGGCCGCGTGTACTCGGTGGAGGCCTCCCGCCAGGCCTCGAAGGACGCCCGCCGCAACCTGCACGACCAGCCGCAGGCCTCGGTGCTCAACGGCCCCACGGACAAGGTGCTCGGCAGCTGGCTGAAGTACCCCGAGCGCCCCGTGGCCGACGGCGGCCTCGGCGGTGCCGCGCTGGACACCGTCGTCCTGGACCCGCCGCGGGCCGGCGCGGGGCGGCGGGCGATCGAGCGCATCCTCGCGCTCGAGCCGGGCCGCATCGTGTACGTCTCGTGCGACCCCGCCTCGTTCGCCCGCGACCTGGCGTGGCTGCGCGACGGGGGCTACGAGGTGGAGCGCGCCCGCGTGTTCGACCTCTACCCGGACACGCACCACCTCGAGTCGGTGACCGTGCTGGTGCCGGCCGCCCAGAGCGCACCGGCCCCGGCCGTCGTCGAGATCTGATCCGGCGCCCGCGCGGCGGCCTGCGGGCCGCCGCGCGCCATGCCCGCGTCACACGCGACCGGCGCGGTACCCTGGGACACAGTGCGGCACCTGTGACGCAGACGACGCCCGTCCCGGACGGCGCGCGGTCCGCGGCCGCGGGTGACCACCCCCCACTGGACGAGCGCCCGGAGGAAACCGGGCGGGAAGAGGAGTCCTCTCGTGACCACCGTCGACAGCTTCGGCTCCAAGGGCGTCCTGGACGTCAAGGGCGCCGAGTATGAGATTTTCCGTCTGAACAAGGTCGAGGGGGCGCAGAAGCTGCCCTACTCCCTGAAGGTGCTGCTGGAGAACCTGCTGCGCACCGAGGACGGCGCCAACGTGACCGCCGACCAGATCAAGGCCCTGGCCGCCTGGGACCCGGACGCCCAGCCGGACACCGAGATCCAGTTCACGCCGGCGCGCGTGATCATGCAGGACTTCACCGGCGTGCCCTGCGTCGTGGACCTGGCCACCATGCGTGAGGCCATCCAGGACCTGGGCGGCGACCCGGAGCGCGTGAACCCGCTCTCCCCGGCCGAGCTCGTGATCGACCACTCCGTGCAGATCGACTCCTTCGGCAACGACGCCGCCATCGAGCGGAACATGGAGATCGAGTACGAGCGCAACGGCGAGCGCTACAAGTTCCTGCGCTGGGGCCAGACCGCCTTCGACGACTTCAAGGTCGTCCCCCCGGGCATGGGCATCGTCCACCAGGTCAACATCGAGAACCTGGCCCGCACCGTGATGACCCGCGAGGTCGACGGCGTGCTGCGCGCCTACCCGGACTCCTGCGTCGGCACCGACTCGCACACCACCATGGTCAACGGCCTGGGCGTGCTCGGCTGGGGCGTCGGCGGCATCGAGGCCGAGGCCGCGATGCTCGGCCAGCCCGTGTCCATGCTGATCCCGCGGGTCGTGGGCTTCAAGCTGACCGGCAGCATCCCGTCCGGCGCCACCGCGACCGACGTGGTGCTGACCATCACCGAGATGCTCCGCCAGCACGGCGTGGTCGGCAAGTTCGTCGAGTTCTACGGCGAGGGCGTCGGCTCCGTGCCCCTGGCCAACCGCGCCACCATCGGCAACATGTCGCCCGAGTTCGGCTCCACCGCCGCGATCTTCCCGATCGACGAGGTCACCCTCGACTACCTGCGCCTGACCGGCCGCTCCGAGGAGCAGGTCGCCCTCGTGGAGGCGTACACCAAGGAGCAGGGGATGTGGCACGACCCGTCCGCCGAGGTCGCCTACTCCGAGTACCTCGAGCTGGACCTGTCCACCGTGGTGCCCTCCATCTCCGGCCCGAAGCGTCCCCAGGACCGCATCGAGCTCACCGACTCCAAGGACCAGTTCCGCAAGGACCTGCACAACTACGCCACGCAGGACGAGGCCGGCGAGGGCCGCCCGTCCAAGCTCGTGGACGTGGCCATGGCGGACGGCCGCCAGTTCCAGCTGGACCACGGCGCCGTGTCCATCGCCTCGATCACCTCGTGCACCAACACGTCCAACCCGTCCGTGATGATGGCGGCCGGCGTGCTGGCCCGCAACGCGGTCGCCAAGGGCCTGAAGTCCAAGCCGTGGGTGAAGACCTCCGTGGCCCCGGGCTCCCGCGTGGTGACCGACTACTACGAGAAGTCCGGGCTGCGCGAGTCCCTCAACGACCTCGGTTTCAACGTGGTCGGCTACGGCTGCACCACCTGCATCGGCAACTCCGGCCCGCTGGAGTCCGAGATCTCCGAGGCCATCCAGGAGAACGACCTGTCCGTGACCGCGGTGCTCTCCGGCAACCGCAACTTCGAGGGCCGCATCAACCCGGACGTGAAGATGAACTACCTGGCCTCCCCGCCGCTGGTGGTCGCCTACGCCCTGGCGGGCACCATGGACTTCGACTTCGAGAACGAGGCCCTGGGCCAGGACACCGAGGGCAACGACGTCTTCCTCAAGGACATCTGGCCGGACCCGACCGAGGTCCAGAAGATCATCGACGCGTCGATCGACACCGAGATGTTCACCTCGCAGTACGCCACGATCTTCGACGGCGACGAGCGCTGGCAGTCCCTGGAGACCCCCTCGGGCTCTACCTTCGAGTGGGACGAGAAGTCCACCTACGTGCGCAAGCCCCCGTACTTCGAGGGCATGACCATGCAGCCGGACCCGGTGTCGGACATCTCCGGCGCCCGTGTCCTGCTCAAGCTGGGCGACTCCGTGACCACGGACCACATCTCCCCGGCCGGCTCCTTCAAGTCGGACACCCCGGCGGGCCGCTACCTGCTGGAGAACGGCGTGCAGCGCAAGGACTTCAACTCCTACGGCTCCCGTCGTGGCAACCACGAGGTGATGATCCGCGGCACGTTCGCGAACATCCGCATCAAGAACCAGCTGCTCGACGGCGTGGAGGGCGGCTTCACCCGCGACTTCACCCAGGAGGGCGCCCCGCAGGCCTACGTGTACGACGCGGCGCAGAACTACGCCGAGCAGGGCACCCCGCTGGTGGTCCTGGGCGGCAAGGAGTACGGCTCCGGCTCCTCCCGTGACTGGGCGGCCAAGGGCACCGCGCTCCTGGGCGTCAAGGCTGTGATCACCGAGTCCTTCGAGCGCATCCACCGCTCGAACCTCATCGGCATGGGCGTGCTGCCGCTGCAGTTCCCCGAGGGCGAGAACGCCGACTCGCTGGGCCTGACCGGCACCGAGACCTTCGACATCTCCGGCATCACCGCCCTCAACGAGGGCACCACGCCGAAGACCGTGAAGGTCACGGCCACCGGCGAGGACGGCAAGGTCACCGAGTTCGACGCGGTCGTCCGCATCGACACCCCCGGTGAGGCCGAGTACTACCGCAACGGCGGCATCCTGCAGTACGTGCTCCGTCAGATCGCCTCGAAGGCCTGATCCACGGGACACCGCCCGCGCGCGGGCACCACGACGGCGGCCCGCCGCCCTCCGCACGGAGGGCGGCGGGCCGCCGTCGTGGGCGCCGGGGCCGACTCCGGTGCACGACCGTTCTTCATCCCCCAGTGCAGAGTCCGGCCAACCCTTGGACCAGACGGGCCTAGGGCGTGTCTGACAATGACGCCGGGGGCGGCCGGCACCCTCGAAGACACGTCCCGGTTTTAGATGCTCTCCCACGCCCCCACAGGCCGGCAGGGCCGGCCGTTCGCCGATACCCGCACGATGCTCGACGCCATCATCCACCGGTACAGGTGCATCGATCCCCTGGCGGGACCTGCCCGAGGTCTACGGGCCCTGGCAGAGAAGTGTGGACCTGGCACCGGCGCATGACCGAAGAGGGCACCTGGGACACGGTGCTGGCAACACTGACCCCGCAGCGGAGGCCGAAGGCCTGATCGATTGGTCGGTCTCGGTGGACTCCACGAACGCCTACGCACATCAACACGCGAGGAACACCATCCGGCTCACAGGGGGCTGGATCGAACGACAAGGAATCCGCGTGAAGAGCCCGCCGACCACGGCCTCGGGCGCTCACGGAGCGGGCTGAGCACGAAGACCCATCAGCTGGTCGACGGTGCTGGGCTAGAGGGCGTACTCATCGCGGGCGATCGGCACCCATCTGCGCGCCCGTGGCCTCAAGGCCGTCATCCCCGAACCGGCTGACCAGCAGGGCCACCGCAGACGCCGCGGCTCAGCCGGCGGCCGACCCGTGGTCCTGGACTCGGAGGCTGAGTAAGACCGGAACGTGATCGAGGGCCAGTACGTGCACCTGAAGCAATGGCCGGGGCTTGGCGAGCAGGTACGACAAGTACGCGATCGTCTACCGGGCTGCCGTGGTCCTGGATGCTGTGCTCGCGTGGTCAACGGCATTGTCGGACACGCCCGAGTGGCGTGTTCGAACGGATCGACGATCCAGGTCAAGTGCTCGAGAAGCTCGGCGAGGCTCAGCACCGGCAGGTATGAGCGTGAGGACCTGGACAGAGAGGATCCCCCGAAATGCACGTCGTGAAGCGGCGTGAGCGATGTAGTGCTCTTCAGTTGGCACTGGTTGATATTGGTCGACGAGGCTTCAGCCCGGTGTGGTGATGCCCTGCGATGACTCTGAAGCCGGCTCTCGGGCGAATCCTCACATCGGGACGCCGAGACCCTGTGGGAGTCCAAGGATGGGACGTCTCGACGCCTGATCTGTCGGCGCTGCAGAGGAGCATGAGGCCTGGGCCTTAAACCAGCTGAAGACCGGTCAAGCAGGTGGGGTCGTCGGGGCGGGTCGAGATGGCCTTTTTCGCGGTGCGGCCTTCAGCTGAGACAGTGAGAGTAGCGTCAATTCCACGCGGCAGCCAGACCCCGACGAATCCGTTGTCGTACGTCGTCAGCGTTTCATCGAGGAGGGTCTCCCCGGACGTCGCCTCGACCACGGTGACGTGGACGTCAGTATTGGCGAGTTCGCCGGTGCAGGTCGTGAGGCTGTGGAAGTAGCATTCGTGAGTCTGGCTGCGATACGGGGCGATAGAGACGTAGAACTCGTCTTCTGGCATCGGCACGGTGGTCTGATTGTTCTGATCGTCGGTCAGTACAAGCTGGTCGGGTTCAATCGACGCGATGAATTCAGACGAGCGATCTGTCACCTTCGTTGAGTCGAGGCGCTTGATGATCTCGCGAGCATTCAATCCGTCTAGATTGTGCTCGACCACCAGTGAGTGATCGGATCCTGCATCAGCGGACGGTCCCGCATCAGCACAGCCGCTGAGCAGGAGGACGGCGCTGGTCGCCAGACCGGTGAAGGCCGCGCAGATCCTCAGGCGGCTCCTGGAGGACTGGATCGGAGCAACAATGGCAAGTGGCATGCCCAACTCTTTTCTCAGGTGAACGTGTTCATGTCGTCAGGTTAGACAGAAGGCATCCCGAGTTCGCCGGTGCCAAGGGCGCGACGACGTGCAAAGCACGCCTGCCCGGAGACATCAAGAGCCTTGTCCTGATCTGGGGCCCACCGGTCCGAGGCACCCTGTGTTGACGACATCGGATGGTGTCAGGAGCGCACGAGGCGATTGATGGCGTCGGTGGCCTCCTGGATCTTGGCGATGGCCGCGTCTTCATCGCCTTTCTTGGCGGCGTCGAGCACGCAGTGCTTGAGGTGGTCATCGAGCAGACCGGTCGCCACTCCTTGCAGGGCGCGGGTGAGGGCCGAGACCTGGGTGAGGATGTCGATGCAGTACTTTTCGTCGTCGATCATCTTCGTGATGCCGCGGGCTTGGCCTTCGATACGCTTCATGCGGTTGCGGTAGCGGTCCTTGTCACTGATGTAGCCGTGCCGATGGGCTCCGGTGTCGGTACCGGTCTCATCGGCTGCAGTTTCAGTGGTCACGGGTGTGTCCTTCACTTCTGGTGCTCCAGGACGGAGCGGGTGCTGGCAGCTGGGGCGAGGTCGATGCGACGCAGCAGCTGGGCGTTGAGCGCGACGACGACGGTGGAGATCGACATCAGGATCGCACCTACTGACATCGGCATGACGAAGCCGACGGGTGCGAGCACGCCAGCCGCGAGCGGCACAGAGAGCAAGTTGTACCCTGCAGCCCACCACAGGTTTTGCCTCATTTTACGGTATGCGGCACGGGAGAGCTGGATCACCGAGAGCACGCTACGCGGGTCGGAGCTGGCGAGGATGACACCTGCAGAGGCGATGGCGACGTCGGTGCCGGCCCCGATGGCGATGCCGACGTCGGCCTGGGCCAGGGCAGGGGCGTCGTTGACGCCGTCGCCGACCATGGCGACCTTCTTGCCCTCCTTCTGCAGCTGGTCGACCTTGGTGGATTTGTCCTCGGGGCGGACGCCGGCGAAGACCCGGTCGATGCCGAGCTCTCTTCCCACCTCGTTCGCCACGGCTTCCGCGTCGCCGGTGATCATGACGACCTCGACGCCGAGCTGATGGAGCGCATCGACGGCGTCGCGGGACTCTGGGCGAACCTCGTCGGCGAGCTTGAGACCGCCGATGACCTTGCCGTCGCGGAGGACGTGCAGGATGATCGCACCCTCTGCCCGCCATTCGTCGGCGACACCGATCTCGTCCTGGCCGGTCTCCTCGAGCAGACGGGGTCCGCCGACGCGGATCTCATGGTCGGCCACCGTCGCGGTGACGCCGACCGCCGGGGAGGAGGTGAACCCGCTGGCCGGTTCGACGGCGAGGCCCTTCTCCTTGGCGGCGGTGACGATGGACCGGGCGAGGGGGTGCTCACTGTCGGCCTCGGCGGACGCGGCCAGGGCGAGGAGCTGTTCGGCATTCAGGCCGCCGGTCGGCTCCACGCCGGTGACGGTGGGCTCGCCTTTGGTCAGGGTGCCGGTCTTGTCGAAGAGCACCGCGTCGACCTGGCGCATGGACTCCAGGGCGAGGCGGTCCTTGATCAGGACGCCGCCGCGGGCGGCGCGCTCGGTGGCGATGGACACGACCAGAGGGATCGCCAGACCCAGCGCATGGGGGCAGGCGATGACGAGGACAGTGATGGTGCGAACGACCGCGTCGTCGGGGAGCCCGAAGAGCGTCCAGACGACGGCGGTGATCAGCGCAGCTCCGAGGGCGAACCAGAACAGCAGGGCCGCAGCCCGGTCGGCGATGCGCTGGGCACGGGAGGATGAGCCCTGCGCCTCGGCGACGAGCCTGTTGATGCCTGCCAGAGCCGTGTCGTCGCCGGTGGCGGTGATCTCTACGCGCAGGCCGGAGTCGGTGGCCACGGTGCCGGCGGTGACGTTCTCGCCCTCGCCGCGGGCGACGGGGTGTGATTCGCCGGTGATCATGGACTCGTCCATGTCGGCGCGGCCGTCGACGATGGTGCCGTCGGCGGGGACGCTGCCGCCAGGCCGGACGATGACGACGTCGCCGACGCGCAGCTCTGCCGGGTCGACCTTGACGACGTCGTCTCCCTCTATACGCTCAGCCTCGTCAGGGAGCAGCGCGGCGAGGGAGTCCAACGCCGAGGTGGTCTGGGCCAGTGAGCGCATCTCGATCCAGTGGCCCAGCAGCATGATGACGATCAGCAGCGCCAACTCCCACCAGAACTCGAGCTCGGGGTGGACGAGACCGACAGTGGCGGCCCAGGAGGCGAGGAACGCTACGGTGATGCCGAGCGCGATGAGCAGCATCATCCCCGGCTGGCGGCTTTTCAGCTCGCTGACAGCACCGGTGAGGAATGGGGTGCCGCCCCAGGCGTACATGACGGAGCCGAGGACTGCGGCGACCCAGCCCGCCCAGCTGGGGACCGAGTAGCCCAGGAGCATGGCGAACATGGGGGAGAACGCGACCACCGGGATGGCGATGATCAGGTTGATCCAGAACAGCCGCCGGAACTGGCCGACGTGGTCGCCGTGGCCCGCGTGACCACCGCCGTGATGACCGTGCCCGGCGTGGTCACCGTGTTCCATGGTGTGGTCTTCGTTCTCGGCGCGCGAGTCGTCACGGTGGCCGGACTCGGTGGTCGCGACGCCGGCGTGGTCATGGTGATGCGTGGTCGGGTCCGTCATGCTCTTCGCTTCCCCTCGTCATTCCCCGATCTTTCCTTCGATCGGGTCGTATTTCGCCGCGGACCTTCAGCGCGCCCGCGGCGATCGGCTCAGGAGGCCGGCTTGAGCTCGCTCTCGACGACCCACTTGTGGTTGGTCATCGTCATGCCGTCGGACTCGTAATCGACCATGTAGACGGTCTCCTCGGTGGAGGAGGCGATGGTCGCCTTCGCGCCCTTCATGCCTTCCATGTGTTCGGCCTCGAGAGTGACCTCGGTGCCGTCGGCCAGACGTTCATCTCCGGCGTCCTTGATCTCCTGCTGGACGACCCACTTGTGATCCTTGACCGGCTCCCCGCCTGCGGACGGCGTGAAGTCCACCGCATAGGTGTACGTGTCGTACGCGCCGGCGATCGTCGCGTTCGCACCGTCCATGCCCTCCATGTGGTCGGCGGTGAGCGTGACCTCGGTGCCGACCGGGTATGTGGGCGACGCAGCCGTCTCGATGCCCTCGGGGGCGGGGCCGCCGTCCATCGGATGCTCCATCCCGCCGCTGTCAGAGCTGCTGCCGTGGCCCTCGTGCTGGCTGGTCGTCGAGGGGGTCCCTTGGTCCTGGTCGCCGCCGGTGCTGCAGCCGGTGAACACGAGCGCTCCTCCGAGCACTCCTGCGGCGACGGTGGTCATGAGGTGCTTGCGCATGAAGTCTCCTGTTCGTTCTGGTCCAGTCAACGCTATACCCCTCCCGGGTATCAAGTCGATGTCGATCGGCGGGCGTGGAATCGCCCGGCCAAGATCCAATCGACCCGGGGTGGCAGCGCTGAGGCTGCGATGGAACATCGGCTCGGCGGCTCTGGTCGCAGATGGAATCGAGGCCCGAACGGACGGGCTCACCTCGCTCGCCGTCGTGACGGGATCGGCTGCGTCGTCTCGTGAACATCACCGTGGTGAGGAGACGATCCCAGTACCGCCGATCACCCAAGAGAAATTGGTCTTGTACGGTTGCATCGTCGGGCGTCCCATCGAGACAGGGATCCTGAGAGCCGACGGAAGCTGTGCAACTATCGCCAGGCAGAGCGAAGCATGTCTCAGTACGTGCTCCGTCAGATCGCCGCGAAGGCCTGATCCACGGGGCCCGCCCGCGCGGGCCGCCGCCCGCGTCCCGCCCGGGTGCGGACCCGCGGAGTACGCTGGTCGGACCATGGAACATCTGCCCCCCACGAGCCCCGGCGCCCCGCTGCTGCCGCAGATCGCCCGCCCGGCGGACCTGTCGGCCCTCACGGAGGACCAGTTGACCGCGCTGGCGGCGGAGATCCGCGCCTACCTGATCGCCCACGTCTCCAAGACGGGCGGCCACCTCGGACCGAACCTGGGTGTCGTCGAGCTGACGCTGGCCGTGCACCGCGTGTTCGAGTCGCCGAAGGACGCGGTCATCTTCGACACGGGCCACCAGTCGTACGTGCACAAGCTGCTCACGGGGCGCCAGGACTTCACGACGCTCCGCCAAGAGGGGGGCCTGTCCGGCTACGGCGACCGCACCGAGTCCGAGCACGACGTGGTGGAGTCTTCGCACGCCTCCAGCTCGCTCTCCTGGGCGGACGGCATCGCGCGGGCCTGGGCGCAGACCGGGCAGGGGGACCGCACCGTGGTGGCCGTGATCGGCGACGGCGCGCTCACGGGGGGCATGGCCTGGGAGGCCGTCAACAACATCGCCGCCGGCCGGGACCGGCGCGTGGTGATCGTCGTCAACGACAACGGCCGCTCGTACGCGCCCACCGTGGGCGGCGTCGCCGAGCACCTGGGCGGACTGCGCCGC
The DNA here is from genome assembly GCF_053627595.1 of Micrococcus sp. 140720015-1. Lineage (NCBI taxonomy): Bacteria > Bacillati > Actinomycetota > Actinomycetes > Micrococcales > Micrococcaceae > Micrococcus > Micrococcus sp. 140720015-1. Next base: position 153,931 of record NZ_JBSEYC010000004.1, read on the forward strand.
GGGGTGCTGGACAAGGTGCGCACCCACCACCGCTACGAGCAGACCCTCGACTACCTCAAGCACCGCCTCCAGGAGGCCGGCCTCGCGGGCGAGCTGGTGTACCGGCCGCTGCACGCGGCGAAGAAGGGCCTCAAGGACCTCTGGGCGCCGCAGGGCCTGTTCGAGGACCTGGGCATGAAGTACATCGGCCCGGTCGACGGTCACGACCTCACCGCGATGGAGGAGGCCCTCGAGGACGCGCGGGCGTACGGCGGGCCCGTGATCGTCCACGCGATGACCGAGAAGGGGCACGGCTATCCGCCGGCGGTCGCGCACGAGGCGGACCAGTTCCACGCCATCGGCGTGATCGACCCCTCCACGGGCGAGCCCATCACCTCGTCGACGGCCCAGTCCTGGACCTCCGTGTTCGGCGAGGAGATGGTCGCGATCGCGGACGAGCGGCCGGACGTCGTGGCCATCACCGCCGCCATGCAGAACCCCGTGGGGCTGGCCCCGATGGCGCTGGCCCATCCGGACCGGGTGTTCGACGTCGGCATCGCCGAGCAGCACGCGGTCACCTCGGCCGCCGGCATGGCCTTCGGCGGTCTGCACCCCGTGGTGGCCGTCTACGCGACCTTCCTCAACCGCGCCTACGACCAGGTGCTCATGGACGTGGGCCTGCACCGTGCGGGGGTGACGTTCGTGCTGGACCGCGCGGGCGTCACCGGGCCGGACGGCCCGAGCCACCACGGCATGTGGGACCTGGCCCTGCTGCAGTCGGTCCCGGGGCTGCGGATCTCCGCGCCCCGCGACGCGGACACGCTCCGGGAGGAGCTGCGCGAGGCCGTCGCCGTCGAGGACGCGCCCACCGTGGTGCGGTTCGCGAAGGGCTCGGTCGGCGAGCCGGTGCGCGCCCTGGAGCGGCTGTCGGACGGCACGGACGTGCTCGCCCGGCGCGGCGAGGCCGGCGGACGCGACGGCGCCGAGCGGGACGTGCTGATCGTGGCGGTGGGTGCGATGGCCGAGCTCGGCCTCGACGTCGCCGAACGGCTCGAGCGGCACGGCATCAGCGCCACGGTGATCGACCCGCGTTGGGTCCTGCCCGTGGCTCGGTCCGTGATCGACACGGCCGCCCGCCACCGGATCGTCGTGTGCCTCGAGGACGGGGTGCGGGCCGGCGGCGTCGGCTCGCGGATCCGACAGGAAATGCGCGCGGCCGGCGTGGACACCGCCCTGAACGAGGTCGGCCTGCCGGTCGAGTTCCTCGCCCACGGCAGCCGCGAGCAGGTGCTGGCCCGCGTGGGCCTCACCGCGCAGCGCATCACCCAGGACACCGTCGCCCAGGTCCTCGGCGCCAAGGTCCCGTACGCCCGGCCCGTCCCCGAGGACGCGGCCGCCCCCCACCACCAGGAGCAGGCATGAGCATCGTCCGGCTGTACCGTGAGACCGTCGGCGACGACGGCACCCGGCTCTTCGAGTACCGCGAGGCATGGGCCGACGCGGAGGCCGGGGAGTTCGTGGTCCACCACGGCCGGGTCGGCCAGCCCGGCACCGTCGGGGAGCAGCCCCTGGCCGACCAGGCCGAGGGTGATCAGCTGCTGGCCGCGTTCGTGGCGCAGGGCGCGGAGGAGGGCTTCGCCGAGGCGGACCCCGCGACCTTCGCCGTGCTGCCGGTGGCCTACCGGCTCCGCGGCCGGGAGGCCACGGCGATCGAGCGGCGCACCGTCGAGCGGCTGCGCGTCGAGGTGACCCACCAGCTGGCCTGGCGCGGTCTCGGCGAGGTCGAGGAGGTCGTCGAGGAGGTCGGTGCCCTCGTGCTGCGCGTCCGGACCCCCCACGCCCGTAAGGCCGCCGCCGAGATCCCGGCGGCCGCCAAGCGCGCCGACGGCGTGCAGCCGAACAAGGTGGACGTCCGCACCGCAGAGCAGGAGGGCTGACCCGTGCGCCACACCCGTCTCGGCCGTTCCGGGCTGACCGTCTCCGTCGTCGGCCTGGGCTGCAACAACCTCGGCCGCCCCGGGACCGCCACACTGGAGCAGGCCGGCACCGACGCCGTCGTCCACGCCGCGCTCGACGCCGGCATCACCTTCTTCGACGTCGCCGACATCTACGGCGCCGAGCCCGGCCTGTCCGAGGAGCGGCTCGGCCGCGCCCTGGGCGCCCGCCGCGACGAGGTGGTGATCGGCACCAAGTTCGGCATGGACATGGGCGGTGTCGCCGGTGACGACGGCGGCGCGCGGGGCTCACGCCGGTACATCGTGCGCGCCGTCGAGGACTCCCTGCGACGCCTCGGCACCGACTGGATCGACCTCTACCAGTTCCACACCCCGGACCCGGCCACGCCCATCGAGGAGACCCTTCGCGCGCTCGACGACCTCGTGCGGGCCGGGAAGGTCCGCTACGTGGGCCACTCGAACCGGGCCGGGTGGCAGATCGCCCAGGCCGAGTACGTGGCGCGCGAGCTGGGCGTGGAGCGCTTCGTGTCCGCGCAGAACCACTACAACCTGCTGGACCGCCGGGCCGAGCTCGAGGTGGTCCCGGCGGCGGCCGAGTTCGGGCTCGGCTTCCTGCCGTACTTCCCGCTGGCCAACGGGCTGCTCACGGGCAAGTACTCGCAGGGCGACGCCCCCGAGGGCTCGCGCCTGTCCCACGTGCGCCAGCACATGGTGGCCGACGCCGACCTGGAGCAGCTGGCCGCGTTCGGTCGGTTCGCCCGGGAGCGGGGGATCACCGAGGTCCAGGCCGCGATCGGGTGGCTGGCGGCGCAGGGACCGGTGTCCTCCGTGATCGCCGGCGCCACCCGTCCCGCGCAGGTCGTGGAGAACGCGGCGGCGGCCGACTGGCTCGCCACCGCGGAGGACCTGGCCGAGCTGGACGCTCTGTTCCCGGGCCCGGAGAAGGTCGCGCTCTTCTGATGGCCGGCGCGCTGACCGGCGCGGCCGCCGCGGCGGCCGCGAACCCGCTCGTGCCGACGCCGGGGGAGGCCGCCCTGGGCTGGACCGTGTCCGTCGTGGCCGGCGCGCTGTGGGTGGCCGGCTTCGTCTCGCTGGGCCGCAGCCCCCTGGACGCCCGGGCACGCCTGCCGTGGGTCGGCCTCATGCTGCTGCTGCCGGTGCTGGGGGCGCTCATCTGGTTCTGGTGGCGGCACCACTACTACCCGGCCCGGCGGCGCGAGCAGCCGGCGTGGGACCCCAACGACCGCTCCGCCGTCGTGGTGCCCCCGCGCCGGCGCTTCGGCGCGCCGGAGGAGTGAGCCGGGTTCAGAGCTTGACGACGATTCGGTCGTCGACGACGGCCGCGTCGTAGTCCATGAGGGCCTGGCGGGCCGGGCCGCCGAACGGCTTGCCCGAGGTGACGTCGAAATGCGAGCCGTGGCAGGGGCACGCATAGGCCGGGCCCTCCTGCCGGTCCACGACCTGGAGCAGGCAGCCCTGGTGCGTGCACACGTTGGTGAAGGCGGTCACCGTGGTCTCGTCCACGCGGTGCATCATCAGGGTCCGGCCCTGCACCTGGACCTCGCGGGACGCGCCCACGGGCAGCTCGGCGGCGGGCAGCGCGTCGACGGCGTCGGAGCCGGTGTAGTGGTCCTGCGCGGTGTCCTTCTCGCGCAGCTGGTCCGTGCAGCCGGCCAGCGCGAGTGCGCCGGCACCCGCGGCGGCGACGGCGGCGCCGCGGCCCAGGACGGTGCGGCGCGAGGTGTCCGGGCGGGCGTGGCCGCCGCAGCAGGCGGACCGGGAGGAGTTCGGGATGAGGGGGGAGTCCTGCGTGGTCATCGACCCATTATCGCCCGCGGCGAGGGCGGATGCGACCGGGCCCCACGGGTGCGAGGATCGGGGGGACGGACCCCCGAGCTTCAGGAGCACCGCCGTGACCGACCCCGCCCCGCGCCCCACCGGCGCCGCCCGCTTCGACCTCACCCCCTTCGAGCGGTGGGAGGCCGTGACCCTCGACGACGTGCACGTCGGCTTCCTGCACCGGGTGCTGGAGGACGGCGTGCTGACCACCCGGACGGGCTTCGCCCCCACGCCCGCCCAGCGCGCCGCCCGCGGCGGTCTGCCCGAGCGTTACCTCGCCCAGACGCAGGTCGGCTTCACGCCCGACGGCGACGGCTGGGCTTGGACGACCCACGAGGACTCCGCCGGTGCCCAGCGGGTGCGCATCGACCGTGAGCGGGCCGGCATCGACGCCGCGGTGCTGCCCTCGTACGCGGAGTACCTCCTCCTCGCGCGGGTCGCCGCCGAGGGCCCGCTCGCCGTGGACCGGCTCGAGGAGGCCTCGCCCCTGCAGGGCGGGCTGCGCGCGCCCCGCGCCGAGCTGCGCCCGGCGGACGCGGGCGGGTCGGACGTGCGGGTGGCCGTCGTCGCAGACGGTGTGGAGCTGGGGGCCCACCTGGTGCGCGACGGCGCCGTGGTCGCCTCCGACTGGGGCGGCGGCACCGCCTCCACCCCCGTGGCCGACCGGGCCGCGGCGACCGCCGGGCTCGACGCGCACGTGGTCACGTTCGCCGGGCTGCCGATCGCCTGAGACGTGGGCCGGGCCGTCGCGGACGGCCCGGCCCGGGCCGGTCAGGCCTGCGCGGCCGGGTGGAAGCGCCGCCCGTTCACCCGCTCGGCGGCCCCGCAGTCGTCCAGGTACGGCGTGATGCCGCCCAGGTGCAGGGGCCAGCCGGCACCGAGGATCATGCACAGGTCCACGTCCTCGGGGGCCGCGACGACGCCCTCGTCCAGGAGCAGGCCGATCTCCTCGGCCAGCGCGTCCTCGACCCGGCGCAGCAGCTCCTCGGGGGTCTGCGGGGTCGAGCCCTGCTCCAGCAGGGCCGCGGTCGCCTCCGGGATCTGCTCGCCGGTCGCGCCGGCGGCCTCCTCGTCGCGCCGGTCCGGGCGGACGTCCTTGGCCCAGATCGCGGTCTTGCCGGCGTCGATCAGGCGCTGCAGGTTCGCCGAGACCGGGAAGCGCTCCGCGCCGAAGGACGCGGAGAGGGACTCGGACACGTGCTGGGCCACGGGGATGCCGACCATGGCCAGCAGGGTGAACGGCGTCATCGGCAGGGCCAGCGGGTCCACCGCGTGGTCGGCCTGGTGCGCGTCGGTGCCCTCGTCGAAGGAGTTCTGCACCTCGCCCATCATGCGCAGCAGGACGCGGTTGACCACGAACGCGGTGGCGTCGTGGACGAGCACGCCGGTCTTGCGCAGCCGGCGGGTCAGCTCGAACGCGGTGGCCACGACCTCGTCCGTCGTCGCCTCGGTCCGCACGATCTCCACGAGCGGCATGACCGCCACCGGGTTGAAGAAGTGGAAGCCCACGAGGCGCTCGGGATGCTCGAGGACCTCGGCCATGGCGGCCACGGACAGGCTCGAGGTGTTGGTCATCAGGATGGCGTCCTCACGCACGATGCCCTCGAGCTCGCGGAAGACGGTGCGCTTGACCTCGAGCTCCTCGAAGACGGCCTCGATGACGATGTCGGCGTCCGCGTACACCGCCTTGTCCGTGTCCGCGGTGATCAACCCGGCCAGGGCCTCGCCGTCCTCGGCGGAGAGCCGACCACGGGAGACCATCTTCTCGACCTGCGCGCGCACGCCCGCCAGGCCGCGCTCGACACGCTCGGCGTCGATGTCCGTCATGACGACGGGCACCCGCAGGTGCCGGGCGAAGACGAGGGCGAGCTGGCCGGCCATCAGGCCCGCACCGACGATGCCGACCTTGCGGACCTCGCGGGCGAGCTCGCGGCCCGGGTCGCCGGCGGGGCGCTTGGCGCGGCCCTGGACGAGGCCGAGGAACGCGTACACGGTGCGGCGGAACTCGGGGGAGTGCAGCAGGGTCCCGAGGGCGTCCGCCTCGGCCTGGGCGGACTCGGCGCGGGTGCGCGTGCGGGCCCCGGTGAACAGGTCCTCCAGGTGACGGCGCGCCGGCAGGTGGCGTCCGGGGCGAGCGGCCTGCAGCCGCTCCAGCGCCGCCAGGGCGCGGTCCCAGGCGGCGTCGGACACGTCGCGGTCGCGGTGGGCGGCCAGTTCGGCCGCCACGGACTCGTCCCCGGCGACCAGGGCGGCGGCGAGCTCGAGGCCCGCGTCGAGGAGGTCCCCCTCCACGATCCGGTCCATCAGGCCGAGCCCGTGCGCCGCGCGGGCGTCGAGCATGCGGTTGTCGTCGAGGGGGTTCTTCAGCACGACGTCGACGGCGGCCTCCGGGCCGATCAGATGGGGCACGCGCCACACGCCGGACCAGCCGGGGATCAGGCCGAGCCGGACCTCGGGCAGGCCGAAGCCCTTCGCATCGGCGGCCACCACGCGGTGTCCGGCGGCCAGGGCCAGCTCGAGGCCGCCGCCGAGGGCGAGGCCGTTCACGAGCGCGACCGTGGGGATCTCGAGGGCCGCGAGCCGGTCGTAGACGGCGTGGCCGAGCAGGGCCAGGTCACGGCCGACGTCGTCGGTGATGCTCGCGATCAGGGACAGGTCCGCCCCGGCCGCGAAGGTCCCCTCCACACCGGTCACGGCCAGGGCCTGGATCTCGCCCGCGGCGGCCCGGGCGGCCTGCTCGTCGAGCACCCGGCCGAGGCCGAGGAGCGTGGCCGGGCCCAGGGTCGCGGGCCGGCGGGGCCCCTGTCCGTTGTCCAGCGTGAGCAGCGCGAGCGTGCCCGCGCCCTCGGGCAGGGCGTGGTCGGTCACGGTGACGGTGGTGACGACCTCGTCCGGTGCCAGGGCGGGCAGGTGGTCGAAGGAAGCAAGAGAAACGGATGTCATGCGGGTCACACTACCGGCGGGTAGCCTCCGCGTCGACGCGACGCGACGGACCGATCCGGCGGGCCGCGACGGGGGCTCAGGCGTCGGCGGGATCGGGGTCCAGCAGCGCGACCGTGACGATCGCGCCGACGTTCTCCACCTGCCACGGTCGCGCGCCCCGCTCGGTCAGGAACGCGTCCACGGTCTCGGGGGTGATCGGGGCGGGCGGGGCCCAGCAGATCCGCCGGAGGGTGTCCGGGGTGAGGAGGTTCTCGGTGGGCATCCCCAGCTGCTCGGCCCGCCGGGCGACGCGGGCCTTGGCCGTGCGCAGGCGGCGGTCCGCCACCGGGTCGCGGTCCTTCCAGGCCCGGGGTGGGGGCGGGCCGTCCCCGGTGCGGATCTGCGCCGCGGGGGCGTCGCCCCGCTCGGCGTCCTCGACGCCGGCCCGGATCGCGGCGATCCAGCGCGGGGCCTCGCGGCTCGCGGCGCGGCCGTGGAAGCCGGAGGTCTGGCGCAGGGCGGGGACGGTGCGCGGCTGAGCGGCCGCGGCGGCGACGATCGACCGGTCCGGGATGAGCCGGCCGGGGGCGACGTCGCGGTGGCGGGCGAGGTCCTCGCGGGCCTCCCACAGGCGCTTGAGGACCGCGCGCTGCACGGGGCGGCGCAGCGTGTGGGAGCCCGAGGTGCCGCGCCAGGGGTCCTTCTTCGGCGCGGGCGGCGGGGCCGTGCGCACGTGCTCGAACTCCTGCTCGGCCCACGCGAGCTTGCCGTCGGCCTCGAGGCGCGCGATCAAGGCCTCGCGCAGCGGGACGAGCAGCTCGACGTCGAGCGCGGCGTAGGCGAGCATCGCCTCGGGCAGCGGGCGCACCGACCAGTCGGCGGCCGAGTGCTCCTTGGCGAGGGTGACCCCCAGCAGCTCCTCCAGGACCGCGGCCAGGCCGACGCGCGGCAGGCCGGCCACCCGGGCCGCGAGCTCGGTGTCGAACAGCCGATCGGGGCGCAGCCCCTGCTCGGCCAGGCAGGGCAGGTCCTGGCTGGCCGCGTGCAGGATCCACTCGACGCCCGCGAGGGCCTCCTGCAGCGGGGCCAGCCCGTCGAGGGCCTCGGGGTCGACAAGCCAGATGCCGGCGCCCTCGCGCTTGAGCTGGACGAGCATGGCCCGTTGGCCGTACCGGATCCCGGAGGCGCGCTCCGCGTCGACGGCGACGGGCCCGGTCCCCGCGGCGAGGGCCGCGGCGCAGGCCTCCAGGCCCGCGCGGGTGTCGGTGAGCCGGGGGACTCCGCCGGCCGGTGTGGCGATCAGCCGCGGGGGCGCGTCCGGGGCGGCCGTCTCGGGGGCGTCGGTCATGCTGCTCCTGTTCGGGGAGGTCGGGGACGGGCCGGGGCCCGGTGTGCCGGAGGCGCGGGCGCGCGGTCAGGGGCCGGCCGTGGAGACGTCCGCGGCGTGCTCCGGCGGCAGGCCGGCGAACGCGCAGATCATGTCCGACCACGCCTCGAGATGCGAGCCGAGGTCCCGCGGGGCCGGAGTCCACGAGGCGCGCAGCTCGATGTCGGTGGTGTCCGGGGTCGCACTGAGCGTCCCGAAGCCCTCCGCGATGCTGCGCGTCGCGGTGCCGCCGGCGTGGGAGTGCTCGGCGTGGCGGCGCTCGAGCGCCTCCACCAGCCACGTCCACGCGACGGCGCCGGCCAGCTGGTCCAGCGCGACGTCCGGTTCCAGGCTCGCACGGATCCAGGTCACCGCCCGGAACCCGCCCGGCCACCGGGCGTCCGGGGCCGGGTCGTGCAGGAGGACGAACCGCCCCGTGGCCAGCACGCCGCCGGTCGCCCCCGGCCCACCGCACACGTCGGCGGCGAGGGCGACGGCGAAGGGCGCCTGCCCCTCGGGCGCCGGGATCTCCCGCAGCCGCACCTCGGTCCGCGGCCGCGCATCGCGCAGGTCCGCCAGGGCACGCCGGAACACCCCCGGCGGCACGGGCGCCTCGACCGCCCGGGGGGCGGCGGAGAGGCGACGGGGCCCGATCACGCTCATGCCCGTCAGCCTAGGCCGCGGGGCCCACCGGGCCGCGGGGGCGCGCCGTGGAGGCCACGGCGCTCCCGCACCGGTTCAGCGCGCCCCGTCCGGGGCCGCCGCGTCGTCGGCGGGGGCCAGGCGCAGCGAGATCGAGTTGATGCAGTAGCGCAGGTCCGTGGGGGTGTCGTAGCCCTCGCCCGCGAAGACGTGACCCATGTGGGAGCCGCACGCCGCGCACCGCACCTCGATCCGCTCCATGCCCAGGGTGGTGTCCTTCAGGTACTCCACCCGGTCCTCCGCGAGCGGCGCGAAGAACGAGGGCCAGCCGCAGTGCGCGTCGAACTTCTCGTCCGAGCGGAACAGCTCGGACCCGCACGCCCGGCACGCGTACACGCCCTTCACGTGCGAGTCCCAGTACTCGCCCGTGAAGGGCCGCTCCGTGCCGGCCCGGCGCAGCACCTGGAACTCCTCGGGCGTGAGCCGTCGGGCCCACTCCTCGTCCGTCAGGCGGGCGCCACCCGGGGCGGCCAGGGTCTGCTCGGGAGCGGGGGCGTCCCGCGCGGGGTCGGGGGTGGGACCGTCATGGGGGGTGTGGGGAGTCTCGGTCATGCCCGGTGCAACGGTCCGGAGCGCCGTGGTGTTCCCGGCCGGCGCCGCATTGGCGGGCGCGCCCGCCCGTGGAGGACAATGGCGCGCATGGCCGCACGACCCCGCCGTCCCCGTCCCCGCCCCGCCGACCTGCCGCCCGCCCTGGCCGCCGCCGTCACCGTGGCATCCCGGCGGGCCGGGGGCCGCGACTCCCGCGTCCGCCGAGCGGGCCGCCTGGTCCGCCGCGGGGTCAGCGGATCGGTGCGCGGCGGCGTGGCCGTGGCCTCCCCGGTGGCCCGCTGGGCCCCGCCCGTGCTCAGCGTCGCCGCGGCCTCCGCCTTCGTGCTGGCCGGGGCGAGCTCGGCGCTCGCGGGCGTGTTCGCCCGCACCGTGGTGACCCCCGTGCGCCGCCACGCCGAGTCCACGCCGATCCTCGCCGTCGTCGACACGCCCGCCGGGCAGGACGTGATCCTGCAGGCCGACGAGTACACCACCGTGCCCGGGCAGTACTCCCTCACGTTCGACGACGGCGCCGGATGCGCCCGGATCGGGGAGATCACCTCCTTCGACCCCCGGGACGGCACGGTGCAGCGCGCGGTCGAGGAGGTCTTCTCCGGGGATCTGACGACGGCGACCCGGGGCCGGTTCACCGGCTTCGTCTACCCGACCCCCGCCGACGCCGGGCTCGACGCCGAGGACGTGCAGGTGCCGGTGCCCGGCGGCCACGCCCGCGCATGGCGCATCGCGCCGGGCCCCAGCGAGGACGGCGAACCCCGTCCCGCGGAGGGGCTGTGGGCGGTGATGGTCCACGGCCGCGGCGCGCGCCGCAACGAGGGCATCCGCGCCGTGCCGACCGCCCGCCGCCTGGGCATGACGTCGCTGCTGATCTCCTACCGCAACGACGGGGACGCCCCGGACGCGGCCGACGCCCGCTACGGGCTCGGCACCACCGAGTGGGAGGACGTCGAGGCCGCGATCCGCTACGCCCTCGACCACGGCGCCCGGGACGTCGTCCTCTTCGGCTGGTCCATGGGCGGGGCCGTGGTGCTGCAGACCGTGGACCGCTCCACGCTGGCCCCGCACGTGCGCGGCGTGGTCCTGACGGGCCCCGTCGTGGACTGGGTGGACGTGCTGCGCCACCAGGCCCGGCTCAACCGGATCCCCGAAGCCGTGGGCCTGCTCGGCCAGTGGCTGCTGGCCAACCGGGCCGGCCGGTTCATCACGGGCCTGGCCGCCCCCGTGGACCTCAAGGCCCTGGACTGGGTGACCCGCGCCGACCACGTGCGCGTGCCCACGCTGATCCTGCACTCCGAGGACGACGAGTACGTGCCCGTCGGCCCCTCGCAGGACCTGGCCGAGCGCAACCCGGACCTCGTGCGGTTCGTCCGCTTCCACCAGGCCCGCCACACCCGCGAGCAGAACGTGGACCCGCGCAAGTGGGACACCACCGTGCGCGGCTGGCTGCGCGCCGTGCTCAGCGCCCCCCGCCCCGGCGGCCGGGGGCGCTGACCGGGCTCAGGCCGCGGCGTCCGCCAGCCCCCGACGGCGCAGCAGCGGCTCGAGCTCGGCGTCCCGGCCGCGGAACGCGCGGTAGGACTCCAGCACGTCACGCGTGTCGCCCCGCGAGAGCAGCTCGTCCGCGAACCGGCGGCCGTTCTCCCGCGTCATCCCGCCGTGCGCGCGGAACCACTCCACGGCGTCCGCGTCCAGCACCTCGGCCCACACGTAGGAGTAGTACCCGGCCGCGTAGCCGCCGCCGAAGATGTGCTTGAAGTAGCCGGTGCCGTAGCGCGGAGGCACCAGGTCCGGATCGATGCCCGCCTCGGTCAGCACCCGGCGCTCGAAGGCGGCCGGGTCGGCCGTGGCGGCGTCCACCGTCTCCTCCGTCACCGAGTGCCAGGCCCAGTCCACGAGCGCCGCGCCCAGGTACTCGACCGTGCGGTGCCCCTCGCCCCACAGGTCCGCCGCCTCGAGCCGCTCCAGCGTCCCGGCCGGCAGCGGCTCGCCCGTCTCCACGTGCCGCGCGTACGCGGCCAGCAGGGACGGCTCGCGCAGCCACACCTCGTTGACCTGCGACGGGAACTCGACGACGTCGCGCGGCACGTTCGTCCCGGTGAGGGAGGCGTACTCGCCCCGGGCCAGCAGTCCGTGCAGGGCGTGGCCGAACTCGTGGAACAGCGTCGTGGCCTCATCCAGCGTCAGCAGGGCCGGACGCCCCGCCGCCGGGGCCGGCACATTCATCGTGGTGAACACCACCGGGCGCTCGCCCAGGGCGTCCGCCATGTCCCGCACCGTGTGCATCCAGGCGCCGCCCGACTTGGTCGGCCGCGCGAACAGGTCCGCGACGAACAGACCCACCCCGGCACCGTCCTCACCCGTCACCTCGAACACCCGGATCCCGGGGCGGTACAGGTGCCGCGCCAGCTCCGGGCGCTCGGCGAACGTGAGCCCGTACAGCGCCGTCGCCGCCGCGAACACGCCCTCCGTCAGCACCCGGTCCAGCTCGAAGTACGGGCGCAGGGCGTCCGCGTCCACGGCGAACTCCTCGCGCGCGTACGCCGCGGACAGCGCCGGCCAGTCCCACGGGGCCACCTCGGCGTCCGTCCGGCCCGCGTGCGCCGCCGCCGTCGCCGCGTCCGCCCGCGCGTTGGCCATCGCCCGCGGCGCCATCGCGGCCAGCAGATCCTCCACGGCCGCCGTCGACGGCGCCGCCCGGTCCTTCAGCGCCTGCTCGGCCCAGCTCTGCGCCCCCAGCAGCCGCGCCTTGCGCAACCGCAGCCGCACCATCGCCATCGCCGTCGCCAGCGTCTCGTGCTCCCCGGACCCGCCCCGGCCCGTCGACGCCTCGAACACCTCGCGCCGCATCCCCTCGTCCTGCAGGGACGCCAGCCACGGCTGCGACGTGAACAGGGACAGCGTCAGCAGCCACGGGCCCGCCGCCGCGTCCCCGTCCCCGTGCCCCGCCTCGGCGGCCGCCCCCGCCGCCGCGGCCAGGTCGTCCTCGCTCAGACCGGCCAGGCGCTCGCGGTCCGTGACGAGCACGGCGCGGGCCGCCGTGTCCGCCACGAGGCGGCGCGTGTAGGCGGCCGAGAGGGACGCCAGCTCCGTGTTGATCCCGCGCAGCTCCTCGCGCGCGGCCTCGTCCAGGTCCGCCCCCGCCAGGGAGAGGCGCAGTCGCAGCGTCTCCAGCAGGCGGGCGTCCTCGCCGGTGAGGCCGCCGTCGTCGATCGCCGCGACGCGCGAGGCCAGCCGCGGGTCCAGCAGGATCGCGTCCTCGTGGGCCGCGAGCTCGGGGGAGAGCTCCTCGGCCAGGGCCTGCCGCGCGTCCGTGCCGTCCGAGCCGACGAGCGTGAAGAACATGGCGGCGGAGCGGCGCAGCAGCTGGCCGGACAGCTCGAGCGCACGGACGGTGTTCTCGAAGGTCGGCGCCGTGGCCGCCCCGAGGATCTGGTCGACCTCGGCGCGCTGGGCCGCCATCCCCGCGCGCACGGCCTCGGCCAGCTGCGCGTCGGAGACGGCGGAGAAGTCGGGCAGGCCGTAGGGCAGGTCGGAGGGGGTCGCCAGCGGGTGGTCGGCGGGCAGGACGGAGGGCGCGGAGGTGTGGGTCATGGGCGCGAGTGTAGTCAGCCGTGATCCGCGCCACCCCACCGGGCGTCGCTAGACTGGGCGGTCGAGCCAGCAGACGAGATCCAGACCTGAGGAGGCGTGATGGCAGGACATTCCAAGTGGGCGACCACCAAGCACAAGAAGGCCGTCATCGACGCGCGGCGCGCCAAGGCGTTCGCGAAGTACATCAAGAACATCGAGGTCGCGGCGCGTGCCGGCGGCCCCGACGTCGCCGGCAACCCCGCGCTCGACCTGGCCGTGTCCAAGGCCAAGAAGGCCTCGGTGCCCAACGACAACATCGACCGCGCCGTCAAGCGCGGCGCCGGCCTGACCGGCGAGGTCATCGACTACGCCGAGATCATGTACGAGGTCCGCGGCCCCCAGGGCTCGGCGCTGCTGGTCGAGTGCCTGACCGACAACAAGAACCGCGCCGCCGCGGACGTGCGCGCGGCCGTCACCCGCAACGGCGGCACCATGGCGGACTCCGGCTCCGTCTCCTTCCTCTTCGAGCGCAAGGGCCTCGTGCGCCTGCCGGCCGAGGGCAACACCGAGGACGGCCTGCTCGAGGCCGTGCTCGAGGGCGGCGCGGACGCCGAGGAGGTCGTCCTCTCCGGCGACTCCTTCGAGATCCTCTCGGACCCCTCCGACCTGCAGTCCGTGGCCAAGGCCCTCGACGAGGCGGGCGTGGAGTACGAGTCCGACGAGCTCGAGTTCGTCCCCACCATGAAGGTGGACCTGGACGCGGCGGGCGCCCGCACCTTCCTCAAGCTGGCCGACGCCCTCGAGGACCTCGACGACGTCCAGAACGTCTTCTCGAACGTGGACATCGCCCCCGAGGTCCTCGCCGAGCTCGACGAGGACTGATCGCGCTGAGCGCGCGCCGGCCCGCCGACGTCGTCCGGATCCTCGGGGTGGACCCGGGGCTCACCCGCTGCGGGATCGCCGTGGTGGACGTGGACGCGCGACGGCGGGCCGGGCTCGTCCACGTCGAGGTCACGGGCACCCCGCCCACCGCCTCCCTGGACCAGCGGCTCCTGCGCATCGACGAGGCCGTCTCCGCGGTCCTCGCCGCGCACCGGCCCGACCGCGCCGCCGTCGAGCGCATGTTCGCGAACACGAACACGCCGACCGTGCTGGGCACGGCCCAGGCCGCGGGCGTGGCGATCGCCGCGGCCGCGCGCGCCGGCGTCCCCGTGGGCCTGCACACCCCCTCCGAGGTCAAGGCCGCCGTCACCGGGCACGGCGACGCGGGCAAGGAGCAGGTCACCACGATGGTCACCCGGATCCTCCGCCTCGACGCCCCGCCGCGCCCGGCCGACGCGGCCGACGCCCTCGCCCTGGCCATCGCCCACGGCTGGCGCGGCACCGCCCTCGGCGCGGCCGCCGGCCAGACCGGCCTCGACACCGCGGACCTCGCCTCCCGGGCGGGGCGCTCGCAGTTCGCCGCCAAGGCGCCCGCGCGCGCCCGCCCGCGGGGCCAGCTCACCGCCGCCCAGCGGGCCTGGCTCGACGCCGAGCGATCGGCGGGCGGCGGACGACGCCGGTAGGCCGCCGCCGGGCCGGCGTTCGATGATATGTTCGAATCCGCGCCGACCGGCGTCCGTCCGTCCCGACAGGAGGGCCCCTCATGATCGCCTCGCTCAGCGGCACCGTCGAGCACGTGGCCCTCGACCGGGCGGTCATCGCCGTCGGCGGCCTGGGCGTGCAGTTCTCCGCCACCCCGCAGACGCTGGCCACCCTGCACGAGGGCCGGCCGGGGGCGGTGCAGACCCACCTCGTGGTCAAGGAGGACGCCCTGACCCTCTACGGCTTCGCGGACCGTGACGAGCGCGAGGTGTTCGAGGTGCTCATCACGGCCAACGGCGTGGGTCCCCGCCTCGCCCTGGCGATCCTCTCCGTCCACCACCCCGAGACCGTGCGCCGGGCGGTCACCGAGGAGGACGAGAAGACGCTCACCCGCGTGCCCGGCATCGGGCCGAAGATGGCGCGCAAGATCATCGTCGAGCTCTCCGGCCGCCTCGCGCCCACCGGGGAGCAGGTACCCGAGGCGGAGGCCGAGGCGAGCGCCGAGCCGGCCGTCGAGACGGTCTGGCACGCCGACGTCGTGCAGGCGATGGCCGGCCTGGGCTGGTCCGAGAAGGAGGCGCTCAAGGCCGTCGAGGCCACCGTGGCGGCCCGCCCGGAGCTGGACGAGGGCCGCGACGTCGCCGCGCTGCTGCGCGCCACCCTGCGCGACGTCGGCAGGGCCGGCGCGGTGCGAGGCGGGCGATGAGCGCGGAGTCCTCACCGCTGTCCGCGGCGGCCGTCGACCCGGAGGAGCGCCGGCTCGAGGCCGCGCTGCGCCCCAAGCATCTGGACGAGTTCGTGGGCCAGATGCGCGTGCGCGAGCAGCTGGACCTCATGCTCGCCTCCGCCCGGCTGCGGGACCGCGCCGCGGACCACGTGCTGCTCTCCGGCCCGCCCGGGCTCGGCAAGACCACGCTGGCGATGATCGTGGCCGCGGAGATGAACGCCCCCCTGCGGCTGTCCTCCGGCCCCGCGATCCAGCACGCGGGCGACCTCGCGGCCATCCTGTCCTCGCTCACCGAGGGCGAGGTGCTCTTCCTCGACGAGATCCACCGGATGTCCCGCCCGGCCGAGGAAATGCTCTACATGGCCATGGAGGACTTCCGCGTGGACATCGTGGTGGGCAAGGGCGCCGGCGCCACCTCGATCCCGCTCGAGCTGCCGCCCTTCACGCTCGTGGGCGCCACCACGCGGGCCGGCCTCCTGCCGGGGCCGTTGCGCGACCGCTTCGGCTTCACGGGCCACCTGGACTTCTACACCGAGGGGGAGCTCGAGCGCGTCCTGCGCCGCTCCGCCCTGCTGCTGGACATGCGGCTGGACACGGAGGGGTACCGGCAGATCGCCCGGCGCTCGCGCGGCACCCCGCGCATCGCCAACCGGTTGCTGCGCCGGGTGCGGGACTGGGCGCTCGTGAAGGGGCTGGCCGAGGTCGGCCCGCACGACGCCGCCGCCGCCCTGGACATGTACGACGTCGACGGGCGGGGCCTGGACCGGCTCGACCGGTCCGTGCTCACCGCCCTGTGCACCACGTTCGGCGGCGGGCCCGTGGGGCTCAGCACGCTGGCCACCGCCGTGGGGGAGGAGGCCGAGACCGTGGAGACCGTGGCCGAGCCCTTCCTCATCCGCGAGGGCATGGTGGCGCGCACCCCCCGTGGCCGTGTCGCGCTGCCGGGGGCCTGGGAGCACCTGGGCCTCGCCGCTCCGGAGGCCACGCCGGGGCCGTGACGCCCAGGGCGGGCCCCTACACTGGACAGGCCCGCCCACCCCGAGCATCAGGAGTCCCCCATGCCCGTCGCCACCGCCGCGACCCTGCCCGTGATCGCCCAGCAGGCCCAGGGAGGCGGCGGCAGCATGCTCATGCTCATCGCCTTCGCCCTGCTCGCGGTGATGCTCTTCGTCTCCTTCCGCAAGGGCAAGAAGATCCAGCAGCAGCAGGCGCAGATGCGCAGCACCCTCGCCCCGGGCGACGAGGTCATGACCGGCGCCGGCATCTTCGGCACCGTCGTGGCCGTGGACGCCGAGGCCCAGCGGGTGACGCTGGAGACCGCGCCGGGCACCCGCATGGACGTGCACCTGCAGGGCATCACCACCGTCGTGGAGCCCGAGACGGCCGCCGCGGCCGAGGCCCCGGCCAGCGTCGACCCCGCCGCCGCGCCCACCACGGACCCGTCGCGTCTGGATGACGCCCCCGGCACCGAGTACCGCGCCGACGACGCCGATCCGCGTCCGCGCCGCGACGACCTGGCCTGAGGCCCACCCACCCCTGCACACGCGGCCCCGCCTGGCGGGGCCGCTCGGATGTGACGGAAGCACCTGAGCAATGGCGAAGAGAACACCCACCGGCTCCGCCGGGCGCACCCTGGCCTGGCTGGCCGCCCTCCTCGTGGTCCTGGCCGCGATCCTCGGCGGGGGCGTGGCCTCCGGCGCGGCCTCCTGGGCTCCCAAGCTCGCCCTCGACCTCGAGGGCGGCACGCAGATGGTGCTGGCCCCCGAGACCTCGACGGGCGAGTCCGTCACCCCCGAGCAGCTGGACCAGGCCGTGGAGATCATCCGCCAGCGTGTGGACGGCTCCGGCGTGGCCGAGGCGGAGGTCGCCACGCAGGGCTCCCAGAACGTGGTCGTCTCCCTGCCCGGGGTCCCGGACGAGGAGACCCGCCGCCTGATCCAGGCGTCCGCGGACATGCAGTTCCGCCCCGTGCTGCAGTCCGGCTCGGGGGAGGCCACGCCCGAGGACCAGCGCCTGCCCGAAGACCAGCTGCCCGCGCCCGACGGCGAGCCGGCCGACGCCTACGACCCGAACTGGGTCACCCCGGCCCTGCTGGCCGAGTTCCAGGCCACGGACTGCACCGCCCCGCGGGACCCGGCCGCGCCCCCGCCGCCGTCCGACCGGGCGATCGTCGCCTGCCAGCCCTCCGGGGAGCTCGCCGACGGCGCCGTCACGCCGGCCCAGAAGTACATCCTGGGCCCCGTGGTCATCCCGGGCACCCAGATCAAGGGCGCGTCCAACGGCATGGCCCAGGCCCAGGGCGGCGTCTCCACCAACCAGTGGGTCGTCAACATCGACTTCGACGAGGAGGGCGCCAAGACCTTCACGGAGGTCACCCAGAAGCTCACCCCGTACCCCGAGGGCGACCCGCGCAAGCAGTTCGCGATCCTGCTGGACGGGGCCGTGATCTCCGCGCCGCAGTCCAACGTGGTCATCACCAACGGCAGCGCGCAGATCAGCGGCCCCACCCTGAACGAGCAGACGACGGCGCAGCTGGCCGAGCAGCTCGACTACGGCTCCCTGCCGATCTCCTTCTCGATCGAGTCCGAGCAGCAGATCTCCGCCACGCTCGGCCGGGACCAGCTCTTCTGGGGCCTGATCGCCGGCCTGATCGGCCTCGGCCTCGTGGCCGTGTACCAGTTCTTCCAGTACCGGGCCCTGGGCCTGCTGACCTTCGCCTCGATCATCGTGGCGGGCGTGCTGACGTGGCTGGCCATCGCGATCCTGGGCTGGACGGACAACTACCGCCTGTCCCTCGCGGGCATCGCCGGGCTCATCGTGGCGATCGGCCTGACGGCGGACTCGTTCATCGTCTACTTCGAACGCATCAAGGACGAGCTGCGCGCGGGCCACACCGTCCCCGTCGCCGTGCACGAGGGCTGGAAGCGCGCCCAGCGGACGATCACCGCGTCCAAGGCCGTGAACCTGCTGGCCGCCGTCGTGCTGTACTTCGTGGCCGTCGGCAACGTGCGCGGCTTCGCGTTCACCCTCGGCCTCACCGCGATCGCCGACCTGATCGTGGTGTTCATGTTCACCCACCCGCTCATGGTGCTGCTGGCCCAGACCCGCTTCGTGGGCGAGGGGCACCCGATGTCCGGGCTGGACCCGTCGCTGCTGGGCGGGCCGTCCCTGTATCAGGGCGCCGGCCGCTTCCGCGAGCCCGCCACCGGGCTCCCGGCGGAGGCCGCCGACGAGTCGACCGGCGCCGGCGACACGGAGGCCGCCGACGCCCCGCGGCCGCTCGTGGCGACGGGCGCCCCCCGCGCGGGCTCGTCCGGCCGGGGCGGCCGCCGCTCGCGCACCGAGCCGCCCATGACGATCGCCGAGCGACGCCGCGCCGAGCGCCGTCGCCAGGAGGAGGACCAGTGAACCGCTTCGCCGACTGGGGCAACGCCCTCTACTCGGGCCGCACCTCCTACCCGTTCATCCAGCGCTGGCGGCGGTGGTTCGCCCTCGCCGCCCTGCTGCTCGTCCTCGCCGGCGGCCTGACCGCCCTGCGGGGCGGCTACAACCTCGGCATCGAGTTCCGGGGCGGCTCCGAGTTCACCGTCTCGCAGACGGCCTCCACCGACATGGCCGCGGGCGAGCGCGCCGTGACCGACGTGCTGGCCGACGGCCACGCCACCGTCACGAACGTCGCCCCGGGCACCGTGCGCGTCCAGACCGAGCAGCTCGACGACGCCCAGACCCGAGCCGTGGCCGCGAACCTGCAGGAGGCCTACGGCGTCGGCCAGGACCAGGTGACCTCGACCTTCGTGGGGCCGACCTGGGGCGCCGCCGTGTCGCAGCAGGCCCTGATCGGCCTGGTGATCTTCGTGGTGCTCGTGACCCTGTTCATGGCCGTGTACTTCCGCACCTGGAAGATGTCCCTGGCCGCCGTGCTCGGCATGCTCTACGTGGTCGCGCTGACCGCCGGCATCTACGGCGCCACCGGCTTCGAGATCACGCCGTCGGCCATCATCGGCTTCCTCACGATCCTGTCCTACGCGCTCTACGACACCGTGGTGGTCTTCGACAAGATCCGTGAGAACACGATCGGGTCCGAAGAGGACCCGGAGCGCACCTTCGTCGAGAACGTGAACCTCGCGGTGAACCAGACGCTCGTCCGGTCCATCACGACCTCCGTCGTCGGCATCCTGCCGGTGGGCTCGATCCTGTTCATCGGCGCGGGGCTGCTCGGTGCCGGCACGCTGCGGGACATCGCGCTCGCGCTGTTCGTGGGCATCATCGTGGGCACCCTGTCCACCCTGTTCCTCCAGGCGCCGCTGTACGCCCTGCTGCGCCGCAACGACGCGGACGTGCGCGACCACGACGCCCGGGCCGCGGCCCGGGCCACCCGGGAGCGTGGCTCAGACGCGGTCGCCGATCCCGACGTCGCACCCTGGGACGACGGCGCACGGCTCTGACGGAGCCGCTGCGGCCCCGGCGGTCTTCCTGGGGCGGGGTGGGACGGGCGCGGGTAGACTCGCCGATCATCCCGGCCGGAGCGGTCGGGGCCGCACGAGTCAGGAGGCGTGGCCCATGAGCGAGCAGGACCCCACTCCCGCCCCGGCCCGTCCCGCCCCGGTCCGGCCCCGCAGCCGGATCGCACGCCTGACCGGCCGGCACGCCACCGAGTACTCGCCCCTGCTCGAGCCGCTGATGCGCACGGTGCGGCAGCGAGCCACCAAGACCGAGCTGGCCGAGATCGTCCGCGCCTTCGAGGTCGCCCGCGCGGCACACGAGGGGCAGATGCGGCGCTCCGGGGACCCGTACATCACCCACCCCGTCGCGGTCGCCACGATCCTCGCCGAGATCGGCGTGACGGGCCCGACGCTCCTGGCGGCCCTGCTGCACGACACCGTCGAGGACACGGACTACTCCCTGGAGCGCCTGCGCGCCGACTTCGGCTCCGAGGCCGCCCTCCTCGTGGACGGCGTGACCAAGCTGGACAAGGTGACCTACGGCGCCGCGGCGCAGGCCGAGACCGTGCGCAAGATGGTCATCGCCATGGCCCAGGACGTGAACGTCCTGCTCATCAAGCTCGCCGACCGGCTGCACAACGCGCGGACGTGGCGGTACGTCTCCCCGGAGTCCAGCGCCCGCAAGGCCCAGGAGACCTTGGACATCTACGCCCCGCTGGCCCACCGGCTCGGCATGAACACCGTCAAGTGGGAGCTCGAGGACCTCTCCTTCGCCGCCCTCAAGCCCAAGATGTACGCGGAGATCGTGCGCCTCGTGGGGGAGCGGAACCCGGAGCGGGAGAAGCACATCGCGGCGCTGCGCACCGTGATCGAGGAGCACCTGCGCGAGCACCGGATCCGGGCGACCGTCACCGGACGGCCGAAGCACTACTACTCGATCTACCAGAAGATGGTGACGCGCGGGAAGGACTTCGACGACATCCACGACCTGACGGGCATCCGGGTGCTCGTGGACTCCGTGCGTGACTGCTACGCCGTGCTCGGCGTGATCCACGCCCGCTGGAACCCGGTCCCGGGCCGGTTCAAGGACTACATCGCCGTCCCGAAGCTGAACATGTACCGCTCCCTGCACACCACGGTGATGGTCCCGGGCGGCAAGCCGGTGGAGATCCAGATCCGCACGCAGGAGATGCACCGCCAGGCCGAGTACGGCGTCGCCGCGCACTGGCGGTACAAGGCCCAGGTCGCCGATCAGGCGCCGGTGCAGGCCACGCCGGCCTGGCTGCGCTCGGTGATGGACTGGCAGGCGGACACCCGGGACCCGGACGAGTTCCTCGCCTCGCTGCGCACCCAGATCGGGGCGGACGAGGTGTACGTCTTCACGCCGAAGGGGGAGATCCGGACCCTGCCGGCCGGCTCCACGCCCGTGGACTTCGCCTACGCCATCCACACCGACGTCGGCCACCGCACCATCGGCGCCCGGGTCAACGGCAAGCTCGTCCCGCTGTCCACGCCGCTGAGCCACGGCGACACCGTGGAGGTCTTCACCTCGCGCGCCGAGGACGCGGGCCCGAGCCGGGACTGGCTGGGCTTCGTGGTCTCGCCGCGGGCCCGGTCCAAGATCCGTCACCACTTCGCCACGCAGCGCCGCGACGAGCAGGCCGACCGGGGACGCGAGTCGCTGACCCGTCAGCTGCGCAAGGCCGGCATGGCCGTGCAGCAGGTGCTCGGCGGCGAGGAGCTGGTGCAGGTGGCCGCGGATCTCGGCTACGCGGACCTCGACGGGCTGTTCGTGGCCCTCGGCGACGGTCACGTGTCCGCGCAGTCCGTGCAGGAACGCGTCGCGGAGCGCCTCGCCCCGCCGTCTCCGACGCAGGCCGAGCCGCAGGGCGAGCTCACCGTCGGCGAGGTGGACCTGCAGGAGCTGGTCCCGGCCCAGGCGCGGCGGGCCCCCGCGCGGGCCACCAACGACGCCGGCGTGCTCGTGGACGGCGACGGCGGCGTCATGGCCAAGCTGGCCCGGTGCTGCAACCCGGTGCCGCCGGACGCCATCGACGGGTTCGTCACCCGAGGCTCCGGGGTCTCCGTCCACCGGGTCGACTGTCCCAACCTGGCGACCCTGCTGGCCCAGGAGCCGGAGCGCCGCACCCCGGTCAGCTGGGCGCCGTCGCGGGACACCGTCTACCTGGTCGAGATCCAGATCGAGGCGCTGGACCGCAAGTCGCTGCTCTCCGACGTCACACGGGTCCTCTCCGAGAACCACGTGAACATCCTCTCGGCCTCCGTGAACACCACCCGCGACCGCGTGGCGATGAGCCGGTTCGTCTTCGAGATGGGCGACCCCCGGTTCCTCGGGCACGTGATCGACGCGGTGCGCCGCATCGACGGCGTCTTCGACGTGCACCGCACCTGAGCCTCCCGGCCTCAGTCGGGGACGTCCAGCGCCGCCAGCAGCGCGCCCAGCCGGCGCCGGGCCGCCACGACGCCGGCACGGCGGGTCCGGCGGGCCAGCCGCTCCCGCAGCCCGGCGGCGCCGTGGGCGCCGATCACGGCGGCCGCGCGCCGCGCCGCATCCGGGTCGGCGCTGAGCAGCAGGTCTTCGACCGTCCGGGCGGGCGTCGTGACCCGCACGGGGCCGAACCGGAGCACGTCGTGCTCGGCGGGGGCGACGCCCGAGGCATCGGCCGCGACGTCCGACTGCGTGAGCGTCCAGGGCAGCGGGCCCCCGCCGGCGGGGCGCCGGTGGAAGTGCGGCACGGCGGCGTGCAGCCGCCCGGGCGCCGCGCCGCCGGCCAGGATCCAGGCCGCCGACGGGCCGATCGCGGTCCAGCCGGCGGCCAGGAGCGGGCCGCCGAGGGTCCACAGGGCAGCGGCCCGGACCGCGGGATCGTCCGCCGCGTCCGGCCGCGCCCACACTCCGGGCAGCAGCGGCCGCACGGCGCCCCGCGCGCCGAGCGCCTGCAGCTCCGGCTCTGAGAAGGGGTCGCCCGCCAGCACGAGCGCACCGGTCGGGGCGGTCTCCTCGATCGTCTGGGTGGTCATGCCCGGAGCCTGCCAGAGACGAGGACGCCCCCGCGGCCGGCTGTGGACAGGCGGGCCGCGGGGGCGTGCTCGAGACGGGTGGGACTCAGCGGAGCTCGGAGGCCGAGGCCTCGAGGGCCTGCTTCCACTGCAGGCGCGCGTCGAGCGCCTCCTGGGCCTTCTTGACGGCGCGCTGATCGCCCTGGGCCTGGGCCCGGGCGAGATCCGCCTCGAGCCCGGCGATGGTCTCCTCGAGCTGCGTGAGGGCGGAGTTCGTGCGGGCCTTGGTCTCCGGGTCGGTGCGGCGCCAGTGCTCGTTCTCCGCCTGCTTGAGGGCGTCCTCGAGCTTGCGGAAGCCCTCCTCCATGCGACGGACGTCCCCGCGGGGCACGCGGCCGGCATCCTCCCACCGCCCGCGCAGCTCGTTGAGCGCGCGCCGCCCGGCCTTGACGTCCGTGAAGGGGAGCAGCTTCTGGCCGTCGGCGAGGATCTGCTCCTTCACCTTCAGGTTGGCCCCGTACTCGCGGTCGATCTCCTGGTTCGCGGCCTTGCGGGCGGCGAAGAAGACGTCCTGGGCGCCACGGAAGCGGGTCCAGAGGGCGTCGTCCTCCTTGCGGGAGGCCCGGGGGGCGCGCTTCCACTCGTCCATCAGGTCGCGGTACTTGCCGGCGGTCACGCCCCAGTCGGTGGAGGTGGACAGCTCCTCGGCGCGGGCGATGAGGCGCTCCTTGACCTGCTTGGCCTCGGCCGAGGCGGCGTCCAGCCGGGAGAAGTGGGCGCGGCGGGTCTTGTCGAACGTGGTGCGGGCGCCGCGGAAGCGCTTCCACAGGTCGTCCTCGACCGACTTGGCCAGACGCGGGCCGGCCTTCTGGGCGGCCTTCCACTCCTCGAACAGCTCCGTCATGCGCTTGGACGCGGTCTTCCAGGGCATCCGCTCGGCCGGGGTCTGGGCGAAGGTCTCGGCCTCGGCGACGATGGCCTCGCGGGTGGCCAGCTGCTCGGCCTGGGCGGCCTGCCGGGCCTCCTGTTCCGCGGCGCGGTAGTCGCCCAGGAGGGTCTCCAGGGCCGCCAGGCGGGTGCGGAGGGCGTCCATGTCGCCGACCATGTGGCGCTCGTTCACCGCGGTCGTCATCTGACCCAGCGCCCGGCCCAGCTCACCCGAGGGGGCGCCGGCGGCGATGCGCTGCTCGAACAGGGCCATCTGGGCGCGCACGTCGTCGTACTTGCGCACGAAGTACGCCAGCGCGTCCTCGGTGCTCGCGTCCGGCACCTGGCCGACCGCGTGCTCCTCCTGCCCGTCCAGCAGCGTGACGTGGCCGTCCTCGCTCACCCGGGCGAACCTGGCGGCCTCCTCCACCGGGGTGGGCGGCACGGTCGGGGCCACGACGGGGGCCGGGGCGGCGGACGCGGCGGCGGGCGTCGCGGGGCGCACGGCGGCCGGGCTGGCCTTCTTCATCGCGGCCGGGGAGGGCACGGCGGGCGCCTCGGCGGGCTGGGAGGAATCACCGTGCGCCGGGGCGTCGGGGACGATCTCGGGGACGGGACGGGCCTCGGCGGGCACGGTCGTCTCGGCGGACTCGGCCGACGCGGGGGTGGCCTCGGTGGCGGGGGACTGCTGGTCGTCGGGCTGCATGTGATTGGTCACCGCTGGAACTCTCCCTGACTGCGCCGGCGCGCCGTCGTCGAGGGATGCGGCCGGTCGGGATGGACACGAACAGGGCCAGCGTACCGGGCCGGACGGCGCCCGCGCCTAGAATGGGCCGGTGCGCCGGCGGGGGACCGTCGCGCGTCCCCGCCGTCGTCGTCTCGAAGGATCGCCATGTCCCGCAAGGCCTCCCTGTCCGGTTTCCACGAGTGGCTGCCCGCCGAGCGGCTCGTGGAGCAGCACGTGCTCGACACGCTGCGGCGGACCTTCGAGCTGCACGGGTTCGTCGGCATCGAGACCCGTGCCGTGGAGACCCTGGGCCAGCTGCTGCGCAAGGGCGAGGTGGACAAGGAGGTGTACGCGGTCTCGCGCCTGGCCGAGGACGAGGAGGTCGCCGCGGGCCTGCGCGATCCCAAGGACCCGGCCGACCCCAAGCGCCTGGCCCTGCACTTCGACCTCACCGTGCCGTTCGCCCGCTACGTCGTGGAGAACGCCGGCCACCTCGCCTTCCCCTTCCGTCGCTACCAGATGCAGAAGGTCTGGCGCGGGGAGCGCCCTCAGGAGGGCCGCGCCCGCGAGTTCACCCAGGCGGACATCGACGTCGTCGGCGACGGCGCCCTCTCGCCCCGGTACGACGCCGACGTCGCACTGGTGATGGCCGAGGCGCTCGGCGCCCTGCCGATCGGCGACTTCCTCATCCGCGTGAACAACCGCAAGCTCGCCGAGGGCTTCTACCGGGGCATCGGCCTGGAGGACACCGCCGGCGTGCTGCGCAGCATCGACAAGCTGGAGAAGGTCGGCCCGGAGGAGGTCGCGCGGCTGCTCCAGGAGGAGGTCGGCGCGAGCCCCGAGCAGGCTGCGCAGGCGCTGGCCCTGGCGGACATCCGCACGTCGGACACCTCGTTCGTCGAGCGGGTCCGCGCCCTGGGGGTGACCCACGAGCTGCTCGAGGAGGGGCTGACCGAGCTGGCCGACGTCGTCGCCACCCTGCACCGCCGCGCCCCCGGGCGCGCCGTGGCGGACCTGTCCATCGCGCGCGGCCTGGACTACTACACGGGCACCGTCTATGAGACCGTCCTGGTGGGCCACGAGCAGCTCGGCTCGATCTGCTCGGGCGGCCGCTACGACGCGCTCGCGTCCAAGGGGAACCGCGTGTTCCCCGGTGTCGGACTGTCCATCGGCGTGACGCGGCTGGTGATGCGCATGCTGTCCCAGCAGATGGCCGCGGCCTCCCGCTCCGTGCCGACCGCGGTGTACGTGGCGCTGACGGCGGACGAGGACTGGTCCGAGGCCCAGGACGTCGCGGCCCTGCTGCGGGAGCGCGGCATCCCCGCGGAGGTCGCGGTGTCCGCGGAGAAGTTCGGCAAGCAGATCAAGTATGCGGACCGCCGCGGCATCCCGTTCGTCTGGTTCATGGGTCGGGACGACGCCGGCGCGCGGGTCCACGAGGTGAAGGACATCCGCTCCGGCGAGCAGCACGCCGCGGACCCGGCCGACTGGACCCCGCCGGCCGAGGACCTGCTGCCGCAGGTCGCCCGCGCCCAGGACTGAGCGGGCGGGCCGGTGCGCCGGCCCCGGCGTGCGGCGCCGACACCCGTCCGCGCGTCGGGTCACCCGCTCCGGCGCCCGGCCCGCACGAACGCGCGCCCGCCCACCCCGATCAGGAACACGCCCGCCATCGCGGCCACGGACATCGGCGGCAGGCAGAGGGCGAGCAGCAGGCACAGGGCCAGGCCGAGCACGTTGACGGCGCGAGGGACACGCAGCGGGCGCGGCCGGGCCGGGCGGCGGCCGTCGTCGTCCCTGCGCAGCGTCAGGGCGGACAGGTTCGCCACCGCGTAGTAGACGAGCACGCCGAACGAGCTGAAGCCCACCACGGTGAGGATGTCCGTGGTGAGCAGGAGCAGGATCACGGCCAGGGCCACCGTCAGCTGAGCCGTCCACGGCGTGCCGGTCCCCGCATGGACCCGTGCCAGGGGGCGGGGCAGGTCGGCCTCGCGGGCCATGGCCAGGGCGGTGCGGGAGACGCCCGTCAGCAGGTTGAGCATGGCCCCGGCCGCGGCGAGGGCGGCGCCGGCCACGGCCACCCAGCCCCAGCCGGAGCCCAGGGCGGTCTCGAGCAGGTCGCGCACGGGCGCCGGGGACCGGGCCAGCCCGGAGATCCCGAGGCCCGAGATCAGCGCCGTGGCGAGCAGCAGGTACAGCGCCACAGTCACCGAGAGGGCGATCAGGATGGCGCGCGGGATCGTGCGTGCGGGGTCGATGACCTCCTCACCCATGGTGGCCACGCGCGCGTAGCCGGCGAACGCGAAGAACAGGACGCCCGCGCCCATGAGCACGCCCTGCACGGGGGAGTCGACGCCGAGCGCCGCGGCCGAGCCCCCGGGGGCCTCGCGCGTCAGGCCGGCGCCGATGGCCAGGACGAGCACGGCGAGCACGGGCACGAGGATCGCCGTCGTCGCCTGCGCGGTCCGCGTCACGCCCGCCATCGCCACCCCGGTGAGCACGACGACGGCGGCCACGCCCGTCCACCGGGCCGCGGCGGCGTCGTCGGGGAAGAGGTACAGGCCGAGGGTGGCCGCCATCGCGGCCACCGACGCGGTCTTGCCCGTGACGAAGCCCCAGCCGGCGACGAAGCCGGCCCACGGGTGCAGCTGCCGCCGGCCGTAGACGTAGGCGCCGCCGGACTCGGGATGGACGGTGGCCAGCTGCGCCGTGGACAAGGCGTTGCACAGGGCCGCGACGGCCGCGATCGCCAGGGCCGCGTACAGCAGGCCGGGGTGGCCGCCGGTGAGCGCGGCCGCCAGGCCGATCGCGGTGAAGACGCCTGCGCCGATCATCGAGCCGAGGCCGATCGCGACGGCGTGGAGCAGGGTCAGGCGGCGCTGCAGGGCGGCGGTCATGACGGGGTCCTCCTGGGCTGGGGCAGTGCGGACGGGGCACTAGACTGACGGGAACGGCGCGCGCCCGCCCCGCAGGCGTATCACACGGCGTCGACCATCACATGAACCCCGCACATCGTCCGGCGACCGGACGGAGAGGATCCTCGTGCTGCGCACCCACTCCCTCGGCGAGCTCAACGCCTCGCTCATCGGCCAGACCGTCACCGTCACCGGCTGGGTGGCGCGGCGGCGCGACCACGGCGGCGTGGCCTTCGTGGACCTGCGCGACGCCTCGGGCTTCGCCCAGGTCGTGGTGCGGGACGAGGCGGACTTCGATCCGCTGCGCAACGAGTGGGTCCTGCAGGTCACCGGCACGGTCGAGCGCCGCCCCGAGGGCAATGAGAACCCGAACCTGCCCTCCGGTGAGATCGAGCTGATCGCGGAGACCGTGACGGTGCTCAACACCGCCGCCGCGCTGCCGTTCCAGGTGGACGAGCACGTGGAGGTCGGCGAGGAGGCCCGGCTGCGCCACCGCTACCTGGACCTGCGCCGCCCGCAGCCCTCGCGCATCATGCGCCTGCGCTCCGAGGTCAACCGCACGGCGCGCGAGCTGCTGCACGGCGAGGGCTTCGTGGAGGTCGAGACCCCGACCCTCACGCGCTCGACGCCGGAGGGCGCCCGCGACTTCCTCGTCCCGGCCCGCCTGGCTCCCGGCTCCTGGTACGCCCTGCCGCAGTCGCCGCAGCTGTTCAAGCAGCTGCTGCAGGTGGGCGGGATCGAGAAGTACTACCAGATCGCCCGCTGCTACCGTGACGAGGACTTCCGCGCGGACCGTCAGCCCGAGTTCACCCAGCTGGACATCGAGGCCTCCTTCGTGGAGCAGGACGACGTGATCGCCCTCGGCGAGAAGATCGTCAAGGCCCTGTGGGCCCTCGTCGGTGTGGACGTGCCGACGCCGATCCGCCGCATGACCTACGCCGAGGCGATGGAGAAGTACGGCTCGGACAAGCCGGACCTGCGCTTCGGCCTCGAGCTGACGGACCTGACCGAGTACTTCAAGGACACCCCGTTCCGCGTGTTCCAGAACGAGTACGTGGGCGCCGTCGTGATGCCGGGCGGCGCCTCCCAGGCCCGCCGCACCCTGGACGCCTGGCAGGAGTGGGCCAAGCAGCGCGGCGCCAAGGGCCTGGCCTACGTGCTCATCCAGGAGGACGGCTCGCTCACCGGCCCCGTGTCCAAGAACATCTCGGACGAGGAGAAGGCCGGCCTGGCCGCCGCCGTCGGCGCGAACCCGGGCGACTGCGTGTTCTTCGCCGCCGGCAAGCCCAAGGAGTCCCGCGCCCTGCTGGGCGCCGCCCGCGTGGAGATCGGCCGCCGCTGCGAGCTGTTCACGGACGCCGGGAACGGCGTCGAGGCCAAGGACGCCGACTGGGCGTTCGTGTGGGTCGTCGACGCCCCCATGTTCGAGCCGGCCGCGGACGCCGTGGCCTCCGGCGACGTGGCCGTGGGCTCCGGCGCCTGGACCGCCGTGCACCACGCCTTCACGTCCCCCAAGCCGGAGTTCGCGAACACCTTCGACACCGACCCGGGCTCCGCGCTGGCCTACGCCTACGACATCGTGTGCAACGGCAACGAGATCGGCGGCGGCTCCATCCGCATCCACCGCCAGGACATGCAGGAGCGCGTGTTCTCCGTGATGGGCCTGTCCCAGGAGGACGCCCAGGAGAAGTTCGGCTTCCTGCTCGAGGGCTTCAAGTACGGCGCCCCGCCGCACGGCGGCATCGCCTTCGGCTGGGACCGCGTGGTGGCGCTGCTCGCCGGCACCGAGTCCATCCGCGAGGTCATCGCCTTCCCGAAGACCGGCGGCGGCTTCGACCCGCTCACCGCCGCGCCCGCGCCCATCACCGCGCAGCAGCGCAAGGAGGCCGGCGTCGACGCGAAGCCCGAGCCGAAGAGGGCCGAGGCCGCCGGGCAGCCGCAGGCGTGATCTCGCCGGGGACCGGCCGCACGGCCGCCGGCGCTCGGACTCCCCGGGCGCGGCGGCGGTGCGGCCGGTCTCCGCATCCGGGCGGGCGGACCCGGCCGCCCGCCGTCCTCCTCGGCCTGCTCGCCGCGGGGCTGCTCGCCCTGACCGGGTGCGCCGACCCCGCCCCCACGGCGCCGTCCCCCGGTACGGCTGCATCCGTGGGCCCCGCGCACGAGAGCGAGGCGGCGCCCGGGGTGGACGAGCCGGACGACCGGCCGGTCGTGCCCTTCGCCGCCCTCGACGACGACGCCCGGCGGGCGCTGCTGGGGTTGCCCGCCTCGGACGTCGGCGGGGAGGGCGCCTGCGGTCCGGCGGACGTGCGCGCGGCGCTGGTCTTCGAGGACGCGGCCCTGGGGCACCGCTACGGGACCATCACGATCACGAACGCCGGCGCCGAGCCGTGCTCCCTGCGCGGGTACCCCGGCCTCGGCGCCCGGGGCGCGTACGGCCACCGCTTCACCCCCGAGGTCCAGCAGCTGCCCTTCACCGAGGGGTTCCAGCACGGCGACGAGGGGGCCGTCGCCACGGACCTGCGGGTCCCGGCGGGCGGCGCGGCGCAGGTGCGGATCGAGTGGTCGGGGGCCCTCGGCGGGGCCGAGAGCGAGCCCCTGGGCGACCTCGTGCTGCAGCTGCACGCCGACCAGCCGCCCCTGCGCGTCGAGGACGCCGAGCGCGAGGCCGCCGACATCGGGGCGTTCACGAGCCTGCGGGTGGGGCCGTTCTCGCTCAGGTGAGCCCGGCGGCCTGCAGGTCCGCGGCGATGCGCTCGGCCTGCGCGCGATCCTCGGTCACCACCGTCCACCGCCGCCCGTCGCGCGTGCGGAGGGCCACGGCGGCGGAGCCGCCCAGGGTCAGCCGCACCCCGCCGCGCGAGGCCGCCCGCCCGGACACGGGCCAGTTGAGCCACCCATGCTGCTGCCCGTCGTCGTCCCGGACCTCCACACGGGCCAGGTCCGCCAGCGGGACCTCACGGGCATATAGGGGGCCGCGCAACCGCACGACGGCGGCGCCCCGGTCGACCTCGACCCGCAGCCGGGCGCGCAGGAAGCCGGCCTGCAGGAGGACGACCAGGAACGCCAGCGCGGCCAGGGAGGCGATCGCGGTGCCCGGGGTGCGCGCCGACGGCTCCAGGAGGGGGAGCAGGACGAGGGGCAGCGCGGCCACGCCGAGCACGCCCCAGCCGAGGGCCGCATGGCCCGGCGGCGCGGTCACCGTGTGCACGGCGGCCTCCGACGCCGGCCGGGCGGCGCCGGCGCGCCGCTTCGCGCGGGCCCGTGCGGCGGAGGGGCGGGGGTCGCCGCTCATCCGCGCCGCGGCCCGGCGAGGTCGGCGGTGTCCACGATGAGCGTGAAGGGGCCGTCGTTGACGAGGGCGACGTCCATCTGCGCGCCGAACACCCCCCGCTCCACGCGCACGCCCTCCGCCTCGAGCCCCGCGGCGAACCGCTCGTACAGCGGCTCGGCGTGCTCCGGGCGGGCGGCGCTGGTCCAGGAGGGGCGACGGCCCTTGCGGACATCCCCGTAGAGCGTGAACTGGCTGACCACGAGCGCGGGCGCACCGGCGCTGACGAGCGAGGCCTCGCCGTCGAGCATGCGCAGGGTGGCCACCTTGGCCGCCAGGGCGTCGGCCTCGGCGCCGGTGTCCTGCGTGCTCACCCCGAGCAGGATCACCAGCCCGGCGCCCTCGAAGGAGCCGACCACCTCCCCGGCGACGGTGACGGAGGCGGATCGGGCGCGCTGCAGGACGGCTTTCATGGGGTCATTCTGCCCCGAGCCGTCCCGCAGCGCGCCTGTGAGATGAGCGCCAGGCCCGCGTCAGAGGTCACTGGCGCTTGCCGCCCTTCACCGGGTCCACCTCGTACAGCGTGGTGGAGCCCGAGACCTCGTTGGCCACGATCAGCAGGGCGGTGCCCGAGGGGGAGTCGGAGGCCGGCACGAAGGCCAGGCCCTCCGCGCCCATGTCGCCCAGACCGGCGTCACCGTCCTCGCCCACGGCGTCCCAGGCCCGCTCGTTGACGTAGTCCACGTAACGGGCGTCGGTGGGATCGGTGATGTCGAAGACCATCATGCCGCCGATGCGCTCGAGGCCCACGAACGCGTACTGGCGCCCCTGCACCTCGCCGACCACCACCGACTCGGGCTCCACGCCCTTGTCGTCGGAGCGGGAGTCGAAGCTCGGGGTCTCGTCGTTGTTCGCGTTGAAGGCGTGCGCGGGCAGCTCGCCCACGGCGATCAGGCGGGCGATCTGCTCTTCGAGCATCCCGGACGAGTCGAAGAGCCGCTGCCCGTCCGCGGTGTAGATAGAGAAGCCGCGGCCGCCCAGGGCGTGCAGCTCGGTGTGGCAGCCGCGCTCGGCGTCGTAGCCGAGGTCGGTCAGGACGTTCAGACGGCCGAGGGCCTCGTTCTTCTGCAGGGCCTTCGCGTGGGGGAACACGTCGGCGCAGAGCTCGAGGTCCTTCACCCGCTCGGCGTCCACGAAGTCGCCCCACTCACGGGAGTCGCCTTCGTTGGCGGTGACCACGAGGGTCTCGCCGCGGTACTTGTAGGTGGCCAGGCCGTCGGGCATCGGCACACCCAGCACGGGCTGGTGCGCCAGGGAGATCGCGCCGTCCTTGTCGGAGACGTCGAGCACGCCCTCGGTGGACCAGTCGGTCAGCTGCAGGGCCCAGAAGTCCGCGAGGGAGGCGGACGCCAGGTCCACCGCCACCACGGCGTTCGCCTCCTGCACGGAGACGTACGCGGTGCGGCCGGTCGGGTCGATGGAGACGTACTCCGGCTCGAGGTTGCGGGCGATGCGGCCGGCCTCCTCGTGGCCGGCGGGGACGGCCACGTCCGGGCCGAAGACGCGCACGCCCTCGGGCAGGGCGGCGCCCTCGTCGTAGGCGCGGAAGTCCACGGTGCGCACAGCGTCCTGGCCCAGACGGGCGAACTGCCGGGCGTTCTTCGGGACGGACACCACGGAGATCGTGCCCTCGGGGTCCGCGGAGAAGTCGTCCGCCGGCTCGCCCTCGTTCGCGACCACGGCGTACGCCCCGTTCGGGGCGAGGGCCACGGAGTCCGGCAGGGCGCCCACGCGGACGCCGCCGAGGAACCCGAGGGTCCGGGTGTCGAAGAAGGCGAGCCAACCGTGGCCCGTCTTGTCCTCGGCCTCGACGGTCGCGGCCATGACGCCGCCGGCCACCGCCACCGAGTTCACCACGGCGCCGGCGTCCGTCACCGAGCCGTCCGCGGCGGGCAGTCCGGCCACGGAGAGCACGGTCTCGGCGGCGGGCGCGGCGTCCTCGCCCACGGTCAGCACGTCGATCGCGCCCTTCTGCGCGTTCACCACGAACAGGCGGCCGGTGGTCTTGTCGAAGGCCGGGATCTCGGCGGCGGAGGCGTCGAACACGCCGGTCTCGTGGGTGCCGGCGGCCGTGAGCTCGATGCTCCTGCCGGACGGGTTCGCCGCGGGCGCGGCCACGGTCAGCGGGGCGACGACGGCGGCGGACAGGGCGACCATCGAGGTCGCGGCGGCCAGGCGGGACAGGGTGCGCATGGGGATGCTCCTGGGGCGGGGGACGGGGATGCGCCCTCGAGCACACGCCACGCGGATGAACGGGATCCGTGCGGCCGGTCAACGCCCGGCCAACCCCGGGTGACCCCCGGGGCACGCGCGTCGGGGCGGGCGACGGGGCCGCGCGCCGTCGTCGTGCGCCGTCGTCGTGTCCGGGGCGGGGCCTAGGCTGGGGGCACCATGGCTGACCTCTTCTCCGCGGCGCACGAGTCCGACGACGACGGCCCGGCCGGCACCGTGGCCGCCCCGCACCCCGGCGCGCCGCTGGCCGTGCGCATGCGCCCGCGCACGCTGGATGACGTGCTGGGCCAGCGGCACCTCATGCGGCCGGGCTCCCCGCTGCGCAAGCTCGCCGAACCCGATCCAGACTCCGCCGCGGGCCCGAGCTCGGTCATCCTGTACGGGCCGCCGGGCATCGGGAAGACGACGCTGGCCCACGTGATCGCCCGCGCCCCCGGGCGCACGTTCACGGAGCTGTCCGCCATCACGGCCGGCGTGAAGGACGTGCGGCAGGTGATGGAGCAGGCCCAGCGCGAACGCGACCTCTACGGCCGCACCACCGTCCTGTTCCTCGACGAGATCCACCGGTTCTCCAAGGCGCAGCAGGACGCGCTGCTGCCCGGCGTCGAGAACCGCTGGGTCGTGCTCGTGGCGGCGACCACGGAGAACCCGTCCTTCTCGGTGATCGCACCCCTGCTCTCCCGGTCGCTGCTGCTCACGCTGCGTCCCCTCACGGACGACGACATCGTCGGGCTGCTGGACCGTGCCGTCACCCAGGAGCGCGGGCTCAACGGGGCCGTGGTGCTCGAGGACGACGCGCGGGACTACCTGGTGCGGATGGCCGGCGGCGACGCGCGGCGGGCGCTCACGGTGCTGGAGGCCGCGGCCGGCGTCGCCCTGGACAAAGCGCGTGAGGCCGGCCGGGCGGGGGAGGGCGCCGTCGCGGTCACGGAGGAGGACGCCGCCCAGGCGATGGACCACCACGTCCAGCGCTACGACAAGGACGGCGACCAGCACTACGACGTGATCAGCGCCTTCATCAAGTCCATCCGCGGCTCGGACGTGGACGCGTCGATGCACTATCTCGCCCGGATGCTGGAGGCGGGGGAGGACCCCCGGTTCATCGCCCGGCGGCTGATCATCTCCGCGTCCGAGGACGTGGGCATGGCCGACCCGACCGCGCTGCAGACCGCCGTGGCCGCCGCCCAGGCCGTGCAGCTGATCGGCATGCCGGAGGGACGCATCATCCTGGCGCAGGCCGTGACGCATCTGGCCACCGCGCCGAAGTCCAACGCGAGCTACACCGCCGTGAACGAGGCGATCGCGGACGTGCGGGCCGGCCACACGGGCGGGGTGCCGGCGCACCTGCGGGACGCGCACTACCCCGGCGCGGCGGCCCTCGGCCACGGCCAGGGCTACGTCTACAGCCACGACGAGCCGCACGCCGTGGCGCGCCAGCAGTACGCCCCGGACCCGCTGGTGGGCAAGGACTACTACCGGCCCAAGCCCATCGGCCACGAGAAGCGGCTCGTGGAGCAGGTGGCCGCGCTGCGCCGGATCGTCCGGGGGCAGTGAGGGGCGAGCGACGGTGGGCGCCCTCCCGCCCGCCGCAGAGTGGTCACGACACGCCGCGTCGTCGGGGCGCAGACGGCGTGTCGTGACTACAGCGTGGGCGCCGACCCGGCTCTGGTAGAGTGGTCCGCTGTCTGGCAGGCGCTGCGCCCCGGACGCATCCCCCTCGAACGGTCCACGGGACACCCGCGTGCCCGGTCGAGGGACGCGCAGCGCATCAGTGGATGACGGGCGGCGGCACGCCCCTCAGCTCTCCTCAGGATCGCGGGGAGGCCAGGTTCGAGTCCCCTTGACCCGTGCGCCCCGGCGCTCGGACGAGACCTCGAGACAAACCCGAACCGTGCCGCACGTCAAGGAAAGGCAGGTCCACCATGAGTGGCAACCTTCGCACCCGCCGCACCGTGCGGCACTCCCGCGCCCTGGGCATCGCGCTGACCCCCAAGGCCGAGAAGTACATGGAGCGTCGTCCGTACGGCCCCGGCCAGCACGGCCGCGCCCGCCGCAAGCAGGACTCGGACTACGCGGTGCGCCTCAAGGAGAAGCAGCGTCTGCGCGCCCAGTACAACATCCGCGAGGCCCAGATGCGCCGCTACTTCGAGGAGGCCAAGCGCACCGCCGGCCTGACCGGTGAGAACCTGGTCGAGCTCCTCGAGCAGCGCCTTGACGCCCTCGTGCTGCGCGCCGGCTTCGCCCGCACCATCCAGCAGGCCCGTCAGCTCGTCGTGCACCGCCACATCATGGTGGACGGCAAGCGCGTGGACGTCCCCTCGTTCCGCGTGAAGGAGGGCCAGATGATCCACGTGCACGAGCGCTCGGAGAAGATGGTCCCCTTCCAGCTGGCCGCCGCCGGCGCCCACCAGCAGGTCCTGCCCGCCACCCCGGGCTACCTGACCGTGGAGATCGAGAAGCTGCGCGCCACCCTCACCCGTCGCCCGAAGCGCTCCGAGGTCCCCGTGACCTGCGAGGAGCAGCTCGTGGTCGAGTACTACGCGCGCTGATCCGCCCCGTCCGGGCCCGTCCCGGACGACGGCGCCCCGCGCGTCCCGCAGGCCCGGTCACCTCTCGGAGGTGGCCGGGCCTGCGGCGTCCCCGGGCCCGCCGCCGGGGATCGGCGCCGCGCCCGGTAAGGTGGGGCCGGAATCCCTGCCGTCCGAAGGAGGCCCCGCCATGCTCCGCTCGTTGCTGCTCGTCGGCGCCGGCGCCGCGTCCGGCTGGTTCGCACACCGCGCCCTCGGCGACCGTGCCCACCCGGCCACGGACGGGACCGACGCGCCGACGTCGGGCCCCGGCTCCGCCGGGGGGCGCGCGGGGTTCTCCGCCCGCCTGGACCCGGAGCGTCTGGCCCGCCAGGCCGGCGAGGCCGCCGCCGACGCCGCGGCGGCCGCTCTGCAGGACGGCGCGCGGCGCCTGGCCGACCGCGTGCGCTCCCAGGCCCCCTGGGCCGCCCCCTACCTGCCCCACACGGGGCCGATCATCTCCGGGGAGACCGTGGAGCCGCCGTCACACGGCGCCGCCCGCCCCCAGACCACCACCACGCAGAAGGACACCCCCGCATGAAGTCCCAGGAGATCGCCCGCCGCTGGACCGCCTTCTTCGAGTCCAGGGGGCACCGCGTGGTGCCGTCGGCGTCGCTCGTCTCGCCGGATCCGTCGCTGCTGTTCACGGTGGCCGGCATGGTCCCGTTCATCCCGTACTTCCTGGGGGAGCAGACCCCGCCGAGCCCGCGCGCCGTCTCGGTGCAGAAGTGCATCCGCACCGCGGACATCGAGGAGGTCGGCAAGACCGTCCGCCACGGCACCTTCTTCCAGATGTGCGGCAACTTCTCCTTCGGCGACTACTTCAAGGAGACGGCCATCCCGATGGCCTGGGAGCTGCTGACGTCCTCGGTCGAGGACGGCGGCTTCGGCCTGGACCCCGAGCGCCTCTGGGTCACCGTGTACCGCGAGGACGACGAGGCCGAGCGCATCTGGCGCGAGGACGTGGGCGTCCGTCCCGAGCGCATCCAGCGCATGGGCAAGGACGACAACTACTGGAACACCGGCCAGCCCGGCCCGGGCGGCCCCTGCTCGGAGATCTTCTACGACCGCGGCCCCGCGTACGGCGTCGACGGCGGCCCGGCCGCGGACGACACCCGCTACATCGAGATCTGGAACCTCGTGTTCATGCAGTACCGCCTCTCCGCGGTGCGCTCGAAGGACGACTTCGACATCGCCGGCGAGCTCGAGCACAAGAACATCGACACCGGTCTCGGCCTCGAGCGGCTCGCCATGATCCTCCAGGGTGTGGAGAACATGTACGAGACGGACCAGGTCCGCCCCGTGCTCGACCGCGCCGCGCAGCTGGCCGGCCGCGCCTACACCTCCACCGAGGACCCGGCCGACCCGCACTACGACGACGACGTCCGCCTGCGCATGGTGGCCGACCACGTGCGCTCGGCCCTGATGCTGATCAGCGACGGCGTGCGCCCCGGCAACGAGGGCCGCGGCTACGTGCTGCGCCGCCTCATCCGTCGCGTGGTCCGCGCCCTGCGCCTGATGGGCGTCACCGAGCCCGTGTTCCCCGAGCTGCTGCCGGTCTCCCGGGACGCGATGAAGGGCACCTACCCGATGGTCGCGGACGAGTTCGAGCGCATCTCCCGGATCGCCTACGCCGAGGAGAAGGCGTTCCTGCGGACCATCGCCGCGGGCACGGCCCGTCTCGAGGCCGCGGTGGGCCAGGCCCGCTCGGCGGGCGGCGGCATCGCGGGTCCGGACGCGTTCGAGCTGCACGACACCTACGGCTTCCCGATCGAGCTGACGCTGGAGATCGCGGAGGAGGCCGGCGTCGCCGTGGACGAGGCCGGGTTCCGCGCCCTCATGGCCGAGCAGCGCGACCGCGCCCGCGCGGACGCCAAGGCCAAGAAGGCCGGCCACACGGACACCGCCGTGTACCAGCGCCTGCGCGCCGAGGGCCAGACCCACTTCACCGGCTACACCGAGCACACCACCGAGTCCGTGGTGCGCGGCCTGCTGCAGAACGGTGAGGAGGTCGCGTCCGCGGGCGCCGGCACGGAGCTCGAGCTCGTCCTGGACGCCACGCCGTTCTACGCGGAGTCCGGCGGCCAGGCCGCGGACACCGGCCTGATCACCGGCGACGGCTTCCGCCTCGAGGTGCTCGACGTGCAGGCCCCCGTGAAGGGGCTGTCCGTGCACAAGGTCAAGGTCCTCGACGGCGAGGTCGCCGCCGGCGCGCAGGCCCTCGGCGCGATCGACCTGCAGCGCCGCCTCGACGGCGAGAAGGCCCACTCCGGCACCCACCTGGTGCACGCCGCGCTGCACCAGGTCCTCGGCCCCGAGGCCACGCAGTCCGGCTCCTTCAACAAGGAGGGCTACCTGCGCTTCGACTTCCGCTGGGCTGAGGCGCTCTCGGCCGGGGCCCGCTCCGAGGTCGAGGACGTGGTGAACATCGCCATCCGCGACGACCACGCCGTGCTCACCCAGGAGATGAGCCTCGAGGAAGCGCGCGCACTCGGCGCGATGAGCCTGTTCGGCGAGAAGTACGGCGACCGGGTGCGCGTCGTGGAGATCGACGGCGCCTGGTCCCGCGAGCTGTGCGGCGGCACCCACGTGGGCCGCACCGCCCAGATCGGCTCGCTGACCCTGCTCGGCGAGCAGTCCGTGGGCTCGGGCAACCGCCGCGTCGAGGCGCTTGTCGGCCTGGACTCGTTCCGCCACCTCGCCGCGGAGCGCACCCTCGTCTCCGAGCTCTCGGAGATGTTCAAGGCCCCGGCCGAGGAGCTCAAGGACCGCATCGGCGCCACCCTGGACCGGCTCAAGGCGGCCGAGAAGCAGGTCGCGGAGCTGCGGGCCCAGGCGCTGCAGGCCCAGGCCGGCCAGCTCGCCGGGCAGGCCCAGGACGTCACGACGTCCGCCGGGACGTCGGTGCGGGTGCTGGCGCACCACGTCGGCGACGTGGCCGGGGACCAGCTGCGTTCCCTCGTGCTGGACCTGCGCGCCCGGATCGAGTCGGCCGGCGGCAACGCGGCGGGCACGCCCGTGCTCGTGGCCCTCACGGCCGAGGCCAAGGGCCGGCCCCTCGTGGTCGTGGCGACCAACGAGGCCGCCCGCGCGGCCGGCCTCAAGGCGGGCGCCATGGTCAAGATCGCCACCGGCGTGCTCGGCGGCGGGGGCGGAGGCAAGGACGACGTCGCCCAGGGTGGCGGCCAGGACGTCACGCGCGTCGGGGACGCGCTGGACGCCGTCGTCGCCGCGGTGCGCGCGGTCTGAGGCGGACGTGAGCGCAGGTCAGGACGGGGCCGCTGTGGTGACCGACGCCGTGCGCCGGGGGCGCACCCTCGGCGTCGACGTCGGCCGTGCCCGCGTGGGCGTCGCGTCGGCCGATCCCGACGGCCTGATCGCCACCCCCGTGGCCACCCTGCGGCGGGATGCGCGTCGACGTCGTGACGTGGACGAGCTCGTCGCCCACGCACGCGAACTCGACGTCGTCGCCGTGTACGTCGGCCTGCCGGTGAATCTGCGGGGCGAGCACACGCCGTCCACGCAGGACGCCCTCGACTACGCGGACGCCGTCGCCGCCGCCCTGGTCGAGGCGGGCCACCCCGTGCCGGTCCGGTTCGTCGACGAGCGGCTCAGCACGGTCTCCGCGCAGGCCGGACTGCGGGCCGCGGGCCGGACCGTCAAGGACAGCCGCGGCGTGATCGACCAGGCGGCCGCCGTCGCGATCCTGCAGGCCGCCGTGGACGAGCAGCGCCGCACCGGACGCTGGGCCGGCCAGGACCGGGAGCAGATCCGGTGACCGGCGACCACCAGCACGCGCGGCGTGAGGACCACTGGGACGATCTGCTCGACGACGAGGCCGACGTCCACGACGACCTCGACGTGTTCGGCTTCGCCCACGACGAGGCGGACGAGGCCGATCTCGGCGCCCCGTCCCAGTCGGTCGACGCGGCCGGCCCACGCCGGCCTCGCACGTTCCTGCGTCGCCGGGGCACCGGGTCCCATCCGGCCCCGCGGGTCGACCGCGCCGCCGGCCGGCGGCGGACGGCGCTGGTGCTGGGCACGGTGCTCGTGGCGTTCGTCGTCGTGGTCGGGCTGATCGTGCGCGGCTTCCTGAGCGGCGCCGACCACACGGCCGTCGAGGGTGACGAGGTGACGTTCTCGGTGGAGCCGGGCGAGGACCTGGGCTCCGTGGCGGCGCGCCTGGACCGGGCCGGCATCGTGGCCTCCGCCCGTGCGTTCGAGCGCGCTGCCCGGGACACGGACAGCGGTCTCGTGCGGTCGGGGGACTTCGTGCTGCGCGAGCGGATGCCTGCAGCCGACGCCCTCGCGGTGCTCCAAGGCGCCACGGACGGGGCCGTGCACTACGTGCTCGTGGAGCGCGGGCGGCGACTCACCGAGGTGCTGGACGCCGTCGCCGAGGCCACGGGGCTGCCCCGCGAGGAGCTCGAGGCCGCCGCCCAGGACCCGACCCGCTACGGCGTCCCCGCGGAGGCGGGCACGCTCGAGGGCTGGCTCGACGCGGGGGAGTACCGCCTCCCCGTCGACGCGACCGCCGAGCAGGTGCTCGACGCCCTGATCCGGCCCACCCTCGCCGAGCTCGACGCCCTCGACGTCCGCGACCCGGCCGAGCAGCAGCGCGTGCTCACGATCGCCTCCATCCTCGAGGCGGAGGCCCTGCCTCAGGACTACCGGCAGGTCGCCGGCGCCATCGAGAACCGCCTCGCCCCGGACAACACCGAGACGCACGGGCTCCTGCAGATCGACGCCACCGTCACGTACGGCCTCGGCGTGCGCAGCCTCAGCTTCACCTCGGGCCAGCGGCAGGACGCCTCGAACCCCTACAACACGTACGTGCACCCGGGCCTGCCGCCGGGTCCGATCGGCATGCCCTCCGACGCGGCCGTCGAGGCCGCCCTCGACCCGGCCGAGACGGACGCCTACTACTGGGTGACCACGGACATCGGCACCGGCCACACCGAGTTCTCCCGCACCTATGAGGAGCACCAGCAGCACGTGCGCACCCTGCAGCGCTACTGCGC
The DNA here is from genome assembly GCF_053627595.1 of Micrococcus sp. 140720015-1. Taxonomy (NCBI): domain Bacteria; kingdom Bacillati; phylum Actinomycetota; class Actinomycetes; order Micrococcales; family Micrococcaceae; genus Micrococcus; species Micrococcus sp. 140720015-1. Next base: position 194,301 of record NZ_JBSEYC010000004.1, read on the forward strand.
GTCCAATCCGGGGGTGTGCTGATGCGCCCCGTGCTGCGCGCGGCGGTCCTGGGCCGGCCGATCGCCCACTCGCTCTCTCCGGTGCTGCACGCGGCCGCCTACCGGGTCCTGGGCCTCGACGTCGACTACGGCCGCCGAGACCTGGGCGAGGACGAGGTGCTCGCCTTCGCGGCCGAGCACCTCGGCGCCCCGGGCGCGGCCGACGGCGGCGCGGCCGCGGCCCGTGGGCAGGACTGGCTCGGCTGCTCCGTCACCATGCCGCTGAAGCGCGCGGTCGTCGCCGCCGCCGGGCACGTCAGCGACCGCGTCCGGCTCCTGGGCACCGCGAACACCCTCGTGCGCGACCACCCCGCCGCCCCCGGGGTCGTCCACGCGGAGAACACGGACGTGGACGGCATCCTCGGCGCCCTCGCCGCGGCCGGCCTCGACCGTGCCGCCCGGGGCGGGACCGTCGGCGTCCTCGGGAACGGGGGGACCGCGACGGCGGCCGTCCTCGCCGCCGCCACGCTCGGCGCGGACGCGGTGCTCTTCGGCGTCCGCGACGCCGCCCGCGCCGCCGAGGTGACGGCCCTGGCCGACGCGCTCGGGCTGCGCTGGGCGACCCTGACCCAGGCGGATCTGCTCCGGCGGGCGCCGGGGCTGCGTGCCGTCGTCGCCACCCTGCCGCCGCGCGCCGCAGACGCCCTGGCCGCACACGTGCCGGCCGACGCCGCCCTGCCGCCCCTGCTGGACGCGGCCTACGACCCGTGGCCCTCCGTGCTGGCGGCCGCCTGGTCCCGGGAGGGCGGTCCGGTGGCGTCCGGGCTGTCCATGCTGCTGCACCAGGGCGTCGAGCAGGTCCGGCTGTTCACGGCCCGGCCCCGCGCCGCGGCCGGGATGCCCGGGCCGGACTGGGCGGCGGTGACGCGCGCCGCGGCGGACGCCCTGGGCCCGGCCGCCGGCTGAGCGCCGGACGCCGGATCCGGCGCGTCCCGTCCGGTCACACGTGACGGCGCGGTGCCCCGTGCGTGAGAGACTGCACGCCATGGTGCGCTGGTTGACAGCGGGGGAGTCTCACGGCCCCGCGCTCACAGGAATCGTTGAGGGACTGCCGGCCGGGATCCCGGTCACGACGCAGGACGTGCAGGACGCGCTCGCGCGCCGCCGCCTGGGGTACGGGCGCGGCGCGCGCATGAAGTTCGAGCAGGACGCGGTGACGATCCTCGGCGGAGTCCGCCACGGCCGCACCCTCGGCTCGCCCGTGGCGATCCAGGTGGGCAACACGGAATGGCCCAAGTGGGAGAAGGTGATGGCCGCCGACCCCGTCCCCGCGGAGGAGCTCGACGGTCTGGCCCGCAACGCGGCGCTCACCCGCCCGCGGCCCGGCCACGCCGACCTGACCGGCATGCAAAAGTACGGCTTCGACGAGGCCCGCCCCCTCCTCGAGCGCGCCTCCGCCCGGGAGACCGCCGCCCGCGTGGCCCTGGGCACCGTGGCCCGCGCATTCCTCGGCGAGCTCGGCGTGCGGATCGTCTCCCACTCCGTGGCCTTCGGGGAGGCGGCCCTGCCGGAGGGCCACCCGTTCCCCGTCCCCGAGGACGAGGCCCGTCTCGACGCCGACCCGGTCCGCTGCCTCGACCCGCAGACCTCGGCGGCGATGGTCGCCGAGGTCGACGACGCCCACCGCGCCGGGGAGACCCTCGGCGGCGTCGTGGAGGTGCTGGCGTACGGCGTGCCGATCGGCCTGGGCTCCCACGTGCACTGGGACCGCCGCCTCGACGCGCGGCTGGCCGGGGCGCTCATGGGCATCCAGGCGATCAAGGGCGTGCAGGTCGGCGACGGGTTCGCCACGGCCGCCCGACGCGGCTCCGCCGCCCACGACGGGATCGCCCGCGGTGCGGACGGTCGGCCCCGGCGCACGAGCGACCGGGCCGGCGGCATCGAGGCCGGCATGTCGACGGGCGAGCTGCTGCGCGTGAGCGCCGCGATGAAGCCGATCGCCACGGTGCCGCGTGCGCTGCCCACGGTCGACGTCGCCACGGGCGCGGAGACCACGGCCCACCATCAGCGCTCCGACGTGGCGGCCGTGCCCGCCGCGGGCATCGTCGCCGAGGCCATGGTCGCCCTCGTCCTGACCGATGCGATGCTCGAGAAGTTCGGCGGCGACTCCGTGGCCGAGACGCGCCGCAACCTCGAGGCGTTCCAGGCCGCGGTCCCCGCCCTGCCGGAGCCGGGCGCCGACGTCGTGGCGGACGGCCCGATGGGCGACCCCCTGCCGTGACCGACACCCCCGGGACCGCGTCGGCCCCGGGACCGGACCCGAGCACGCGTCCCGTCCCCGGGCCCGTCACCGTGTGCCCGTGGGAGGGCATGACCGGCGCCCTCGAGGCGCGCCTGACGGCCGCGGCCACGGTGGCCGCCGCGGCCGACGAGGACCCGGACGCGCGCCCGGCCCGCCGGGTCGTCCTCGTCGGCCCGATGGGGGCCGGGAAGACGACGGTCGGCCGGGCCCTGGCCGCCGTGACCGGGCTGCCCTTCGTGGACTCCGACGAGCTGTTCACCCAGGTCCACGGCCCGATCCCCGAGTTCTTCACCGCGCACGGCGAGGCCGCGTTCCGGGCGGAGGAGGCCCGCGTCATCGGCCATGTGCTCGGCCGTCCCGCCCCGTGCGTCCTCTCGTGCGGCGGCGGCGCCGTCGTGCATCCGGGCACCCGCCGCGCGCTGGCCGGTCCGGACTCCGACGTCGTCTACCTCGCGGTCGGAGAGGACGAGGCGCTGCGCCGCGTGGGCGGCGGCACGGGCCGCCCCGTCCTGGCCGGCGACCCCGCCGGGACCTGGCGGCGCATCCTCGCCGAACGCGAGGGCCTGTACCGCGAGGTCGCCGACCTCGTGCTCGACACCACAGGCCTGACGGCCGCCGAAGCGGCCTGGCGTATCGTGGGGGACGCCCACCGCCCCCGAAGGAGTGAGTCACACCCATGACCGACCGTCAGCCGGACATCACCGAGCAGGAGACCCCGGGGGCGGCGCCCGCGGCCGCTCCGGCCGCACCCGAGGACGTGACGGTCATCCCCGTGGCCGGCGGCCACGAGGCGGCCGTCCACGGCGGCTACGACGTGGTGGTGGGCCGGGGCCTGCTCGCGCGCCTGCCGGACATGCTCGGCCCGACCGTCCGACGCGTGCTGGTCATCCATCCGCGCGCCCTCCGGGCGACCGGCGACGTCGTCAAGAACGACCTCGAGGCCGTGGGCCTGACCGCACTGACCGCCGAGATCCCGGACGCCGAGGAGGGCAAGCACCTGCAGGTGGCCGGGTTCTGCTGGCAGGTGCTCGGCCAGAACGACTTCACCCGGTCGGACGCGATCGTCTCCGTGGGCGGCGGCGCCGTGTCCGACCTGGCCGGCTTCGTGGCGGCCACGTGGCTGCGCGGCGTCCGCGTCGTGCACATGCCCACCACCCTGCTGGGCATGGTGGACGCGGCGGTGGGCGGCAAGACCGGCATCAACACCGCCGAGGGCAAGAACCTGGTGGGGGCGTTCCACAATCCGGCCGGCGTCCTGGCGGACCTGGACACGCTGCTCACCCTGCCGGCCAACGAGCTGATCTCCGGCCTGGCGGAGGTCGTGAAGTGCGGCTTCATCGCCGACCCCGCGATCCTCGACCTCATCGAGGAGGACCCGGCCCAGGCCCAGAACCCGCACTCCGCGCGGCTGCGCGAGCTGATCGAGCGCTCGATCCGGGTGAAGGCGGACGTCGTCTCCCGCGACCCCCGCGAGTCGGGCGCCCGCGAGACGCTGAACTACGGCCACACGATGGGGCACGCGATCGAGCTCGCCGAGCGCTACCAGTGGCGCCACGGCGCCGCGGTGTCCGTGGGCCTGGTCTTCGCGGCCGAGCTGGCCCGCTCCCTCGGCCGGCTCGACGACGCCACCGCGGACCGCCACTGGTCGGTGCTGACGGCCCTGGGCCTGCCCGTCTCCTACCGCGGGGACCGGTGGCAGACCCTGCTCGAGGGCATCCGCCGGGACAAGAAGAACCGCGGGGACCAGCTGCGCTTCGTCCTGCTGGACGGGCTCGCGCAGCCCACCACCGTGGACATCCCGGACGCGTCCCTGCTCTTCGCGGCGTACCAGGAGATCGCGGAGTGAGCCGCCGCTGACCCCGGCCCCGCGCAGGGCCTCCCGTAGACTGGCCCGCGCACATCCAAGACCCCACCCACTGCAGGCGGACCCGTGACGGTCCGCGAGACCGATCGGGAGCACACACACGTGGCAACGAGCAACGACATCAAGAACGGCGCCGTCCTGAAGCTGGAGGGCCAGCTCTGGAACGTCATCGAGTTCCAGCACGTCAAGCCGGGCAAGGGCGGCGCGTTCGTCCGCACCAAGATGAAGAACATCACCACGGGCAAGGTCGTGGACAAGACCTTCAACGCCGGCGCCAAGGTCGAGTTCGCCACCGTCGACCGCTCCGACTACCAGTACCTCTACCAGGACGGCGCGGACTACGTGTTCATGGACGTCAAGGACTACGACCAGATCACCGTGCCCGGGTCCGTGGTCGGCGACGCCGCGAAGTACATGCTCGAGAACACCCAGGTGGTCATCGCCCTGCACGAGGGCACGCCGCTGTACCTCGAGATGCCGGCGTCCGTGGTCCTGGAGATCACCTACACCGAGCCGGGCCTGCAGGGGGACCGCTCGTCCGCCGGCACCAAGCCCGCCACCGTGGAGACCGGCGCCGAGATCCAGGTGCCGCTCTTCGTGGAGCAGGGCACCCGCGTCAAGGTCGACACCCGGACCGGCGACTACCTCGGCCGCGTCAATGACTGAGCGGGCCTCCGCCGGCTCCGCTGCCAAGCGGGGGACCACGGCGCGCAGCCGCTCCCGGCAGCGTGCGGTGGAGATCCTGTTCGAGGCCGAGCAGCGCGGCTCCACCGTGCTGGAGGGCATCCGCACCCGCCGCGAGAGCACCGACCTGCAGGTGAACGCCTACACCCAGCGGCTCGTGGAAGGCGTCATCGCGGACCAGGAGCGGCTCGACGAGGCCCTGAGCTCCTACTCCCGCGGCTGGTCCCTGGACCGCATGCCCGCCGTCGACCGGGCGATCCTGCGCGTGGGGGCCTGGGAGCTGCTGTTCCAGGACGACGTGCCGGACGCCGTCGCCATCTCCGAGGCCGTCGCCCTGGCCGCCCAGCTGTCCACGGACGACTCGCCCGAGTTCGTCAACGGTCTGCTCGGCCGCCTGCAGCAGGTCAAGCCGACACTGCTCGCCTGAGCCGCCGAGAGCTCCGTCACGAGGCCCGTCCCGCACCGCGTCATCCGCGCCGTGGGGCGGGCCCCGCTGGTAGAGTCGACGACGTCCCGCGCGGGGGCCCACAGGCCACCGGGGACGAACCACGCATCCTTTAAGAGCCGTCCTGTGAGGCGGGGAAGGAGGCGCCGGCATGGGAACTGATCCCGCCGCACCTCGTGCTGCCCGGACCGTGCTGTCCGCGTCCGAGATCGACCGGGCGCTGACCCGGATCGCCCACGAGATCCTCGAGTCCAACAAGGGCGCCGAGGGTCTCGTCCTGATGGGGATCCCGCGCCGCGGGGCGCCCCTGGCCCGGCGGCTCGGCGCCCTGCTGGCCCGCATCGAACCGGCCTTCGACCCCACCGCCGCCGTCGGCGAGGTGGACGTGACCCTCTACCGGGACGACCTCCGCCGCGGCACGGCCCGCACCCCGATGCCCACCCGCCTGCCCGAAGTCCCCCTCGACGGCGCCGTCGTCGTGCTCGTGGACGACGTCCTCTTCTCCGGCCGCACCGTCCGGGCCGCCCTCGACGCGATCGCCGACCTGGGCCGCCCCGCCGTCGTGCGCCTGGCCGTCCTCGTGGACCGCGGGCACCGTGAGCTCCCCGTCCGGGCCGACTTCGTCGGCAAGAACCTGCCGACCTCCACCGCCGAGCGCGTCCAGGTCCGGCTCATGGAAATCGACGGCCCCGAGGGCACCGGCGAGGTCACCGAGGACGCCGTGAGCATCGTCGACCGCGTCGCGACCAGGGAGGGCTGAGCCGTGCGCCACCTGCTGTCCACCGCCGACCTCTCCCGCGCCGACGCCCTCGCCGTCCTCGACACCGCCGAGGAGATGGCCGCCGTCAACCAGCGCGAGGTCAAGAAGCTGCCCGCCCTGCGCGGCCGCACCGTGGTGAACCTCTTCCTCGAGGACTCCACCCGCACCCGCATCTCCTTCGAGGCCGCCGCCAAGCGGCTCTCCGCGGACGTGATCAACTTCTCCGCGAAGGGATCGTCCGTCTCCAAGGGGGAGTCGCTCAAGGACACCGTCCAGACGCTCGAGGCCATCGGCGCGGACGCCATCGTGATGCGCCACTGGTCCTCGGGCGCGGCCCGCCAGCTGGCCGACTCCGGCTGGGTGCGCTCCGCCGTCGTCAACGCCGGCGACGGCACCCACGAGCACCCCACCCAGGCCCTCCTGGACGCCTTCACCCTGCGCCGGCGCCTCGCCGCGGCGACGGGAGAGGACCTGGTCGGCCGGGACCTGACCGGCATGCGCGTGGTGATCGTGGGGGACATCCTGCACTCGCGCGTGGCCCGCTCCAACGTGTGGCTGCTCAGCACGCTGGGCGCACAGGTCACCCTGGCGGCGCCGCCCACCCTGCTGCCCGTGGGCGTGGCCGCGTGGCCGTGCCAGGTCACCTACTCGCTGGACGAGGCCCTCGACGCCGGCCCCGACGCCGTCATGATGCTCCGCGTCCAGGCCGAGCGGATGGGCGGCGCCTTCTTCCCGTCCGCGGGGGAGTACACCCGGACCTGGGGGCTGACCGACGACCGCTTCGCCCGCCTCATCGCCGGCCGCGGCGCCCTGCTCGACGAGCCCGTGGTCATGCACCCCGGCCCGATGAACCGCGGCCTGGAGATCAGCCCGGCGGCGGCGGACTCGCCCCGCAACACCGCCCTCGAGCAGGTCGCCAACGGCGTGTCCGTCCGCATGGCGGTCCTGCACCTCGTCCTCAACCACGACCAGGAGGTCCGCCCGTGAGCGCCCTCAGCCCCGCCCCCCTGCTGCTGCGCAGCGCGCGCCTGACCACGGGCGAGACCGCCGACGTGCTCATCGCCGAGGGCCGGATCGCCGCCCTCGGCCCGGGTGCCGCGGCCCACGCCGCCGGCCTCGAGCCGACCCCCGAGGAGGTCGACTGCGCCGGCCTGGTGCTGCTGCCCGGGCTCGTCGACCTGCACACCCATCTGCGCCAGCCCGGCAAGGAGGATGCGGAGACGGTCGAGACCGGCACCCGCGCCGCCGCGATGGGCGGCTTCACCTCGGTCCACGCGATGGCCAACTCGACGCCGACGGCGGACACTGCCGGCGTGGTGGAGCAGGTGTGGCGGCTGGGCCGGGACGCGGGCTGGTGCGATGTGCACCCCGTGGGCGCGGTGACCGTGGGCCTGGCCGGCGAGGCCCTGGCCGACCTCGGCGCGATGGCCGACTCGCAGGCCCACGTGCGGATGTTCTCCGACGACGGCATGTGCGTCCACGACGCCGTGCTGATGCGCCGGGCGCTCGAGTACGTGAAGTCCTTCGGCGGCTTCGTGGCCCAGCACGCCCAGGAGCCGAACCTCACCGCCGGCGCCCAGATGAACGAGTCCGAGCTCTCCGGCGTCCTCGGACTGGCCGGCTGGCCCGCCGTGGCGGAGGAGGCCATCATCGCCCGTGACGTGCTGCTGGCCCAGCACGTGGACTCCCGCCTGCACGTGTGCCACGTCTCCACGGCCGGCTCCGTCGAGCTGATCCGCTGGGCCAAGGCCCAGGGCGTGGCCGTGACCGCCGAGGTCACCCCGCACCACCTGCTGCTCACCGAGGAGCTCGTCCGCTCCTACGACCCCGTGTTCAAGGTCAACCCGCCGCTGCGCCGCGAGTCCGACGTCCTGGCCCTGCGCGCCGGCCTGGCCGACGGCACCATCGACACCGTGGGCACCGACCACGCCCCGCACACCGCCGAGACCAAGCAGTGCGAGTGGACGGTCGCGGCGATGGGCATGACGGGCCTCGAGACCGCCCTGTCCGTGGTGCAGCAGGCGATGGTGGACACCGGTCTGATGGACTGGGCGGGCGTCGCCCGCGTGATGTCCACGGCGCCGGCCCGGATCGCCGGCCTGACCGATCAGGGCCAGGCCGACGAGCGCGGCGTCCCGCGCGTCGGCGCCGTGGCCAACCTCGTGCTCGTGGACCCGCAGGCCCGCCGCACCGTGGACCCCGAGCAGCACCTGACGAAGTCCCGCAACAGCCCGTACCGGGGCATGGAGCTGCCGGGGGCGGTGCGCCACACGGTCTATCGCGGCGCCCGCGTCGTCGCCGACGGCGCCCCCGCCCGGCCGTACCGCCACCCGGCCCTGACGGAGACGGGGGAGCGCGCGTGAGCATCACTCCCCTGGCCGCCGCCCTGGCGGCCCGTCCCGTCCCGCCGCGGACCCCGACGAAGGACTACGCGGACGTGTGGCTGCCGGTGACCCTGGGCACCCTGGCCGTCGTCCTCGTGCTGCTCGGCCTGCTGGCCCTCGGGTGGCGGGCCCGCCGCCGGGCGCAGGCCGGGATCCCGGCCCCGGCCCCCGTGCCGACGGCCCTCTACGACGCCGAGCCGACGCTGTCCGCCGAGGGCATGCACGTGGGCACGGTGCGCCGCGAGGACCGGCTGGACCGCGTGGCGGTGCACGGCCTGGGCCTGCGCTCGCGCGCGGTGCTCGAGGTCCACGACGCCGGCGCCCACCGCGGCCTGCTCGTGCTCCGCCCCGGGGCCGCCAACCTGTTCATCCCCGCGGACGACCTCGTCGAGGCCGGCCTGTCCGCCGGGATCGCCGGCAAGTTCGTCGAGCCGGGCGGGCTCGTCGCCTGGGGCTGGCGCCTCGGCGACGTCGAACTCACCTCCGCCTTCCGCCCCGACCGCCCCGAGGACCGTGACCGGCTCCTCGCCGCCCTGCAGACCATCATCGACCCCGCCCCGGCCGACCCGGCCGGCCGCGCAGGAGAAGGAGACCCCCGATGAGCACCCCCACCGACGACCTGGCCCTGCTCGTCCTCGAGGACGGCACCGTCCACCGGGGCCGGGCCTACGGCGCCCGCGGCCGCACCCTGGGCGAGGCCGTGTTCACCACGGGCATGACCGGCTACCAGGAGACCCTGACCGACCCGTCCTACGCGGGGCAGATCATCGTGCAGACCTCCCCGCACATCGGCAACACCGGGGTCAACGACGCCGACTGCGAGTCGCGGGCGATCTTCGCCGCCGGCTACGTGGTCCGCGACGCGGCCCGGCGTCCGTCCAACTGGCGTGCCGAGCGCACCCTCGACGAGGAGCTCGAGGCGTCCGGCGTCGTCGGGATCCGCGAGGTCGACACCCGGGCCATCACCCGCCGCCTGCGCACCGAGGGCTCGATGCGCGCGGGCGTGTTCTCCGGCGAGCACGCCGCCCGCCCGGAGGCCGAGCTGCTGGCGGAGGTGCGCGCCCAGCCGTCGATGGCCGGCGCCCGCCTCGCGGAGTCCGTCACCACGGAGCAGCCGTACGTCATCGAGCCGGCCGAGCACGGCTGGGAGGGTGAGCCGGTCGCCGAGATCGCCGCCCTCGACCTCGGCATCAAGGCCGCCACGCCGCGGCACCTGGCCTCCCGCGGCATCCGGGTGCACGTGCTGCCCGCGGGCACGGACATGGCCGGCATCCGCGCCGTGGACCCGGACGGCGTCTTCCTGTCCAACGGTCCCGGCGACCCGGCCACGGCGGACGCCCAGGTGGAGCTGCTGCGCGAGGTCCTCGATGCCGGCCTGCCGTTCTTCGGCATCTGCTTCGGCAACCAGATCTTCGGCCGCGCGCTCGGCTTCGACACCTACAAGCTGAAGTTCGGCCACCGCGGCCCGAACCAGCCGGTGCTGGACAAGGCCACGGGCCGCGTGGCCATCACCTCCCAGAACCACGGCTTCGCCGTGGACGCCCCCCTCGGCGAGCCGATCGAGGCGCCGGAGTCGCGCTTCGGCCGCGTCGAGGTCTCCCACTGGTCCCTGAACGACCAGGTCGTCGAGGGCCTGCGCCTGCTCGACCGGCCCGCCTTCTCCGTGCAGTTCCACCCCGAGTCCGCGGCCGGTCCCAACGACACCCTCGACCTGTTCGACCGCTTCGTGCAGCTGCTCACCGAGCACCGCACCGCCACCACCCCCGCCACCGAAGGAGCCTGATCCATGCCCAAGCGCACCGACCTGAAGTCCGTCCTGGTCATCGGCTCCGGCCCCATCGTGATCGGCCAGGCCGCCGAGTTCGACTACTCCGGCACCCAGGCCATCCGCGTCCTCAAGGAGGAGGGCGTCCGCGTCGTCCTCGTCAACTCCAACCCGGCCACGATCATGACCGACCCGGAGCTGGCCGACGCCACCTACGTCGAGCCCATCACCCCGGCCGTGGTCGCCAAGATCATCGAGAAGGAGCGCCCGGACGCCCTGCTGCCCACCCTGGGCGGCCAGACGGCGCTGAACACCGCCATCGCCCTCGACAAGGACGGGGTGCTCGAGCGCTTCGGCGTCGAGCTGATCGGCGCGAACATCGCGGCCATCGAGCTCGGCGAGAACCGCGAGCTGTTCAAGGGCGTCGTGGAACGCGCCGGCGGCGAGTCGGCCCGGTCCCACATCGTGCACACGATGGAGGAGGCCCTGGCCGCCGTCGAGGACCTGAAGTACCCCGTGGTGGTGCGCCCCTCGTTCACGATGGGCGGCCTCGGCTCCGGCATGGCCTACGACGAGGCCGACCTGTACCGCATCTGCGGCGCCGGCCTGCAGTACAGCCCGACCTCCGAGGTCCTGCTCGAGGAGTCCATCCTCGGCTGGAAGGAGTACGAGCTGGAGATGATGCGCGACAAGAACGACAACGTCGTCGTCGTCTGCTCCATCGAGAACGTGGACCCCGTGGGCGTGCACACCGGTGACTCCATCACCGTGGCCCCGGCCATGACGCTGACGGACCGCGAGTACCAGAAGCTGCGGGACATCTCGATCAACGTCATCCGCGAGGTCGGCGTGGACACCGGCGGCTGCAACATCCAGTTCGCGGTGAACCCCGTGGACGGGCGCGTCGTCGTCATCGAGATGAACCCGCGCGTGTCCCGCTCCTCGGCGCTGGCCTCGAAGGCCACGGGCTTCGCGATCGCCAAGATCGCCACCAAGCTGGCCCTGGGCTACACGATGGACGAGATCCCCAACGACATCACCCAGAAGACCCCGGCGTCCTTCGAGCCGGTCCTGGACTACGTGGTCGTGAAGGTCCCGCGCTTCGCGTTCGAGAAGTTCCCGGCGGCGGACCCCACGCTGACCACCACCATGAAGTCGGTCGGCGAGGCCATGGCCATCGGCCGCAACTTCACGGAGGCCCTGCAGAAGGCCCTGCGCTCGCTCGAGCAGAAGGGCTCGGAGCTCGCATTCCCGCAGGACGCCGACCCGCAGGCCCTGCTCGCGGCGGCGCGCACGGCCACCACCGACCGGCTCTCCCAGACCCAGCAGGCGCTCTACGCCGGCGCCACGATCGAGGAGGCCTTCGAGGCCACCGCGATCGACCCGTGGTTCCTGGACCAGTTCGTGCTCATCAACGAAGTCGCGGACGAGATCCGCGACGCCGAGGTCCTCGACGAGGCCCTGCTGCGTCGCGCCAAGCGGCACGGGTTCTCCGACGCCCAGATCGGCTCGCTGCGGCACATGGACGCGGCGGTGGTGCGCGGCGTGCGTCACGCCCTGGGCGTGCGCCCCGTCTACAAGACCGTGGACACCTGTGCCGCCGAGTTCGAGGCCTTCACCCCGTACCGGTACTCCAGCTACGACCTCGAGACCGAGGTCGCCCCGCACGAGGGCGAGTCGGTGATCATCCTCGGCTCGGGCCCGAACCGGATCGGCCAGGGCATCGAGTTCGACTACTCGTGCGTGCACGCCACCATGGCGCTGCGCGAGGCCGGCTACGAGACCGTGATGGTCAACTGCAACCCGGAGACCGTGTCCACGGACTACGACATCTCCGACCGCCTCTACTTCGAGCCGCTCACGCTCGAGGACGTCCTGGAGGTCATCGCGGCCGAGGAGGCCTCCGGCGGCGTGCGCGGCGTCTTCGTGCAGCTCGGCGGCCAGACCCCGCTCAAGCTGGCCCAGCAGCTCGCCGACGCCGGCGTGCCGATCCTGGGCACCTCGCCCGCGGCCATCGACCTGGCCGAGCACCGCGGCGAGTTCGCGCTCGTGCTCGAGCGCGCGGGCCTGGTGGCGCCGAAGAACGGCACGGCCGTCTCCTTCGACGACGCCAAGCGCGTGGCGGACGAGATCGGCTACCCCGTGCTCGTGCGCCCCTCTTACGTGCTCGGCGGCCGCGGCATGGAGATCGTGTACTCCGAGGAGGCGCTGGCCCACTACGTGGCGCACGCCACGGAGATCACCCCCGACCAGCCGATGCTCGTGGACCGCTTCCTCGAGGACGCGATCGAGATCGACGTCGACGCCCTCTACGACGGCACCGAGCTGTACCTCGGCGGCGTCATGGAGCACATCGAGGAGGCGGGCATCCACTCGGGTGACTCCGCGTGCGTGCTGCCCCCCGTCACCCTGGGCCCGGACGTGCTCGAGCGCGTGCACCGCGCCACCGAGCGGATCGCGGCCGGCGTCGGGGTGCGCGGCCTGATCAACATCCAGTTCGCGCTCGCCTCGGACGTGCTGTACGTGATCGAGGCGAACCCGCGCGCCTCGCGGACCGTGCCGTTCGTCTCGAAGGCCACGGGCGTCCAGCTGGCCAAGGCGGCCGCGCGGATCGGCGTCGGTGAGAGCATCGCCGATCTGCGCGCTGCCGGCATGCTGCCCACGGCGTACGACGGCGGCACCCTGCCGATCGGAGCGCCCGTGGCGGTCAAGGAGGCGGTGCTGCCGTTCACCCGCTTCCGCACCGCGGAGGGCCGCGTGGTCGACTCGCTGCTGGGCCCGGAGATGCGCTCGACGGGCGAGGTCATGGGCATCGACAAGCACTTCGACACCGCGTTCGCCAAGTCCCAGTCCGCCGCCGGCGGCCCGCTGCCCACCTCGGGGCGCGTGTTCGTGTCGGTCGCCAACCGGGACAAGCGCACCCTCGTGGGCCAGGCCAAGCGCCTCGTCGACCTCGGCTTCCAGGTGGTCTCCACCGGCGGCACCGCCGAGGTGCTGCGGCGCAACGGCATCCCCGCGGAGGTCGTGGCGAAGATCGCCGACGCCGGGCACGAGGACGGCGCGGGCACCGTGCTGGAGCAGCTGCACGCCGGCACCGTCGATCTCGTGCTGAACACGCCCTCCGGCGGCGACGCCCGCACGGACGGCTACGAGATCCGCGCGGCCGCGACGTCGCTCGGCGTGCCGGTGATCACGACCACGGCCGAGTTCGGGGCGTGCCTGCAGGCCATCGAGGCCATGCGGTCCTACGAGTGGTCCGTCACCTCACTGCAGGAGCACGACGCGCGCCTGCAGCAGGCCGTCGCCGGGCCGGAGGCCGCGGCGTGACCACGACGGCGACGGGCGGCGCGGGGCCCCGCGCCCCCTTCGGGCGGCGGCTGGCCCACGCCATGGAGGCGGCCGGTCCGCTGTGCCTCGGCGTGGACCCCCATCCGGCCCTGCTGCGGCAGTGGGGCCTGAGCGACACCCCGGCGGGCCTCGAGGCGTTCTCCCTGACCGCCCTCGAGGCGGCGGTGGGTCCCGACGGGCCCCGCGTGGCGGCGATCAAGCCCCAGGTGGCGCTGTACGAGCGCCACGGATCGGCCGGCCTGGCGGCCCTGGAGCGGCTGCTCGCGGCCGCCCGGGACACCGGGGTGCTCACGATCGCGGACGCCAAGCGCGGTGACATCGGCTCGACCATGGACGGCTACGCCGCCGCGTGGACCTCCGACGCCTCGCCCCTGGCCGCGGACGCGGTGACGCTCAGCCCGTACCTGGGGTTCGGCACCCTCGTGCCGACCATCCGCGCCGCCCACGAGGTCGGCCGCGGCGTGTTCGTCCTCGCGCTGACCTCCAATCCGGAGGGCCGCGAGGTCCAGCACGTGGGCGAGGGGTCGGCCGAGGGATCGGTCGCCCGGCGCATCGCCGCGGCCGCGGCCGCCGAGAACGCGGCCCTGCGCGGCGACGACGCGTGGGGGCCGGTGGGACTCGTCCTGGGCGCCACGGTGGCCGCCGAGGCGGACCGCCTCGGCCTGGACCTGCCGGCCCTCGGCGGGCCCCTGCTGGCCCCCGGGTTCGGTGCCCAGGGCGCCACGGCCCCGGGCATGCGGGCCGACTTCGGAACGGCCTGGCCGCAGGTCTTGGCGACCTCGTCCCGCGGCATCCTGAGCGCGGGTCCGTCGGTGGCCTCGCTGGTGGACACGATCGAGGCGAATCGCGCCGCCCTGCGGTGACGCTCGCGTCCTCCCGGCTCGCCCGTGCCGTGTGGACGGGATGGTATTTTCCCTTTCGATCGGCTGTGATCGTTGCTCTTGACCGTGGAAGGGTCACGACGGGGCCGGTGAGGAACGAGAGGCATCGAGGTCAGAGCCATGGCGTTGCGGCAGCTCAGTGTGCAGGAGCGGGCGGAGGCCCGAAGGAAGGCTCTCCAGGCCCGCCGGGCGCGGGCGGAGCTCAAGGCGGCCTTCGCCGCCGGTGAGGTCGGCCTGGCCGACATTTTCGCGCGCGCGGACGCCGACGACGCCGTCGCCCGTCTGCGGACCGTGGACCTGCTGCTGGCCCTGCCGGGCGTGGGCGAGGTCCGGGCCCAGGAGGCGATGGCGGGGTGCGGCATCTCGCCGCGGCGTCGGCTGGGCGGCCTGGGCCGTCGTCAGCGCGAGGCGCTGATCGCCTATATTGGCCGGTGACCCCCACACCCCGGCGGGTCGGCGCCGGCCCGGGTGAAGGGCCTGCGAGGCCCGTCCCACCAGGAGGATGCGTGACCGACACGTTCGACCCCGGACCCGCCCCCGCCGTCCCGGTGGCCCGCACCGCCGTCCAGGAACGCCCCCCGGGCCCGGGCGTCACCGTCCTGGCCGGCCCCACCGCCGTCGGCAAGGGCACCGTCTCGGCCTATGTCCGCGAGCACTACCCCGAGGCGTGGCTGTCCGTCTCCGCCACCACCCGCCCGGCACGCCCGGGCGAGGAGGACGGGGTGCACTACTACTTCACGACGCCGGAGGAGTTCGACTCCCTCGTCGAGGCGGACGAGATGCTGGAATGGGCCGTCGTGCACGGCGTCCACCGCTACGGCACGCGGCGCGACCGTGTGATGGAGGCTGTGGCGCAGGGCCGCCACGTCCTGCTGGAGATCGACCTGCAGGGCGCGCGCCAGGTCCGCCGCGCGCTGCCGGAGGCCACCTTCGTGT
The DNA here is from genome assembly GCF_053627595.1 of Micrococcus sp. 140720015-1. Lineage (NCBI taxonomy): Bacteria > Bacillati > Actinomycetota > Actinomycetes > Micrococcales > Micrococcaceae > Micrococcus > Micrococcus sp. 140720015-1. Next base: position 209,649 of record NZ_JBSEYC010000004.1, read on the forward strand.
TCCTGGCGCCGCCGAGCTGGGAGGAACTCGTGTCCCGGCTGCTCGGCCGCGGCACCGAGAGCCCGGAGGAACAGCGCCGCCGGCTCGAAACGGCTAGACTGGAACTCGCCGCGGAACCCGAGTTCGACGCCGTCGTCGTGAACGACCGCGTGGAGCGGGCCGCCGAGGAACTGGTGAGACTCATGGGGCTGGACCCCGAGCGCCGTCCGACCGAGGCCTGAGGACCGGCCGCACCGACGCCGCACCCGGCGCCGACGTGACAGTGAGATGAAGACTTTGGAGACCCCGTGACCGAACAGTACGAAGGCATCGTCAACCCGCCCATCGACTCCCTGCTGGAGCGGGTCGACTCGAAGTACGCCCTGGTGCTCTTCGCCGCCAAGCGGGCCCGGCAGATCAACGCCTACTACTCGCAGCTGCACGAGGGGCTGTTCGAGTACGTCGGCCCGCTCGTGGACACCCAGCTGAACGAGAAGCCGCTGTCCATCGCCCTGCGCGAGATCGAGACCGACCTGCTCGAGTCCCACGAGGCCGTCGAGGCCACCCCGGAGGCCGACCTGGCCGCCGAGGACTTCGGCGACTTCTCCCTGCCGGGCGAGGACGACCCGTTCGCCACCCTCGAGTCGTCCGACGCCCGCCAGCCGATGGGCGATCCCGCCGCCATCGAGGAGGCCGCCGAGACGGTGCGCGCCGAGGAGGGCACCTCCGAGGACGCCCCGGAGGCCTGAGCCCGTCATGGAGATCGTCCTCGGGGTCGGCGGCGGCATCGCGGCCTACAAAGCGGCGCTGCTGCTGCGCCTCATGACCGAGGCCGGCCACGGCGTGACCGTGGTGCCCACCGCCAACGCCCTCGAGTTCGTGGGCGCGGCGACGTGGGAGGCCCTCTCCGGTCGCCCGGTCCGCACGGACACGTTCGAGGCGGTCGACGAGGTGAACCACGTCCGGCTCGGCCGGCGTGCGGACCTCGTGGTGGTCACGCCGGCCACCGCCGACCTGCTCGCGCGCACCGCCGCGGGGATGGCGCCCGACCTGCTGGGCAACGTGCTGTTGACGGCCACGTGCCCCGTCGTCCTGGCCCCCGCCATGCACACCGAGATGTGGCACCACCCCGCCACGGCCGCCAACGTCGCCCTCCTGCGCGAGCGCGGCGTCACGGTCGTGGACCCCGCCGTGGGCCGGCTCACCGGGGCCGACTCCGGCGCCGGGCGTCTGCCTGAGCCCGCCGAGATCTGGGAGCGTGCGCAGGCCGCCGCGGCCGCGGGCGCCCCGCGCCGTCTCCGGGCCTCCGGGTCCGACGCCGCGCCGACACCCGGCCCGCTGGCCGGTCGCACCGTGGTGATCACGGCCGGGGGCACCCGCGAGGCCCTGGACCCGGTCCGCTACCTGGGGAACCGCTCCTCCGGCAAGCAGGGGGCCGCCCTGGCGCGCGCCGCCCTCGAGGCCGGCGCCACCGTGCGGTTCGTCGCCGGGTCCATGTCCGTCCCGACGCCCGAGGGCGTCGAGCGTGTCGTGCCCGTGGAGTCCACGCAGGACCTGCTCGAGGCCGTGCTGGCGGAGGCCGCCGACGCCGACGTCCTCGTGATGGCGGCGGCCGTCGCGGACTTCCGGCCGGCCGAGGTCTCCGACGCCAAGATGAAGAAGGGCGACGACGGCGGCGCGCCCGTCATCGTGCTCGAGCGCACCCCGGACGTGCTCGCCACGGCCGTGCGGACCCGCTCCGAGGGCGGGCCCATGGCCCCGCTCATCGTCGGCTTCGCCGCGGAGACCGGCGACGCGACGTCCTCCGTGCTCGAGTACGGCCGGGCCAAACTGGACCGCAAGGGCTGCGAGATGCTCGTGGTCAACGAGGTCGGCACGGACAAGGTGTTCGGCCGGGACGAGACCGCCGTGACCATCCTGTTCGCCGACGGCCGCCCCGCCGTGGAGACCGTGGGCTCCAAGGACCAGGCGGCGGCCGCCGTCGTGCAGGCGATCGTGGATGACCTCGCCGGTCGCGACCCCGCCGGCGCGTCGGGCCGCTGACCTAGACTGGGTGGCATGACCGATGCCGCCTCGCTGAGCCCCGCCCGCCACGCCGACCCGTATTCGGGGGTGGGCGGCGGAGAGCTCCGCCTCTTCACCTCCGAGTCCGTCACGGCGGGCCACCCCGACAAGATCTGCGACCAGATCTCCGACGCCATCCTGGACGCGATCCTCGCCGCCGACCCGTCGGCGAAGGTGGCCGTGGAGACCCTGACCACCACCGGCCTGGTGCAGGTGGCCGGTGAGGTGAACACCTCGGCGTACGTGGAGATCCCCAAGATCGTGCGCGAGACCATCCTGGACATCGGCTACGACTCCTCGGCCAACGGCTTCGACGGCGCCCAGTGCGGCGTGAACATCTCCATCGGCCAGCAGTCCTCGGACATCTTCGCCGGCGTCTCCCGGTCCCTCGAGGCCCGCGAGTACGGCTCGGCGGACGAGGTGGACGAGCAGGGTGCGGGGGACCAGGGCATCATGTTCGGCTACGCCACGGACGAGACCCCGGCGTACATGCCCATGCCCATCTACCTCGCGCACCGGCTCTCCGAGCGGCTCACCGCGGTGCGCCGGGCGGAGAACTCGCCCATGCCGTACCTGCTGCCGGACGGCAAGACGCAGGTCACCATCGGATACGCGCCCGGCCACGTGCCCACCACGGTCGAGGCCGTGGTGGTCTCCACGCAGCACCACGAGTGGGTCACGCAGGAGCAGCTGCGGGCGGACGTGGAGGAGCACGTGATCCGGCCCGTCATCGAGCGCTCCGGCCTCGACACCTCCGGCATGCGGATCATCATCAACCCGGGCGGCAAGTTCGTCATCGGCGGGCCCGTGGGCGACGCCGGCCTCACCGGGCGCAAGATCATCGTGGACACCTACGGCGGCATGGCCCGGCACGGCGGCGGCGCCTTCTCCGGCAAGGACCCGTCCAAGGTGGACCGCTCCGCCGCCTACATGCTCCGCTGGGTCGCGAAGAACGTGGTGGCCGCCGGCCTCGCCTCGCGCGCCGAGTTCCAGGTGGCCTACGCGATCGGCTCGGCCCGGCCCGTGGGCCTGTACGTCGACACCTTCGGGACGGCCACGGTGCCGGAGGAGAAGATCATCGAGGCCGTGAACGCGGTGTTCGACCTGCGTCCGGCCGCCATCGTGAAGGAGCTGAACCTCCTGCGGCCCATCTACCGGCGGACCGCCGCGAACGGCCACTTCGGCCGGGACGACGCCGACTTCACGTGGGAGCGCACGGACCGCGTCGAGCAGCTGCGCGCCGCGGCCGGCCTCTGACCCGGAGGCGGGCATCACGGACGCGCTGTTCGCCCTCCCGGAGCCGGAGGACGCGCCCCGACTGCCGGAGCGGGCCGAGGGGTGGCCGGAGCGGCCGATCGCACGCGTCCTGCTGGACTCGCCCGTGCCGCACCTGGACCGCGAGTTCGACTATCTCGTGCCCGTGGCCCTGGACGCCCGGGCGGTCCCCGGCTCCCGCGTGTCCGTCCGCTTCGGCGGACGGGCCATGACGGGCTGGCTCGTCTCGCGGGAGCAGGAGCCGGCCACCGGCGCCCAGCTCACCGAGCTCACCGGCGTGCTCACCGTCATCCCGCCGCTGACGGAGGAGGTCCTGGCGACCGCTCGCGCGGTGGCCCGCCGCCAGGCCGGCGTCGTCACGGACGTGCTGCGGGCCGCGGTGCCCCCACGCGTGGCGCAGGTCGAGAAGGCCGCCCTGGCGGAGGACGCGGAGGCCGCGGCGGACCACCCCGTGACGCTGACCGGCACGGGCGCCGAGCGCCCGGAGCCTCCCGCGGCGGAGGAGGGCCTCGTGCCCACGGTGTGGGAGTCCCTCGAGGGGGGCACCGCGTTCGTGTCCGCGGTGCTGGCCGGGGACGCCGCGCGGGCGGCCGCCGTCGTGCCCTCGCGCCTGTTCGAATGGGACGAGGCGGCCGCGCTGGCCGCTCTGGCGCGCACGGTGGCCGCCTCGGGCGGCGGCGTCCTGCTGCTCGTGCCCGACCACCGCGACCTCGACCGGCTCTGTGCCGCCCTCGACGAGCACGTGGGCGAGGACGCCTACGCGCGGATCGGCTCCGAGGACGGCAACACGCCGCGGTACCGCGCCCACCTGGCCGCGCTGCGCGGCACCCGGCGCATCGTGGCCGGCACCCGGGCCGCCGTGTGGTCGCCCGTACGCGACCTGCGGCTGGTGGTGCTCTGGGACGACGGCGACGACGCGTGGGCTGAACCCCGTGCGCCCTACTTCCATGCCCGAGAGGTGGTGCTGGAGCGGGCCCGCGCGACCGGCGCGGCGCTGCTCTTCGCCGGGCCCTCCCGGTCCGTCCCGGTGCAACGGCTCGTGGAGTCCGGCTGGCTGCTGCACCTGGGACCCTCCCGTGCGGCCCAGCGGGAGCTCGGGCCGCGGGTGGTCTCCACCGCCGACGCCTGGGAGACGGCGCGCGACCCGTTCGCGCAGCGGGCCCGGCTGCCGCAGGCCGCCTGGGCCGCCGCCCGCGCCGCGCTGCTCGGGCCCCGGCCGGGCCCGGTGCTCGTGCAGGTGGCCCGGGCCGGCTTCATCCCCGCCCTCGTGTGCGAGCGGTGCCGCACGCCCGCCCGCTGCCGCGTCTGTGCGGGGCCGCTGGGCTTCCGCGACGCGCGGGCCGCCCGGCACGGGGAGGTGGCCTGCCGGTGGTGCGGCACCCGGGAGCGCGGCTTCCGGTGCACCGAGTGCGGCGGCACGACGCTGCGGGCCGGCGCCCGCGGCGTGGATCGCACGGCCGAGGAGCTGGGCCGGGCGTTCCCGCGCGTGCCCGTGCACGCCTCCTCGGCGCAGCACATGCTCGGCTCGGTGCCGCCCGGGCCCTCCCTGGTGGTGGCGACCGTGGGGGCCGAGCCGGTGACGCCCGACGGCTACGCGGCCGCCCTGCTGCTCGACGGGGACAGCCAGCTCCAGCGCGAGGGCCTCGACGTGCCGGGCCGGGTGCTCGCCCGCTGGCTCGCGGCCGCCTGCCTGGTCCGGCCCGCCTCCGCCGGGGGCGTCGTGGTGGTCACCGCGGACGCGGGGGAGGCGGTGAACGCGCTCGTCCGCCGGGACCCCGACGGCTTCGCCGCGCGCCAGGTTGCCGAGCGGCGCGAGCTGCACCTGCCTCCCGCCGGCCGCCTCGCAGAGGTCACGGGGGAGGCCGCCGCCGTCGCGGAGTACCTCGAGCTCGTGGAGGCCGCCCGCCGGGAACGGCCGGACGAGGACGTCCACGAGGATCCGCACTCGGCCCCGCTCGACGGCGGCCCGGCGCGGCTGCCCTGGATCGGGCCGGTGCCGGACCCCGCCGACGAGACCCGCTCCCGCGCCCTGCTGATCTTCCCGTACGCGGCGGCCGAGGCCACCGTCGGCGCCCTGCGCGCTGCCCGGTCCGCGGCGAGCGCCCGGCGCGAGACCGCCCCGGTGCGGGTGCGGCTCGACCCGGCCGGGGTGCTCTGAGGAGCGCGTCAGCGGCCGGCGCGGCGGAGCCAGTCGCGGATCAGCGCCGCACAGGCGGCCGGCCGCTCGTAGTGCAACAGGTGCCCGACGCCGTCGAGGACGTGCAGCTCCGCCGTGCCGCCCGCGTCATCGATCGCCGCGGCGAGCGCCTCCTGTGCCGGCACCGAGCCCAGCGGATCCTCCCGCCCCGCGACCAGCAGCACCGGCAGGGTGAGGCGGGCGGCGACGTCGGCCACGCAGCCCGTGCTCGAGGCGCGGTACGCCTCGGAGAGCATGCGCGCGGAGGCGAAGCCCGAGAAGTGGCGCCGGTGCTGGTCATGGGTGTACGCAAGGACATCCCTGTCCCTGGTGCGGGTCATGGCGAGCGTGGTCACCCACACGACCGGCGGCGCGCCCAGCAGCAGCCGCGCCGGGCGCTCGGGCAGGCGGGCGGCGACCTCGTAGTACCCCTCGGCGACGGCGGCCAGCACCCGGCTCGTCACGGACGCGGACGCCTGCAGCGCGGGTTCGGCGATGGGGTTGAGCAGGGCCAGCCGTCCCCATCGGGACGGGTCCCGGGCGACCAGCTCGGCCGCCACCGTCGTCCCGTAGGAGTGCGCGACCAGCACGGGGGTCGTCGGCAGACCCAGGGCGGCGACGGCGGCGGCCACCGCGTCCGCGTGATGGGCGACGGTGTGCTCGGCGCGGGGGAAGGGCTCCGAGGCCCCGAAGCCGGGCAGCTCGATCGAGTGGATCGGATGCTCCGGGAGCGCGTCGGACAGCAGGGCGAGGCCGTGGTGGTCCCCGCGGAAGCCGTGCACGAACACCAGCGGGGCCGCGGCCGCGGCCCCCTCGGGTGCCCCGGGCGATCCCGGCGCGGCCTCCGGAACGGGGTCGTACTCCCAGACGGCCACGGACGACGGGGTCCCGCTGACGGGATCCGGGACGGCCAGGGTGCGCCGGCGGGGCGTCCGGGCGCGGTGGCCCGTCAGCACGCGGGGATCGGCGGGCGCCGCGGGCGGCCGCAGCAGATCGCGCAGGCGGACGGGCGGGCCCAGGGCGGCGGGCGGCGTCGGGACAGGCACGTCCCCACCCTAGCCAGGCCGTCGGCCGCCGCGGCGGTGCGCCCCCGCTAGGGTCGAGGGCATGAGCGCAGCCGAGCACGTCGTCGCCGTCGACCAGGGCACCACCTCGACCCGCGTGGCGGTCTTCGACGCCGCGGGCACGGTGCGCGGAGCCGCCCAGCGCGAGCACGCGCAGCACTTCCCCGCGCCGGGCTGGGTCGAGCACGACCCCGTGGAGATCTGGGAGGCCGTGCGTGAGCTCATCTCGCTCGCGCTCACCCGGGCGCGCGTGGGCGCGGGCGACGTGGCCGCCGTCGGCATCACGAACCAGCGTGAGACCGTGGTCGCCTGGGACGCGGCGACCGGCCGCCCCGTCCACCGGGCGATCGTCTGGCAGGACACCCGGACCGCCGACGCCGTGGCACGCCTGGTCGCCGCGGGCCACGAGCCCGCCGCCCGCGAGCGCACCGGGCTGCCGCTGACCGCGTACTTCTCCGCCTCGAAGATCCGCTGGCTGCTGGACGAGGTGCCGGAGGCCCGCGAGCTCAGCCGGTCCGGCCGGCTGCGGGTGGGCACCATGGACGCCTGGCTGGTCTGGAACCTCACCGGCGCGACCGGCGGCGGCGAACACGTCACCGACGTCACCAACGCCTCCCGCACGCTGCTGATGGATCTGGACGCGGGGACGTGGTCCGCCGAGATGCTCGGCCTCTTCGGGTTCGACGAGGAGCAGTGGGCGGCGATGGCCCCGCAGATCCGCCCCTCCATCGGTCGCCTGGGCGACCTGGCCGCCGGCGAGGGGCTCGCGGGCGTGCCGGTCGCGGGCGTGCTGGGGGACCAGCAGGCGGCTTCGTTCGGCCAGGCGCTCTTCCGTCCCGGGGACACCAAGAACACGTACGGCACCGGCTGCTTCCTGCTCCAGCACACCGGCACCGCACGCCCGACGTCGGAGCACGGCCTGATCGCGACCGCGGCGTACCAGCGGGAGGGCGGCCCGCTGCACTACGCGCTGGAGGGCTCGGTGGCCGTGGCCGGTTCGCTCGTCCAGTGGCTGCGGGACGGGCTCGGGCTGATCTCGACCTCGGCCGAGGTGGAGGTGGCCGCCGCGTCCGTGCCCGACAACGGCGGCGTCGTGATCGTCCCCGCCTTCTCCGGCCTCTACGCGCCCCACTGGCGGGCCGACGCCCGCGGCGTGATCGCCGGACTCACCGGCCACGCCACCCGCGGCCACGTGGCCCGCGCCGCACTGGAGGCCACGGCCTACCAGAGCCGCGACCTCCTCGAGGCGCTCGCCGCGGACACCGGCCGACGCGTCGAAACGCTGCGCGTGGACGGCGGCATGACGGTGAACGACGCCCTGCTCCAGTTCCAGGCGGACATCCTCGGGGTGCCCGTGGTCCGGCCCGGCGTCACCGAGACCACGGTCCAGGGGGCGGCCTGGGCCGCGGGCCTGGCCGTGGGGGTGTGGGACGACCTCGACACCCTGGCCGGGCTGTGGCGCGAGGACCGCCGGTGGGAGCCGGCCATGGAGGCGGGGGAGCGCGATCGCCTGCTCGCGCGGTGGTCCCACGCCGTCGAGGCCTCCCTGGGGTGGGCCTGAGGCCACGCTGTCCGGAACCCGTCGTCTCCCGGTTCTGGCCACGACGGCGCGCGCGTGCCTACCGTACTCCGGCCCGTCCCCCAGCCCCGGGGCCCGGACGGGCGCGCCCCGTCCCCCACGAAAGGTCCGTGCGTGCAGCACCCCGTCGCCCTCAGATCCCTGAAGATCGCCCTCGCCTTCGTCGGCCTCCTGGTCGGCGCCGGCTTCGCCACCGGCGCCGAAGTCATCCAGTACTTCGTCGGCTTCGGCTGGATCGGCATCGTGGGCGCGGGCCTGGCCGGCCTGCTCGTCACCGCCGGCGGCGCCGTCATCCTGCAGCTGGGCAGCGTGTTCCTCGCGGCCGACCACAAGGTCGTCTTCCGCAGCGTCTCGCACCCCGTGATGGCCCGCATCCTGGACGTCGTGGTGACGGTGACGCTCTTCGCGATCGGCGTCGTCATGCTCGCCGGAGCGGGCTCGACGCTGGCCCAGCAGTTCGGCTGGCCGACGTGGGCGGGCTCCACCCTGATGACCCTGCTCGTGGTCGTGACGGGCATGCTGGACGTGGAGAAGGTCTCCGCGATCATCTCCCTGATCACGCCCCTGGTGATCGTCGCGGTCGTGGCCGGGTTCGTCCACGTCCTGGTCACCCGCGACGGCGGCTTCACCGCCCACGAGTCCCTCGCCGTCCAGGCCACCACGCCGGTGGACCCGTGGTGGCTGTCCTCGGTCAACTACTTCGGCCTCGTCGTCGTGATGGCCGTGTCCATGTGCCTCGTGATCGGCGGGTCCATCACCCACCCCCGTGAGGCGTTCCTCGGCGGCCTCACCGGCGGCCTGATGTACACCGTCCTGCTCCTGATGGCCTCGATGCTGCTCTACCTCGGCTACGCCGAGATCGGCCGCGCCGACGTCCCCATGCTGCAGCTGTTCGCCTCGATCGCGCCCTGGCTGGGCTGGGCGATGGTCGTGGTGATCTACCTGATGATCTACAACACCGCGATCGGCATGTTCTACGCGCTGGGACGCCGCCTCACGGCCGACCATCCGGGCCGCTACCGCCCCGTGTTCGCCGGTGTCACGCTGCTGGCCTTCGCGGTGAGCTTCGTCGGCTTCGGCGACCTGATGAACGTCGTCTACCCGGCGCTGGGCCACCTGGGCATCGTGCTCGCGCTCGTGCTCCTCGTCTGGTGGCTCACCCACCGCCGGCAGATCTCCGCCGAGTCGGGGCTGCGTCTGCGCCTGCTCGCGCTGCTCCGCCTGCGTGAGCATCCGGAGAAGACCTTCACGGCCCAGCACGCCGTGCAGCTGCAGGAGGCGGTCGGGGACTCCGTGGCGGCCCCGGGCGCGGTGACGGAGGCCCTCGAGGACGAGGTCGCCCAGGTGCTGGAGGAGGACGACGCGGTCACCTCCGACGAGGTGCGCCCCGGTCCCGACGCCGGGCCCGAGCGTCCGGCAGGCGGCAGCCACTCCGCCTGAACGCGCCTCACCGGCCGGGCACGGCGTCTCGGAGCGGCCCTGCGGCCGAGCCGGGGCGCCGTCGCCGTAGGATGGGGTGGCCGGCCGTGCCGCCGGCCCCGTCCGCGCCGCCCGAGGGCCGGCGCCCCATCCCGACTGCGTGAGGATTCGAACCGCCGTGAGCCAGACCCCCGACAGCGCCGTGCCGGCCACCCCCAGCATCCCCGCCGACGCGGAGTACTCGTTCCGCGACGTGGAGGCCCGCTGGGCCGGGTACTGGGAGCAGGCCGGGACGTTCGCCCCGCGCGAGGACGGCTCCGAGACCCGCACCGTGGTCGACATGTTCCCCTACCCGTCGGGCGACCTGCACATGGGGCACGCCGAGGCGTTCGCGATGGGCGACGTCGTCGCGCGCCACTGGATGCAGCGCGGCTTCGACGTGCTGCACCCCATCGGCTGGGACTCCTTCGGCCTGCCGGCCGAGAACGCCGCCATCAAGCGCGACGCCCACCCGGCCGAGTGGACCTACGCGAACATCGAGACGCAGAAGCGCTCCTTCCAGCGGTACGGCATCGCCGTGGACTGGTCCCGTGAGCTGCACACCTCGGACCCCGAGTACTACCGGTGGACCCAGTGGCTGTTCCAGCAGCTGTACCGCAAGGGCCTGGCGTACCGGAAGGACTCCCCGGTCAACTGGTGCCCCCAGGACCAGACGGTGCTCGCCAACGAGCAGGTCGTGGACGGCCGCTGCGAGCGATGCGGCACCGAGGTCACCAAGCGGACCCTGAACCAGTGGTACTTCCGCATCACCGAGTACGCGGACGCCCTGCTGGACGACATGGACCAGCTCACCGGCCACTGGCCCGAGCGCGTGCTCGCCATGCAGCGCAACTGGATCGGCCGCTCCGAGGGCGCCCACGTCGACTTCCAGGTCGAGGACGGCCCCGTCGTCACGGTCTTCACCACCCGGCCGGACACGCTGCACGGCGCGACCTTCATGGTGGTCGCGGCCGACGCCCCGCTGGCCGCCGAGCTCGCCGGCGACGACGTGCGGGCCGAACTCGAGGCGTACCGCGAGGACCTGAAGAAGGTCTCGGACATCGACCGCCAGGCCACGGACCGCCCGAAGAGCGGCGTGTTCCTGGGCCGCCACGCCGTGAACCCGCTGACCGGTGAGCGCCTGCCGATCTGGGCCTCGGACTATGTGCTGGCCGACTACGGCACGGGCGCCATCATGGCCGTGCCGGCCCACGATCAGCGCGACCTCGACTTCGCCCGCGCCATGGGCCTGCCCGTGCGCACCGTGCTGGACACCGGCGAGGAGGACCCAGCGGTCTCCGGCGTCGCGACGACCGGCGAGGGCATCCTGGTGAACTCCGGCGAGCTCGACGGCCTGGACAAGACCGCGGCCATCGCGCGGGCCATCGAAATCGTGCAGGAGCGCGGCACCGGCCGGGGCACCACCACGTACCGCCTGCGCGACTGGCTGCTCTCCCGTCAGCGCTTCTGGGGCACCCCGATCCCCGTGGTCCACTGCCCGGACTGCGGCGAGGTGCTCGTGCCCGAGGACCAGCTGCCGGTCACCCTGCCGACCGACCTCAAGGGCGAGCAGCTCGCCCCGAAGGGCCAGTCGCCCCTGGCCGCGGCGACGTCGTGGGTCGAGGTGGACTGCCCGCAGTGCGGCGGCCCCGCGCGACGGGACACCGACACCATGGACACGTTCGTGGACTCGTCCTGGTACATCCTCCGCTATGCGTCCCCGAACGACGACGCCCGCGTCTTCGACCCCGACGCCCTGCGTCGCTGGCTGCCCGTGGACCAGTACGTGGGCGGCGTGGAGCACGCGATCCTGCACCTGCTGTACGCCCGCTTCTTCACCAAGGCCCTGCACGACCTCGGCCTGGTGCCCTTCACCGAGCCGTTCCGCGCCCTGCTCAACCAGGGCCAGGTGCTCAACGGCGGCAAGGCCATGTCCAAGTCGCTGGGCAACGGCGTGGACCTGGGCGACCAGCTGGACGAGTTCGGCGTCGACGCCGTGCGCCTGACCATGGTGTTCGCCTCGCCGCCCGAGGACGACGTGGACTGGGCCGACGTCGCCCCGGGGGCGGCCGGCAAGTTCCTGGCCCGCGCGTGGCGCCTGGCCCGTGACGTCCGCGCGACGGGCGCCCCGGCCGGCACGGACCCGGCGGACGGGGCCGTGGCCCTGCGCCGGGTGACCCACCGGACCGTGCACGAGGCCCAGCAGCTGCTGGACGACGGCAAGTTCAACGTGGTCGTCGCCAAGACGATGGAGCTGGTCAACGCGGCCCGCAAGGAGATCGACGCGGGCGCCGGCGCGGCCGACCCCGCCGTCCGCGAGGCCGCCGAGGCCGTGGCCGTGCTGCTCTCCCTCGTGGCGCCGTACACGGCCGAGGACATGTGGGTCCTGCTGGGCCACGAGCCCTCCGTGGTCCGCGCCGGCTGGCCCGCGGTGGACGAGGCGCTGCTGGTCGAGGACACCGTCACGGCCGTCGTCCAGGTCAAGGGCAAGGTCCGCGACACCCTCGAGGTGCCCGCGGACATCACCGCCGAGGACCTCGAGGCGCGCGCCCGCGCGTCGCAGAAGGTGCGGAACTTCATCGGGGACGCCGAGATCGTCAAGGTGATCGTGCGCGAGCCCAAGCTCGTGAACCTGGTGATCCGCTGACCGCGTGAGACCGGCCCCGACCGGGCCGGGGGAGAGGAGGCAGGCCGTGGCGAGCATCGAGCAGTGGCGCGACGATGCGCTCGTCCGCCTGCGCTCCCGCCGCTCCCAGCTGGCCGGGCGGGCACGCTACGGGTTGCGCCCGCCCCGCCGGGACCGCACGGCCGTCGTCACGGACTCGGCCGCGGCCCTGCCCGGTGCCGTCCTCGGACATGGTCTGGCTGCCGGGATCCGCCAGGTGGCGCTGCCCGTCATGGTGGGCGAGCAGATCCACACGGAGGGCACGGACGAGCTCGCGCTGGAGCTGCCGCTGGCCCTGGCCGCCGGCACCCCGGTGCGCACCTCCCGGCCCTCGCCGGGCGCGTTCCGGACGGCCTACGCCGAGCTGGCCCGCGCCGGCTACGCACGCATCCTCTCCGTCCACCTCTCCGGCGAGCTCTCCGGCACCGTGGAGGCCGCGCGCGTGGCCGCCGCGGACGCCGAGCGCCCGGTGACCGTGGTGGACTCGCGCACCGTGGGCTTCGCGCTGGGCATGGCCGTGGTGGACGCCGCCGTGGACGCGGGGGTGGGCATGCCCGTGGCCCGCATCCGCGAGCGGCTCGAGGCCACCGTGGACTCCAGCCATGTGCTGTTCACGGTGCCCAGCCTCGAGCAGCTGCGCCGGGGCGGGCGGATCAGCGGGCTCGCCTCGCTGCTGGGCACGCTGCTGCAGGTGCGCCCCGTCATGGCTGTCGACGACGGCGCGATCGGCCTGGTCGACCGCCCGCGGTCCGCGGCCCGGGCCGTCGACCGGCTCGCGGAGCTCGCGACCGAGCGGGCCGGTGAGGACCCGGTGCGGATCGCCGTGCACGAGTACGGCGACCCCGAGACGGCCGCGCAGCTCGCGGAGCGGCTCCAGCCGATCTCCACCACGCCCGTGCCCGTCGTCGAGCTGCCCGCCGTGCTCGCCGCGCACCTGGGACTGGGCGCGCTGGGTGTGGTGATCTGCCCGCTGGAATCGCCCACGGGGGGCTCGGGGGACTGAGGCCTCCCGTGCAGGCGAGCCGAGGAGACGGGCGCGTCCGTTCCTGCACACCGCCCCGGACCGCGGTGGTGATCCCCAGGCCGGGTGCGGGACGCGCCCGACTCGGCGACGGGGACGCAGACTGCCCGCATGAGCCCCAGCCACCGCCTCTGCGACGATCCGCCCGCGTTCGCCCCGGACCCCGCGCCCGCGGCCGTCCCCGACGTCGACACGGCCGGCCCGCACGCCGCGTCCGGGTGGGAGCGCACCCCGCCCCGGGGCCCGGTGCTGCGGTGGCGGTCGGCCCTGCTGGCCGTCACCGTGCTGCTCGTCGCCGCGGCGGCCTGGTGGGCGGTGGCCTGGCTGACCACCCCGGCGCCGCCCGCGGCGATCCCGGCGGCCGCGGCCGGTGCAGGCGTCTCGCAGACCGGCGCGTCCTCCGCCGCCCCGTCGGCGGCGGGCACCGACGCGCGGACGTCCGAGGCGGGGCCGTCGGGGGAGGCGCCCGAGCCCGCCGGGTCCGGCCCGCTGCGGGTGCACGTGGTGGGCGAGGTCGCCCGGCCGGGAGTGGTCAGCCTCGCGCCGGGCTCCCGGGTGGCCGACGCCGTGCACGCGGCCGGCGGCCCGACCCGGCACGCCCGGGCGGAGCGCATCAACCTCGCGGCCCCGCTGGACGACGGCCAACAGGTCCTCGTCCCCTCTGCCCACACGCCGCAGGACGCCCTGGACCGGGTGGCCGGGGCCGCGCAGGCGCAGCCCACGCCGACCACGGGCGGGGCCGGTGCCGGAGGCGAGCCGGGCGGTGCCGAGCGGGGCGGCACCGTGGACCTGAACACCGCCGACGCCGCGGTCCTGCAGACCCTGCCCGGCGTCGGCCCCGCCACGGCGGAGAAGATCATCGCCCACCGCGAGACGGTCGGCCCGTTCACCGGCCTGCAGGACCTGGACGCGGTGCCCGGCATCGGCCCGGCCACGCTCGACCGGCTGCGTGACCTCGTCTCGTGGTGAGTCCGGCCCCGGGCCCGCCCAGCGATCCCGTGGACCGCCGCGCCCGGCGCCGCGAGGTGCCCGGCCCGCTCGAGGCCCGGTGGGTGCCCGCCCTGCTCGCCTGCCTGACCCTCGGGATCCTCGGCGTCGGCTGGGACGCCCCGGCCCGCTCGTCAGCGGCCTTCACGGGGCTGGCCGTCGCCGCGGCCGCCGTCCTGGGTGCCGCCCGCTCGACCGGTCGGATACGGGGCGTGGCCACCGCGGCGGCGCTGGCCGGCGTGGCCGCGGCGCTGATGCTGCAGCACTCGGCCGGGCCCACTGCCGCGGCCGAGGGCAGCGGCTGGACCGGCGCGGTGCACGCCGGCTCACCGCTGCGGCTCGAGCTGACCCTGGACGGGCCCGCCACCCGGAGCGAGGCGGCCTTCGGTCCGCGCTGGAGCGTGCCCGTGCGGGTCGAGGCGTTCGGTCACCCGCCGCGAGCCCCCGAGGCGGCCGCGACGGCCCGACTCACGGGCGGGGGCCCACCGCCCGAGACGATCGCCGCGCCGTCGGACGGGACGGCGGCCCCCGGCGGCGGGCCGGGATCGCTGGTGTGCGTGGTGGCCCGGCCGTCGAGGTCCGGTTCCACCGTGTTCCTGGCCGCCGCGGCCGTCCCGCGGCCGGGTCCCTGCCCCGGCGGGGCGGAGACGGCAGGCGGGGCCACCGGCGGCGAGCCGGGCCCGCCGCGGCGGGAGGCGCTGCGCGCCGCGTTCCGTCAGTCCGCGGAGGGCACGGTCGGCGCGGCGCCGGAGCTCATCCCGGGGCTGGTGCTGGGCGACCGCTCCGCCCAGGGGCCCGCCCTCGACGACGCCATGAAGGCCTCGGGCCTGTCGCACCTGTCTGCCGTGTCCGGGGCGAACGTGGCCATGATCCTCGGCGCGGTCGCGATCACCCTGCGCTGCGCGCGGGTGCACCGGGCGGTGGTCCTCAGCGCCGGGCTGGCGGCCCTCGGGGTGTTCGTGGTCGTCGTGGGGCCGGAGCCGTCCGTGCTCCGGGCGGCCGTGATGGGCGCCCTCGGAGCCCTCGCGGTGTTCTTCGGCCGCGCGCGGCAGGCGTTCGGACTCCTGACGGTGGGCGGCACGGCCCTGCTCGTCGCGGTGCCGGCCCTCGCCGTGGAACCGGCCTTCCACCTCTCCCTGGCCGCGACCGCGGGCATCGTCCTGGGCGGCGCGCCCCTCGACCGTGCGCTGCACGCCGGGCTCGGCCGGGTGCTGCCCGACGTCGTGGCGCGGTGGCTCTCGGCGTCGCTCGCGGTGACCGTGGCCGCCCACCTGGCCTGCCAGCCGATCATCCTGGCCATGACCGGTGAGGTGTCGGCCTACGCGGTGCCGGCCAATCTGCTGGCCGCCCCGGCCGTGCCGCCCGTGACCGTCCTGGGCACCCTCGCCGCGGCCCTCGCCCTGCCTGCGCCGGGGATCGCCGCCGCCCTCGTCGCCGTGATCCAGTGGCCCGCGGCCTGGATCGGGTGGGTCGCCCACACCAGCGCCTCCCTGCCCGGGGCGCTGCGCCCGTGGCCGGCCGGGGCCCTCGGCGCCGGGCTGGGCGTCCTGCTGGTGGCCGCGACGCTCCTCGGATTCGCCGCCGTGCTCCTGCTCGAACGACGCCGGGCCGCCCCGGTGCGGCGTGTCGGCCGCGGCGCGCCGCGGACCCGCGAGCGCCTCCCCGCCCTGGTCGTGCTCGCCGCCGCGCTGGCCGCGGCCACCACGGGTGCGGTCGGGGCGGTCCTCGTGCCGCGGGCCTCGGGCGCGGCCCCGCCGGACTGGGCGGTGGCGTTCTGCGACGTCGGCCAGGGGGACATGGCCGTGTTCCGGTCCGGCCCGCGCGCGGGGGTCGTCGTCGACGTCGGGCCCGAGCCGGAGGTCGCGAGTCGCTGCCTCGACGACCTCGACGTCGACCGGGTGGACGCCGTGCTGCTCACCCACCTGCACGCCGACCACGCCGGGGGGCTGGCCGGCGTGGTCGACCGCGCCTCCCCCGGGGCGGTGCACTACGCGACCCGGGACGCACCGGGGCAGGGCAGGGGAGGGCGCGGCGGCGAGGCGGACGGCGTCGACCCGCCCGCCGACGCGGCACGGCTCCGCACCGGCGCGACGGGCACGGCCGGGCCGGTGCGGTGGCACGTGCTGCTCGCCGACGGGCGGGCCCCCGAGGAGAACGACGCCTCCGCCCAGGTGCTGGTCACGGTCGAGAGCGGGGCCGGTCCGGTCACGACGCTGATCACCGGCGACATGGAGGAGGACGCCTCCGCGGCATGGGTCGCGGGACGCCGGTCCGATGCCGCCGCACCGCCGCGCGTGGACGTGCTCAAGGTCGCCCACCACGGGGCCCGCAACGGTGGGACGGCCGTGCCGCGCGCGGCCGGCGCCCGCCTGCACGTGGTCTCCGTGGGCGCCGACAACCCGTATGGACACCCCCACCGGGCCACGGTGGACGCGCTCGGCCGTCTCGGGCCGGTGGCCCGCACGGACCTGCACGGCACGCTGGCCCTCACGGCCGCGGACGGCCCCGACCCCGACGGCGCGCCCGAGATCGCGGCCCACACCGTCCGCCCGCCCTCGAGCGTCCGCACCGGACCCTAGGATGGGACGCATGTCCGCCGCCCGCAGCCCCCGTTCCGGCCGAGCCGGCCGCACCGACCCCCTGGCCTGGCGGAGGGCCGAGCCCGCCCCGCTCATGCTCCTCAAGGGGCCCGAGGACCATGCCGCCCGCTGGGTGACGGACCGCGTGACCCGGGCTCTGCGCGAGCGCCACGGCCAGTTGGAGATCCACCGGCTCCGCGCGGGGGAGTACCAGCCCGGCCAGCTGGCCACCGCGGCCAGCCCGTCCCTCTTCGCCGAGCCCACCCTCATCACGGTCGAGGGCCTCGAGGCCATGAACGACGCGTTCCTCGAGGACGCCCTGCGCCTCGTCCAGCAGGGCCCCGGCGCGGACGACGTCACGCTCGTGCTGCGCCACACCGGCGGCACCCGCGGCAAGAGGCTGCTGGACGCCGTCGCCCAGGCCGGCACGGTGGTGGAGTGCGTGCCGCTGAAGAAGGACGAGGAGCGGCTGGCCTTCGTGCAGGCCGAGTTCCGCGACCGGCGTCGGCGCATCGACGAGGAGGCGGCCCGCGCGCTCATCCGCGCCACCGGCGCCTCGCTCACGGAGCTCGCGGCCGCGTGCGCCCAGCTCGTCGACGACACCGAGGGCGTCGTCACCGTCGAGACCGTGGACACCTACTACAGCGGCCGCGTGGAGGCCACGAGCTTCGCGGTGGCCGACGCGGCGCTCGAGGGGCAGGCGGCGAGGGCCGTGTCCCTCGTGCGGCACGCGATGGCCACCGGCGTGCACCCGGTGATGATCACCGCGGCGCTCGCGCTCAAGGCGCGGCAGGTGGCGCGGATGATCGACGCCCGCCGGCCCGCCGCCGAGCTGCCGTCCCTGCTCGGGGTGGCCCCGTTCCAGGTGCGCTACATCCAGCAGGCGGCGCGGCACTGGACGGCGGCCGGCATCGCGCAGGCCGTGGAGTGGATCGCCCAGGCCGACGCCGAGGCCAAGGGCGCCTCCCGCAACCCGGAGTTCGCCGTCGAGCGCGCGGTGATCCGCGTGGCCACCGCCGTCAGCCGCTGACGGGCGCCGCCGGACGGCACCCCACGGGGGCAGCCCGGACACGACGCGGCCCCCGCACCGATCGCTCGGGGCGGGGGCCGCGGTCACAGCCGGGGGCGTGGATCAGCCGAGGAGGGCCTTCACGCGGGCGGCGATGCCGGACTTGCGGTTCGCGGCCTGGTTCTTGTGGATGACGCCCTTCGAGGCGGCCTTGTCCAGCTTGCGGGAGGCGGTGCGCAGCGCGGCGGCGGCGGCCTCGGCCTCGCCGGCGGCGACGGCCTTGTCCACGGCGCGGATGGCGGTCTTCAGCTCGGACTTCACCGCGACGTTGCGCTGGCGCGCCTTCTCGTTGGTGAGGATGCGCTTCTTCTGGGACTTGATGTTAGCCAAATCGGGTCCTTCGTCGTCGGCGGCGCGGACGAGGGTCCGGGCGCCGCATGAACAGGGGGTCGTGGAGGGTGCCCGGATCCGTGGACTGAGCGGCGTGGGGAACACCGATGATGACCCGTTCCGGGGGTGCCCGTCGACCGGCGGACACAATGCGGACGATCCTACCACCCAGACCCCGCGATCCGCGCGGCCGACTCAGCGCCCCCGCCGCCGGGCGCGGGCCAGCGCGGCCGTGACCCGGTCGAAGGCCGCCCGGTCCAGGACGCCGCCCTCCCGGCGCACCGCGGCCGGATCCACGCGGACCACCCGGTCCAGCTTCGCCTCCGAGGCGCGGCCGGACCGGTCCCAGGCGCCCGAGCCCACGTCCACGTAGTCCTCGTCGCGGGCCAGGGCGTTGTTCCGGTCCCGGCTGGTCAGCATGAGCCCGAGCAGGTGCACCCCGTCCCGGCCGATCAGGAGCACGGGGCGGTCCTTGCCCCGGCCGTCCATCTCCTCGTACGGCACCCAGGTCCACACGACCTCGCCCGGCCCGGCCGTCGGCCCGGGCACGGGCGCGTACTCGACGCGGACGGTCCCGGTGAAGTCCGGCAGGGACACGTGGCGGCCGGCGTCCTGTCGCCGGGGCCGGCGCTCCTGCCCGGGCCCGGGCATCGGCCACGAGTCGGTGGGCTCCGTGGGGTCCCACGCGGGCCCGGGAGGCCCGGGCGGGCCCGGGAAGGGCGACGGGCCGCTCCGGTCGCCGGCCCGCCGACCGGCCTCGGAGGCGGCCCGACGCGGCCGGGCGTCGTCGCGGAGGGCGCCGATCAGGCGTGCCGTCCGGCGGCCGAGGGACAGGGCGCGATGCAGGTCGAAGGCCATGGGCGTGAATCTAGTGGACGCGCGGGCCCGGCGTCCGGGTCGGGTCGGCGGCGGATCATGAGAGACTAGGCGGTCAGAGTCCCGTCCCCGTCACCCGTAGAGGAAGTGCCCGTGTCGCCCCTGGCGTCGAACCCCCCGGTGCCCGCTGCCACCGACCCCTCGGTGATCCGCAACTTCTGCATCATCGCCCACATCGACCATGGCAAGTCCACGCTGGCGGACCGCATGCTGCAGGCCACCGGCGTCGTGCAGCCCCGCGACATGAAGGCGCAGTACCTGGACCGCATGGACATCGAGCGTGAGCGCGGCATCACCATCAAGTCCCAGGCCGTGCGCATGCCCTGGTCCGTGGACGGGGTGGACTACGCCCTGAACATGATCGACACCCCCGGGCACGTCGACTTCACCTACGAGGTCTCCCGCTCGCTGGCCGCGTGCGAGGGCGCGATCCTGCTGGTGGACGCCGCCCAGGGCATCGAGGCCCAGACCCTGGCGAACCTCTACCTCGCCATGGAACACGAGCTGGAGATCATCCCCGTGCTCAACAAGATCGACCTGCCCGCCGCGGATCCGGACCGCTACGCGGCCGAGCTGGCCTCCCTGATCGGCTGCGAGCCCGAGGACGTGCTGCGCGTCTCCGGCAAGACGGGCGTCGGCGTCGAGGAGCTGCTGGACCGCGTGGTCCGCGCCATCCCCGGCCCGGAGGGCGACGCGGACGCCCCGGCCCGCGCGATGATCTTCGACTCCGTGTACGACACCTACCGGGGCGTCGTCACGTACGTGCGCGTCGTGGACGGCCGGCTCTCCCCGCGAGAGAAGGTCCGCATGATGTCCACGGGCACCACCTACGAGCTCCTCGAGATCGGCGTCTCCTCCCCGGAGCCCGTGCCCACGAAGGGCCTGGCCGCGGGCGAGGTGGGCTACCTCATCACCGGCGTGAAGGACGTGCGTCAGTCCAAGGTGGGCGACACGGTCACCAACCACGCCCACCCGGCGGAGCAGTCCCTCGGTGGCTACGAGGACCCCAAGCCCATGGTGTTCTCGGGCCTGTACCCCATCGACGGCTCGGACTATCCCGTGCTGCGTGACGCCCTGGACAAGCTCAAGCTCAACGACGCCGCGCTCGTCTACGAGCCGGAGACCTCGGTCGCGCTCGGCTTCGGCTTCCGCGTCGGCTTCCTCGGTCTGCTGCATCTGGAGATCGTGCGCGAGCGCCTCGAGCGCGAGTTCGACCTCGACCTCATCTCCACCGCGCCCAACGTGGTCTACGAGGTCACCCGGGAGGACCGTGAGGTCGTCACCGTGACCAACCCCTCCGAGTTCCCCGAGGGCAAGATCCTCGAGGTGCGCGAGCCCATGGCCTCGGCCACGATCATCGTGCCGGCCGAGTTCATCGGCGCCGTCATGGAGCTGTGCCAGGCCAAGCGCGGCAATCTGAAGGGCATGGACTACCTCTCCGAGGAACGCGTGGAGATCCGCTACTGGATCCCGCTGGCCGAGATCGTGTTCGACTTCTTCGACCAGCTCAAGTCCCGCACCAAGGGGTACGCCTCGCTGGACTGGAAGGCCGACGGCGACCAGGTCGCCGACCTCGTCAAGGTGGACATCCTGCTCCAGGGCGAACAGGTGGACGCGTTCTCCTCCATCACCCACAAGGACAACGCCTACGCGTACGGCGTGATGATGACGGGCAAGCTCAAGGAGCTGATCCCGCGCCAGCAGTACGAGGTGCCGATCCAGGCCGCCATCGGCTCGCGCATCATCGCCCGTGAGAACATCCGCGCGATCCGCAAGGACGTGCTCTCCAAGTGCTACGGCGGCGACATCTCCCGCAAGCGCAAGCTGCTCGAGAAGCAGAAGGAGGGCAAGAAGCGCATGAAGATGGTCGGCCGGGTCGAGGTCCCGCAGGAGGCCTTCATCGCCGCCCTGTCCTCGGACGGCGCCGGCGCCGACCAGGCCGCGAAGAAGTAAGTGCCCGCCCTGCCCCTCGGCGAGCCCGTCCCCGACGACGGCCGGCTGCCGGCCGACGTCGGGCAGCGGGTGCGCGCGGCCGCCCGCGACGGCGCGGCGCGCACCTTCAGCCTGTACGTCCACGTGCCGTTCTGCACGGTGCGCTGCGGCTACTGCGACTTCAACACGTACACGGCCGTCGACCTCGGCCCCGGCGCGGGTCGCGGCGACTACTGGGAGTCGGCGGTCACGGAGCTGGACTTCGCCGCGGACGTGCTCGCGTCCTCGGACGTGCCCGCCCGCCCGCTGCACACGGTGTTCTTCGGCGGCGGCACGCCCACGCTCCTGCCGGCCGCGGACCTCGTGCGCATCCTCCAGGCGGCGGTGGACCGGTTCGGGATCGCGCCCGGCGCGGAGGTGACCACCGAGGCCAACCCGGACACGATCACCCCGGAGTACGCCCGCCAGCTCGCGGCCGGCGGCTTCACCCGCCTCTCCCTGGGCATGCAGTCGGCGGTGCCGCACGTGCTCGCCACGCTCGAGCGCACCCATCGGCCCGAGTCCGTGCCCGCCGCCGTCGCCGCGGCCCGCGAGGCCGGCCTGGAGGTGTCCCTGGACCTGATCTACGGGACCGCGGGGGAGTCCCTCGCCGACTGGCGGGCCACGCTCGAGGCCGCCGTCGCCCTGGCCCCGGACCACGTGAGCGCGTACTCGCTGATCGTGGAGGAGGGCACCAAGCTCGGGGCCCAGGTGGCCCGCGGCGAGGTGGCGGACGTGGACCCCGACGACCAGGCGGACAAGTACCTGCTCGCCGAGGAGCTGCTCGGCGCCGCCGGCTACCGCTGGTACGAGGTGTCCAACTGGGCGCGGGACCCGCGGGGGTCCGGGGTCCACCGCGCGCGGCACAACGTGGCGTACTGGGAGGACCAGGACTGGTGGGGGATCGGCCCGGGCGCGCACTCGCACCTCGCCGGCGTCCGGTTCTGGAACGCCAAGCACCCCGCCGCCTACGCGCAGCGGCTGGCCACGGGGGTCACCCCCGCCGTGGGCCGCGAGCGGCCCGACGCCGACGCGCGGCGACTCGAGCGCATCATGCTCGCGGTGCGCACGGTGGACGGGCTCCCGACCGCGGAGCTCGTCTCGGAGACGCCGGGGGAGGCCGCGCGGATCCGCGGGGCGATCGCCGAACTCATCGCCGCGGGCCTGCTGGACGGGCGCGCCGCCGTCGACGGCCGCATCGTCCCCACGCTCGAGGGGCGGCTGCGCAACGACGCGATCGTCCGGGCGTTGGCAGGCTTCTGACCGGCCGGCCCCGGGTCAGCGCAGGATGCGCAGGTTGAACGGGTACCGGAACGGACGGCCCTTGGACACGTGCGAGGCGCCCATCACGCCGTAGACCGCCATGGCGGCCCACGTGAGCGCGCCGAGGATCGCGAAGATCGGGCCGACCACCGGCAGCAGGGACAGGAAGAAGAACAGGAGCGTGATGAGCGTGGGCGGCCCGGAGAAGTTCAGGGCCTCGCGCGACTCCTGCGAGGTGAACGGGCCGCGGTCGCGGTAGAGCAGCCACACGACCAGCGGGCCGAGCACGCCGAACGCCAGGCTGAGGTGGGCCAGCGCCGCGCGGTCACGGTCCTGCTTCGCCGTGAGCGGGGCGCCGCGGCCGCCGGCCGAGACGAGCCAGGCGGGCGGGCCGTGGCCGGTGCGGCCGGCGTCGGGCTGCGCGCGGGTGTTCACGAGGGGCTCCTCCTGGATCGCGGGACCCGCGCGCCGGGACCGGGCGCAGGGCATGGGCCAGCATAGCGCGGGCGGGCGGTGGCCGCGCCGAGATCAGTGCTCGGGTGCGGCGGTGAGGAAGTCGATGAGCTCCTCCACGCGGCCCAGCAGGGACGGCTCGAGGTCCGCGTACGTGGTGACGTGGGAGAGCAGCCGCTTCCACCCCAGCCCCGTGGCCTCCTTGCTCCCGTGCGGCCAGCCCAGTCCCCGCAGGATCCCCGTCTTCCAGTCCTGTCCCTTCGGCACGACGGGCCACGCGGGGATGCCGAGGACGGAGGGCTTGATGACCTGCCAGACGTCCACGTAGGGGTGGCCGAGGATGAGCACGTTGCCCGCGGCCCCCGGCACGCGCATCGCCTCGGCCGCGAGGCGCTCCTCCTTGGACCCGGTGACGAGGTGGTCCACGAGGATCCCGAGCCGGCGCCGCGGGCCGGGGGCGAACGCGCGGATCGCCCCGGCGAGGTCGTCCACGCCGTGCAGGGGCTCCACCACGATGCCCTCGAGGCGCAGGTCCTCGCCCCACACCTTCTCCACCAGCTCGGCGTCGTGCACGCCCTCCACCCAGATGCGTGAGGCGCGGGCGGTGCGGGCCCGCGCCCCCTCGACCCGTCGCGAGCCGGAGGCGGTGCGGGCCGGGGCCGCCGGGGCCGCGGCGGCCGGGGGGACCAGGGTCACGGGCTCGCCGTCGATCCAGAAGCCGCCGCCGAGGGGGAAGCCGCGGCGCACGCCGCGGCGGTCCTCCAGGACCACCACGTGCACGCCGCCGGAGCGCTCGATGCCGATCACGGCCCCGGTGAACCCGGAGGCCACGTCCTCGACCACCGTGCCGGGGGCGGCGGGCACATCGGGGACGGTCCGGGCGGGGCGGCGCGTCAGGTCGTCGTGGCCCGCGGGGCCCCAGCTGCTCCAGTCCATGGGAGAGCACGGTAGCAACGGGGGCGGGCGATCACCGTGAGCGAAGCCGTGCAGGCCCGGCGGGCCGTCCCCCGGGTCGGACGGTAGCATTGGCACTTGACCCGCCGGAGTGCCAGCCAGGGGCACCTCCGGGGTCGCCCCGGATCCCGACGGACCAGAGGAGGACCGAGATGTCGGAGCAGCCCCGCCGCCTGCAGGTGCTCCAGGCGATCGTGGAGGACTACGTGGCGCTGCGCGAGCCCGTGGGCTCCAAGGCGCTCGTGGAACGGCACGCCCTGGGCGTGTCCTCCGCGACCGTGCGCAACGACATGGCTGCGCTCGAGGAGGAGGGCCTCATCGTGGCCCCGCACACCTCCGCCGGGCGCGTCCCCACGGACAAGGGCTACCGCGTGTTCGTCGACCGCCTCTCCGAGGTGAAGCCGCTGTCCCCGGCGGAGCGCCGGGCCGTGCGGACCCTGCTGGACCCGGAGACGGACACCGAGCACATGATGGAGTCCACGGTGCGCCTCCTGGCCCAGCTGACCCAGCAGGTCGCCGTCGCGCAGTTCCCCCACGAGGACGGCTCCACGATCCGCCACCTCGAACTGGTCTCCCTCACGCCCACGCGGGTGCTCGTGGTCCTCATCCTGTCCACGGGACGGGTGGACCAGCGGCACGCCGTCCTGGACCGGCCGGTCGACGAGGCGGAGCTGTCCGTGCTCCGCGGCCTCCTGCTGGACGCCCTGCTGGGGCTCGGTCCGGTGCCGGCGGCCACCGTGGTGGACGACGTCGTCAGCCGGGTCCGCCCGGAGCACCGGCAGTCCGCCGCCCTCGTGGCCGCGGCCGTCCACGACCTGCTCGAGGCCGGCCGGCAGGACCGCATCGTCCTGGCCGGCACCGCCAACCTGGCCCGCTCCCCGGGGGACTTCGGCGCGTCCATCGGGCCGATCCTGGAGGCGCTCGAGGAGCAGGTGGTGCTGCTGCGCCTGCTCACGGAGATGGAGCAGGACGCCCACGGGGTGTCCGTGCGGATCGGGTCCGAGAACGCCGGATCGCTCGCGGACACCTCGGTGGTCGCGGCCGCCTACGGCCCCGGCGCCGTGGCGAAGGTCGGCGTCATCGGCCCGACCCGGATGGACTATCCGGGCACCATGGCCGCCGTCCGGGCGATCGCCCGCTATCTCTCCCGCATCCTGACCACCTGACGCGCCTCCGCGTGTCCCGGCGGGCCCCGTCCCGCATCGCCCCACGTCCCGCTCTCCCCGAGAGGAATCCCCACCGTGACCGACCACTACGAGACGCTCGGCGTCAGCCGTGACGCCAGCACCGAGGAGATCCGCCGCGCCTACCGCAAGCTCGCGCGCACCCACCACCCGGACGTCAACCCCGACCCGGAGGCGGCCGAGCAGTTCAAGCGCATCTCCCACGCCTACGAGGTGCTCTCGGACGAGGGCCGGCGCCGGGCCTACGACACGACGGGCAATGAGAACGGCCAGGCCGGCTTCCCGGGCGGCTTCGGCGGGGCGGGCGGCTTCGGGGGCTTCGCCGACATCTTCGAGACCTTCATGAACGCCGCCGGCCAGGGCGGCCGCGGCGGCCCCGCCAGCCGCGCCCGCCGCGGCCAGGACGCCCTGGTGACCGCGCGGATCGACCTGCGCGACGCCGTCTTCGGCGGCGAGCAGACGATCGAGTTGGACACGGCCGTGCGCTGCGAGCGGTGCGAGGGCTCGTGCTGCGAGCCCGGCACCCAGCCGGAGACCTGCCAGACCTGCCACGGCCACGGCATGATCCAGCGCCCCGTGCGGTCGCTGCTGGGCACCGTCATGGCCACCGAGGCCTGCCCCGCCTGCCAGGGGTTCGGCACCGTCATCCCGACGCCCTGCCACGAGTGCGACGGGCAGGGCCGCGTCCGCACCCGGACGCCGCTGACCCTGCGCATCCCCGCGGGCGTGGACGACGGCACCCGCATCCACCTCGCCGGCCGCGGCGAGGCCGGCCCGGGCGGCGGCCCGAACGGCGACCTCTACGTGGAGATCGCGGTCCGCCCGGACGAGACCTTCCGCCGCGAGGGCGACCACCTGGCCACCACCGTGACCGTCCCCATGGCCGCCGCGGCCCTGGGGACCACCGTCACGCTGGACACCCTGGACGGCAAGCAGTCCGTCAGCCTGGACCCGGGCGTGCAGTCCGGCCACGTCGAGGTCCTCCACGGCCTGGGCGTCGGCCGCCTGCGCGGGCAGGGCCGTGGCGACCTCAAGGTGGACGTGGTGGTCACCACGCCCACCGACCTGGACGACGAGCAGCGCCAGCTCCTGCAGCGCCTGGCCGAGGTGCGCGGCGAGGAGGTCGTGCACGGTGCACCCCAGGCCAAGGGCATGTTCGCCCGGCTGCGGGAGAACCTGAGGAACCTGTGACCGCCCCCCTGTTCCACCTCGAGCCGGGCGCCCTGGCCGGCGCGAGCGCCGGCGCGGAGGTCGTCTTCGGTGGCCCCGAGGCCCGGCACGCCGCCGCGGCCATGCGGCTGGCCCCCGGGGAGGCCGTGCTCCTGGCCGACGGGTCGGGCACGCTCGGCCACGGCACCGTGCTCGCCGCCGCCCCGGACGCGGTGTCCGTGCGGCTGGACGCGGTGGCGGAGGAGCCGGCGCCCACCCCGGCGCTCGTGCTCGTCCAGGCCCTCGCCAAGGGCGACCGGGACCTCATGGCGGTCCAGGCCGCCGTCGAGCTCGGCGTGGACGCCGTGGTGCCCTGGGAGGCCGAGCGTTCGATCGTCCGCTGGAAGGGCCCCAAGGCCGCCAAGGCCCGCCAGAAGTGGGCTGACACGGCCCGTGCGGCCGCCAAGCAGGCGCGTCGCGCCCGGGTGCCCGCGGTCCGGGACCACGTCTCCGGGACGGCGGTCGCCGGGCTGGTCCGGGACGACGACGGCGGCCGGCTCGTCCTCGTGCTGCACGAGGACGCGGAGCACGGGGTGTCCGCGGTGCCCGTGGAGCGACTCTCCGCGGCCGCCGAGATCGCCGTCGTCGTGGGCCCCGAGGGCGGGATCGGCCCGGCCGAGCTCGAGGCCTGCGTGGCCGCGGGGGCCGTGCCGGTGCGGCTCGGCCCGCACGTGCTGCGCGCCTCCACGGCCGGCCCCGCCGCCCTCGCCGTGCTCCAGCACCGGCTCGGCCGCTGGTGAGCCCCGGCAGGACGACGCGCAGACGCCTAGACTGGACGGGACGTCCCGCCCCCACGACCCCGAGGTGATCCGCCCCATCGTGACCGTGCCCCCCACGACCCCGACCCCGCCCGCCACCGCGCACGAGGGGGTCGCGTTCGAGACCGCCGACCTCATGGTCCGCACGCTCGGACCGCAGGACGCCCTGCTGCGGATCCTCGGCGGCGTGTTCCCCACCGTGGACGTCACGGTCCGCGACCAGCGGCTGGACCTGGCCGGGCCGGTGGCCGACGTGGCCTCGGTGCGGCGCGTCGTCGAGGACCTGCGCTCGATCGCCCGCCGCGACCAGGCCGTCACCCCCGAGGTGATGGGCCAGGTCGTCCACCACGTCCGCGACGCCGCCACCGGGCGCGGCGCGGGTCAGCTGCACCTGGACTCGATCCTCTCGGGCCGGGGCCGCCGCATCCGCGCGAAGACCCTGCACCAGCAGGACTACGTGGAGGCGATCGACCGCTCCACCGTCGTCTTCGGCATCGGACCGGCCGGCACCGGCAAGACCTACCTGGCCATGGCCAAGGCCGTGCAGGCGCTGCAGGCCAAGGAGGTCAACCGCATCATCCTCACCCGCCCGGCCGTCGAGGCCGGCGAGCGGCTCGGCTTCCTGCCCGGCGGGCTCTCCGAGAAGATCGACCCGTACCTGCGCCCCCTGTACGACGCGCTGCACGACATGATCGAGCCCGAGTCGATCCCGCGGCTGATGGAGGCCGGGACCATCGAGGTCGCCCCGCTGGCGTACATGCGCGGCCGCACCCTGAACGACGCGTTCGTGATCCTCGACGAGGCCCAGAACACCACCGGCGAGCAGATGAAGATGTTCCTGACCCGCCTCGGCTTCGGTGCCCGCATGGTCGTCACGGGCGACACCTCGCAGGTGGACCTGCCGCGCGGCACCCAGTCCGGCCTGGCCCAGGCCGTCGAGGTGCTCGAGGGGATCGAGGGCCTGGAGATGGTCCGCTTCGACTCCTCGGACGTGGTCCGGCACTCGCTGGTGAGCGCCATCGTGGACGCCTACGACGCCGCCCGCGGCCCCGCGGAGCGGGCCCCGAAGCGAGGAGGGGCCCGCCGTGGCCGTTGAGATCCTGAACGAGTCGGGGATCGAGGTCCCCGAGGACGCGCTGCTGCACATGGCCCGGCACGTGTACGCGCGCCTGCACGTCCACGAGCGCGCCGAGACGGCCGTGACCGTCGTGGACGCCGCACGCATGGCCGAGCTGCACGAGGAGTGGATGGACCTGCCCGGGCCGACCGACGTGATGAGCCTGCCCATGGACGAGCTGACCCCCGGCTCGCCCGAAACGCCGGCCGAGGGCGTGCTGGGCGACGTCGTGCTCTGCCCCGAGGTCGCCGCCGAGCAGGCGGCGCGCGGCGGGCACTCCCGTGACGACGAGCTGCTCCTGCTGCTCACCCACGGCATGCTCCACCTGCTCGGGTACGACCACGTCGAGGACGCCGAGCGCGAGGAGATGTTCACGCTCCAGGATCGGCTCGTCTCCGAGGTCCTCGGCCGGCCCGCCCCGGCCCCCACCGTCGAGGATTGACGGCACCGCCCATGCTGACACCCGCCGTCCTCTTCGCCCTCTTCCTGGTCTTCCTCGGCCTGACCTGGACGCTGTCCCTGGCCGAGTCCGCGTTCTCCTACCTCTCCCGGCGGGACGCGGAGGACATCGTCCGCGAGCAGCCCGGCTCCAAGGTCCTGGAGATCGCCCGCGAGCGGGAGAGCCACCTCGGGGCCCTGCGGGTCTGGCGCTTCGTGGCCGAGGCCCTGTCCGCCGTGTGCCTGACCGCGGCCGCCGACGCGGTGGTGGACGACACGTGGCTCGCCGTGGCGATCGCCGCGGTCGTGCTCGTGGGCGTGGCCGCCCTGCTGGGCGTCTGGAGCCCGCGGCCGATCGGCTCCCGCAACGAGGCCGCCGTCGCCCGCCGCCTGGGCGGGCTCGTGTGGGTGCTCCGCCGGGCCCTGGGCCCGCTCGCCGCCCGCCTCGACCGGGACCGGCGCCGTCGCGAGGTCGAGCCGGAGGACGAGGACGACTTCCAGGAGCGCCACCTGCGCGAGTTCGTCGCCCGCGCCCACGACGCGGACGTGCTCGCCGACTCCGAGGCGGAGCTGATCCAGTCGGTGTTTTCCATGAACGACACCATCGTCCGCTCGGTCATGGTGCCGCGCACCGACGTCGTCACGATCGACGCCGACCACACGCTCGGCCAGGCCATGGCCCTGTTCCTGCGCTCCGGCAACTCCCGCATCCCGGTGATCGGCGAGGACGCCGACGACATCCGGGGCATGCTGCACCTCAAGGACGTCACCCGCGCCCTGCACCACGACGGCGCTGCGACCGACACCCCCGTCACCGAGGTCATGCGCGACGTCCGCTTCGTCCCCGAGTCGAAGTCCGTGGCGACCCTCCTGCAGGAGCTGCAGCGCGAGTCCACCCACGTGGCCGTGGTGGTGGACGAGTACGGCGGCACGGCGGGGCTCGTGACCCTCGAGGACCTCATCGAGGAGATCGTCGGCGAGATCTACGACGAGGACGACCACCCGGACCGCCCCGAGGTGGAGTCCGTCGCGCCCGGCGTCTACTCCGTCGACGCGCGCATGGGCATCCACGACTTCCGGGAGGAGTTCGAGCTGCCAGAGGAGGACGAGGACGACGACGTCGACACGGTCGGCGGCCTCCTCGCCAAGGAGCTCGGCCGTGTCCCGATCCAGGGCTCGCGCGTCGTGGTCCAGGGGATCGAGCTCGTCGCGGACACCCTCGAGCCCCGCCGCAACCGGGTCGCGCGCCTGCGCGTCTCCGAGACCTCCGACCGCCCGGTGCGGCTGCGCCGGCACGAGGAGCAGGCCCACGGCGCCACGTCCGCCGACCCCGTGGCCTGAGCCGGCCGCCCCACCCCACGCCCCGCCTGACAAGGATGACCCCATGACCGATCTCGTCGATCCGGCCCGCGCCGCGGACGGCTTCCGTTCCGGCTTCGTCTCACTCGTGGGCCGGCCGAACGCCGGCAAGTCCACGCTCACCAACGCGCTGGTGGGGGAGAAGGTGGCGATCACCTCCTCCAAGCCGCAGACCACGCGCCACACCATCCGCGGGATCGTCCACCGCGAGGACTTCCAGCTCGTGCTCGTGGACACCCCGGGCCTGCACCGGCCCCGCACCCTGCTCGGCGAGCGCCTCAACGACCTCGTGGCGGAGACGCTCAACGAGGTCGACGCCGTGGGCATGTGCCTACCGGCCGACGAGGCGATCGGCCCCGGCGACCGGTTCATCGCCCAGCAGCTCTCGTACCTGCACCGCACCCCGGTGGTCGCCGTGGTGACGAAGACGGACAAGGTGGGCCCGGAGCAGCTCATGGCCCAGCTCGTGGCCGTGACCGCGCTGGGCGACGAGGTCCTCGGGCCGGAGAACGGCGGGGAGGGCTTCGCGGCCGTCGTGCCGGTCTCGGCGGTGGCCGACCGCCAGGTCGACGACGTCCTGGGCGTCTTCGCGAGCCTGCTGCCGGCCGGGCCGCCCCTGTACCCCGAGGGCGAGCTCACGGACGAGCCGGAGGCGGTCATGGTCGCCGAGCTCATCCGAGAGGCGGCCCTGGAGGGCGTGCGCGACGAGCTGCCGCACTCGGTGGCCGTGGTGGTCGAGGAGATGTCCCTGCGCGAGGACCGCCCCGCGGATCGGCCCCTCATGGACGTGTGGGCGAACGTCTTCGTCGAGCGGGACAGCCAGAAGGGCATCATCATCGGCAAGGGCGGCTCCCGGCTGCGCGAGATCGGCGCGCAGGCGCGGGCGGGCATCGAGCGGATGCTCGGCACCAAGGTGCACCTGGACCTGCGGGTCAAGGTCGCCAAGGAGTGGCAGCGCGACCCCAAGCAGCTCGGCCGGCTCGGCTTCTGAGCCCGAGGCCCCGGCCCGGTCGCGCACGCGCCGGAGCGGGCTGCCGTCGTCGTGCGTCACACGGGGACGGCCTCCTGTGGCCCGGCCCACCTCGGTGCTAGGGTCGGGGGCATGTCCCTCCGCCTCGCGACGACAGCGCCGGCCACGGCCCGCCTGCTACTTCCCGGCCGCACGGGGTCCCCGTGCCAGGCCGTGATCCACGCCGCCTGAGCGCACGCGGAGGCAGGACGCCTCCCACCGGACCGGACACCCCGTGCGGAGTCCCTGACCTCCCGGCCCGGCCACCGACCATCCACCTTTCGCGCGCCCGCCGCGCGCACGTCGAGGGGAGAACACGCATGAGCGCCCACCTGCAGAAGTCGTCGGGGATGAAGTTCCACAAGTACGTCCCGTTCCAGGACCAGATCGAGGTCGCCCTGCCGGACCGCACCTGGCCGGACAAGGTCATCGAGAAGGCGCCGCTGTGGTGCGCCGTGGACCTGCGCGACGGCAACCAGGCCCTGATCGACCCCATGGGCCCCGAGCGCAAGCTGCGCATGTTCCAGCTGCTCGTCGGCATGGGCTTCAAGGAGATCGAGGTCGGCTTCCCCTCCGCCTCGCAGACCGACTACGACTTCGTCCGCCAGCTCATCGAGGGCGACCACATCCCGGACGACGTCACCATCCAGGTCCTCACCCAGTCCCGTGAGCACCTGATCGAGCGCACCTTCGAGGCGCTCGAGGGCGCCGACCGGGCCATCGTGCACCTGTACAACTCGACGTCGGTGCTGCAGCGCCGCGTGGTGTTCCGGCAGGACGAGGACGGGATCGTGGACATCGCGACCTCCGGCGCGCGCCTGGTGAAGAAGTTCGAGGAGCAGCTCAAGGGCACGCAGATCACCTACGAGTACTCGCCCGAGTCCTACACGGGCACCGAACTCGAGTTCGCCCGGCGCATCTCGGACGAGGTGGCCACGGTCCTGGAGGCCTCCACCGACCGCAAGATGATCCTGAACCTGCCGGCGACGGTGGAGATGTCCACCCCGAACGTGTACGCCGACTCGATCGAGTGGATGCACCGCAACCTGGAGCACCGCGACTCGCTCATCCTCTCCCTGCACCCGCACAACGACCGCGGGACGGGCGTGGCCGCCGCCGAGCTGGGCTACCTGGCCGGGGCGGACCGCATCGAGGGATGCCTGTTCGGCAACGGCGAGCGCACCGGCAACGTGGACCTGGTGACGCTGGGCATGAACCTGTACTCGCAGGGCGTCGACCCCATGATCGACTTCTCCGACATGGACCACATCAAGCGCACGGTCGAGTACTGCAACCAGCTGGCCGTGCCCGAGCGCTCGCCCTGGGGCGGCGACCTCGTCTTCACGGCCTTCTCCGGCTCCCACCAGGACGCCATCAAGAAGGGCTTCGAGGCCATGGAGGTCGACGCGAAGGCGGCCGGCACGGATGTGGACGGCATCCCGTGGGCCGTGCCGTACCTGCCCATCGATCCGAAGGACATCGGCCGCTCCTACGAGGCCGTCATCCGCGTGAACTCGCAGTCCGGCAAGGGCGGCGTCGCCTACCTGCTCAAGTCCGAGCACAACCTGGAGCTGCCGCGCCGCGCGCAGATCGAGTTCTCCCACGTCATCCAGGATCTGGCCGACGCCCAGGGCGGCGAGGTCTCGGGCGCCGACCTGTGGCGCGTGTTCCAGGACGAGTACCTGCCCGCCGACGCGGCGGAGGCGCAGTGGGGCCACTACCGGCTCCGCTCGGTCTCCTCGGCCTCCGGCGAGGACGGAACGTTCCGGATGGAGGCCGAGCTCGAGGTCGACGGCGTGACGCAGACCCGCACGGCGCAGGGCAACGGCCCGATCGACGCGTTCCTGCGCATCCTCGGCGAGGAGGGCGTGGACGTCCGCGTGCTCGACTACTCCGAGCACGCGCTGTCCGAGGGCGGCGCGGCCATGGCCGCCGCCTACGTGGAGGCGGCCGTGGGCGACCGTGTCCTCTGGGGCGTCGGTCTGGACCACAACACCACCACGGCCTCGCTGAAGGCCGTGGTGTCCGCGGTGAACCGCGCCCTGCGCGCGTGAGCGGTTCCGGCTCCTCCCGGCGGGGTGCGCGGCACGGCGGCTACGCGGCGAACTCGTTCCGCACCGAGGCCATCGTGCTGCGCACCCACCGTCTGGGGGAGGCCGATCGCATCGTCGAGGCGCTCACCCCCGAGCACGGCCTGGTCCGGGCCGTGGCCAAGGGGGTGCGCAAGACGTCCTCCCGGCTGGGCTCGGTGGTGGAGCCGTTCATGCACTCCACGCTCCAGCTCGCGCGCGGCCGGGGCGAGCTGCACACCGTGAGCCAGGCGCAGCTGCTGCACCCGTACGCGACGATGCTGGCCGCCGACTACGACGCCTACACCGTCGCCGGCGCCCTCGCCGAGGCCGTCGAGCGGGTCCCCGCGGTGGACGACGACGGTCGGCGCGCCCAGTACCGCCTCTTCCACGGCGCGCTGGCCGCGCTGGCCCGCGGTGCGCACGACCCACGCCTGATCCTGCACTCGTTCCTGCTGCGCGCGCTCGCCCAGGCCGGTTGGGCCCCCACCTTCGACCGGTGCGCCCGCTGCGGCGCCCCCGGCCCGCACACGGCGCTGCACGTGGGCCTCGGCGGGGCCGTCTGCCCCGAGTGCAGGCCACCCGGTGCCGCGCACCCGGCCCCGGAGACCTTCGATCTGCTCTCGGCCCTCGCGGCGGGGGACTGGGCCACCGCGGACGCCTCCGGGGCCCCCGCCCGCCGCGAGGCGGCCGGTATCGTGGCGGCGTACCTGCAGTTCCACGCCGAGCGGCGCCTGGTGTCCCTGTCCGTCCTGGACCAGGACCTCGGCCTCCCCGCCCCGCGCGTCGAGAGGAGACCATGAGCGCCGACCGTGCCCCGCAGTCCCCGCCGCCGCACCCCTCGGGTGCGGTCGCCCCGCGGATCGATCCACGTTTCGTGCCCCGACACGTGGCGATCGTGATGGACGGCAACGGACGGTGGGCCAACCAGCGCGGCCTGCCCCGCACCGAGGGCCATCGGGCCGGCGAGGTGGCGCTGCTGGACGTCGTCGCCGGGGCGGTGGAGCTGGGGATCGGCCACGTGTCCGCGTATGCGTTCTCCACGGAGAACTGGCGGCGCTCGGCGGAGGAGGTGCGCTTCCTCATGGGCTTCTCCCGGGACGTGCTGCGCCGGCAGCGGGACACCCTGCACTCGTGGAACGTGCGGATCCGGTGGAACGGGCGGGCCCCGCGCCTCTGGACCCCCGTGATCCGGGAGCTGCAGGAGGCCGAGGAGCTCACGCGCCACAACACCGGCACCACCCTGCACATGTGCGTGAACTACGGCAGCCGGGCCGAGATCCTGGACGGCGTCCAGGCGATCGCCGAAGAGGTCCGGGCCGGCCGGATGCGGCCGGGGGAGATCAGCGAGGACGTCATCACCCGCTACCTCGACCGCGGCTTCCGCACGGGTCAGGACGTCGACGTCGTCCCGGACGTGGACCTGTTCCTGCGGACCTCGGGGGAGCAGCGCCTGTCCAACTATCTGCTGTGGCAGTCCGCCTACGCGGAGCTGCTGTTCCTGGACGTGCTGTGGCCGGACGTCGACCGGCGGACCCTGTGGGCCGCCGTTGAGACCTACGCCCGACGGGACCGCCGCTACGGCGGCGCCGTGGACACCCCTCAGCCGGCGCCGTCGTCCGGCGCGGCGGACTCGGCCTCGGACGCCGACGGCGGCGCGTAGGCGCCCAGCCACGTGAGCGTCGCGGCACCGGCCGCCTCGCGCACCGACGCGGGGGAGGCGAACACGTCGTGCAGCGCGTCGGGGAGCCGGTGGACGGTCACCCGGTCGCCGAGCCGCAGGGAGCGGCGGGCCATGGCGTCGGGGTCCAGGACGATGTCCGAGGTCAGCATCGCCTCGTCGTAGGACGTGCCCCGATGCCCGCGCGCGGAGACGAGCACGAGAATCGGCACGGTGACGTCGAGCCGCCCGGCCACGGCCCGGTGCCCCGAGAGGACCGCGCTGAGCCAGGCGGCCGGCACCTCGAACGCGTGCGGGGGACGCCAGAGCGGGTGCAGGTCCCATTCGCCCTCGGCCTGGTCCGAGAGGGTGCGCCAGTAGTGGTCGATGCGCGGCAGTGTGAGCATGGCGTAGGGCTTCATGGCGGAGACGGGCCCCACGATGGACTTCGCCAGCAGGCGCACCCCCGCGTTGCCCTGCATCTCCAGCCATGGGCTGTTGAGCACGAGCGCGGCGAGGCGGCCGGGATTCCGGTCCGCCCACAGCGCGGCGATCAGCCCGCCGGTGGAGTGGCCCATGAGGATGGGCGGCAACGGGTGGTCCTGGGCGATGGTCTCGAACGCGGCCTCGAGGTCCGCGTCGTAGCGGGCCAGGTCGTCCGTCCAGCCGGGCGTCTGTCCCGTGCGCAGCGAGCGGCCGTAGTGGCGGAGGTCGACGGCGTGGAAGGCGTAGCCGGCGGCCTCGAACGCGTGGGCGAGCGGGGCGTTGTAGAAGTAGTCGCTCCAGCCGTGCACCGAGAGGATGGGCCGCCGGGCCGGGTCACGGGCGGAGTCGGTGCGCGGACGCACCACTGTGACAAGGTTCTGTCCTTGTTCATCGGTGTCGAGGCCGAGGGTGCATCGTTCGAAGCCCGGCAGCCCGTCCGGGACCCAGCCCAGGCCCGGCGGATCGTCGAGGAACGGGCGGGTGTCCTCCTCCGTCGGTCCGCCGGCGGGTGCGCCGTGCGGGGCGGGTCGGTCCGGGGGCGGCGGCTGGAGCGGGTCACGGGCCATCCGACCACTGTAGGAGGACCCCGGGCGGGCGGGAGGCCCGTGCGAGGATGGAGGCATGCAGCTGCCTGATCCCAAGTCCGCCGTCGACGGCCTCCTGACCTCCCGCGCGCCTCGCCTGTACCCGCCCTTCTTCCGTGCCGTGTTCGGCGGCATGGACGCGGAGCGGGCGCATCATCGGGGCTTCGACGCGATCCGGCTGGCCGAGCGCACCGGGGCGTCCGCCGCCCTGCGCGCCGCCTTCCGCCCGGACCCGATGCTCGCGCGCACGGTCATGGGCCTGCGGTTCCCGACGCCCTTCGGCCTGGCCGCGGGGTTCGACAAGGACGGCCGGGGGACCGCCGCCCTGGTCGACCTCGGGTTCGGCCACATCGAGGTCGGCACGATCACGGCGCAGCCGCAGCCCGGCAACCCGCAGCCCCGACTGTTCCGTCTCGTGGACGACCGGGCGCTGGTCAACCGCATGGGCTTCAACAACGACGGCGCTGCGGCCGTCGCCCCCCGCCTGGCGCGGACCCGGCAGACGCTGGAGCGCCGCTTCGG
Organism: Micrococcus sp. 140720015-1; assembly: GCF_053627595.1. Lineage (NCBI taxonomy): Bacteria > Bacillati > Actinomycetota > Actinomycetes > Micrococcales > Micrococcaceae > Micrococcus > Micrococcus sp. 140720015-1. The sequence goes on from NZ_JBSEYC010000004.1 coordinate 245,807, forward strand.
CCCGGCCCGGCCGGTCCTGGGCGTGAACATCGGCAAGACCAAGGTGGTCCCGCTCGAGGACGCGGCGGACGACTACCGGGCCTCGACCCGCCTGCTCGCGCCCCACGCCGACTACCTGACGGTCAACGTGTCCTCGCCGAACACGCCGGGGCTGCGCCAGCTGCAGGAGATCGACGCGCTGGAGCCGATCCTCACGGCGGTGCGCGAGGAGGCCGACCGTGTGGTCCCGGGCCGTCGCGTGCCGCTGACCGTGAAGATCGCCCCGGACCTGGCGGACGACGACGTGCGCGCCGTCGGGGCGCTCGCCGAGCGCCTCGGACTCGACGGCGTCATCGCGACCAACACGACCGTCTCCCGCGAGGGCCTGCGCACCCCGCGTGCCGACGTGGACGCCCTGGGTGCGGGCGGCCTGTCCGGCGCCCCGCTGCAGGAACGGTCGATGCGGGTGCTGGAGGTCCTGCGGGCGGCGCTGCCGACGGGCACCGCCGTCGTCAGCGTGGGCGGCGTGACGGACGCCGACGACGTCCAGGCCCGGCTCGACGCGGGCGCGGACCTCGTCCAGGGCTACACCGCGTTCCTCTACGAGGGCCCGTTCTGGGCCGGCCGGATCACCGCCGGGCTGGCCCGGTCCCTGCGGGGCTGACGGTCTGCTCGCCGGGGACGCGACGGCCCGGACCCACCGGGGTCCGGGCCGTGGCGCGGTGTCGTGTCAGGCGGGGTACTCGCCCCGCTTGACCTGGGGCTTGGGCAGACGCAGGCGGCGGAACTGCAGTGCCCGCATGATGCCGTAGAAGCCGGTCCCGGACTCCGGCGTGCCGAAGCGCTCCGTGAGGCCCTTCTTGATGTGCCGGCTGACCATGAAGCTCTCGATGAGCACGAGGGCCACGAGGACGTACAGGCTGATCATCAGGATCAGCTGCGCCTCGCGGCCGGGGATGAACATGAGCAGGACGTAGGCGAAGACGACGGGCATGAGCCACTCGCCGATGCCGGTGCGTGCGTCCACGTAGTCACGGACCCAGCGCTTCTGCGGTCCCTTGTCGCGCGCCGGGAGGCCGTGCTCGTCCCCGGTCTCCAGCGCGGCGCGCTGGCGCATCCGCTCCTGGGCCATCGCCTGACGCTCGGCCTTGCGGGCCGCCTTGCGATCCTCGGGGACCAGGGTGCGACGGCGCGCGGCCTCCTGGTCGCGGCGCCGTGGAGTCGGGCCCTTCTTGCCCTGCGAGCGGTCGCGCGGCCCGGCCTCGGCCCCGGCGGCGCCCTCGGCGGGAGCGGCCGAGGAGCCGTGAGTCGAGGGGGCGGGCGCGGTCTCGGGGGTCTTGTCTCGCTTGAACACCCGTCCAGTCTAGTGGTGGGGCGCATCCGGCCCGCCCGAAGGCGCGGCCCTCGGCCCGGCCGCCGTCTACGCTGGCCGTCATGACTGACATCACCTCCCGTGCGCCGCAGGACGCGGCCCTCGTCTCCGCCGTCCGTGAGGCCGTCGAGGCCCGCTTCCCGACGACCCTCCAGACCCTCACCGACCTCGTGGCGATCCCGGGCATCGCCTGGGACTCCGCGGACCGCGCCCAGCTCGAGCGGTCGGCCGAGGTCGTCGCGGGCCTGCTGCGCGAGGCGGGCCTGCAGGATGTGGAGATCGTGACCGAGACCCGCGACGACGGCCGCCCCGGCGGGCCGGCGGTGATCGGCGAGAAGCCCGGCGCCTCCGACAAGCCAACCGTCTTGTTGTATGCCCACCATGATGTGCAGCCGATCGGGGACGAGGACCTCTGGGACACCCCGCCGCTCGTGGCCACCGAGCGCGGCGGACGGCTGTACGGCCGCGGCGCCGCCGACGACAAGGCCGGCATCATGGTCCACCTCGCCGCCCTCGCCGCCCTGCGGGACGTCCTGCCCGACGCCGGCGTCGGCGTCCGCGTCTTCATCGAGGGCGAGGAGGAGGCCGGCTCGCCCACCTTCCGCACCTTCCTGGAGAAGCACCGGGCGCGCCTCGACGCCGACGCGATCGTGGTCGCGGACTCGTCCAACTGGGCCGTGGGGGAGCCCGCGCTGACCACCTCCCTGCGCGGGCTGGTGGACGGCACGGTGACCGTCCGGGTGCTCGACCACGCCGTGCACTCCGGCATGTTCGGCGGGCCGGTCCTGGACGCCGTCGTCCTGCTCTCGCGGCTGATCGCCACGCTCCACAACGCGGACGGGGCGGTCGCCGTGCCCGGCCTCGAGCCGCGGCAGACCGCGGGCCTGGACTACCCGGAGGACGTCTTCCGTGCGGACGCGGGCGTGCTGGACGGGGTGACCCTGGCCGGCCGCGGTCCGGTCGCGGATCGGCTGTGGAACGCTCCCGCGCTGAGCATCATCGGGATCGACGCGCCCTCGGTCGCGGAGTCGTCGAACACGATCCAGCCCGAGGCGCGCGCCAAGTTCTCGCTGCGCCTGGGCCCCGGCATGGACCCCGCGGAGGCCTTCGAGGCCCTGCGCGCCCACCTGGAGGCGCAGTCCGCGGCGGTGCTCGGGGCGGAGATCACGGTCACCGCGGGGGAGTTCGGTCAGCCGTTCACGACGGACACCTCGGCCCCCGCCGCAGCCGCGATGATGGCCGCCCTGGAGGACGCCTGGGACGTCGAGCCCCGGGCGATCGGCATGGGCGGCTCCATCCCGTTCACCGCGGACCTCGCCGAGGTCTTCCCGGAGGCCACCCTCCTCATCACGGGCGTGGAGGACCCGGACACGCGGGCGCATTCGGCCAACGAGTCGCTGCACATCGACGACTTCCAGCGGGCCGTCGTGGCCGAGGCGCTCTGGCTCGCGCGGCTCTCCGCGTGAGCGCCGCCCGGTCCGCCGCCGGTGCGGCGGGCCGGGAATGCTCCGTGGGCGGCTAGTGTTGCCCGTAGGACCACACGCGCGTGACGGCCCCGTCCGCGCCCCATGATCTGAGGAGGTCACGATGGCTCTGTCCGCAGAGGAGACCGGCGTCGAGATCGGCGCGACCCAGGACGCCGAGGGCCTGCCCCCGCACGAGGTCGAGCTGACCGACGTGGCGGCCGGCAAGGTGCGCTCGCTGCTCGAGCAGGAGGGTCGCACGGACCTGCGGCTGCGCGTCGCCGTGCAGCCGGGCGGCTGCTCGGGCCTGATCTACCAGCTCTACTTCGACGAGCGCGTCCTCGACGGCGACACCGTCCGTGACTACGACGGCGTCGAGGTGATCGTCGACAAGATGAGCGTGCCCTACCTCATGGGCGCGACCATCGACTTCGAGGACACCATCTCGAAGCAGGGCTTCACGATCGACAACCCCAACGCGGGCGGCTCGTGCGCCTGCGGCGACTCCTTCCACTGATCTGCGGGCGCCCGGAGCGCCTCGACCGCGAACCGGCGGGTCGGCCTCGGCCGGCCCGCCGTCGTCGTGCCCGGGCGTCGCACCCAGGATGCTCGGACCCGACTCCCAGACACGATCGGCACGTGTCACGGTGCGGAGAATCCGCGCGTTTCGGCTTAGACTGGCTCTGAATCATCAGGGCATACCCGTGCTCCCTGCGAGGACGCTGCGAGAAGTCGCCGAATCGCCGGGGGAGCGGGGACGCCCCTCGCACACGAGATGAAGAGGAAGGCCGTCTGTGAGAGCACAGAATGACGCCGGACGTCGGACTCGCCGCCGCTGGACCGCCGGTGCCGTGGGCACCACGGCGCTCCTGGTGCTGACCGGCTGTTCGGCAGAGGTCCAGCGCGGCTGGTACCCCGGCACCCGGGACACCACCAACCACAACGCCCAGCTCACCGACCTGTGGGTGAACTCCTGGATCGCGGCCATGGTCGTCGGCCTGCTCGCCTGGGGCGCCATGATCTGGTGCATGGTGGCGTACCGCCGCCGCAAGAACGACCAGGGCTTCCCGAAGCAGACGGCCTACAACGTGCCGCTCGAGACCATGTTCACGGCCATCCCGATCCTGATGGTCTTCACCCTCTGGGGCTTCACTGACCGCGTCCAGACCGAGGTCGACCGCCCCGTGGACGACTCGCCGCTGACCGTCACCGTGTACGGCAAGCAGTGGTCCTGGGACTTCAACTACTCCTACGAGCAGGAGAACGGCGAGGTCATCGAGGCCCACTACTCCGGCATCCAGGCCCAGCTGGACGGCACCGAGGGCGTGCGCGACACCCTCCCGGTCCTGTACCTGCCGAACGACGTGCCGGTGCACTTCGAGCTGAAGTCCCGTGACGTGGCCCACTCCTTCTGGATCCCGCAGTTCCTCCAGAAGCGCGACATGGTGCCCGGCAAGACCAACCACCTGTACCTGACCCCCCAGGAGCTGGGCAGCTACGACGGCAAGTGCGCCGAGCTGTGCGGTGAGTTCCACTCCGAGATGCTCTTCAACGTGGAGGTCGTCGACGAGGCGGAGTTCGTCCAGCACCTCGAGGAGATGGAGCCGGGCCAGGTGGGCGAAGAGTACAGCCGCAACCCCAACAACAACCCTGACGGCGCCGGGACGATGGAGCGCGATCTCCAGACCCCCCGCGGTGGAGGTAGCCACTGATGACCACTTACGAGTACGCAACGGATGAGGTGCGCTCACAGGCGCAGCCTCGTGTGGTGCCCCGTTCGCTGGGCAAGATCGTCGTCAGCTGGCTGACGACGACCGACCACAAGGTGCTCGGGTACATGTACCTGATCACGTCCTTCATCTTCTTCTGCATCGGCGGCGTCATGGCCCTCATGATCCGTGCGGAGCTCTTCGAGCCCGGCATGCAGATCCTGCAGACGAAGGAGCAGTACAACCAGCTGTTCACCATGCACGGCACGCTCATGCTGCTCATGTTCGCGACCCCGCTCTTCGTGGGCTTCGCCAACGTGCTGGTGCCGCTGCAGATCGGCGCTCCGGACGTGTCCTTCCCGCGTCTGAACGCCCTGGCGTTCTGGTTCTTCCTGTTCGGCTCCCTCATCGCGACCGCCGGGTTCCTCACCCCGCAGGGTGCGGCCTCGTTCGGCTGGTTCGCCTACGCCCCGCTCTCCAACACCACGTACTCGCCGGGCGTCGGCGGTGACCTCTGGGTGTTCGGCCTGGCCCTCCAGGGCTTCGGCACGATCATGGGCGGTGTCAACTTCATCACCACGATCCTGACGATGCGCGCCCCGGGCATGACGATGTGGCGCATGCCGATCTTCACCTGGAACACGCTCATCACCGGCATCCTGATCCTGATGGCGTTCCCGCCGCTGGCCTCCGCGCTCTTCGCTCTGGGCCTGGACCGTCGCTTCGGCGGCCACATCTTCAACCCGGAGAACGGCGGCGCCATCCTGTGGCAGCACCTCTTCTGGTTCTTCGGCCACCCCGAGGTGTACGTGATCGCCCTGCCGTTCTTCGGCATCGTGTCGGAGATCATCCCGGTGTTCTCCCGCAAGCCGATCTTCGGCTACAAGTCCATCGTGTTCGCGACGACGGCGATCGCCGCCCTCTCCGTGACCGTGTGGGCGCACCACATGTACGTGACCGGCTCCGTGCTCCTGCCGTTCTTCTCCGTGATGACCATGCTCATCGCGGTCCCGACCGGCGTGAAGTTCGTGAACTGGATCGGCACCATGTGGCGCGGTTCGATCACCTTCGAGACCCCGATGCTGTGGACGCTCGGCTTCATGGTCACCTTCCTCTTCGGTGGCCTGACCGGCATCATCCTGGCGTCGCCGCCGCTGGACTTCCAGGTGTCCGACACGTACTTCGTCGTGGCGCACTTCCACTACGTCATCTTCGGCACCGTGGTGTTCGCGATGTTCGCCGGCTTCTTCTTCTGGTGGCCGAAGTTCACCGGCAAGATGCTGAACGAGCGTCTCGGCAAGATCCAGTTCTGGATGCTGTTCGTGGGCTTCCACGGCACGTTCCTGATCCAGCACTGGCTCGGCGTCATCGGCATGCCCCGTCGTTACGCGGACTACATGGTGGAGGACAGCTTCCACGCGATGAACGCGTTCTCCTCGGTCTTCTCCTTCGTCCTCGGCGCGTCGCTGATCCCGTTCTTCTGGAACGTGTACATCACCGCGCGCTACGGCAAGAAGGTCACCGTGGACGACCCGTGGGGCTTCGGCGCCTCGCTCGAGTGGGCCACCTCGTGCCCGCCCCCGCGGCACAACTTCCACTCGCTGCCGCGCATCCGCTCGGAGCGTCCGGCGCTGGACCTGCACCACCCGGAGCTCTTCCCGCACTCGCCTCAGCACACCACTGAGGCCTTCGGAGAGAAGGTGGCCCAGTGAAGGTCGCAGCGAATATCTTCTGGGTGATCGGCCTCTTCTTCGTGGGTGCCGGAACCCTGTACGGATTCTGGAACGAGTGGACCGAGTGGGCCGGCATCCCGGCGATCTACGCCCTGGGCGGGATGTCCTGGATGATCGCCTGGTACCTGAACGCCGCCGAGCGGAAGCACGGCGTCGGCCCCGCCGACGACGAGGACGGCCAGATCGTCGAGTACGCCGGCACCTACGGCACCTTCGCTCCCTGGAGCTGGTGGCCGCTCGGTCTCGGCCTCGCCTGCGCGATCATCGTGACCGGCCTGGCCGTCGGCTGGTGGGTCTTCATCATCGGCATCATCGCGGGTGCCTACTTCACTTTCGGGTGGGTCTACGAGTTCTCTCGGGGCAAGTTCGCCCACTGACCCGACCGTCGTCGAACGCCGCAGGCCGGATCCCCTCGGGGGTCCGGCCTGCGGCGTTTCCCTGTGCGATGCGCGCTGCTGGTCCGCCGTCGCGGCGGCCGCGCTCCACGCTCGACGTACGCTGCAGCGGCGGATCTCCACGACCTGTCTCGCCGCGGGGAGGGAGGCGGGAGCCGTGCACGATCAGTGCACGCGCCACGCCGCGGTGCCGGGCAGGCCGCCCGACGTCGGCGCGTGCGTCGGCAGCCATCGAGGGGTCAGGCGTCAGGCGTCCGTGCCCTCACCCCTGGACGGCCGGGGAGCGGGCCGAACGACCCGCGCGTGACGGCGACCGCGCGCCTCGCACCCGCTCCGGGCGACCGGAGACCGCCGCGTCTTGTGGGAGGGGACAGGACGCCGCTGACACCCCTGGGGCCAGCCAGGCCCGGGGAGCGTCCCCACCGGGGTAGGGAGCCGACGGTGGTCGTCGTTCCCGCCCCCGTCGCCGGCGCCTCGCGTCGCTGGGCCTCGCAGGTGCACGCCCGAGCAAGACCGGCGTCGCGGTGACAGACCGGTTCGTCCTCCCACGCCTCGTTCCGGGCCAGGCGGTGTGCCGGCCGTGAGCACGCCAGCCGCCACCGTCTCAGGCGCGCGGCCGAGGTCCTTCAGCGGCAGGTGCACGCTGCCCCTCGGCCCGCGGCGAGGACCCCCTGAGGCCTCTGGCGCCGGTCTTCCCCGGCCGGGGTGAGGACGCAGGCGGAGGATCCCGGCCCGGTGCCGCCACGTCCGACCGTGTCCGGGCGCAGCTGGCGGCGGGCAGACGCAGCGGACGCTACAGGGAGGGCAGTGGCATGCATGAGCGTGGCCCGAGCGCGGACTTCCCTCCGAGACTGACCGGACGTCGCAGCACCCGCCCCGTGGCGGGAGGCCGGGTCGCCTACTCTGAGCCCGCGTGGGAGGAACACCGCGTGAGGACCCAGAGCATCGACGGCGCCCGTCTCCGGCCGTCTCTCGGGATGCCCCCGAGGAACGCCACCTGCGTCCGCCCAGCATCCGCCGTCGCGGACCGGCGGACGCACGCCCGTCCGTGCCCGAACCGGCCGGCCGCGACGAGCGAGGCGCACCACTTTGCTCACGCCCACCCGAGGTGGCCGCCGAACGAGGACCCCGCAGCGCAGGACGCAGAGACTCGGCAGTCGGGGGGGCGGGGCGCTGGACCGCCTCGTGGCGCCCGCTGCGGCCTCCGGGGGCCCTCCCGCGGCTGCCACGGCGGCCTGCCCCGAGACGCCGAAGGGCCCCGCGCACGGTGGTGCGCGGGGCCCTTCGTCAGAGGATCAGCCGACCGGGGTCAGCGCTCCAGACGAGGAGCGTCCGAGCCGTGTCCGAGCTCCACGGGGTGCTCCTCGTGGCCGTGCTGGCCGTGGGTGCGGGCCTCCACCAGCTCCTCGCGGGAGACCGGGGCGACGCGATCCTGGTAGAACATGCGGTTCAGGCCGGCACGGGCCTTCTCCAGCGTGCCCACCTTGCCGTTGCGGTTGGGGATGGCCGGCACCGGGCGGCGGTCCTCGAAGGACACCAGGCGGTACAGCTCGTAGTCGGTGAGCTGGCGGTGACGCTCGTGGAAGCCGCCCTCGGGGGACATCTCGATGACGCCGGCCTCGTGGCCGTGGAGCACCAGCTCACGGTCCTTGCGCTGCAGGGACAGGCAGATGCGGCGGGTCACGATGAAGGCGATCACCGGGCCGAGGAAGAACAGCGCGCGCAGCACGTACAGCACGTCGTTCAGGGAGAGGTGGAAGTGGGTGGCGATGAGGTCCGAGGACGCGGCCGCCCACATGACGCAGTACCAGACGACGGCGGCCACGCCGATGCCCGTGCGGGCCGGGGCGTTGCGCGGACGGTCGAGCAGGTGGTGCTCGGTGTTGTCCTTGGTGATCCACCGCTCGATCCAGGGCCAGGCGCACATGCCGACGATCAGGGCGCCGACCGGGATCAGCGGCACGAGCACGCCCATGGGCAGGGACACCGAGGAGCCCCACGGCATCGGGATGTTCCAGAGGAAGGAGTAGTCGCCGATCATGCCCGGCATGAGGCGCAGGGCACCGTCGAACACGCCGATGTACCAGTCGGGCTGGGTGCCGGCCTGCACCGGGGACGGATCGTACGGGCCGTAGTTCCAGTTGGCGTTGATCGTCACCGTGGAGGCGATGAGCGCGAGCACACCGAACACGATGAAGAAGAAGCCGCCGGCCTTGGCCGCGTACACGGGGCCCACCGGATAGCCGACCACGTTGTCCTCGGTGCGGCCCGGGCCCGGGTACTGGGTGTGCTTGTGCACGACGACCATGAACAGGTGGATGCCGATCAGCAGCAGGATGGCGGCCGGCACGATCATGATGTGCAGGGCATACAGGCGACCGATGACCGAGTGGCCGGGGAACTCGCCGCCGAAGAAGAAGGCGGAGAGGTACGAGCCGACCAGCGGCAGCGACTTCAGGATGCCGTCGATGATGCGCAGGCCATTGCCGGAGAGCACCTCGTCGGGCAGGGAGTAGCCGGTGAAGCCGGCAGCCCAGCCGGCCATCAGCAGGAAGCAGCCGACCAGCCAGTTCAGCTCACGCGGGCGACGGAACGCGCCGGTGAAGAACACGCGCAGCATGTGCACGGACATGGCCGCCACGAACATCAGCGCGGCCCAGTGGTGCAGCTGGCGCATGAACAGACCGCCGCGCACGTCGAACGAGATGTCGAGGGTCGAGGCGTAGGCCGCGGACATCTCGATGCCGCGCAGCGGGGCGTAGGCCCCGTCGTAGACGACCTCTGACATGGAGGGATCGAAGAAGAGGGTGAGGAATGCGCCGGACAGCAGCAGGATGACGAAGCTGTACAGGGCGACCTCGCCGAACATGAACGTCCAGTGGTCCGGGAAGATCTTGCGGCCGAAGAACTTCACGATCGGCGACATGCCCATGCGGGTGTCGACGAAGTTGGCGATGCGGCCGGTCGTGGTCGCCGGCTGGAACTCATTCACGGTGGTGCTCATAGGTGTCAGCCACGCTCCCAGTAGACAGGCCCGACGGGCTCATGGAAATCGCTCTGGGCCACGAGGTAGCCCTCGTCGTCCACGGTGATCGGCAGCTGCGGCAGCGCGTGGCTGGCCGGGCCGAAGATGACCTTGCACTCCTGCGTCAGGTCGAAGGTCGACTGGTGGCAGGGGCAGAGCAGGTGGTGGGTGTGCTGCTCGTACAGGGCGATCGGGCAGCCCACGTGCGTGCAGACCTTGGAGTAGGCGAAGATCCCGTCCACGTTCCAATCCTCGCGACCCGGGGTGATCTTCACCTTGGCGGGGTCAAGGCGCATGAGCAGGACGACGGCCTTGGCCTTCTGGTTGAGCTTGTCGTGGCCCAGGTCGTTCAGCCCGTCGGGGATGACGTGCACGGCGGAGCCGAGCGTGACGTCCGAGGCCTTGATGGGGGAGCCGGTGGGGTCGCGCACGAGGCGCACGCCCTCGGCCCACATGGTGTGGCGCAGACGCTCCGGACCGAAGTTGTGGGCCTCCTCGTCCGAGAAGTTGTCCGAGTCGTCCAGATCGCGGAACACGGCGATGAACGGCAGGGGGGCCAGCAGGGCGGCGCCGATCAGGGTGTTGCGCAGCAGGGGGCGGCGCTTGATCTGCGACTCGTCCAGGATCTCGGAGATCATCCCGGTGGCGGCCACGCGGTCGTCCTCCGAGCGGATCTCGTGACGGTCCTCCACGGTCTCGTGGTCCGGCATCAGGGTCTTGGCCCAGTGCACCACGCCGATGCCGATGCCGAACATGGCGAGGGCGGTGCCCAGGCCGAGCAGCAGGTTCTGCAGGTAGATCTTGCTGAACGCCTCACCGTTGCCGATCTGCCCCACACCGAAGTAGCCGATGAAGAAGAGCACCGTGCCCACGATGGAGATGAGGAACATGACCGAGACCTGACGCTCGGCGCGCTTCGCAGCCTTCGGATCCTCATCGGCCAGACGCGGACGGTGCGGAGGCAGGCCCGGGTTGTCGATCGCGTACCGGGGCGCGTCCTCGCCGGCGTGCTCGAGGGAACCCGAGCGCTGCTCGGCCCCTTCAAAGCCTTTCTCGCCCATATGTCCTGTTTCCTTTACTCGAGTGATGAATGTCGATGACGGGTGGTCGGCGCGCCTGCGCCGACGGGATCAGGAGGACCGGCTGGTGAGCCAGACCATGAAGCCGATGATCAGCGCCAGGCCAGCGGTCCAGATGAACAGGCCCTCGGAGACGGGGCCGAGCGAGCCGAGGGCGAGGCCGCCGGGGGAGCCCTGGTTCTCGATGGTCTTCAGGTAGGCGATGATGTCGCGCTTGTCCTCGGGCTTGATGTTCGAGTCGGAGAACACCGGCATGTTCTGCGGGCCGGTCTCCATGGCCTCGTAGATGTGCTTCTCCTCCACGCCCTGCAGAGAGGGGGCGTACTTGCCGCGGGTGAGCGCACCGCCGGCCGCGGCCGCGTTGTGGCACATGGCGCAGTTGATGCGGAACAGGTCGCCGCCGCGGGTGATGTCCACGTCCTCGTGGTTCACATCCAGGTACTCGTCCTCGGGGACGGCGGGGCCGGCACCCAGCGAGGCGACGTAGGCGGCGAGCTGGGCCGTCTGCTCGTCGTTGAACTGGTTCGGCTTGACCTGGGCCTGCGGGCCGTTCATCTGCATCGGCATGCGGCCGGTGCCCACCTGGAAGTCGACGGAGGCAGCGCCGACACCGATCAGGGACGGGCCGGAGGGGCCCCCCGCGGCACCCGTGCCGTGGCACGAGGCGCAGTTCGCGTTGAAGAGCTTCTCGCCCTCGGAGATGTCATCAGCCGAGGCGGCCGCGGTGACCTGCGTGGCCGCCTGCGCCTGGTTCACGGTGCTCGCGACGGAGTACAGTCCGCCGGTCACCAGGAGTCCCAGCAGGAGGAGCGCCAGCCCCATCAGGGGATGGCGTCGGTTCTGCGAAAGTGCCTTCACGGGGGTTTCCTATCGTTCTCTTCCGGGGCGGGCCGCTCATGCTGCCGGCCCGGGCCTGAAGTCGGTGCGGTGAGTGGGGGGTCGTCTTACTTCAGGAAGTAGACGATGAAGAACAGGGCGATCCAGACGACGTCCACGAAGTGCCAGTAGTAGGACACGACGATCGCCGACGTGGCCTCGTGGTGGCCGAAGCGGCGGGCCATGTAGGCGCGGCCGATGATGAAGAGGAACGCGATCAGGCCGCCGGTCACGTGGATGGCGTGGAAGCCGGTGGTGATGTAGAACGCCGAGCCGTACGCGTTCGCCGCGACGGTCACACCCTCGGAGACGAGGGCCGCGTACTCGTAGGACTGCACCGCCACGAAGATCGAGCCCATGATGAAGGTCAGGATGAACCACTCGACCATGCCCCACTTCCCGAACTGCAGGAAGCCGCCGGTGCGGCGGGGCTGAAGGCGCTCGGCGGCGAGGACGCCGAACTGGGCGGTGACGGAGGAGAGCACCAGGATCGTCGTGTTCACCGCGGCGAGCGGGACGTTGAGGATCGCGGTGTGCTCGGCCCAGAGCTCCGGAGACGTGGAGCGAAGGGTGAAGTACATGGCGAAGAGCCCACCGAAGAACATGAGCTCGCTGGCAAGCCACACCATGGTCCCGACCTGCACCATGTTCGGCCGGCTCGGGAGCCCCGTGGTGGGCTGATGGAGAGTGGGGTTAGCTGTGGTCACCCAGCCATTATGGCCCCAAACACCGCCCGGGCGGTAAATCGAACCTACCGTGTCGCAGGACAGGTCGTCAGCACCGTCGGGGGGTTTCAGTGGCAGTCGGGGGGTGGCATCCAGGGGATGTTCAGGTTCGGGGCGTGCGGCGCATGACATGGCGCGGTCCCGGGTGCGGCCGGGCCGCTAGGCTCAGTGCGTGAGCACCCCCGAGAACACCGCAGCAGTCCTTGGGACCTCCTGGCCGGAGGTCTTCCGCGCCCTCACCCTCGGTGAGGACCTCAGCGACGACGTCGCCGCGTGGGCCATGGGGGAGATGATGGCCGGCGATGCCACCGAGGGGCAGGTGGGGGGATTCCTCCTCGCCCTGGCCGCCAAGGGGGTGACGGTGCCGGAGCTGCGCGGCCTGACCGAGGCGATGGTGCAGGCGGCGAACCCGGTGCACGTGCCGGGGGAGACCCTCGACGTCGTGGGCACGGGCGGTGACCGCCTGGGGACCGTGAACCTCTCCACGATGTCCTCGCTCGTGGCCGCCGGTGCGGGCGCGCGGATCGTCAAGCACGGGAATCGCGGCGCCTCGTCCACCGCCGGCGCGGCCGACGTGATCGAAGCCCTCGGCGTGGACCTGTCCATGCCGGCCCGGAAGGCCGAGGAGTGCGCCGAGGCCGTGGGCATCACGTTCCTCTTCGCCCAGAACTACCACCCGTCCATGAAGTACGTGGCCCCGGTGCGCAAGCAGCTCGGCGTGCCCACCGTGTTCAACTTCCTCGGCCCCCTGAGCAATCCGGCCCAGGTCACCGCCCAGGCCCTGGGCTGCTCGAGTGAGGCCATGGTCCCGCTGCTCGCCCAGGTGCTCGCGGACCGAGGGGTGCGCGGCTTCGTCTTCCGCGGGGCGGACGGCCGGGACAAGATCACGACGTCGGGGCCGTCGACCGTCATGGAGGTCCGGGACGGTGTGAGCACCCACGAGCTCGATCCCCGCGAGCTGGGCGTCGACCTGGCCCCCGTTCAGGCCCTGGCAGGGCGGGACGGCGCCTACAACGCGACCCTCGTCCGCGCTCTGCTGGCGGGGCAGAAGGGTCCGATCCGCGACGCCGTCCTCCTCAACGCGGCCGCGGGCCTGACGGCCTGGGACCGCGACGCGGACGCGCCGCTGATGGAGCGACTGGCGGCCAACATGACGCGGGCCGCCGAGTCGATCGACTCCGGCGCCGCGCGTGACGTCCTGGACCGCTGGGTCGCCTTCTCCCGGTCCTGATGGTGCGACGACGGGCCCTCACCGGCGAGGTGGGGCCCGTCGTCGAGAGGACGCTCAGGAGTCGAAGCCGAGCGCCCATCCCTCGCCGAGGTCCTCGGACGAGTAGGTCCGGAAGGCCAGCATGGTCTCGGTGTCCTGGATCCCGTCGACCTTGGAGAGGTGGTCGGCGATCACGTCGGCGAGGTCCTCGTAGCGGCGCACCTTGACCATCGCCACCAGGTCCCACGCGCCGGTCACGGAGTAGACCGACCCGACCCCCTCGAGCGCGGCGAGGGTCTCGGCGGTCTCCGGGATGCTGGATTTGTCGGTCTTGATCAAGACGATGGCGGTGACCACGGGCGGTCCTCATTTCCTCGATGCTGTGGGTCCGGTGTCCCCGACGATCCTAGCTGCGCGCCGGGCCCTCACCTCCGGGTGCGGCGCACCAGCCAGGCGGTCACGGCCCGGCGGCCCAGGAGCAGGACGCCCAGCACCCCGAGTGCCACGAGCAAGAAGGACACCGGCGCACCACCGAGACCGAAGGCCACGCGCAGGACCATGCCGACCGCCACGGTCCCCAGCCAGACGATCACGCCGTGGGGCCACACGCGGGCCCACGTCCGGTGTCCGGCGGTCACCCCGGTCATGAGGAGGAGGCCCGCCAGGAACGGCGCCGCCGTGACCAGCAGACCCAGCGGGCCGCGCTCCGTGGAGTGCTGCCCCTGACCCAGAGCCACGAAGAGGAGGGTGAGCAGGAGGTCGACGGCAAGCGCCGGCAGGGCGCCGCGCGGGGCGCGATGCTCGGCGGGCGCGGCACGACGGGCGGTGGGGGAGGACGTCATGCATTCAGTCTGGCCCACCGACAGGTCCGGACGGAGCGCCCGACCGGGGACGGCTCGGCGTACGGGACCTACGACAAGGGCCATCCTTTGTCAGAGGTATGCTCTCCGTATGGTGTCCGTGCATCTGGTGCCCATCCGACCGACCGCCGCCACGGCTGACGACGCGCGGCGTCTGGCAGCCGCGCTGCTCGACGATCCCCGCCCGGACGCGGCTGTGACCGCGGCGGCGTGGCTTCTGGACGAATCCGACCCGGGCGCCGATGCGGCGTCGCACGACGGCGAGCTCGCCGTCGTCGTCGACGGCATGGCGGCCGCGGTCGGCTTGGCGCTGTGGGCCGTGCGGACCGGGTCCTGGGCGGTGCTGTTGGATCCCGAGGATGCCCCCGACAAGGAATCGCCCTTGTCGTACCTGACAGCAGCCGAGCGGCGGCGGGCCCGGCGGGCACCGGGCCGACTCGTGCTGCCGGGCGGAGGTCGCGCGGACCGCGCCTCGGATGCCGGCCGAGAGGCTGATCTGCGCTGGGCGGAGGCCACCCTGCAGCTGGTCGCCACGGTGGAACGGCGCCGGTCCGCTGATCAGCACGCGGCGGGACGGCTGGTCGAAGCCGGTGCCAGTCAGCGAGAGGCGGCGGCCGAACTCGGGATCAGCCAGCAGGCCGTCCATTCCCGGTTGCGACACGGGCTCTGGCACGAGAGCCGGACGGCGGTGGCGGCCGTCCTGCCGTTGCTGGACCGGCTGTCCACAGACCCGGGGGAGTGAATCGCCGGTACGCGGTGTCGGTGCCGACCGGCGCGACCTCCTGGGCCAGGTCCCGAAGTGGCGCGTGCCGTGCAGGCGGCCGTCCGAAGGGGAGGCCAAGAACGGACTAGTTGACATAATGTACATTATCGGCGCATCGGAGAACGGCGGCAACGGCACCGCGCGCGGCGGGTCTTGTGCGTAGCCTGGACCCATGACGATCATGACCGACCAGCGCGACCGCCCCCTGCACGCGACGATCGCCGTCGTCCTGGCCATCGCCACGGCGGGCTACCTGGCTCCGTGGGCCGTCGCCGCCGTCCGTGGCCGTTCCAACGTATGGGCGGTGTTCTGGGTGAACCTGCTCACCGGGTGGACCGTCCTCGGCTGGTGCATCGCGCTGTACATGTCGCTCACCAGCCATCGCCGGCTGCGGTCCTGGGGCCCGCGCGGCCTCTGACCGCGCGGACCGCCCCTCAGGTATGACGCGCGACGACGGCCCGCACGCCGTCTCCCTCGGCGACGAGACACCGCGGGCCGTCGAGGTCCGCCTCGTCCGTCTCCGACAGCTCGACCGGCACCTCGAGCTCCCCCGTCGCATCGGCGCCGATCACGCGGAGGGTGAGATCCGGGGCGCGCGTCTCGAGGTAGGTCCCGGACTCGTCGTGCATCTCGAGTCGGGCCTGCGGGATCTCGCCGCGCACGCCCGCCGCGAGGATGCGGCGCGAGTCCGGGTCGGTGGCGGCGTCCACGACCCAGCGGCGTCCCAGGACGGAGTGCTCCGCCTCGGCCACGACGTCCCCTTCGGCGGGTGCGTCGCCCCGGTAGGCGAACGCGGTCTGGTAGAACCGGTCCCCCACGCGCACGAGCATCGACTCGACGCCGATCTCACCCGTGGGATCGTCGAACCGGTACGAGCCGACCTTCTCGGCGGTCACGTCCTCGGGCAGCCCGTGCGCCACGAGGCGGCGGCGGATCCATTCGGGCTTGTCCGGGTCCAGGCGTGCGGTGTAGATGAGAGCCATGCCCCGACCGTAGCCCTGACGTCGTCCGCCCGCGAGGGCCCGCCGGCCGGCGGCGCGGATCAGCCCTGCACGGCCCGCACGGCGTGGTCCATGGCCCGGTAGGCGTCGAGCTCGCGGGCTTCGGCCGCGCCACCGATCAGGCGCACCGCCTCCGGCGCGTACCCCGCAGCCACCAGGTCCTCGACGAGATCCGTCTCGGACTCCTGCCCGGCGCACACGACGACGTCCGTCACATCCAGGGTCAGCGGCACGCGTGTCTCGGGGTCCTCCGGGGACGGCGCGGTCACGCGCAGGCCGTCGGGGCCGAGGCCCTCGTAGGTCACACCGGAGTGCAGGTGGACCCCGTGCCGCCGCAGCTCGGCGCGGTGCACCCAGCCGGTGGTGGGGCGCAGTCGCACGCCGATCGGTCCGGGGCTGCGCTGGAGCAGGTGGACCTCGCGTCCGGGGTCGGCCGCGGCCGGCTTCGCCAGCTGGCCCGGCGTCTGAGAGGTCAGTGTCACGCCCCAGCGGGCCCGCCAGTGCTCCTGCGTCTCGGGTGTCCCGTCCGGCCGTTCCGTGCCGGCCGCCAGGGCCTCGGCGACATCCACGCCCACGCCGCCGGCGCCGATCACCGCGACGCGCGGGCCGACGTCGACGTGCCCCAGGACCACGTCGTCATAGGCATGGACGGCGGGCGCGCCCGGCTCCCCCGTCCCGGGCAGATCGACGGGCCGGGGCCGCACGCCGGTGGTGAGGAGCACCTCGTCGTAACCCGGCCGCCCGTCGTCGGTCAGGAGTGTCTGTGCAGACACCTCCTCCCCGGTCACGAACGTCACCCCGGACGCCGCCGCGCGGGCCGTCAGGTGCTCCAGCGCGGGACCGAACTCCTCCTTGCCGGGGATGCGCCGGGCGAGCCGGAACTGGCCGCCGGGCTCGGCGTGCCGGTCGAACAGGGTGACCTCGTGCCCGAACCGGGCCACGCGCTCCGCGGCCGTCAGGCCCGCCGGCCCGGCGCCGACCACGGCGATCCGGCGTCGGCGGCCGAGGGCCACCGGGACGGGCGCGGCGTACTCCGGCTCCGTCTCCCGCCCGGCGCGGGGGTTCATCAGGCACGAGACCTTGGCCCCCGTGAACACGTGGTCGAGGCAGGCCTGGTTGCAGGCGATGCACGGGGTCAGGGTCCGAGCGCGCGGGTCGCTGATCGCGGCCATCCACTCGGGGTCCGCCAGCAGGGGCCGGGCCAGCCCGACGAGCGCGGCGGCCCCGGACGTGAGCGCCTCCTCCGCCTCGGCGGGGGTGGTCAGCCGGTTGGAGGCGATCACGGGGATGTCGACGGCGGCGGTCAGGTCAGCCGAGGCGGCGAGGAACGCGGCGCGCGGCACGGAGGTCACGATGGTCGGCACACGCGACTCGTGCCACCCGATGCCGGTCATCAGGACGTCCGCTCCGGCGGCCTCGAAGGCCCGGGCGGTGTCCGCGATCTCCGCGCGCGTCTGCCCGTCGGGGACCAGGTCCGCCGCCGAGGTGCGCACCGAGAGCACGCCGCGCTCCCCCAGCGCCTCGCGCACGGCCGCGACCACCCCGACCGGGAACCGGCGTCGGCGCTCGGCGTCACCCCCGTACTCGTCCGAGCGTCGGTTCGTCGCCGGGGCGAGGAACTGGTTGAGGAGGTAGCCCTCCGAGGCCATGATCTCCACGCCGTCGTATCCGGCCTCCAGGGCCAGCGTGGCCGCGCGTGCGAACGCGCTCACGGTCCGCTCGATGTCCGCGGCCGTCATCTCCCGGGGCGTGTGCCGTGAGATCGGGGCTCGCACCGCGGAGGCCGAGACCAGGTCGGGACTCGGGGCGTAGCGTCCGGCGTGCAACAGCTGGGCGAGGATCCTGCCCCCGGCGGCGTGGACGGCGTCCGTGACGACGCGATGGGCGCGCGCGTCCTCCTCGCTGGCGAGCATCCCCCCGCCCAGCGTCACCGTGCCCTCCGGGACGACGCCCAGGCCGCCGGTGACGATGAGTCCGACGCCGCCGCGTGCCCGCTCCGCGTAGAACGCCGCCAGCTGCGGCAGGTCGTCGTGCCGATCCTCCAGTCCCATGTGCATCGAGGCCATGACCACCCGGTTGGGCAGCGTGAGGGGGCCCAGAGTGATCGGCTGGAGCAGGGGCGAGACCGCGACGGGTGAAGATGTCATGCAGCTCACATTACCGGGCGGTAGCCCCCTCCTTCCAGGACCGCCTGGGGACAGGCTGTGTCCTGCGGCACTCCGTAGGGCAGGATGGGGATCACACGTCGACGCGCGGCAGACCCGACCGCGCACCCGACACGGAGGGGAGCGCACGCATGGAGTGGATCGAGGCGAACGCGGGTTGGCTGTGGCTGGTGCTGGCCGCCGGCCTGGCCGGCGTCGAGCTGCTGACCCTCGACCTCGTCTTCCTGATGATCGCCGCCGGGGCCGGCGCGGCGGGGGTGGTCGCGCTCGTGGGCGGTCCGCTGGCGCTCCAGCTCGCGGCGTTCGCCGCCGTCGCCCTGCTGATGCTCGCCGCCGTGCGCCCCGTCGCCCTGCGCCACCTGCGCAAGGACACCGGCGCCGGCGCCTCCTACCTGGACACGCTCCCGGGGCGTCGCGTCGCGGCCCAGGGCGCGATCACCGGCGACGCCGGCACGCTCGCCGTCGACGGCGACACCTGGTCCGCCCGCGTCGAGCCCGGGGCGCCCGACGTCGCCCCCGGCGACGAGGTGACCGTCCTGCGCATCGACGGGGCCACCCTGGTGGTCCGTCCGCTCCCCCGCATCGACTGGGAGCCGGACGGCGCCTGAGCCGCCCCACGTCCTCGATCCGACCGCACCGACCCCAGAAGAAGGGACCCCGATGGAAACCCTCATCGTCCTCGTCGTCCTCGCCGTCCTCGCGGCGGTGATCGTGGCCTCCTCGGTCAAGATCATCCCGCAGGCGCGGACGGCCAACATCGAACGCCTCGGCAAGTACAACCGCACGGCCGGCGCCGGGCTGACCCTGATCATCCCGTTCGTGGACCGCATGCTGCCGATGGTGGACATGCGCGAGCAGGTCGTCTCCTTCCCGCCCCAGCCGGTGATCACCGAGGACAACCTCGTCGTCTCCATCGACACGGTCGTCTACTTCCAGGTCACGGACGCCAAGGCCGCGACCTATGAGATCGCCAACTACATCCACGCGGTGGAGCAGCTCACCACCACCACCCTGCGCAACGTCGTGGGCGGCATGAACCTCGAGGAGGCGCTGACCTCTCGCGACTCCATCAACTCCCAGCTGCGCGGCGTGCTGGACGACGCCACCACGCGCTGGGGCCTGCGGGTCTCGCGGGTGGAGCTCAAGGCCATCGACCCGCCCATGTCCATCCAGGACTCGATGGAGAAGCAGATGCGCGCCGAGCGCGACCGCCGCGCCGCCATCCTCACCGCCGAGGGCACGAAGCAGGCCGCCATCCTCACCGCCGAGGGCGAGCGCCAGTCCCAGATCCTCTCCGCCGAGGGCGAGGCTCAGGCCCGCGTGCTGCGCGCCAACGCCGAGGCCGAGGCGATCGAAGTGGTCTTCGACGCCATCCACTCGGGCGGCGCCGACTCCGAGGTCCTGGCCTACCAGTACCTGCAGTCCCTGCCCAAGATCGCCGACGGCCAGGCCAACACCATGTTCGTGGTCCCCGCCGAGCTCACCCGCGCCCTGCAGGGCCTCGGTGAGGCGTTCGCCCCCGGCGACGGCGGCGGCCCCACCCCGGAGCACGCACCCCGGCGTCGGGACTCCGGCGACCGTCCGGGCGAGCCGGGCGCCGAGCACGCCGGCGTCACCCCGGAGCGCGCGCGGCGGCCGCGTGGGTCCCGTCCCACCACCGCGGACGCCCTGCGCGCCAGCGGCGTCATGGACGCGATGACCGCCGGCGCGGTGACGGCGGAGGACATGCCGCAGACCTCGCTCGACGAGGCCCTGGCCACCCCGCAGGAGATCGAGCCCGACCCGTCGGCCGGCCGCACCCCCGGCACCCGCCCGGCCGGCGAGGTCGACGGGAATGCTGTGGGACACTGAATGGTTGCATCAGTGAGGACGACCCGCCGCGCCTCGATCGGCCCGCGCCCCCGCGCGGGCCTCGGCGCGGCCTGACGAGGAGGAAACGTGAGCGATCGCAGCCTGCGGGGCATGCGCCTGGGCGCGCAGTCCCTGGAGTCCGAGGCCGGTGTCGAGCCCGCCGCCCGGCAGCGGGTGGAGTACCGCACGGAGGACGGCGAGCAGGTGTTCGTGACCTTCTCCGTCGAGGCGGACGTGCCGGCCACCTGGACCTCGAAGACCGGCAAGGAGGCGTTCCTCGTCAGCGGCGAGAAGCCGGCTGAGACCGAGGGCAAGCCCGTGCGCACCCACTGGGACATGCTGCGCGAGCGCCGCAGCCTCGAGGAGCTGGAGGAGACCTACAAGATCCAGCTCAACAAGCTGCGCGCCAGCCGCGGCGAGGAGGTCGACGCCTGACCCGCCGCTCCCCCATGCACGACGGGGCCGGATCCGTCATGGATCCGGCCCCGTCGTCGTTCGGGGGCTGTGCGCCTCAGAGGCCGAGGCGGGCGCGCAGGCCCTCCCAGCGCGCGGCCAGGCCCCAGCGGGTCACGTTGACCACGGCCTCGCCGATGATGCCGCCGCTCATCTTGGACTCGCCGAGCTCACGCTCCACGAACGTGATCGGGACCTCGACGATCCGCTTGCCGAGGCGGGCCGTGCGGAAGGTCATGTCCACCTGGAATCCGTAGCCCTTGGACTCGATCGCGTCGAGGTCGATCGCACGCAGCGTGTCGGCCCGGTAGGCGCGGTAGCCCGCCGTGATGTCCGTCAGGTTGAGGCCGAGCATGATCCGCGGGTACAGGGAGCCGGCCCACGAGATCATCTTGCGGGAGGTCGGCCAGTTCACCATCTTGCCGCCCGGCACGCGGCGCGAGCCGATCACCAGGTCCGCGGTGCGGACGGCCTCCAGCAGGCGCGGCAGCTGCTCCGGCTGGTGCGAGCCGTCCGCGTCCATCTCGACCAGGACGTCGTAGCCGCGCTCCAGGCCCCAGCGGAACCCGGCGATGTAGGCGCCGCCCAGGCCGTCCTTGGTGGTCCGGTGCAGCACGTGCACGGAGGGGTCCTCGGCGGCGCGCGCGTCGGCCCAGTCGCCGGTGCCGTCCGGGGAGGCGTCGTCCACTACGAGGACGTCGGACTCCGGGACGGCGTCACGGAGTCGGCCGAGGGTCAGCGGCAGCGACTCGATCTCGTTGTACGTGGGGATGATGGTCAGCACGCGCATGTGCGGTTCTCGCCTTCCGGCCGGGGTCGTGGGGGCGGCCCGCCGGTCGGACGGGCCATCGCATCCGTTCGAGTATAGGAAGCGGAGGTCTCAGGCCGGCGCCGCGCCGTCGCGCGCGTCGCGGGCCACGTCCTCCGCGGCGATCCGGCCGTTCACCCAGGTGGCCCGCCAGCGGGGCAGGGCGGTCTCGGCGTCGAGGGCCGGCAGCAGCGGGGTGCCGGCCCGGGTGTCCGTGCTCCACGCCGCCACCCGGCCGTCCGGCGACTGCACGGCCACCGCGTCCGCGTCCCAGACGCCGAACACGGCCGGGGCCGACACGCTCAGGCGCGGGGCGACGGACAGGCGTGCCACCGGAGCGTCGGGCAGCGCGCGCAGCGGGGTGCGGGTCGCGGCGGCGAAGGCGGAGCGGGCGGAGATGCGCTCGTCCGGGTCGGGGTGGGACAGCGCCGACCGGACGGCGGCCCACGGGTCCCCGGCCGGGCCGGCCCCCAGGCACACGGAGACGGCGTCGGCCAGGAGACTCGCCACGGGGGCGCGCAGCACGCCGTCCGCGTCGGGGACGACGGTGGCGCTGACCCCGGCGGCGGCCAGGAAGGCACGGTCCTCGGCGGTGACCGGGTGGGTGACCAGGAGCCGATGGCGCACGCGGCCCAGGGCGGCGGTGCCGAGTTCCTCCGCGGCCGAACGCAGGGCGGTCAGGGCCACGTCCTGGGCGGCGGGCCCGGCGTCCGCACCGCCGTCGGGAACGAGGTAGGCCTGCTCCCCCGCCTGGGTCGAGGCCGTCAGGAGACCGGCGAGCGTGGCGGGGTCGGTGCCGGTCCCGACGGGCAGCCACACCCCGGCCGCCTCGGCGTCCACGCGGTCGGCGTGCCGATAGACGACCGTCTGGACGTCCTCGTCGGCGGGCGCGGCGCCCGTGTCCTCGGGCCCGGCCAGGACCGTCACGACGGCGGTGCCGCGGCTCAGCGCGTCACGCGCGTCCGCGGGCCGGGCCAGCGGCTCGACGAACACGGGCACGACGACGGCGCCGTCGAGGTCCCGCCGTTCGTCGCCCGGGTCGGCCACGCGCTCCGCGGAGTCGTCCGCGCCGAGCCAGGCGATCACCCCGTCCCGGACCAGCAGCGCCTGTGCGTACGGGTCCGTCGTCGAGTGGATGATGCCGTGGGTCAACAGGTGTGCGCTCACCCGCCCACCCTAGCCCGTGTCAGTCCTCGTCCGCGCGCGGGGCCGAGGCCGCCGGCAGCGAGGTGGCCACGACGCCGCGGGAGACGAGGTCCGCGGCCCGGCGGCAGGCGCGGCTGCGACGGGCGTCCCCGGGGACGTTGGCCAGCTGGTCCAGCACGTCGATGACCTGCCGCGCCCAGCGGACGAAGTCGCCCGCGGCGAGGTCCGCGCCCTCGAGGGTGCGGCGCAGGGTGGCCCCCCGCACCCAGCGATGCATGGGCGCCACCAGCCCGGGGTCCGTCCGGGGCGTGGGCTCGAGCCGTGCCTGGGCCTCGTCCGTGCGCAGGCGCCCCTCGATGCGCTCGGCGGCCTCCGCGACGCGCGCGAGCCGCGGGGTCGGCATCGGGACCAGTCCGGGCTCGGTCTCCCCCTTGCCCTGGTACACGAGCAGCGCGGCGACGGCGGCCCACTCCTCCGGCGTCAGGCCGTCCGTGGCCGGATCCTGCAGCACCAGCGAGGTGAACAGGTCCCGCTCGCCGTAGATCCGGCGCAGGGCCTCGCCGCGCTCCGTGAGAGCCGCGCGGGGCGAGGACGCGTCCTCCTGGACGTAGCCGTAGGCGCGCAGCAGACCGACCACGCGGTCGAACGTGCGGGCGATGGTGTTGGTGCGGCCCGCGATGCGCTCCCGCAGGACGGAGACCTCCCGCCGCATGGCCCACCAGCGGTCGCCCCAGCGGGCGTGCTCCTCGCGGTCCTGGCAGCCGTGGCACGGGTGGCGGCGCAGCGCCCGGCGCAGCTCCTCGACCCGGGGCGCGGCCGGGTCCTCCCGGAGGCGGAAGCCCGCCGTGCGGCGGCCTCCGGCGGGCGGGCGGCCCGTGCGCACGGCCTCGCGCATGAGCGCGGCGACGTCCTTGCGCTGCGTGGGCGTCTTCACCTGCACCACCTGGGGCAGGGCGGCACCCGCCACCGGCTCGACCGGCTCGGCGACGTCGTCCACCGTGACGCGGCGCAGCTGCGCCTTGTCCGTCACGACGCCGACGCGCGGGTTCTGGGGGTTGCCGGCGGGGAACACGACGACGGCCCGGCCGAGCGCGCGGCCGGCGTCGAGCTCGACGACGTCCCCGACCGCGAGGTTCGCGAGCGAGTCCTTCACGGCGGCCAGGTGGGCCCGACGGCGCCCCTGCGAGCCCGACTTCTCCGCGGCCGCGAGCTCCTTGCGCAGGGTGAGGTACTCGGCGAAGTCGCCGAGGTGACACTGCATGGCCTCCTCGTACTTCTCGAGGCTGGCCTGCTTCGAACGGACCTCGCGGGCCAGCCCCACCACGGAGCGGTCCGCCTGGAACTGGGCGAACGAGGACTCGAGGATGCCCCGTGCCCGCTCCGCCCCGACCTGTGCCAGCAGGTTCGCGGACATGTTGTAGGTGGGCCGGAACGAGGAGCGCAGCGGGTACGTGCGGCGCGAGGCCAGGCCCGCGACGGCGGCCGGGTCCAGCCCGGGACGCCACATCACCACGGCGTGGCCCTCGACGTCGATGCCGCGGCGGCCCGCCCGGCCCGTCAGCTGGGTGTACTCCCCCGGCGTGATGTCGACGTGGTTCTCGCCGTTGAACTTGACCAGCTTCTCGATCACCACGGAGCGGGCCGGCATGTTGATGCCGAGGGCGAGGGTCTCCGTGGCGAACACGGCCTTGAGCGCGCCGGCGGCGAACAGGTCCTCGACGGCCTCCTTGAACGGGGGCAGCATGCCGGCGTGGTGGGCCGCGAAGCCCCGGGACAGGCCGTCCCGCCACGCCCAGAACCCGAGGATCTCCAGGTCTTCGACGGGCAGCAGGCGCGCCGCCTCCTCGACCCGCTCGGCCACGAGCGCCTTCTCCCGCGCCGTGGTGAGGTCGAGCCCGGCCCCGAGGCACTGCTCCACGGCGGCGTCACAGCCGGTCCGCGAGAAGATGAAGGTGATGCACGGCAGCAGCCCGTCGCGGTCGAGGGCCCGGATCATCTCCGGGCGCGACGTGGACAGCCGCGGTCCGCGCCGCTGGCCGCCGTCGTGACCGCCCGGCCGACCGGAGACCGGCCGCTCCCGGTCCAGCGCGGAGGAGCCGTTCCGGCCCCGGCCGCCGTCGCGAGTCGTGCGCCGGCCGCCCCTGGCCCGACCCTTCTGGCCGCCCCCGCGCCCGTCGCGGTGCTGCTGCCGCCCGGGCCGTCCCCAGTCCGCGCGCTGGAACCGGCGCTCGGCCTCCTCCCCCAGGCGCTTGAGCTCGGGGTTGAGCAGGGCCTCCCCGTCCCGGTCCGCGGTGTCCTCGAAGGCGATGTCCTCGGCGAACAGGTCGTAGAGCCGGCCCCCGGCCATGACGTGCTGCCACAGCGGCACCGGCCGGTGTTCGGAGACGATCACGGTGGTGGCGCCCCGGACCGTGTCGAGCCAGGCGCCGAACTCCTCGGCGTTCGACACCGTGGCGGACAGGGAGATCAGCTGCACGTGCTCGGGAAGGTGGATGATGACCTCCTCCCACACCGGGCCCCGGAACCGGTCGGCGAGGTAGTGGACCTCGTCCATGACGACGAAGCCGAGGTCGATGAGGGTGTCGGACTGCGCGTACAGCATGTTGCGCAACACCTCGGTGGTCATCACGACGACGGGCGCATCCGGATTGACGGAGGTGTCCCCCGTGAGCAGGCCGACGTTCTCCGCACCGTGCACGCGGGCGAGGTCCGCGTGCTTCTGGTTGCTGAGGGCCTTGATGGGGGTGGTGTAGAACGCCTTCGTGCCGCGGGCCAGGGCCAGGTGGACGGCGAACTCGCCGACCACCGTCTTGCCGGCACCGGTGGGCGCCGCGACGAGGACGCCGTGGCCGTCCTCGACCTCGGCGCACGCGCGGCGTTGGAAGTCGTCGAGGGGGAAGCCCACGCGTGCGGCGAACCGGCCGAGCTCGGAGCCGGCGTGGTGCCGAGCCGCCCGGGCACGGGCGTAGCGCTCCGCCGGGCTCAGCTCGGGCTCGTCGTGCGGGGTCGCGGACGCGGGGTGGTGGGCCATGGCCCCACCCTACTGGCGGGTCCGGACACCGTCGTGCTCGTGCGTCCGGGCGGGAGGGCCGCGGCGGACGCCGCTCAGATCTGATCGAGCGGCTTCGGGCCTGCGGCGAGCTCCGCCTCGACGTCCACCTCGCGCTGGCCCTTCCGACGGTCGCGACGCCGGTCCCCCCACAGGCACAGGACGATGGCCACGCCGAAGAGGACGACGAGCGGGATCGCCATGTAGAACATGGAGATGGCGTCCGCACCGGGGGCGGCGATCGCGGCGATCAGCATGATCACGAAGACGGTGATGCGCCAGTGGTGGACGATCGTGCGGCCCGGCAGGATGCCGAGCATGTTCAGTCCCACCAACAGCACCGGCAGGACCATGGCCACGCCGAACGCCAGGTAGAGACGCGTGACGAAGCTGATGTACACCGACGCCGTCGGGAGGATGCCGCCCCCGTCGGGCGTGAATCCTCCGAAGAACTGGACGGCCTGCGGCATCACGAGCCAGCCGAGCGCGAGGCCGAACACGAACAGCGGCACGGCCGCCGCGATGAAGCCGAGGGCGTACTTCTTCTCCGACTTCTTCAGTCCGGGCACGATGAACGCCCAGATCTGGTAGAGCCACACGGGGCTGGACAGGATGAGGCCGATGAACATGCTGATCTTCAGCATGATGTCGAACGGCGAGGCGACGGTGTCGTAGGCGATCGCCGCCGTGTAGCCCTGCTCGGACAGCTCCTTGATCGGCCGGTACAGCTCGGCCATGACCGGCTGGTAGACGAGGAAGCCGATCACCATGCCGACGGCGACGGCGAGCGCCGACTTCAGCAGTCGGTTGCGCAGCTCCGTGAGGTGCTCGCGGAGCGGCATCTCGCCGGTGGGGTTGTCCCGCTGCTTCCGGCGGCGCCGGGTGCGGCGGGCGACCTCGTCGACCTCGGTCATCGGGTGGGGGTCCTTCCGGCTCAGCGCGGGTCGCGCGGGTCGGTCTCGTCACGCTCGACGACGCGGCCCTCGACCGGCTCGTCCGCGGCGGTGGAGCCGGCGCCGGAGCGCTCGTCCGTCGTGCCCTTGCCCTCAGTGCGCATCTGCTTCACCTCGGAGGAGAAGATGCGCATCGACTGGCCGAGGTTGCGGGCCATCGCGGGCAGCTTCGGGGCCGCGAAGAGCAGGATCGCGAGCAGGATGATGATGACGAGCTGCCAGCCCTGGAGTCCAGCCATGATGAGGGGTCCTTTCGATGGGTTTCCGGGGTCTAGGCTACCGCGCCGGCAGGGCCGCGAGGGCATCGCCCAGCGCGTCCGCCACGGACGCCCGGAGGTCCGCGGGGGCCAGCACCTCGACGGCGCCGCCGTGGCGTCCGACCAGCGCGGCCGCCACGCCGGCGTCGGTCAGATGCACCCGGGTGAGCCGGTCGCCGTCGGGCAGGTCGGCCTGGGCGTCCGGGCGGTAGCCGGCGGCCGCGTCGCGGACGGGATGGGCCCAGCGCAGCAGCACGGGCACCCCCGCGGCATCGTCGGGATGGACCCGCCAGCGCGCGGGCCGGGCCCGGGGCGCGAACGTCTCCCCCGTCGGTGCGGGCGCGCTGATCCGGTCCACCCGGAACACCCGGTGGTCCTCGGCGCGACGGCACCACGCCTGCAGGTAGAGGCGCGCCCCGTCCTGCACCACGGCCAGCGGCTCCACGTCCCGCTCGGTGAGGGCGTCCGCATGCACGGAGC
The DNA here is from genome assembly GCF_053627595.1 of Micrococcus sp. 140720015-1. Classification (NCBI taxonomy): domain Bacteria; kingdom Bacillati; phylum Actinomycetota; class Actinomycetes; order Micrococcales; family Micrococcaceae; genus Micrococcus; species Micrococcus sp. 140720015-1. Next base: position 273,159 of record NZ_JBSEYC010000004.1, read on the forward strand.
GGTAGATCAGGTGGACGACGGCCCGCTCCGCCACGGCGGCCAGCAGGGTGCGCACCGTCGCGGGGTCCACGGCCACGTCCCAGTGGGCGGCGACGGCGACCGGGGGCTCGCCGGCGGTGTGCGCCTCGGCCTCCTGGAGGGCGGCGTCGTCCGCGTCGTCCGCGTCCGGGGCCCCCGCGTCCAGGACCGCGGCGCGGATCCGGCGCTGAGCGGAGCGGGCGGCCTCCCGGTCGGCCTCGTCCAGCACCGGCAGGTCCGCGACCGTCTGCAGGGCGGCGACGAGGCTGTGCGCCTCGGGGCGCGTCAGGCGCACGGGACCGGCCAGGTCGGCGGCGCGCTCCACGTGGACGCGGCCGGCCACCTCCGCCACCTCGAACTGGAAGCCGGGGAAGTCGCGCTCGGGCATGCCGCAGTAGCGCAGCGTCTCGAGGTCGGCGTCGAGGCGCTCGTCGGTGATCCCGAGACGCGCGCGCAGCTCCGCCCGGTCCACCCCGCCGGCCCGGTTGGCCAGCCCCACGATGTCGAGCAGGCGGCCCACGAGGTCCTCGCTCGAGTCGCGGGCGCGACGCCGGACGGGCGCGGCGAGCGGGACCTCGAGCAGGGCCGGGTCGGCGGGGCCGGCGTGGGCGGCCGCCGCGGCGGCCAGGCCCGCGCGGACGCGGTCCGTCAGGTCCGGGTGCGCGGTCGAGGGCACGGCGCGGCCCAGCAGGCCGCCGATCTCCGCGGCGAGGCCGTCTTCGCGCGGTCCGGCCGGGGCCTCCCAGAGCTCCCAGCCGGGTCCGGGTGCGGCGCCGTCCTCGACGCGGGGCTCGGCGGGCTCGCCGACAGCGCGGACGCCCTGGCCCCGGCCGGGCGCGAGCCACACGCGGACCCGCTCGGCGTCGGCCTGTCCGGCCAGGCGCGCCACGAGGCCGGCGTGGTCGTGGTCCTCGGGACGGCCGGGAGCGTCCGTCGCCCGTTCGAGGCGGCGCGGCTCCCCCTCCATCCGGGTGAGCCGGAAGCTGCGCTCGGCGGCGCGGTCCAGGTCCCAGCCGGTGAGGTACCAGCGGCCGCGCACGAGGGTGAGGAACCAGGCCCGCACGGTGCGCCGGGTGGCCCGCCCGCGCGCGTCGCGGTAGGGGAAGCGCAGCACGGCCTCGTCGGCCACGGCCTGGGTGAGGGCCTCGAGTCGGGGGTCGGCCCGGGGCATGAGGGTGTGGTAGCCGGCCAGCTCGTCGTCGCCCGTGAGGTCGGTGGCCGGCTGGAACAGCAGGCCCACGGCGCGGACGACGTCCGCGCGCAACGGCGAGTCGCCCCACAGGCGCCGCGCCCGCACAAGGGCGCGGCGCTCGTCCACGGTGAGGTCGAGGTCGCGCAGCAGCAACGCATCGCGGACGACGCGGTGCCGCACCCCCGCCTCGCCCTCGTCGAAGCCCGCGGGTTCGAGCGTCTCCAGCGGCACCCCCACGGCGCGCAGCACGCGGCGGTCCCGCTGGAAGAGCTTCTCGAAGGCGGTGTCCGTGAGCCCCTCATAGCCGACGACCTGCCGTCGGATCCGGTCACGCTCGAGGCCGTGCGGGACCGAGAGCAGCAGCCACAGCAGCGAGATGATGCGCTCGGCGGCCTCGTCGCCGGCGCGCCGCGGGGCGGGTGGGGTCACGGGGTCCGGGGTCAGTCGACCGAGACGAGGTCGCAGACGAAGATGAGCGTCTCGTTCGGCCCGATCGCGGAGCCGGCGCCGCGGGCGCCGTAGCCCAGGTGCGGCGGGATCTCGAGGCGGCGGCGGCCGCCGACCTTCATGCCGAGCAGGCCCTGGTCCCAGCCGGCGATGACCTGGCCGACGCCGACGGTCAGGGGCAGCGGGGTGCCGCGGTTCCACGACGCGTCGAACTCCTCGCCGGTGGACCAGGCCACGCCCACGTAGTGGACCTGCACGCGGGAGCCGGCCTCGACGGCCGGGCCGGAGCCCTCGATCAGGTCCTCCACCACGAGCTCGGTGGGCGGGGTCTCGCCCGGGAAGTCGATCTCGGGCTTGGTGCGGTCGTAGTCGCGCTGTCCGAAGGACACGGTGCTCTCCTCTGGGTTCTCGTGGACGGGGTCAGTTCGCCGACGGGGTGGCGGACGCCTGGGCGTCCAGGATGTCCACCACGAACAGCAGGGGCTCGTTCTCGCCGATGTCCGGCGGGCTGCCCTCCTCACCGTAGGCCTTCTCGGCCGGGATCGACAGGAGGACGCGCGAGCCCACCTTCTGGCCGGCCAGGCCCTCCTTCCAGCCCTCGATGACCTGGTTGAGGGAGAACGTGATCGCCTGGCCCGTCTCCCACGAGGAGTCGAAGACCTCACCGTCGGACCACGTCACGCCCTCATACTGCACGGTCACGGTGTCGTCCGCGCCGACCTCGCGGCCCTCGCCCTCGATCAGGGGCTGGACCACCAGCTCCTGAGGCGCCTCGCCGTCGGGCTTCGCGATGCTCGGCCGGCCGCTCTCCTCGTCCACGGTGACGTCGGGCAGGCGCTCGTCCCGCTCGGTCACCTCCTCGCCCTCGGCCTGCTTCGGCAGGATGGCGTCGATCTTGTAGACGAACAGCTGGGCGGGCTGCGTCTGGGTGGAGGGGGAGGCGCTCGGCGACGCGCTCTCGGTCTGCGGGACGGGGACGTCGTACTCGGGGCTGTACGCGGCGACGATCGTGCCGGCGCCGTTGCCCACCAGCATCTCGTGGATCTCCGGGTTCATGGACTTGAGCTGGTCGTCCACGGGCACGGCCTCCGGTTCGCCGCTGAAGTTCTCGGCGACCACCTCGCCGCTGGCCGGATCGACGACGGCGATCGACATCTTCAGGACGTCGCCCTCCTGCACCTGCTCCCCCTCGCCGGCGGTCAGCACGCGCGTGGTGGGCTGGTCGGTGTCGATCTCCCCGTCGATCTCGACCGTCGGCGCCCCGCCGTCGCCCTCCGTGAAGGTGACGCCCGCCAGGGCGTCCGGCTCCCCCTGGCCCTCGCCGACGGCCGCCCGCTCGGGGGCGGCCGACGTGGAGGCCGACGCGGTGTCGCTGTGGGGCTGGTCCGCGCCGTCGTCGCCGGTGGCGCAGGCGGTGGCCAGCATCAGGCCCGCGGCGCCGAGCGACAGCAGCGGCAGCAGGCGGCGACGGCGGCTGGCCGTCGGGGGCTGGGGGGTCTCGAACGAACTCATGCGAGTCACCCTAACGGCGCGTCCTGGGCGTGCGCTGTCAGGCGATTCGCCCGAACAGCCGGTCGACGGCGGCCGACGACGTGTCGAACGGGTCCTTCGTCACGATCGCGTGCAGCGGATGGTCGGTGAGCTTCAGGGTCGTCCAGTCGACGGCGTAGTCCAGGCCGCGCGCCCGGGCGCGAGACACGAAGTCCGCGCGCACGCGGGCCCGGGTGGTGGGCGGGGCGGTCTCCACGGCGGACCGGGCGGCGTCCTCGGGCAGCAGGCGCGCGACGGCGCCGCGCCGCAGCAGCAGGCGGAACAGCCCCCGGTCGGGGTCGATGTCGTGGAAGGCCAGGTCCAGCTGGGCGAGACGGGGCGCGTCCCAGCTCAGGTCGTGGCGGGCCCGGTAGTCCTCCAGCAGGCGCAGCTTGATCGCCCAGTCGATGCGGTCCTCGATGCGGGACCGGTCACCGGTGCGGACGGCGTCGAGCACCTCGCCCCACAGGGTGAGGATCTCCCCCACCCGGTCGTGGTGGGCACCCTCCGCGGCGACGAAGGCGCGGGCCCGCTCGAGGTAGTGCTCCTGCAGCTCGAGCGCGGAGGCCTCCCCCTCCCGGAGCGCGATGCGGGCCGTGCCGGTGAGGTCGTGCGAGATCTGCCGCACTGCGCGGGTGGGGTGGGCGACGACGCGGTCCCCGAGCGGGAAGCCCGCCTCGATCATCCGCAGCAGCAGGTCGGTGGCGCCGAAGCGCAGCAGGTGGGTGTGCTCGGAGAGGTTCGTGTCCCCCACGATCACGTGGAGGCGCCGGTACTCGGAGGCGTCCGCGTGCGGTTCGTCCCGCGTGTTGATGATCGGCCGGGACCGCGTGGTGGAGGAGGACACGCCGTCCTGCACGAAGTCGGCGCGCTGGGAGAACGCGAAGTGGGCCGGGCCCTCGCCCTCGGGCCACGTGCCGGCGGGCACGACGCGGCCCGCGCCCACGAGGATCTGCCGGGAGACGAGGAACGGGACGAGCGCCTCGGTGAGCCGCCGGTACTCGGTGCGCCGGCGCAGCAGGTAGTTCTCGTGGGAGCCGTAGGAACTGCCCGAGGAGTCGGCGTTGTTGCGGTAGAGGTGGATCCGGCCGCCGACCCCGTCCGCGGCCATGCGCTCCTCGGCCTGGACCACGAGGTCGTGCAGCAGCAGGTCCCCCGCACCGTCCGAGGCGATGAGCTCGTCGAGCGTCGAGCACTCGGCGGTCGCGTACTCGGGGTGGGAGCCGACGTCGAGATAGAGCCGGGAGCCGTTGGCCACGAACACGTTCGAGGACCTCCCCCACTCGACGACGGGCCGGAAGAGGTAGCGGACGACCTCTTCGGGACTGAGCGGGCGCCCCTCCGGGTTCCAGTGCTGGACGCCGTACTCCGTCTCCAGACCGAAGATCCGGCGGGCGCGGTCCGCGTCGGTCACTGGCCGCCCTTCTGGACGAAGCCCTTGACGAACTCCTCGGCGTTGGACTCCAGCACCGAGTCGATCTCGTCCAGCAGGCTGTCCAGGCCCTGGTCCTGGGCTGCGGGCTTCACGTGCGCCTGGCCCGCCGCGGCGCCGGTCTCGTCGTCGCCGCCGGACGGGCGTGGGCGGATCTGCTCCTGGGACATGGTGGCCTCCTCGTGCGTCGACGCGGGTCGGTGTGCTCCGTCCGCGTCCACCCATCCTGCCCCACGCGCGGGCCACGTTTCAGCCCCACGTCCCCGGGTTGCCCCGCGCTGGCAGGATGGGGGCATGCGCCTGTGGACCCTTCACCCCCGCCACCTCGACCGCCAGGGCCTGACGGGGGCCTGGCGCGAGGCCCTGCTCGCGCAGGCCGTCCTGGCCGGCCGCACGCGCGGGTATCGGGACCACCCGCAGCTGCTGAGGTTCCGGGAGCACCCGGACCCGTCCGGCGCCGTCGGCGCGTTCCTCTCCGGCCTCGAGGCCGAGGCCACGGCGCGCGGCTATCGCTTCGACCACTCCCGGATCGACCGGCCGTGCCCCGCCCCCGACGGCGCGGTGCGCATCCCGCCCACCGGTCTCGCACCGATCCCGGCCACCACGGGCCAGCGCGACCTGGAGTGGCGTCACCTGTGCGCCAAACTGGCCGCGCGCAGCCCCGCCTGGCTCGAACGGTGGTCGGACACGCCCGTCCCCGACGTGCACCCGCTGTTCACGATCGTCCCGGGGCCGGTCGCCTCCTGGGAGCGCGCCTGAGGGCGGGCCGCGGTCGGGCCCGGTCTGGCACGGTGGGGGCATGATCCGCGACGAGAGCATCGAGAGCTATCTGGGGCGCCTCGCCTCCGGCGAGCCCACCCCCGGCGGCGGCGCGACGGGCGCGCTCGCGGTCGCCGAGGGCGCCGGACTGCTGGCCATGGCGGCCCGGTTCAGCGCGGCCGAGGAGGACGCCCAGGCATCGGAGGGCCTGATCGCGGCGTGCCTCGGCCTCGCCGACGGCGACGAGCGGGGCTTCGGCGCCGTGGCCGAGGCGTTCGGGCTGCCCCGCGACACCCCGGAGGCCCGGGCCCGGCGCTCGGCCGCGATCCAGGCCGCCCTGGCCGAGGCCGTCCGGCCACCCCGCGGGATCGTCGACACCGCCGAACGTGCACTGGACCTGGCCGAGCGTGTGCTGGACGCGGCGAACCCGAACGTGCTCTCCGACGTCGGTGCGGCGCTCGGCTGCGTCCGGGGCGGCCTCACCGCCGCCGCGGTGACCCTCGAGACCAACCTGGGCCCCCTCCGCGACGAGGGCCTGGAGGGCGTCCTGCGCACCGACGTCGACCGGGCGGACCGTCTCGTCGCGCGGGCGGACGCCCTGCTGGGCCGCGTGCGCGCGGCCGTCACGGGCTGAGCGCCCGCCCTCGCCTCAGGCCCGCGCGCCGAACAGCGGCGGCAGCGTGGCCACGAGCGCCTCGTCGTCGGGCCGAGGCGCGGCGGCGTCCTCCCACCAGCCGGGCAGGTCCACGGCGGCGCCGACCAGCGGCTCGGCCAGGTGCAGCCGGTGCACCCGCTCCCCCGCCCCGCGCAGCAGCAGGGTCTCCCACGCGGCGCCGGCCACGCGGTCACCGTGGCGGCCCACGAGGTTGCCGCGGGTCCACGCGCGGGTGGCCCGCGGCGGCGTGCCGACGGCGGCACGGATCTCCGCCTCGTCGGCGAGCGTCCGGAGGGCGCCGGCGGCCACGAGGCGGCGGTGCAGGGAGCGGGCCGGGCGGAGGTCGGCGTACTGCAGGTCCACCATCGCGAGGCGGGGGTCGGTCCAGTCCGCGCCCGTGCGGGCCCGCAGGCCCTCGAGGACGCGCAGCTTGGCCGCCCAGTCGGCGCGGTCGCTCAGGGACAGCGGATCCGCGGTGGCGTCGTCGAGGTCGACGGCCCAGGCCTCCAGCACCTCGCGCGTCTGCGGATCCGTCACCCCGAAGGCGGCGCAGTGGGCGCGGGCCGCGTCCAGGTACGACCGCAGGATCTGCAGCCCGGTCCAGTGCCGGCGCACGGGGCCGTCCGCGGTGCGTTCGAGCAGGGGCACCGTGGCCCGCAGTCCCGGGTCGTGGCTGATCGTCTGCAACGCGGCCACCGGGTCGTCCAGGGTGAGCCGGGGCGCCGTCCCGGCCTCGGCCATCGCGAGGACGAGCGCGGTCATGCCCATCCGCAACCACGTGGCGTGCTGGCTCAGCGTCGCGTCGCCGATGATCACGTGGAGTCGGCGGTAGGCCTCGGGACGGGCGTGCGGCTCGTCCCGCGTGTTGACGATCGGCCGGTGGATCGTGGTCTCCAGTCCCACGGGCTCCTCGAAGTAGTCGGCCCGCTGCGACAGCTGGAAGCCCGGCCGCTCCCCCGCCGGGCCGAGTCCCACACGGCCCGCGCCCACGAGCACCTGCCGCGCCGCGAAGAACGGCAGCAGGACGGCGGTGAGCTCCTCGAAGTCGAGGGACCGGGCCACGAGGTAGTTCTCGTGCGCGCCGTAGGACTGGCCCTTGCCGTCCACGTTGTTCTTGTAGACCAGCACCTCCGGGGCGCCCTCGGCCTGGCCGATGTGCTCGGCCGCCGCCTGGGCGACCAGGTCCCCGGCGGCGTCCCACACCATGGCGTCCCGCGGGGTGGTCGTCTCCGGCGACGAGTACTCCGGGTGGGCGTGGTCCACGTACCAGCGCGCGCCGTTGGCCAGCACGGTGGACAGCAGCAGGTGCACGGGCTCCCCGTCCGGGCCCACGAGCGCCTCGTCGGTCAGCTGCGAGGGGTGCGCCGCCGAACGCGGCAGCCGCCAGCCGCGGGCGTCCACGAGCGGCGATTCCCCCGTGTAGTCCCACTCCGTGCCGGCCACCGCCGAGCCGGACCGGGTGACCAGGTCCGCGTACGCGTTCACGAGCTCGACCGAGAGCACGCTGTGGTGCGCCCCCGGGTTGGCCGGCGCGTGGATGCCGAACTCGGTCTCCGTGCCCATCACCCGGTGCACGCCCCAGCCGGCGGCGTCCCTCCCGTTCGGGGGCACGGCCGCGCCGTGGAACAGCCGGCGCTGGCCCTCGAAGGCGGGGGTCGGGCCGACGTCGACGGCCCGGGCGAAGCCGTCCGCGGCCCCGCGGCCGAACGCGCTCATGCCTCGACCCCCCGGACCATGCGCAGCGAGCGCAGCCGAGGACCGCGCCAGCCGGAGGTGCGCGCCCACTCGGCGGGCGCGACCGTGGCCAGCAGGTCCGTCTGGTCCTCGAGCACCGCGGCCACGGCCTCGCGCAGGTGGCCCTCGCGGACGCCGAGCGCGGCCGGGGCCTGGCCGGCGGCGAGGTAGTCGCGGACCGCGTGCCGCTTGGCCCGGTCCACGACGTCGGCCACCACGGCGCCCGAGACGAGGTCGGCCAGGTGCAGGGCGTGGGTCGTGCCGGACACGTCCGTCAGCTCCGCCAGCGCGGTGTCCGCGCCGCGGTCGTAGAGGGCGGCGACCGTCCGGGCGATGAGCGTCGCGCGGGCCGCGTCCGCGGAGCCGGCCGCCGCGACGTCGTCGGCGTGCAGGGGCACGTCCGCGGTGAGGTGCTTGGCCATGATCTCCGCGGCGCCGGCGGCGTCGGGACGGTCCACGCGGATCTTCACGTCCAGTCGGCCGGGGCGGAGCACGGCCGGGTCGATCATGTCCTCGCGGTTGGAGGCGCCGATGACGATCACGTTCTCGAGGGCCTCGACGCCGTCGATCTCGGTGAGCAGCTGCGGGACGATCGTGGTCTCCACGTCCGAGGAGACGCCGGAGCCGCGCGTGCGGAACAGCGACTCCATCTCGTCGAAGAAGATGACCACGGGGAAGCCGGCGTCGGCCTTCTCGCGGGCCCGGTCGAAGATGACCCGGATCTGCCGCTCGGTCTCGCCCACGTACTTGTTCAGCAGCTCGGGCCCCTTGACGTTGAGGAAGAACGAGCGCTCGCCGTCCGCGCTGCGGGCCGAGAGGGCGTTGGCCACGGCCTTGGCGAGCATGGTCTTGCCGGTGCCGGGCGGGCCGTACAGCATGATCCCCTTGGGGGCCCGCAGGCCGTGCTCGCGGTAGACCTCGGGGTGCAGGAACGGGATCTCGACGGCCTCGCGGATCCGGTCGATCTGCGGGCCGAGGCCGCCGATGTCCTCGAACGTGACGTCCGGGACCTCTTCCAGCAGCACCTCGTCCACCTCGGACAGCTCGACCCGCCGCAGCGCCCATTCGACGCGGGCGTCCACGGTGACGGCGTCCCCGTGGCGCAGGTCGACGCCCTCCAGCGCGGGCGCGCGCCGCACCACGCGCTCCTCGTCCGCCGTGCCGGCCAGGACGAGGCCGCCGTCGGGCAGCGCCTCCTTGACGCGCAGCAGCTGACCCGAACCCGTGCCCGGGGCGACGCCGACGATCGAGCTGGACTCGTCCAGCAGCACCTGGGCGCCGGGGGTGAGGCGGCCGGCGTCGAGCAGCGGGGAGACCGTCACGCGCAGCCGCCGGCCGTTCTGCACGACGTCCGCTCCCCCGCGCACCACGGCGCCGGTCTCCACGCCCTCCTCGGGCTCGCGCGGGGCGTGCACGGCCTCGAGGGTGGCGAAGGTGAACGGCGGATGCGTGACGGCGTCCAGGTTCTCCTTGAGCGTCGTGATCTCGGCGCGCGTGGCCTCGAGCAGCTCGACCATGCGCCGGTTGTTGCGGGCGGCCGTCTGCGTCTGGGCCTCGGCGGCCCGACGGCGTTCGCTCAGGCCGGCGGCGTGCCGCTGGGCGGACTGCAGCTGGTGCCGCAGCCGTTCGGCCTCGGCCTGGGATTGCCGCAGCAGCTCCCGCGCCTCGGCGAGGCGCTGCTCGGCGTGCTCCGTGCCTGATTGCGCGTGGTGGTCCACCGGTGCTCCGTCCACTCAGTCCTGCTCCCCGGTCGGGGTCCTCCCACCGTACGCGTCCACGCCCTGCTCGGCGGCGCGTGACCGCGCGGCCATGAGGCGGGCCTCCTTCGCCGCCTTGCGCGCCTTCTTGTCCGTGACCGGCCGTTCGCCGAGGGCCTCGGGCGTCCACCGGGCCTCGTCGGCCGGCTGCCAGGCCTCGACGTCCTCGGCCTTGAACTCGGAGACCTTGGAGCGCTTCTTCAGCCGCAGCGCCTCCTCGCCCGAGGCCAGGCGGCGGGCCGTGAGGAGGAAGCCGGTGTGCGCGACCATGCGGTGGTCGGGGCGCACGGCGAGCCCGTCCAGGTGCCAGCCGCGCACGAGCGTCTCGTTGGCCTCGACCTGCGTGAAGCGGCCCGAGTCCCGGATGGCCTCGGCCACGCGGGAGAGCTGGGTGGCGGTGGCCACGTAGTTCAGCCACACACCGCCGGGGGCCAGGACCTCGGCGACGGCGTCGAGGCACTCCCAGGGGGCCAGCATGTCCAGGACCACCCGGTCCACGGAGCCCGGCTCGTGGACCTTGGGCATCTCCTCCTGCGCGTCGCCGAGGTGCACCGACCAGGCGGGGTGCTCGGCGCCGAAGAAGGCCTCCACATTGGCCCGGGCGACGTCCGCGAACTCCGGGCGGCGCTCGTAGGAGTGCAGGCGCCCGTGGTCGCCCACGGCGCGCAGCAGGGACATGGACAGGGCGCCGGAGCCCACGCCGGCCTCGACCACGACGGCGCCCGGGAAGATGTCCGCCTGCTGCACGATCTGCGCCGCGTCCTTCGGGTAGACCACCGTGGCGCCGCGGGGCATGGACAGGACGAAGTCGTTCAGCAGGGGGCGCAGCACCTGGTACGGCTGGCCGGCCGAGTTCTCGACCACGACGCCCTCGAAGCCGCCGATCAGGTCGTCGTGCCGCAGCACGCCCTGATAGCTGTGGAACTCCCCGCCGGGCAGCAGGGTGATCGTGTTGAGGCGGCCCTTCGCGTCCTTGATCTGCACGCGCTGGCCGGCCCGCAGGGGGCCGCGGCGCGCGCTCACGCCGGTGGGTTCGGTCATGGGGGGCTCCTTCGGTTCAGGGACGCCGCGTCGCGTCGACGGCGGCGAGGATCGTCTCGCGGGGCACCACGGAGCGCACGAGGCCGTGCGCGTCGGTCAGCACCCACACGGGGGTCTGGAGGGCGGCCAGGCGGGCGGCCAGGTCGGGACCGGCGGCGGGGACGTCGTCGCGGACGAGGACGGCCTCCGGGGCCAGCGCGACGGCGACCGCGGCCAGGGCGGTGGTCGTGCGGCGCGCCGGGGTGAGGCCCGCCGCGGCCGTGAGGTCCAGCACGCCGCGGGGCCGACCGGCCCCGTCCACGGCCACGACGGCGCGGCGGCCGCCGTCCGCCTGGGCCAGGGCCTCGGCGACGCTGAGGTGCTCGGGCAGGGCGATGGCGGGCGCCTCGACCTGCTCGAGCCGCAGGGCCTCCAGCCGGCGGCTCCAGCGCCCGTGGCGCACGGCCTCGTCCGCGCCCCGCCACAGGGTGAGGGCGACCCAGGCCGCCAGGACGACGACGAACAGGTCCGGCGCGCGGCCCGCGAGGATCGGGGGGCCGAGCACCGCCACGAGGACGCCCACCGCGACGACGCGCCCCGCCCAGCCGGCCGCCTCGACGCCGCGGGCCCGGGAGCCGGTGGCGGCCCAGACGGCGGACTCGACCATGCGGCCGCCGTCGAGCGGGGTGCCCGGCAGCGCGTTGAACGCGGCCAGGAGGAGGTTGGCCCACACCGTGACCTCGAGCAGCAGGGCGGGGACGGACGGGCCGGGCACGGCGCGGGCCGCCAGATGGGCGAGGCCCGCGAGCACGAGGTTCGCGGCGGGGCCGGCCATCGCGGTGAGGACCGTGTCCAGCGGTCGGGCGGACGGGCTGCGGAACTGGGTGTGCCCGCCCCACAGGGTGAGCGCGATCTCCTCGGTGCGCTGGCCGAAGGCGCGGCCGGTGAGGGCGTGGGCGGCCTCGTGGACCAGGACGGAGAGGGCCAGGAGCACGGCGTACCCCAGGGCCACCCCGTAGGCGCCGCCGCCGATCAAGGGCAGCGCGCGCTGGATCTGCGGGCCGAACGCGAGGGTGATGACCGCGGCGATCAGGAGCCAGGACCAGGACAGGCGCACCGGTGCGCCGGCGATCGTGCCCAGCCGGACGGAGGCGGGCCCGCTCATCCGGCCCCGTCCGCCCCGGGCCCGCGCGCGGCGGCGACCCGACGGACCGCGGCGAGGTCGGCCGGCGTGCGGCCGGCGAGCGTCGTCCACTCGACGGTCGCGAGCCCCGTCGGCAGCGGCAGCACGCTGGGCACGCCGACCGTCGGCAGTCCCGCGGCCACGGCCGCGCCGACGCCCACCGGGGAGTCCTCGACCGCCACACAGTCGGCGGCCGTCAGCCCCGGTGTCCGCTCGGCCAGCAGCTGCAGGCCCAGCCGGTACGCCTCCGGGTCGGGCTTGCCCCGGGAGACCATGTCCCCCGAGACGACGACGTCCAGGGTGCCCGCCGGCGCCCGCTCGGCCAGCGCGCGGGCCAGTGGGGCATGGGACATCGTCACGAGGGCGCCCGGCACACCGGCCTCGGCGAGCGCGACGAGCAGCTCCCGGGCGCCCGGCCGCCACGGCACCCCGCCGACGACCCCCTGGACGACCTCGTCCATCGTCAGGTCGATGATCCGCTGCACGGGCAGGTCCAGCCCGGCCTCCTGCAGGCGTCGCGCTCCCTCGTCGAGGGGGCGTCCCACGAGGGAGGCGGCCAGGTCATCCGACCAGGTGCCGCCGTGCTCGACCACCAGGCGGCGCTGGACGGCGTTCCACAGGGGCTCCGTGTCCACGAGGGTGCCGTCCATGTCCCACAGGACGGCGCGCGGCAGGCGGCGGGCACGGTCGTCCGGGGCGGGCGCGGGGTGGCGGGGCATGGAGTGCATCCTATCGAGCGCCGCCGCCGGGGTGTGCGGGGCGGGTCGCGGGCCGTGGCCCCGTCGTCGGGCCGTGTCTAGGCTGGCCGCCATGACCGACGCTACCTCCGAGGACCAGCCGGACGACGTCCTGGGCCCGCTGCGGACCCACCTGACGGCGACCGTGGACGAGCTCGAGGCCGGGCGGCGGGCCCCCACGGTCCTGTTGCTGGCCTTCGAGGGGTGGAACGACGCCGGGGAGGCCGCGACCGGGGCCCTGGGTGCGCTGCGGGAGCAGTGGGACGCCGGGGACGCGGGACGGGTGTGCGACGGCGAGTTCTACGACTACCAGGTCACCCGGCCGCTGGTCCGGCGCGACGCCGACGGGCTGGGGACGCTGGACTGGCCGGCGGTCACCCTGCACGAGGCGCTCCTGGACCGGGAGGGCCGGCCCGTCGCGGGCGAGGCCGCCCCGCCGGACGGGGTGCGCGTGCTCCTCGCCGTCGGCGTGGAGCCGAACGTGCGGTGGCGCGCGTTCCTCGAGGAGCTGTTCACGGCGGCCGACGCGCGTGACGTGGACGCCGTCGTGACGCTGGGCGCGCTGCTGGCGGACGTGCCCCACACCCGGCCCCTGCGCGCCCGCCCAACCTCGCCGCTCGTGGACGTGCGGGTGGCCGTCGGCGCGGACCGTCCGGTCTACGAGGGGCCCACCGGGATCATCGGCGTCATCGCGGACGAGGCCGCGCGCCGCGGCCTGCCGAGCCTCTCGCTGTGGGGGACGGTGCCCCACTACGTGGCCCAGGCGCCCTCCCCCAAGACGCTGCTCGGGCTGGTCGAGGCGGTCGAGGACCTGCTGCACGTGAGCGTGTCCACGCGCGGGCTGGAGGACGACGCGCGGGCCTGGCAGCGCGGCGTGGACGAGCTGGCCGCCGAGGACCCCGACGTCGCCGCCTACGTCCGGCAGCTCGAGGAGGCCCAGGACACCCAGCAGCTGCCGGAGGCCTCGGGCGAGTCGATCGCGCGGGAGTTCGAGCGCTACCTGCGCGGGCGCGGCGGACGCTGACGACCGGCCGCACCCGGCAAGGTCACCGCAGGCGCAGACCCAGCAGCGCCGCCACGACGTCGACCACCGGCACCGGGTCGGCGGCCGCCTCCGCCAGGCCCGGCAGGGTGCCGGCCGCCCATGCGTCGAGGGCCTCCAGCGCGCGGGGGGCGTCGAGGTCATCTGAGAGCGCCGCGTGCACCGCGTCCAGCACGGCGACACCGGCGGCGGCATGCGGTCCGTCCACGGCGGCGCGCCAGCGGGCCACCCGCGCCTGGGCGTCGGCCAGCACCTGCTCGGACCACTCCCAGTCCGACCGGTAGTGGTGCGCGAGGATCGCCGCGCGGACGGCCACCGGCTCGACGCCCCGCGCCCGCAGGCGGGAGACGAGTTCGAGGTTGCCGAGGGACTTGGACATCTTCTCGCCGTCCAGGGCCACCATGCCGGTGTGCGCGTAGGTGTGCGCGAGCGGCAGGCCGTCGACGGCGGTGGCGTGCGCGGCGGAGAACTCGTGGTGCGGGAACCGCAGGTCGGAGCCGCCGCCCTGCACCGTGAACGGCGCCGGCAGGTGGGCCCGGGAGATCACGGAGCACTCGATGTGCCAGCCGGGTCGGCCGGAGCCGAGCGACCGCCCGTCCCAGGCCGGCTCGCCCTCGCGGTGCACGCGCCACAGCAGCGGGTCCAGCGGGTCGCGCTTGCCGGGGCGGTCGGGGTCGCCTCCCCGCTCCGGGAACACCGTGGCCATCTCGTCCGGGCCCATCGCGGAGACCTGTCCGAGGCGCCAGTCGGTCGCGGACTGGGCCGCGCGGACGTCGAAGTAGACGTCCCCGTCGGGCTCGCCGTCGCCGCCCGGCACGCGGTAGGCCCGGCCCGCCGCCAGCATCGTCTCGACGGCGTCCACCACCAGGCCCACCGCCTCGGTCGCGCCGATGTAGTGGTCCGGGGCGAGCACCTCGAGGGCGGCCATGTCCGCACGGAAGAGGTAGGTCTGCTCCTCGGCGAGCGCGCGCCAGTCGACGCCGGTCGCCTCGGCCCGCTCGAGCAGGGGGTCGTCCACGTCGGTCACGTTCTGGACGTAGGCGACCTCGAGACCGGCCGCGCGCCAGTAGCGGTGCAGCAGGTCGAAGGCCACATAGGTGCTCGCGTGGCCGAGATGCGTCGCGTCGTACGGGGTGATCCCGCAGACGTACAGCGAGGCGCGCTGCGCGTCGTTGCCCGGATGCCGGGTCCGTCCCGTGGCGGTGTCGTGCAGCCGCAGCCGGTCGGGGCGGCTCGGCACGGCGGGCGGGGCGGGGGTGCTCCAGGACTTCACGGGACTCCTCAGATCGGGGTGGTTCGGCGGTGCCGGGCCGCCATGCCCGGCGGCGGGAGCGGGCTCAGGCGCTGATGACGCCCGCGCCCAGCAGGGCGAACAGGACGCCGCCCAGGAGGATGCGGTACCAGACGAACGGCAGGTACGAGTTGGTGCTGATGAAGCGCATGAGCCAGGCGATGACCGCGTAGGCCACCACGAAGGCGATCGCGGTCGCGACCAGCGTCTCCCCCATGCCGTACGGGCCCTGCGTGCCGGGATCGGTGAGCGAGGTGTACAGCTTGTACAGGCCGGAGGCGAACACGGCGGGCACCGCCAGCAGGAACGCGTAGCGGGTGGCGGCGGGCCGGGTGTAGCCCATGGCCAGGCCGGCCGCGATGGTCCCGCCGGAGCGCGAGACGCCCGGGATCAGCGCAAGGGCCTGGGCCAGGCCGTAGAGGACGCCGTCCCGCACGGTGAGCTTCTCGAGCGGCTTGGTCTGACGGCCGAGCCGGTCCGCCAGGGCGAGCAGGACGCCGAACACGATGAGCATGGTCGCCGTGATCCACAGCGACCGGAACTCCGTGTCGATCCAGTCCTCCAGCAGCAGGCCCAGGACCGCGATCGGGATCGAGCCCACGATGATCAGCCAGCCCATGCGCGCATCGGGGTCCGAGTGCGGGATCCGCCCCGTGACCGCGGCGCACCACCGGCCGATGATGCGGGTGATGTCGCGCCAGAAGTAGATGAGGACCGCCAGCTCCGTGCCGAGCTGCGTGATGGCCGTGAAGGCCGCCCCCGGGTCGGTCGCGGAGGGCAGGAACTCGCCCACGATGCGGATGTGGGCGGAGGAGGAGATGGGCAGGAACTCCGTGAGGCCCTGCACCAGGCCCAGGATGATGGCTTCGATCCACGTCACGGAGGGTCACTGTACGCGACGGCCCCGGGTGGGAACCCGGGGCCGTGCGGTCCGTCACGAGCAGGACGGTCAGTCGTCGTCGTCCTCGTCGTCGAAGAGGTCGAGCGGGGTGACCTCCTCGGTGTCCGCGTACAGGGCGTCCTCGTAGGCCTCGAAGGCGTCGGCCACGGCGAAGAAGGCGGCTTCGACGGCGGGGTCGTCCTCGCCCCGCTTGTTCTGCGCGGCCACGAGGTGTTCGTTCAGGGCGGTGGTGAGGGCCTCGAGGGCCATGCGGGCGTCAGAGCTCATGGGTGAACGGTAACCCGGTGGCCGGTGACGCGGCCAGGGGTGGGCCGTGCGGGACCGGCCGCCGGACCCGACGCCGTCTGCCAGGATGGGCGGGTGCGTGAACAGCTGATGTCCTCGACCCTCGACGCGATCTCTCGCGGACAGAAGTGGGAGTACCTGGTGATGACGGTCGCCCCCCACGAGTCCCTCGCCGACGCCCGGCGGCGCCTCGTGGAGCACGCGGAGTACGGCCAATGGGAGCTGCAGCGCTCCGTGCACTACCGCGACGGGGCGCGCCGCTACTGGATGCGCCGCCGCGTGATGCGCGTGGCCTCGACCCTGCAGACCCTCTGAGCCACGGGCGCAGACGACGGCGCTCCGGCCGTCGTCTGCGCCCGTGGCCCGGATCAGCGCGGCTCCAGCATCCGCTCGAGCACCCGGCAGCCGAACTCGAGCGCGTCCACGGGCACCCGCTCGTCGATGCCGTGGAACAGGGACGTGAAGGCCAGGTCGGCGGGCAGGCGCATGGGCGCGAAGCCGTAGCCGGTGATGCCCAGCCGGGAGAGGGACTTGTTGTCCGTGCCCCCGCCGAGCATGAACGGCAGCACCTGGGCCTCGGGGTCCTCCGCCTGCAGCGAGGCGATCATCAGCTCCACCAGGTCCCCGGAGAAGGGGGTCTCCAGGGCGACGTCCCGGTGCTCGGGTTCGATGGTCACGTCGGGGCCGGCGAGCTCGGCGATCGTGGCGAGGGCGGACTCCTCCTCCCCGGGGATCAGGCGGACGTCCACGGTGCCGGTGGCCGAGGACGGGATGACGTTGTGCTTGTAGCCGGCGGTCAGCCCCGTCGGGTTGGACGAGGTGCGCAGGGTGCCGGCCACCCAGGAACGGGCCTGCCCGAGCGCGTCGAGCTGCGGCGTCGGGTCCGTCTCGTCGAAGTCCACGCCCATGATCTCGGCCACCTGTTCGAGCAGCGCGCGCGTGGTCTTGGTGTACACGAGCGGCCACTCGTGCCCGCCGATGCGGGTCATGGCGCCGGCCAGCCGGGTGACCGCGTTGTCCGGGTGCGGGGCCGAGCCGTGCCCGGGGGCGCCCTCCGCGGTGAGGTTGAGCCAGGCGAGCCCCTTCTCCGCGGTCTGCACGAGGTAGGCGCGCGAGCCGTGCACCTCGGTGGAGAAGCCCCCCACCTCGGAGATCGCCTCGGTGCACCCGTCGAACACCTCGGGGTGGTGGTCCACGACCCAGCGTGCGCCGTAGACGCCGCCGGCCTCCTCGTCGGCGAAGAACGCGACCGTCAGGGGTCGCCGCGGCCGGCGGCCCGTGCGGGCCAGGTGCAGCAGCACCGCGAGCACCATGGCGTCCATGCCCTTCATGTCCACGGCGCCGCGCCCCCAGATCATGCCGTCCTTGAGCTCGGCGCCGAACGGGTCCACGCTCCACTCGTCCGCCTCGGCGGGGACCACGTCCGTGTGCCCGTGGATGACGAGCCCCGGCGCCTCCGGATCCCAGCCCGGCAGGTGCCCGACGACGGAGACCCGGCCCGGCGCCGACTCGAAGAAGCGGGGGGTCATCCCCGCCTCGGTCATGAGCCGGGCGCAGTACTCTGCGGCCTCGGGCTCACCGACGGAGACGTTGCCCCCGCGGTTGGTGGTGTCGATCCGGATGAGGTCGCGGCAGATCTCCACGACGCGGTCCTCGGGGCGCGAGCGGGCGGGGTTCTCGATGTTCTCGACCATGGTTTTGAGCCTAGCCCGAACCCGTGCTATCTTTCTCGAGTTGCCCGGAGCGGGACGGACCGGACAGGACCGGAACGCGGTGGGCGACGGAGCCTCTTCCAGGGCTCCACCGATGAGCGCGAGTGGCGGAATTGGTAGACGCGCAGCGTTGAGGTCGCTGTGTCCGCAAGGACGTGGGGGTTCAAGTCCCCCCTCGCGCACCGCTCGTCGAGCAGCAGGGCCCCGGTCGTCACGACCGGGGCCCTGCGTGTTCCCCGGTCCGGCGTCCCCTCTAGAGTGGTGTCCGTGCGACGGCAGGCGCCGTCGGTGGAACCGCACGACGGCATGGAGGACCCGATGGCCCTGGAAGCCCCCGCACTGCTGCACCGGCTCGCGCGAGCCCACGGGGTGCAGCCCGAGTACGTCGGGCAGGACGGCTCGGCCCAGACCGTGCCGGACGAGGCCCTCGTGAAGGTGCTCGCCGCCCTCGGGGTGTCGGTCCGTCCGGACGGGGTCGCCGCTCTGGCCGAGGCGCTGGAGGAGGCGGAGACGGCCCCCTGGCGGGATGTGCTCCCGCCCACCGTGGCCGCCCGGTCCGGCCACCGCCTGTCCGTGCCGTGCCACGTGGCCGCGGGCGAGCCGGTCGTGGCCCGCGTGCGCACGGAGGACGGGCGGACCCTCGAGGTGAGCGTGAGCGAGCCGGTGTCCGAGGTCCGCCTCGTGGACGGCGTCGAGCGCGAGCGCGTCCACGTGCAGATCCCCGCCGACCTCGCCCCGGGCTGGCACCGGCTGGAGGTGACCAGTGGCTCCGGCTCCACCGCCTCCGCGGTCCTGGTCTGCGCCCCGACCCGGCTGAGCACGGCGCGTCCCTTCCTCGAGCGCCGCGGCTGGGGCGCGGCTGCGCAGGGCTACTCGGTGACCTCGGCGGACTCGTGGGGCATCGGCGACGCGGCGGACATGGCGTCCCTGGCCGAGATCGTCGCCCGGCACGGTGCCGACTTCCTGCTGCTGCACCCCCTGCACGCGGTCGAGCCCGGCCCCCATCCGGCGGACTCCCCCTACTCCCCCGTCTCCCGTCGGTTCCTCTCGGCGCTGGTCGTGCACGTGCCCTCGATCCCCGAGTTCGCCGACCTGCCCGCCGCGGAGCAGGCGGAGCTGCGGTCGGCCGGCGCCCGCGTCCAGGCGGAGCTGGAGCGCACCGGCCGGATCGATCGGGCCGCCGTCGCCGCCGTCCTGTGGCCCGCGCTGCGCCGCGTGCACGAGGTGCCCCGCTCCCCCGAGCGCGAGGCCGCCTACGCGCGGTTCCGCGCCGAGGCCGGCCCGGGCCTGGACGACTTCGCCCTCTGGTCCGTCCTGCGCCTGGACGGCGACGGCACCGGGCCCGATCTCGCCGACCCGGCGTGGGCGCCGGGCGGGGTCGAGGCCGAGCGGGTCCGCGTCGAACGCGCGACCGACGTCGACCTGCACCGCTGGGTGCAGTGGATCGCCGCCGAGCAGCTCGCTGGCGTGCAGGAGCGGGCCCGGGCGGCCGGCATGCGCATGGGCGTCATGGTGGACCTGGCGGTCGGGGCGACCCGCGAGACCGCGGACGCATGGATGCTCGGGGACGTGCTGGTGCCGACCATGTCCGTCGGCGCGCCGCCCGAGCTGTTCAACCAGCTGGGCCAGGACTGGTCGCAGCACCCCTGGCATCCGCGCCGCCTGGCCGAGACCGGCTACGCCGCGTTCCGGGACATGCTGCGCACCGTGCTGCGCGGCGCGGGCGGCATCCGCATGGACCACGTCCTGGGGCTGTTCCGCCTGTGGTGGATCCCGGAGGGCGCCGGCGCCACCCAGGGCGCGTACGTCGAATACGACCACGAGGCGATGCTCGCCGTGCTCACGCTCGAGGCCGAGCGCGCCGGCGTCGTCGTGGTGGGCGAGGACCTCGGCACGTTCGAGCCGTGGGTGCAGCGCCGCCTGGCCGAGGCCGGCGTGCTCGGCACGTCGATCCTCTGGTTCGAGCAGGAGGACGGCGAGCCCACCCCGCCGGAGCGCTACCGGCGGCTGGCCATGGCGGCGGTGAACACGCACGACCTGCCCCCCACGGCCGGCTACCTCGAGGGAGTCCAGGTGGACCTGCGCGAACGGCTGGGCCTCTACACCGTGGACGTCGCCCAGGAACGCCTCCGGTCGGCGGAGGAGGTGCGCGCGTTCCTCGCCGCCGCGGCCCGGCGCGGGCTGCTCGCCGAGGCGGACGTGGACGTCCCCGATGCCGGCCCCGAGGTGCGCGAACGCCAGATCGTGGCCCTGCACCGCCTGCTCGCGCAGGCGCCCTCGGCCCTGCACAGCGTGGCGCTCGTGGACGCCGTGGGCGAGCGGCGCATCCAGAACCAGCCCGGCACCCTCCAGGACCAGTACCCGAACTGGACCGTGCCCCTCGGCGACGGCGCCGGACGGATGGTCTCCGTCGAGGACCTGGCGGACTCGGCGTCGGCGGCCCGGCTGTTCGACGCCGTGGACGCCGAACTGCGGGCGTCCGTGCCGGTGGGGATCGGGGTCAGCCTGCACACCTCCCCCCTGGCCCAGCCCGGCCGCGGCGACGCCGGCGGCATGAACGTCTACGTGCGGCAGGCCGCCGTGGCCCTGGCCCGCCGGGGCGTGCGGATGATCCTGCTGACCCGGGCGGAGGAGCCGGTGGGAGCGGACGGCGCACGGGTCCGGATGGTGGACGCCGGCGGGCAGGCCCCGCCGGTCACGGTCGTGGACCTCGCCGCCGGGCCGTCCGCTCCCGTGCCCAAGGAGGAGCTGGCGGGACTCGGCGCCGAGTTCACCCGCGCGGCCCTGGACTGGCTCGCCTCGGACGCCGTGCCGGGCGGCCCCGTCCTCGGTGGCGCGGACGCCCCGCCCGTCGCGTTCGTCCACGGCCACTACTGGCTCTCCGGACCCACCGCCGCGGCGCTGGCGCGGGCGGCGCACGCCCCGTACCTGCAGACCATGCACACCACGGCGGCGGCGAAGATGCTCGAGGACCCCGAGCTGCGCGAGCCGGCCGCGCGGATCGAGGCCGAGCGCGAGGTCGTCGAGCGGGCCGACCTGCTCGTGGTCAACTCCGCCGCCGAGGTCGCCGACCTGCGCGAGCTGCTGGACGTGCCCCGCGCCCGCACCCGGGTGTTGCCCCCCGGGGCCGACCTCGAGACGTTCACGCCGGAGGGCGCCGCGCAATGGCCGGGCGTCCCGGACGACGACGGGGCCCTGCGCGTCCTGTTCGCCGGCCGCGTGCAGCGGCACAAGGGCCCGCACCTGCTCGTGGCCGCCCTCGGAGTGCTGCGCGAGCGGGCCGGTGGCGCGGGCGCCGACCCGGGGGTGCGCCTGCACGTGAACGGGGCCGCCTCGGGGGACGACGGACTGGACCTGGCGGGCCTGGCCGCGCGGGAGGGGGTCGCCGACCTGGTGACGTTCTCCGGGCCGGTGCCCGCGCCCGCCCTGGCCGCCCAGTTCCGGGCAGCGGACGTCGTGGCGATGCCGAGCGCGTCCGAGACCTACGGCCTGGTCGCCCTCGAGGCACAGGCCTGCGGCACGCCCGTGCTGGCGCACCGGGTCGGCGGACTGGTCTACGCGGTCCTCGACGGCGTGTCCGGCCGCCACGTGACGGCGGGCACCCCCGAGGCGTGGGCCGATGCCCTGGCCGAGATCCTGGCGGATCGTGCCGCCTGGGCCGCGCTGGGGCCCGGCGCCGTGCGCCACGCCGCCGGTCACTCGTGGGAGGCCTACGCGGACGGGCTGCTCGAGGCCGTCGCCGCCGTGCCGCCGCGGTCGCCCGGATTGGACGCCTGAGCCGCGGCGGTCACCGGCCCGCCGGGACGGGAGGTCCCGGCGGGCCGACGCGTCGGCCCGGCCGTCAGTGCCCGAGCGGAGTGATCTCCCCGGAGAAGTGCGGGCGCCGGCGCCGCGCATCCCAGCCGCACACGCGCGTGCCGCCGTCGGGCCCGGGCTCGTAGCGGACGGCCACGGTGGTCGGCAGCACGACGGGCGCCTCGAAGTCGATGTGCCAGCGGAAGCCGGCGCCGGCCGGCTCACGGCCCTCGAGCATCCGGGCGGCCAGGAACATCCCGTGGGCGATCGCGCCCTTCATGCCGAACAGACGGGCCGAGACGCCGGTCAGGTGGATCGGGTTCCAGTCCCCGGAGACGCCCGCGTACCGGCGCCCGGCCCCCGTGCCGAAGCGCCACTGGGCGGTCGGCGTCGGGGGCACGAAGTCCGGGCGGGCGGGCCGCTCGGGACGCAGGCCGGAGAGGTGGACGCCCTTGGCGAGGTACCGGGAGACGCCCTCCCACAGCAGTGCCTCCCCGCCGTCGTCGCCGGGCCCCTCGACGGTCACGACGACGTCCACCGCGGTGCCCGCGTGGTGCGGGACGAGACCCACCGCACGCGCGGTGACGCGCAGGGCGGTCTCAGCCGGGACGGGCCGGTGGTGCAGGACGGTGTTGCTCAGGTGCACCAGCCCGGGCAGGGGCAGCGGGAACTCGGGGTCGGCCATCAGCTCCATGGCGGCACCGAACACCTGGGTGTGCACCAGGACCGAGGGCAGGTCCGCCGGATCCGCGGACCCGACGGCCCCGCGCCACGCGGTCACGGCCTCGGCCGGGATGCGGTGGCCGGTCACGACCACCTGACGGTCCGGCAGCTCGCGGGGACGGCGCCGACGGACGACGGCGTCCGTGGCGGCCTGCCCCGCGGCCCGGACGTAGAGCCGGCCGAGGGAGGGCGGGGCGGACAGCTGCGTGGTCCGCATCCTCACGCCCCCAGCTTCGACTGGCCGCAGACCCGCAGCGTGGCCCCGTTGGTGCCGCCGGCGGCGTCCGAGGCGAGCCAGGCCACCGTCTCGGCCACGTCCTGCGGCAGGCCGCCCTGCTGCAGCGCGTTGAGCCGCCGGCCCACCTCGCGCGTGGCGAGCGGGATCTTCGCGGTCATCTCGGTCTCGATGAAGCCCGGGGCCACCGCGTTGATCGTGCCCCCGCGGGCCGCGAGGACCGGGGCGGACGCCGCCGTCAGGCCGATGACCCCGGCCTTCGAGGCCGCGTAGTTCGTCTGGCCGCGGTTGCCCGCGATGCCGGAGATGGAGGCCAGGCCCACGATGCGCAGCCCATGGCCCGCCACGTCCCGGGCGTCCTCGGCGAGGAACGCCTCGTTCATGGCCAGCTGGGCCGTGGTGTTCACGGCGAGGACGGAGTCCCAGCGCGCGGCGTCCATGTTGGCCAGCATCCGGTCCCGGGTGATCCCGGCGTTGTGCACCACCACGTCCATCCGGCCGTGCCGGGTGCGGCAGTGCTCGAGGATGCGCGCGCCGGCGTCCGGCGCCGTGATGTCCAGGGCGAGCGCGGTGCCGCCCACCTCGTTCACGACCTCGGCCAGCGCCTCACCCGCCGCCGGGACGTCCACGCCGACGACGACGGCCCCGTCGCGGGCGAGCGTCCGCACGATGGCGGCGCCGATGCCGCGGGCGGCGCCCGTGACCACGGCGACCTTGCCGGCCAGCGGGCGCGCCGCGTCGGCGGGGACCGCGCCGTCGGCGGTGGCGACGGGCACGAACTGGCCGGAGACGTACGCCGCGCGGCCGGAGAGCAGGAACGCCAGCGCGCCGGCCGCACCGGGGGCGGTGAGCGGCACGCCCTCGCCCAGGACCAGGCCGTTCGCCGTGCCGCCGCGGCGCATCTCGTGCGCGATGGAGCGGGTCAGGCCCGTCACGCCCTGGCGGGCGGCGCGCAGGGTCGGGTCCGTGGCGGCCTCGGGGTCCTCGAACACGGTCACCACGCGCGAAGAGGAGCCCAGCGAGCGCAGCGCGCCGCCGATCTCCAGCGCTACCGCGCCGAGGTCCGCGGGCGTGGCGACCCCGTCGAAGCACGCGACGATCGCCGCGTGGCGGGCGCCCTCCCGGGGGGCGTCGGCGACCTCGAGGCCCCACGAGGCCAGGAGGGTGCGGGCGTCCGCGGCTGCGGGGGTCGCGCCCAGGACGAGCACGGAGCCGGGCAGCACGGGGTCGCCAGGGGTGTGCCGGCGCAGCTCGACGGGCTGAGGCAGGCCCAGGGCGCCGGTGAGGCGGCGGCCCAGGGGCGAGGCGACGAAGGTGCCGTAACGGTCGGTCATGGTCGGTCCTCTCGGGTCGGGTCGGTCGCGGCTCAGCGGCCGCGGAGCAGGGCGACGATGCCCTGGCCGCCGGCGGCACAGACGGAGATGAGGCCGAGGGAGCCCTCCCCCTTCTCGTGCAGCATCTTGGCCAGCAGGGCGACGATGCGGCCGCCGGTGGCGGCGAAGGGGTGACCCGCCGCCAACGAGGAGCCGTGCACGTTGAGCCGGGCGCGGTCCACCGAGCCCAGCGCACCCGGCAGCCCGAGGCGCTCGCGGCAGTACTCCTCGTCCTCCCAGGCGGCGAGGGTGGACAGGACGGTGCCGGCGAACGCCTCGTGGATCTCCACGAAGTCGAGGTCGTCGAGCGTGAGCCCGTGCCGGGCCAGCAGGCGCGGGACGGCGTAGGCGGGGGCCATCAGCAGGCCCTCGTGCCCGTCGACGAAGTCCACGGCGGCGTTCTCCATGTCCACGAACTCGGCGAGCACGGGCAGCCCGCGCTCGGCGGCCCACTCCTCGGAGGAGAGCAGCACCGCGGAGGCGCCGTCGGTGAGCGGGGTGGAGTTGGCGGCCGTCATGGTCGCCTCGTCCCCCAGCTGGCGGCCGAACGCGGGCTTCAGGCCGGCCAGCTTCTCCGGCGTGGAGTCGGGGCGGAGGTTGTTGTCGCGGGCCAGGCCGCGGAACGGGGTCACCAGATCGTCCATGTACCCGGCGGCGTAGGCGGCGCCGAGGTTCCGGTGGGAGGCCGCGGCGAGCTCGTCCTGGGCCTGACGGGTGATGCCCCACTTGTGGGTGGTCAGGGCCTGGTGCTCGCCCATGGACATGCCGGTGCGCGGCTCGCCCGCACCGGCCGGCTCGGGCACGAGCTGGCCGGGGCGCAGCTGGGCGAGGGCGCGCAGGCGGTCCTTCATGGTCTTGGCGGTGTTCAGCTGCAGCAGCACGCGGCGCGCACCGTCGGAGAGCGAGACGGGTGCGTCCGAGATCGAGTCCACGCCGCCGCCGATGGCGGAGTCGAGCTGACCGAGCCGGATCTTGTTGGCCAGGGTGCCCAGGGCCTCCATGCCGGTGGCGCAGGCCACCTGGACGTCGGCGGCCGGGGTCGCGGCGGAGAGCGCGGAGCCCAGGACGGCCTCGCGGGTGAGGTTGAAGTTGCGCGGGTGCTTGAGAACGGCGCCGGCGGTGACCTGGCCGATGCGCTCGCCCTGGAGCCCGAACCGCGCGACGAGGCCGTCGAGCGTGGCCGTGAGCATCTCCTGGTTCCCGACCTCGGCGTAGGCGGTGTTGGCCCGGGCGAAGGGGATGCGGTTGCCGCCCAGGATGACGGCGGGGCGCAGCGCTCCACCGGCGACGGCGGGGCGGGAGGCGGTCTCAGACGCGGGGGTCTCGTGGTGGGTCATGGCGGTCCTCTCGACGGCGGGCCCGCCGCCGGCGCGGCGGGGGCGTGCCACCCCGGACGATACGGACGTCTTCGGGATGGGTGACTGTGACGCACAGTACCTGATACGCTCGGTTTCGTGAACCCCGTCACGTCCACCGCCCGCGACGGTCGCAGCGTCCGCTGGGACCGGCACCGCGCCGAGCGCCGTCTGGAACTGGTCCGGGCCGCCCGGGCGGCCGTGCACGCCCTGGGCGCACACGCCTCGATGGAGGAGATCGCGTCCCACGCGGGCACCTCCAAGACCGTCTACTACCGCTACTTCGGCGACCGCGAGGGCCTGCGCCTGGCGGTCTCCGAGCGGGTCACCGCCCACATGGAGCGCCGCCTGCTCGAGGTCGCGGACGAGCCGGTCTCCGAGCCCGAGGCGCTGCGTCGCATGGTCGAGGTGTACCTCACCGTCGCGGCGACCTCGCCCGAGGTGTACGCGTTCGCCGTCGCCCCGTCCCCCGCCACGGCCGAGGCCCCTGTGCTGGGCCCGTTCCTCGAGCGCGTCTACGCCGTGCTCGAGTCGGGCCTGGCGCGCGGGATGGCCGCGCGGGGCCACGTCCCGGCGCCGGCCGACCCGCTCGCCCTGTGGCCGCGCGCCGCCGTCGGCCTCGTCCGCGCCGCCGCCGAGACCTGGCTGCGGACCCCGGCCGCCGGTCGCATCCCGGTCGAGGCGATGGCCCGCGCCATCGCCGACTGGCTGCTCACCGGCCTCATCGGAGCCGCGCCCGGCGCCTCCCTCGACCCCGCGGCGGCGGACGCCGACCGCGCCCGCCCCCACTCACGAACAGGAGCATCGTCATGACCGTCCACGAGAAGCTCGCCCCCCAGTCCCCGACGCACAGCACCGAGGTCCCCTCCGACGTCGCCGAGATCGCCCCCGAGCGCCCGACGCCCGGCTCCCTCGACGCCGCGGCCCTCGAGGAGGCCCTCCTCGGCCGCTGGGCCGCCGAGCGCCGCGAATCCCGCGAGCTCGCGAAGGACCCCGCCCTGTGGCGCGACCCGCTGCTCGGCATGGACGAGCACCGGGCCCGCGTCCTGCGGCAGCTGGGCGTCCTCGTGGAGCGCAACGCGGTCCACCGCGCCTTCCCGCGGGAGTTCGGCGGCGAGGACAACCACGGCGGCAACCTCTCCGCCTTCGGGGACCTCGTGCTCGCGGACCCCTCCCTGCAGATCAAGGCCGGTGTGCAGTGGGGCCTGTTCAGCTCGGCGATCCTGCACCTGGGCACCGCCGAGCACCACCGCCGGTGGCTGCCGGGCGCGATGGACCTGAGCGTCCCGGGCGCCTTCGCCATGACCGAGATCGGGCACGGCTCGGACGTCGCCTCGATCGCCACGACCGCCACGTACGACGAGGCGACCCAGGAGTTCGTCATCCACACGCCGTTCAAGGGCGCCTGGAAGGACTACCTCGGCAACGCCGCGTTGCACGGCAGGGCGGCCACGGTCTTCGCACAGCTGATCACCCGGGGCGTCAACCACGGCGTGCACTGCTTCTACGTCCCCATCCGGGACGAGGAGGGTGCCTTCCTGCCCGGCGTGGGCGGCGAGGACGACGGCCTCAAGGGCGGGCTGAACGGCATCGACAACGGCCGCCTGCACTTCACCCAGGTCCGCATCCCGCGCACCAACCTGCTCAACCGCTACGGCGACGTGGCCGAGGACGGGACCTACTCCTCCCCCATCGCCTCCCCCGGGCGTCGCTTCTTCACGATGCTCGGCACGCTCGTCCAGGGCCGCGTCTCCCTGTCCCTCGCCGCCACCACGGCCTCCTTCCTCGGCCTGCACGGTGCGCTGGCCTACGCGGAGCAGCGCCGCCAGTTCAACGCCTCCGACCCGCAGCGGGAGGAGGTGCTGCTGGACTACCAGAACCACCAGCGCCGCCTCATCGACCGCCTGGCCCGCGCCTACGCGGACGCCTTCGCCTCCAACGAGCTCGTCGTGAAGTTCGACGACGTCTTCTCCGGCCGCTCCGACACGGACGTGGACCGGCAGGAGCTCGAGACGCTCGCCGCGGCCGTGAAGCCGCTGACCACGTGGCACGCCCTGGACACCCTGCAGGAGGCCCGCGAGGCGTGCGGCGGCGCCGGGTTCCTCGCCGAGAACCGGGTGGCCCAGATGCGCGCCGACCTGGACGTGTACGTCACGTTCGAGGGCGACAACACGGTGCTCCTGCAGCTGGTGGGCAAGCGTCTGCTGACCGACTACTCGAAGGAGTTCGGACGTCTCAACGTGGGCGCCGTCTCCCGCTACGTGGTCCACCAGGCCTCGGACGCCCTCCACCGTGCGGGCCTGCACAAGGCCGTCCAGTCCGTGGCCGACGGCGGGTCCGAGCGCCGCTCCGCGAACTGGTTCAAGGACCCCGCCGTGCAGCATGAGCTGCTCACCGAGCGCGTCCGCGCCAAGACCGCCGACGTCGCCGGCACCCTCTCGGGGGCCCGGGGCAAGGGCCAGGCGGCCCAGGCGGAGGCGTTCAACACGCGCCAGCACGAGCTCATCGAGGCCGCCCGCAACCACGGCGAGCTGCTGCAGTGGGAGGCCTTCACCCGCGCCCTGGAGGGCATCACGGATGAGACCACGAAGACCGTCCTGACGTGGCTGCGCGACCTCTTCGCGCTGCGCCTCATCGAGGACGACCTCGGCTGGTTCGTGGCCCACGGCCGCGTCTCGAGCCAGCGCGCCCGGGCCCTGCGCGGCTATGTCAACCGGCTCGCCGAGCGGCTGCGCCCCTTCGCCCTCGAGCTCGTCGAGGCGTTCGGCCTCGAGCCCGAGCACCTGCGCATGGCGGTGGCCACGGACGCCGAGACCCAGCGGCAGGAGGAGGCCCACGCCTGGTTCACGGCCCGCCGGGCCGCCGGCGAGGAGCCGGAGGACGAGAAGGCCGTGCGCGCCCGCGAGAAGGCGGCGCGGGGCCGCCGCGGCTGACCGCGGCCGTCCCCGGACGCACCGGGCCCCCGTCACCTCGCGGTGGCGGGGGCCCGTCTGCGTGGTCGGCCGGGCGGGCTCAGCGCAGCACGCCCTCGTAGACCTCGATCGTGCGCTCCGCGATGGTCTCCCACGAGAAGTGCTCGATCGCGCGGGTCCGGCCGGCCTCACCCATCGCGCGGGCGCGCTCCGGGTCCTCCACGACGCGGGTGAGCGCGGCCGCGAAGTCGGCGGCGAACCCCTCCTCGTCCACGGGCGCCCCCGTGCCGTCGTCGACCTGCTCGAAGGGGACGAGCAGGCCGGTCTCGCCGTCCTGCACGACCTCCGGGATGCCGCCCACGGCGGACGCGACGACGGCGGTGCCGCACGCCATCGCCTCGAGGTTGACGATGCCCAGCGGCTCGTAGACCGAGGGGCAGGCGAACACGGTGGCGGCCGTGAGGATCTCCATCACCTCGTGGCGCGGGATCATCCCCTCGATCACGACGACGCCCTGGCGGGTGCGCCGCAGCTCGGCGATCAGCTCGTTGACCTCGTGCGCCAGCTCCGCGGTGTCCGGGGCGCCGACGCACAGCACGAGCTGGACGTCCTCCGGCAGCCGCAGGGCCGCACGGAGCAGGTGGGGCACGCCCTTCTGGCGCGTGATGCGGCCGACGAACGCGACGGAGGGCTTGTCCGGGTCGATCCCGTACTTCTCCAGTGCGGCGGTGCCGGTCTGCGGGGTCCAGACCTGCGTGTCGATGCCGTTGTGGACCGTGTGCACCTTCGCCGGGTCCACGTCCGGGTAGCAGGCCAGGATGTCCCGCCGCATGCCGTCCGAGACCGCGATGACCGCGTCCGCCCCGAGGTAGGCCGTGCGCTCGGCCCAGCTGGACAGGGCGTAGCCGCCGCCGAGCTGCTCCGCCTTCCAGGGGCGCAGCGGCTCGAGGGAGTGCGCGGAAAGGACGTGGGGGGCCTGGTGCAGGAGCTTGCCGAGGTGGCCGGCCAGGTTGGCGTACCAGGTGTGGGAGTGGATGACGTCGGCGCCCTCGAGGTCGCCGAGGATCGTGAGATCGGTGGCCAGGGTCTGCACGGCCCCGTTGGCGGCGTCGAACCCGGGCGGGTTCGGGTACGTCAGGACGCGGGCCCCGTGGTAGTCCGGGTCGCGCGGCTCGCCGAAGGCGTGGACGCGGACGTCGGCGCGGGAGGCGAGGACGCGGGTCAGCTCGGCGACGTGGACGCCGGCTCCGCCGTAGATGGACGGGGGGAACTCTTTGCTCACGATGTCGATGCGCACGCCCCCAACCTAGTTCAGCCCGGCGGGGGTCGATAGTCTGGCGGCACGGATGCCCCGCACGCCCCGAGCACGCGTGCGGGTCGCGACGACCCGGCTCACGAGGAGTGACGCAGATGGTGCAGAAGAAGGTCCTCTCGGTCGTGCTGGCGGGCGGTGAGGGCAAGCGCCTGATGCCGCTGACGGCCGACCGTGCCAAGCCGGCCGTCCCGTTCGGCGGCACGTACCGCCTCATCGACTTCGCGCTGTCCAACCTGGTCAACAGCCGGTACCGCGAGATCGTGGTGCTGACGCAGTACAAGTCGCACTCGCTGGACCGCCACATCTCCGAGACGTGGCGGATGTCCACGCTGCTGAACAACTACGTGGCCTCCGTGCCGGCGCAGCAGCGCCGGGGCAAGGACTGGTTCACGGGCAGCGCGAACGCCATCTACCAGTCCATGAACCTGATCCACGACGCACGGCCGGACATCGTCGTCGTCATCGGCGCGGACCACGTCTACCACATGGACTTCCAGCAGATGGTGGACCAGCACATCGCCTCGGGCGCCAAGGCGACCGTGGCCGCGGTGCGCCAGCCGCTCGAGCTGGCCTCCTCGTTCGGGGTGATCGAGACGGACCCGCAGGACAGGACGCGGATCTCGGCGTTCGTGGAGAAGCCGGAGACGACCCCCGGCCTGCCGGACGACCCCACGCAGTTCCTGGCTTCCATGGGCAACTACGTGTTCGACACGGACGCCCTCGTGGCGGCGCTGAACCAGGACGAGGAGAACCCCGAGTCGAACAACGACATGGGCGGGGACATCATCCCGCTGTTCGTGGAGCGCGGCGAGGCCGGGGTGTACGACTTCACCGCCAACGAGGTGCCCGGGGGCACGGCCGGCAAGCACTACTGGCGCGACGTCGGCACCCTGGACTCCTACTACGACGCGCACATGGACCTGGTGCAGCCGTGGCCGGAGTTCAACCTCTACAACCGCGAGTGGCCGCTCTACACCCGCCAGTCCGTCTCCCCGCCCGCCAAGCTCGTGCGCTCGTCCACCCGCCGTCCCGGCTCGGCGAACGACTCGATCCTGTCGCAGGGCGTGGTCATCTCGGGCGGCACCGTGGCCCAGTCCGTGCTCTCCACGGACGTGCGCGTGCAGAACGAGGCGTGGGTGGAGCAGTCGGTGCTGCTGGACTCCGTCGTGATCGGCGAGGGGGCCCACGTGCGCAACGCGATCCTGGACAAGAACGTGGTCGTGCCCCCGGGCGCGCGCATCGGCTTCGACCGGGCCGAGGACGAGGCGAACGGCTACACCGTGACAGAATCCGGGCTGACGGTGCTCTCCAAGGGCCAGCCCGTCCCGAAGCCGCACTGACGCGGCCCCGGGCCGCCGGTCCCGGACCACCGCCGACGCGCGGGCACGCCCCGGTGTGTCCGCGCGTCGCCGTCCCCGCTGGATCCCCGACCGGAGGCTCGCCTTGACCGACACCACCCCCGACCTCGACGCCACCAACGTCACCCGCGCGGAGGCCGCGGACCGCTCCCGCCTGCTCACGGCGCAGGACTACGTCGTGGACGTGGACCTCTCCGACGCCCGGGACGCCGCGACCGACACCTATCCGGTCCGCACCGTGATCCGCTTCGCGTGCGCCGAGCCGGGCGCCCAGACCCACCTGGACTGGATCCACGGGGGTGTGGAGTCGGTGACCCTCAACGGCACGGCGCTGGACCTGGCCGAGGTCGTGGGCGAGGCCCGGGTGCTGCTGCCCGACCTCGCGGCGCAGAACGTGGTCGAGCTGGTCGGCCGGTCCGTGTACTCCCGGTCGGGCGAGGGCCTGCACCGCTTCACGGACCCCGCCGACGGCGAGGTCTACCTCTACACCCAGTACGAGCCCGCCGACGCGCGCCGCGTGTTCCCGGACTTCGAGCAGCCGGACCTCAAGGCCGCCTTCACCTTCTCCCTCACCGGGCCCGAGGACTGGGTGCTGGCCTCGAACCGGCCGGAGGTGTCCCGGACGCCGGCCGGGGACGGCGTCGTCCGGGTGGAGTTCGCCCCGACGCTCCCCCAGTCCACCTACATCACGACGCTGCTCGCCGGCCCCTATGCGCAGTGGGAGGACGCCTGGGACGGTCACCCGGCCAGTGGCGCGCAGGCCGTGCCGCTGCGGCTGTTCACCCGGCGCACGATGGCCGACGCGTTCGACCCCGAGGCCGTGTTCGACGTGACCAAGCGGGGGCTGACGTTCTTCCACGACCTGTTCGGCGTCGCGTACCCGTGGGGCAAGTACGACCAGGCGTTCGTGCCCGAGTACAACCTCGGCGCCATGGAGAACCCGGGCCTCGTGACCTTCACCGAGGACTTCGTGTTCACCTCGCGGGCCACCGCGGTCCAGTACGAGGGCCGGGCCAACGTGATCCTGCACGAGATGGCGCACATGTGGTTCGGCGACCTCGTGACGATGCACTGGTGGGACGACCTGTGGCTCAAGGAGTCGTTCGCGGACTACATGGGCGCCCTCGGCGTGGACGAGGCCACCGACTTCCGGACCGCGTGGGTGACCTTCGCGTCCCGCCGCAAGGCCTGGGCGTACGTGCAGGACCAGATGCCGACGACGCACCCCATCGTCGCGGACATCGTCGACCTCGAGGCCGCCCGTCAGAACTTCGACGGCATCACCTACGCCAAGGGCGCCTCCGTGCTCAAGCAGCTGGCCGCCTACGTGGGCCGTGACGCGTTCCTCGACGCCGCGCACCGCTACTTCGCCGCCCACGCGTGGGGCAACGCCTCCCTCGCCGACTTCATGGCCGCGCTCGAGGCCGCCTCGGGGCGGGACATGCGCGCGTGGGCGGACGCGTGGCTGCACACCTCCGGCGTGCCCCGGCTGCGGGTCGACGTCGACGGCGACACCCCGGTGCTGCACCAGGAGGGCACCGACCCGGTCACGGGCGGGCCGATCCTCCGCCCGCACGTGCTGAAGGTCGGCGTCTTCACGCCCGGGCAGGACGGCGTCCTGCGCCGCACCGCCCAGGTCACCGCCGACGTGCCGGGCGGGGCGGAGGGCGCGGCCGTGCCCCTGCCGGACCTCGAGGTCCCCGGGGGCGTCCGCCTCGTGCTGCCCAACGACGAGGACCTCACCTACGCCGCCGTCGCGCTCGACGCGGACTCGCTGCGTGCGGCCCTGACGCACCCCATCGCGGACCCGCTCGCGGAGGCCACCGTGTGGGCCGCCCTGTGGTCGATGACCCGCGACGGCGAGCTGCCGGTCGCCCGGTTCCTCGACGCGGTGGCGACGCTGTCCGCGCGGATCTCGACCGTGGGCGTGCACGCGCAGGTGCTGGCGCAGGCCGCGGCGGCCGTGGGCCAGTACGCCCGCGCCGAGGACCGGGACGCGCTGCGGGCCCGGCTGGGCGAGGTCCTGGCCGAGCAGACCCGCACGCTCGAGGCCGGCTCCGACCGCCAGCGCACCGCGGCCCGCACGTGGGCGACGCTGGCACGGGCCGACGTCGGGATGGCCGCGGCCCTCGAGGCCGCCCTGCTCGGCGAGGACGCGGCGACGTCGGCGCCGGGCCTGGCGATCGACGCGGAGCTGCGCTGGCTCGTGCTCCAGGCCCTCGCCGCGACCGGCCGGGCCGGCCAGGACCGTCTGGACGCGGAGCTCGAGGCCGGCCGCACCGCCCAGACGGTCACGTGGCACCGCCTCGCCGCGGCCGCCCGCCCCGAGGCCGAGGTCAAGGCCGCGGCGTGGGAGGCGGTCATGTCCGGCCGCACGGCCACCGGCACGGAGCTGTCCAACGACCTGCTCTCGGCCACGGCGGCCGGCTTCGCCGCGGGCGAGGTCGAGCTCCTCGCCCCCTACGAGTCCGGCTTCTGGCCGCGCCTGACCTCGGTGTGGGCCTCCCGGTCCAACGGGCTGGCCTCGCGCGCGATCGGCGGGCTGTTCCCGGGCCGCCAGGACGCGGTGGCCGGCGGCGCCGACGCGCAGGAGTCGCACCCGACGCTGGCCGCGGCCCAGCGCTGGCTGGACGAGCACCCCGACGCCCCGGGGGCCCTGCGGCGCCTGGTGGTGGAGCACACGGACGCCCTGCGCCGGTCCCTGCGCGTGCAGGCGGTGCAGCCGACCGCCTGACGCTTCCAAGTCCCCCGCTTTCGTGTGGGAAACGGGAGCCTCCCCCACCTCTTTCGTGCGGGAGACGGGAGGCTCCCGGGGGCGTGCGGATCCGTCAGCGGACCAGGAACCGCAGCTCGCGTCCCACGCGGCGCAGCCCCAGCTCGTTCGCCGCGCGCAGGGCGGCCCGGTCCCCCGCCGCCGCGGTCTCGACGACGACGGGCCGCTCCCGCAGCGCCGCCACCAGGCCCGCGTGCCGGGCCAGGTGCTCCGCCCCGCCACGGGGGTTCAAGGAGAGCGCGTTCATGTCGGCGGCGAGGATCCACCGCTCCTCGACCTGCTCGCCCTCGCGGCCCAGGCGCGCGCCCAGGGCCGCGGGGTCGACGACGTCGGCCAGGCGCGCCCCGCGGAGGCGCCCCAGCAGGGCAGCGTCACCGGCGACGACGGCGGTCGTGTGCAGCAGCGTCACCGTCAGCCCGCCGTTCCGTCCTGCGTCGAATGGGGGCGCGGCGTCCGTCGACTCCGGCACCGGCACGACCCCCGGGACACTCCACGCGTCCGGGTCCGCGCCGACCCGCTCGGCGAGCGCCCTCTGAAGTCCAGCGACCGCCTTCGCGCCGAGCGCGTCCTCGGGCGGGCGGGTGCCGAGGGACTCCTCGGGCAGGCCCAGGAGGGCGGTGAGCGCCTCGGCTCGGTCCCGGCCCCGCGCCGCCAGCGCCTCGAGCGCGGCGGAGGCCTCCGTCTCCAGCGGCAGCGCCCGCAGCGCGCCGGCCGGGATCGTCACTCCGGCGGCCCTGGCCAGCGCGGCCAGGTGCTCCCAGTGGGCTTCCTCCTCCTGGGCGGCGGTCATCCCGGGGGCGGGCTCGTCCGGGCCGGTGACCGTCACGGCCGTCTCGGCCACCTCCGACGGGGTGAGCCCGTCCCAGCCGGCGCTCGAGCTCCACCCGTGGTCGGTCAGCAGCGGCACGCGCCGGCCGTCGGCGAGCTCCAGCTCGAGCACGCACTCCACGGCCACGGTGGTCCGCGGCCTCGCCGGGGCGTCGGAGCGCGCCACCAGGCGGGCGGGCGCGGCGTCGTCGTCGCTCATGCGCCAATCCTGCCACGCCGGCCGCCCCACGCCCCGGCCGGGCCGGTCACGGCACCCGCGCGGTCCACTCCGGGGTCGTGAACTTGGTGCGGGCCAGCTGCTCGGCCTCCTCGCGAGTGGCCTCGTCCAGCTCGACGCGGCGGGCGCCGTAGCGCTCCTCGAAGGTGGTCATCATGGTCTCCCAGATCTCGGCGCGGGAGACGCCGGTCTGGCGGCGGAGCGGGTCCACGCGCTTCTTCGCCGAGGCCACGCCCTTGCCGCGCAGCTTCTCCCGGCCGATGCGCAGCACCTCGAGCATCTTGTCCGCGTCGATGTCATAGCTCATCGTCACGTGGTGCAGGAGACCGGCCGTGCCCACCCGCTTCTGCGCGGCGCCGCCGATCTTCCCCTGGTCCGTCGCGATGTCGTTGAGCGGCTGGTAGAACGCGTGCACGCCGAGTCGGGAGAGCGCGTCCATGGTCCACTCGTCCAGGAACGGGTAGGTCTCCGCCGTCTCCAGCCCGTCGACCAGCGACGACGGCACGTGCATCGAGTACGTGACGCAGTTGTCCGCCTCCATGAACATCGCGCCGCCGCCGGAGATCCGCCGCACCACGTTGATGCCGTGGCGCCGCGCCCCCTCGGGGTCCACCTCGTTGGCGAGCGACTGGAAGGCGCCGATCACCACGGCCGGCTCGTTCCACTGCCACAGGCGCATGGTCGGCTTGCGCCGACCCTCGGCCACCTGCCGGGTGAGCACCTCGTCCAGGGCCACGGTCAGCGCGATCGGCATCGGCTCTGGCGCGATGACCTCCCACTCGTGGTCCTCCCACGTGGTCGCCTTGCCGAGGGCCCGACGCACGGCCGAGGCCACCGCGAAGGCGTCCACGCCGAACAGCTCGGCCTCGGGTCGCAGACCCCGCTCGACGGCCTCCCGGATGACGCGGTGCTCGGCGTCCGCGGACAGCCCGGCCACCGCCGCGTTGAGGTCCTCGAGCGCCTCGTCCGGCTCGAGGAAGAAGTCGCCGTTGATGCTCGCGGTCGCGATCCGGCCGTCCGCGAGACTCAGGTCCGCCGCGACCAGCTTGCCGCCGATCACCTTGTATTCACCGTGGAGAGTCGTCATGCCCGTCAGCCTACGGGCGACGCGACGGGCCCCGCACCGCCCGGATCGCTCCGGGGACGCGGGGCCCGTCGTCGTGGTGGGCGTGCGGCTCAGGCCGCCGCGGTCACTTCTTGCCGCCGAAGCCCTTGAAGCGGGCGTTGAAGCGCTCGACGCGGCCGGCGGTGTCCATGATGCGCTGCTTGCCCGTGTAGAACGGGTGCGAGGCGGCCGAGATCTCGACGTCGATCACCGGGTAGGTGTTGCCATCGGTCCACTCCGCGGTCTTGTCGGAGTTCGCGGTGGTGCGGGTGAGGATCTTCTCACCGGAGGCGAGGTCGTTGAAGATGACGTAGCGGTAATCCGGGTGGATCTCAGACTTCATGGTGCATCCTTCGTGTCAGCCGCCTGATTGGGACCAGGGGCGCGAGAGGTGTGGTCAGGGGGTCCGCCGGACGGCGGGCCAGCCGCCCACTCTACCGCACCCGGGCCGGTCAGCGCGCGCGCAGCTCCCACAGCGCGACCGCCGCGGCCGCCGCCACGTTCAGCGAGTCGACGCCGGCGGGCATGGGGATGACGACGTCGGCGTCGGTCTGGGCGAGGGTCTCGGGCCGGACCCCCGGCCCCTCCTGGCCGAGGACGAGGGCCAGGCGCTCGGCGGTCCGCAGCGGCTCGATCCGGGCGGAGTCCAGGCCCACGGCGCGCTCCGTCACCTCGAGGGCGGCCACCGCGAACCCGGCCGCCCGCAGCGCAGGCAGCGACGCGGCGACCGGACCGGGCAGGCGTGCCCACGGCAGGCGGAACACCGTGCCCATCGAGACGCGGATGGCGCGCCGGTACAGCGGGTCGGCGGCCTGAGGGGTGAGCAGCAGCGCGTCCCAGCCGAGGGCGACGGCGGAGCGCACCACGGCGCCCAGGTTCGTGTGGTCCACGAGGTCCTCGGCGATGAGGACGCGCCGGGCGCCCGCGAGGACGTCGGCGAGCGGCCGGGGTGCGGGGCGGTCCATCGCGGCCAGGGCGCCGCGGTGCAGGTGGAACCCGGTGAGGGCCTCGAGCACATCGTCGGGTCCGGTGAAGACCGGGACCTCCGGATGGGCGGCGAGCACGTCCGCGAAGGACCCGCGGTAGCGGTCCCCCAGCAGGAAGGAGCGCGGGGCGTGTCCGGCGTCCAGCGCGCGGCGGACCACCTGGGAGGACTCGGCGAGGAAGACGCCGTGCTCCGCGTCGACGCGACGTCGCAGGGCCGCGTCCGTCATGGTCGTGTAGGGGGCCAGGCGGGGGTCGGCGAGGTCCTCGATCCGTTCCAGGCGCACCTCGCGGGTCCCGCCCTCACCCACCCGAGACCTGCCGCATCACCATGACCACCAGCCCGGCCAGGCCCACGATCACGATGGTGACGCGCAGCGCCGTCGGCGAGATGCGCCGCCCGATCCTCGCGCCCACGAGCCCGCCCACGAGCGAGGAGAGCGCGATCAACAGGACGGCCCGCCAGTCGATGCGGTCGAAGGCGAAGACCAGGTAGAACGCGGCGGCGGTGAGGTTGACCACCAGCGACAGCCACGTCTTCACCGCGTTGGCGTGCACGAGGGTGCCGCCCACCAGCAGCACGCCGAAGATCGCCATGAGCATGACGCCCTGGGCGGCCACGAAGTAGCCGCCGTAGATGCCGGTCAGAAACACGAGCGTCCACAGCGTCGGGGTCACGGGGCCCACCGGCACGGGAGAGTCCGCGCCGGGAGTCGGCCCCTGGTCCTCCGCCCGACGCCGGACCCACCGCTGGATGCGCGGCTGCAGCACGACGACCGTCAGGGCCACCACGAGCAGCACCGGCGCGACGTAGCCGAACACGGCCGGGGGCAGCGTGGTGAGCAGGGCGGCGCCGATGACCCCGCCGAACAGGGACGCGACGGTCAGCGTCGGCAGGAGCACCCGGGACTGGGCCAGCTCGCGGCGGTACCCGTACGTGCCGGAGAAGCCCGAGGCCACCAGGCCCATCGCATTGGAGACCTGGGCCGTCACGGGCGGGAACCCGACCGCCACGAGCGTCGGGAAGGTGACGAGCGTGCCCGAGCCGATCACCGAGTTGATCGTGCCGGCCCAGAACCCCGCGAGCAGCACGAGCAGGACCTGCCACAGGTCCATGCCCAGCAGCTGCACGGTCAGCAGCCCCGTCACCGGGCGACGGCGGTGTACCGACCGCCGGTGCGGGTCACCTTCAGGTCCGTGCCGAACGCCGCGGAGAGGTGCTCCGCGGTGAGCGTCGACTCGATGGGCCCGGCCGCCACGACGTTGCCGTCCCGCAGCAGCAGCGCATGCGTGAAGCCCGGGGGCACCTCCTCGAGGTGGTGCGTGACGAGGACCAGCGCGGGCGCGTCCTCGTCCGTGGCGAGCGCCGTCAGCTGGCGCACGAGGTCCTCCCGCCCGGCGAGGTCCAGGCCCGCGGCGGGCTCGTCCAGCAGGAGCAGCTCGGGGTCGGTCATCAGGGCGCGGGCGATGAGCACGCGCTTGCGCTCACCGTCGGAGAGGGTGCCGAACGCGCGGTGCGCGAGGCGGGAGAGCCCCCAGGTCGCCACGAGGCCGAGCGCGCGGGCGCGATCCTCCGTCTCGTACCGCTCGCGCCACGTGCCGGTGATCCCGTAGGCGGCGGTGACGACGGCGTCCTGCACGGTCTCGTTCGCGGGCACCTGGGCGGCGAGCTGGGCGGAGGACAGGCCGATGCGCGGGCGCAGCTCGAACACGTCGACGGCGCCGAGCACCTCGTCCAGCACACCGACGTCGCCGGCGGTCGGGTGCAGGCGGGCCGCGGCCAGCTGGAGCAGTGTCGACTTGCCGGCGCCGTTCGGGCCCATCACGATCCACCGCTGCCCCGCGCGGACCGTCCAGTCCAGGGGGCCGAGGATGTCGGTGGCGCCGCGGCGCACGCGCACGCGGCGCATCTGCAGCACGGCGTCCTCATCCGGGAGGAACCAGTCGTCGGGAGGCGCGGGGGTGGTCATGGGGGCCAGCCTAGTCCGGCCGGCCGGCGCGTCGCCGATGCGACGCACGCCCGGCCGCGCCCACACCCCCGCCTAGGATGCCGCGCATGAGCACCCTGCGCCGCCTCGTCGTCACCGCCGACCCCGCCCTCCTCGTCACGGACGCGCCCCCGGTCGGCGTGCCGGACGACGCCGAACGCCTCACCGACGACGGCCTGCTGGGCTGGCGATTCGCCGCGGACGAGTGGGCGGCGGCCCCCGAGCCGGGCTCCGGATGGGACGTGCACACGCTGTCGGCGACGGTCGCCGCCGCACCGGCGCCCCTCGTGGTGACGGACGTGGACTCCACGCTGATCCGGCAGGAGGTCATCGAGCTGCTCGCCGCCCACGCCGGCCGCGAGGCCGAGGTCGCCGAGGTGACGGAGCGCGCGATGCGCGGTGAGCTCGACTTCGCCGCCTCGCTGCACGCGCGCGTCGAGGCACTCGCGGGGCTGCCCGTGGGCGTCGTGGCGGACGTGGTGCGGGCCATCCGCCCCACCGACGGAGCCCTCGCGCTGATCGAGGCCGTCACCGCGGCCGGCGGCCGGGTGTGCGCGGTCTCCGGCGGCTTCACCCAGGTGCTCGCCCCGCTGGCCGAGGCGTGGGGCGTGCACGCCTACTGCGCCAACGAGCTCGAGGTGCGGGACGGGCACCTGACCGGGAAGGTGGTCGGCGACGTCGTGGACCGCGCGGCGAAGGCCGCGATGCTGCGCGCCTGGGCCGAGGACGCGGGGTTCACCCTCGAACAGGCCGTCGGCGTGGGCGACGGCGCCAACGACATCGACCTGCTCGAGGCGGCCGGCTGCGGCGTGGCGCTGTGCGCGAAGCCGATCCTCCGGGAGCACGCGGACGTCGTCGTCGACGTGCCCTCCTTCACCCCCCTGCGGTGGCTCCTCGGTCTCTGAGGCGCCCGCGCCCGGAGGTCACGAGGGCCGGATCCCACGGATCCGGCCCTCGCCGTCAGGGGTGTGCTGCGGTTCAGTTCCGCCCGAGGAAGTCCTCGGCGCCGCCCACGAGCTCGGTGTGGCCGACCTCGAGGTCCTCGCGGCCCACGAGGGAGGCGATCTCGGCGGCGAACTCCTCCACGGAGTAGAGCTTGCCGGCGGCCTCGCGGCGGGCCTCGATGGCACCGGGCTCGGCACGGTCGAGCAGGGTGGCGGTGATGGTGCCCTCGATCATGTCGCCGGAGACCACCACGAAGCCCACGCCCTTCTCGGTGAACGCGGGGATGCGCTCGCGCAGGGCGTCCTCGCCGGCGCGCTTGGAGCGGGCCACGGGCTCGTAGGAGTCCATCGTGGCGACCTCGTCGATGAAGTGCGCCTGGTGGGAGGTCACGAACACGATCTGCCCGCCGGCGCCCATGCGCTCGAGCGCGGCGTCGACCATCGCGGCCTGGGCGTCGCGGTTGAGCTTCATGGCGTAGTCCTCGCCGAACTGGGACTCCATGCCGCCCGAGGCGTTGAGCACGAGCACGTCGAGCGAGCCGAAGTGCTCCACGGCGGCGTCCAGCAGCGCGGCCCGATCCTCGGCGACGGTCACGTCGCCCCCCACGGCCACGGCGCGGCCGCCGGCGTCCACGATCCTCTGCACCACCTTGTTCGCGCGCGGCGCCTTCTGGCGGTAGTTCACCACGACGCCCGCGCCGCGGGCGGCCAGCAGCTCGGCGGTGGCGGCGCCGATGCCGCGGGAGGAGCCGGTGACGACGACGCCGCGTCCGGCCAGGTCCTGCTCGGTCATGTTCTGTGCTTCCTGTCTGCTCAGCGGTCGGTGGTCGTCAGTGGCCCATGCCCAGGCCGCCGTCCACGGGGATCACGGCCCCGGAGATGTACGCGGCCTCGTCCGAGGCCAGCCAGCGCACGACGCCGGCCACCTCCTCCGGGGCGGCGAAGCGGCCGGCCGGGATGGACGTCTTGTACTGGGCCTTGAGCCCGTCGTCGAGGGACTGCGTCATCTCGGTGTCGATGTAGCCGGGGGCCACGACGTTCGCGGTCACGCCGCGCGCGCCGAGCTCGCGCGTGATCGAGCGGGCCATCCCGACGAGGCCGGACTTGGAGGCGGCGTAGTTGACCTGGCCGGGCGAGCCGAGCAGGCCCACCACGGAGGAGACCAGGACGATGCGGCCGCGCTTCAGGCGCATCATGCCCTTGGTGGCGCGCTGCACCACGCGGAAGGCGCCGGTGAGGTTCGTGTCGATCACCGAGGTGAAGTCGTCCTCGGACATGCGCAGCAGCAGCTGGTCGTGGGTGATGCCGGCGTTGGCCACGAGCACCTCGACCGGACCGTGGGCCTCCTCGACCTGGCGGAAGGCCGCGTCCACGGAGGCCGCGTCCGTCACGTCGGCCCGGACCGCGAGGACCCCCTCCGGCCCCTCCCCCGAGCGGGAGGTGATGGCCACCCGGTCGCCGTTCGCGGCGAACGCCCGGGCGATGGCCAGGCCGATGCCGCGATTGCCCCCCGTGACGAGGACGCTGCGGCCGGCGGCCTGCGCGTCCGCTGCGGGCGTGGTGGTCTGATCGGCCATGGGAACACCTTCCGGACGGGACGGGACTAGACTGGAGCACCGGCGCGGCGCCGTCGACGCCGTCCTGCGGGACGCCGCCGAGGGCGGGCGCGCCGGCATGTGAACCACCACTCTACGTCCGCGGCCGCGCGGGGGCCCTCCGCAGGGCGCGACGTTCCAGGAGGATGCGCCATGACCAGCTCCGCCGCCGGCTCCCGAGCCGGGCGCGGGACGAAGCCGGAGGTCCAGGGGGTCACCACCGCCGCCGCCGGCCGCAGCGCGGACCGGGAGGCGCGCATGAAGGTCTACCTGGTCCAGATGCTGATCCGCACCGCCTGCTTCGTCGCCGCGCTCTTCACCCACGGCTGGTGGCAGCTCGGGTTCATCCTCGGCGCGGTCGTCCTGCCCTACGTCGCCGTCGTGCGCGTGAACAACACCGGCCCCCAGCAGGCCGGCACCCTGCGTGCCGTCCCCGCCCAGGGACCGGCCCTGAACGCCCGCCCCGACGACGCGGCGGCGCCCGAGCCGGTCGTGCTCACCGGCGACCTCGTGGACGACCCGCGCGACCGTGCGCCCCGGGCGCTGGGCCGAGGGTCCTCGTCCGCCGGCCGTCCCGGCCTGCCCGGACGGGGCGCCGCGTGATCGGGGTGGGCCCGGGTGAGCCGGGCATGGACCTGCTGGGCGCCCTCGCCGCCGGCCGCCTCGACCCCGCCGCCGGTGCCTCCGCCGCCCGATCCCCGCACGCCGCCGCGGACGGGCCCGAGCGGCCGGTCTGCTCGCGCCGCGGGTGCACCGCGGAGGCGACCTGGGCCCTGGAGTGGAACAACCCGCGCGTCCATTCCCCGGACCGGGTGAAGACCTGGCTGGCCTGCGCGGACCATCGACCCTTCCTGGACGACTTCCTGAGCGCCCGCGGCTTCCTGCGACGCTCCCGCCCGCTCGACCCGCCCGCCACGGAGGCGCCCGAGGTCGAGACGCCCGAGACCCCGCAGGAGCCCCCGCGCCCATGAGCACCCCCGCCCCCATGACGAACCCGACCGCCCGCGACGCCGAACGCCTGCCGCCCCTGCGCTTCGGCTTCCTCGCCACCGGCCCGTGGATCCTCGGCTTCGTGGTGTGCATCCTCTTCGCGTTCCTGTGCCACGCGCTCGCCCAGTGGCAGTGGGACCGCCGCGTGGAGGTCCAGCACCGCGTCAACCGCGTCCTGGAGAACTACGACGACGACCCGGTCCCGTTCGCCGAGGCCTCCCGGCTGTTCACCGCGTTCCAGACCGAGGACGAGTGGACGCCCGTGACACTGACCGGCGAGTACCTCGTCGACGAGACGCTCATCGTCCGCAACCGTCCCCGCGCCGGCCAGCCCGGCTACGAGGTGCTCGTGCCGTTCCGGACGGACGAGGGCCCCGTCGTCGTGGTGGACCGCGGCTGGCTTCCGGTGGGCAACAGCCCGGGGCGACCGGACGCCGTGCCGGCCCCGCCCGCCGGCCACGCCGAGGTCGTGGTGCGGGTCAAGCCCGGGGAGCCGGCCCTGGACCGCGACGCCCCGGACGGCCAGGTGCCCTCGATCGACCTCGCCGAGATCGCCGACACCGTGGGCGGGCCCGTGGCCGGGACGGCCTACGGGATCATGGTCACGGAGGACCCGGCGGTGGAGTCGATGCCGCAGAAGCTCGTCGAGCCCACCCTCGACGAGGGCCCGCACCTGTCCTACGCGATCCAGTGGTACCTGTTCGCGGCCATGGGCTTCGGGGTGTGGGGGTACTCCGCGTGGATGCGCGCCCGCAACGACCGGGCCGACGCCCTCGACGACGCCGCGGACGACGGGCTGCTCTCCGCGCACCGGGTCCCCCGCGCCAAGCCGGTCCGGCGGCGGCGCGACGGGCGGCTCACGGACGAGGAGGCCGAGGACGCGCTCTTCGACTGAGCCCGCCCTCCGCCTCGGCGGCCCGCGCACTCAGGCGAGGGTGATGAGGTCCCTGTAGTCGTCGTTCCAGAGGTCCTCGACCCCGTCCGGCAGCAGCACCACGCGCTCGGGGTCGAGCGCCTCGACGGCACCCTCGTCGTGGGTCACGAGCACCACGGCGCCCTCGTACTGGCGCAGCGCATGGAGGATCTCCTCCCGGCTGGCGGGGTCGAGGTTGTTCGTGGGCTCGTCCAGCAGCAGCACGTTCGCGCTCGAGGCCACGAGCGTGGCCAGCGCGAGGCGGGTCTTCTCGCCGCCGGAGAGGACGCGGGCGGGCTTGTCGACGTCGTCGCCCTGGAAGAGGAACGAGCCGAGCAGCGTGCGCGCCTGGGTGTCGCCGAGCTGCGGGGCGGCGTGGCGCATGTTGTCCAGGACGGACGCGTCCTGGTCCAGGGTGTCGTGCTCCTGGGCGAAGTAGCCCAGTTTGAGCCCGTGGCCCGCCTGCACCTCCCCGGTGTCCGGGGTCTCCTCCCCGGCGAGCATGCGCAGCAGCGTCGTCTTGCCGGCGCCGTTGTAGCCCAGGATCACCACCCGCGAGCCGCGGTCGATCGCCAGGTCCACTCCCGTGAAGATCTCGAGCGAGCCGTAGGACTTGGACAGGTTCTCGGCGCGCAGCGGCGTCTTGCCGGAGGCCTGCGGGGTGGGGAAGCGGATCGCGGCCACGCGGTCGACCGCGCGCTCGCCCTCGACGCCGCGCATGAGCCGCTCGGCGCGCTTGATCATGTTCTGCGCGGCGGTCGCCTTGGTCGCCTTGGCGCGCATCTTCTCAGCCTGGGCCAGGAGGGCCGAGGCCTTCTTCTCCGCGTTGGCGAACTCCCGGCGGCGGCGCGCCTCGTCCTGCTGACGCTGGGCGAGGTAGTTCTTCCACGTCATGTTGTAGACGTCCATGGTCTGCCGGTTCGCGTCCAGGTAGAGGACCTTGTTCACCGTCATCTCCATGAGCTCCACGTCGTGCGAGATCATCAGGAGGCCGCCGGAGTAGGTCTTCAGATAGTCGCGCAGCCACACGATCGAGTCGTGGTCGAGGTGGTTGGTGGGCTCGTCCAGCAGCAGGATGTCCGCGTCGGAGAAGAGGATGCGGGCGAGCTCCACGCGGCGGCGCTGGCCGCCGGACAGGGTGTGCAGCGGCTGGTCCAGGACGCGGTCCGGCAGGCCGAGGTTGGACGTGATCCGGGCGGCCTCGGACTCGGCCGCGTAGCCGCCGCGGGCCTCGAACTCGGCCTCCAGGCGGGAGTAGCGGTTCATCGCCCGCTCCCGCTCGGCGTCGTCGACGGCGGCCATGCCGGCCTCTGCCTCGCGCATGCGGCGGATGGTCTGGTCCAGGTCGCGGGCGGAGAGGATGCGGTCGCGGCCGGACTGGTCCATGTCCTCGACCTTGGGGTCCTGGGGCAGGTAGCCGATGCGCCCGGTCCGGGTCACCGTGCCCGCCGTGGG
This sequence comes from Micrococcus sp. 140720015-1, assembly GCF_053627595.1. NCBI lineage: Bacteria > Bacillati > Actinomycetota > Actinomycetes > Micrococcales > Micrococcaceae > Micrococcus > Micrococcus sp. 140720015-1. The sequence continues at coordinate 317,712 of NZ_JBSEYC010000004.1, forward strand.
CTGCCCGCCGCCGGCCAGGACCTTGGTCAACGTCGTCTTGCCGGCGCCGTTGCGCCCCACGAGGCCGACCTTGTCCCCCTTGTCCACGCGGAAGTTCACCTCGTCCATGAGGAGACGGGCGCCCACGCGCAGTTCGACATCGGTGACGGTCAGCATGGGGGTGTCAGACTCCAGGGGTCGAGGGGGGAACAGGGGTGCACCGGCGGGGTCCGGCCGATCTCGACGGGCGGGGGCCAGCGCGGTGCCGGGCCAGTCTAGTCCGTCTACACTCTGGCCCCATGAGCTTCAACGAGAACGTGCAGATCGACGCCGGCCGGGCCCGATCGGGCGGAGGCGGCGGGCTGGGGGGCCGGGGCATCGCCATCGGCGGCGGCGGCGGCCTGCTCGCGTTGCTGCTCGCGATCTTCGCCCCCGGGCTGGCCGAGCAGCTCGGGATCGACACGGGCGGCGGGTCCGTCGGCCAGAGCCAGTACCAGCAGCAGACGGGCTCGGGCGGCCAGGGTCAGCCCCTCTCGGACGAGGAGTGCGCCAGCGGTGCGGACGCCAACCAGAACACGGACTGCCGCGTCATCGCGACCACCGAGGCCGCGGACGAGTTCTGGGGCGAGTACCTCGCGCAGTTCTCGGACATCCAGTGGCGCCAGCCGCAGCTCACCCTGTTCCAAGGCGGCGTGAGCACCGGCTGCGGCAGCGCCTCCTCGGCCACGGGCCCGTTCTACTGCCCGGCGGACGAGTCCATGTACTTCGACACCGCGTTCTTCGAGACGCTGCAGACTGACTTCGGCGCCGAGGGCGGACCGCTGGCGGAGGAGTACATCGTGGCGCACGAGTACGGCCACCACGTCCAGCAGGTCACCGGCTACCTGCAGCACTCGAAGGACGGGACAACCGGCCCCACCTCCGGCGCCGTGCGCGCGGAGCTGCAGGCCGACTGCTTCGCCGGCATGTGGGCCGGGCACGCCGCGTCCACCGTGGACCCCGAGTCCGGTGCGCCGTTCCTGAAGCCGATCTCGCAGAACCAGCTGCGCCAGGCCATCGACGCGGCCTCCGCCGTGGGCGATGACCGCATCCAGTCCACCCACACAGGCCGGGTGGACCCCGAGGCGTTCACGCACGGCACCTCCGAGCAGCGCATGGCCTGGTTCATGCGCGGCTACCAGAGCTCCCAGCAGGAGCCGGACATCCGCCAGTGCGACACGTTCCGGGCCTCCTCCCTGGACATCTGAGCCGGGAGCGCCGGGGCGCCTGCGGGTCCGTCCGCACTCCCCCAGCACGACGGCGGCCCGTCACCTTCTGCGCGAAGGTGACGGGCCGCCGTCGTCGTCCGGGCCGGATCAGATGTTGAAGCCGAGGGCGCGCATCTGGTCGCGGCCGTCCTCGGTGATCCGCTCGGGGCCCCACGGGGGCATCCAGACCCAGTTCAGCCGCCACTCGTCCACCATGGTGCCGATCGCCCGGGAGACCTGGTCCTCGATCTCGTCCGTGAGCGGGCAGGCCGCGGTGGTCAGGGTCATGTCCACGAGCAGCGCGCCGTCGTCGGCGTAGTGCAGCCCGTAGAGCAGGCCCAGGTCCACGACGTTGACGCCCAGCTCCGGGTCGATCACGTCCTTGAGGGCCTCACGGATGTCCTCCGTGGGCGCCTGGTTCGTGGTCTCCGTCATCTCAGGCCCCCGCCGCGGCCTTCTCGAAGCGGGCGTAGCCCTCGGCCTCGAGCTGCTCGGCGAGCTCCGGGCCGCCGGACTCGGCGACGCGGCCGTCCACCAGCACGTGCACGTGGTCCGGCTTGATGTAGTTGAGGATCCGCGTGTAGTGGGTGATCAGCAGGGTGCCCATCTCGTTCTTCGCCTGGGCGCGGTTGACGCCCTCGGAGACGATGCGCAGCGCGTCGACGTCGAGGCCGGAGTCGGTCTCATCGAGGATCGCGAACTTGGGCTTGAACAGCTCGAGCTGGAGGATCTCGGCGCGCTTCTTCTCGCCGCCGGAGAAGCCCTCGTTGACGTTGCGGTTCATGAACGCCGGGTCGATCTGCAGGGCCTCGAAGGCGCCCTTGACGTCCTTGGTCCAGGTGCGCAGCGAGGGGGCCTGGCCGTCGAGCGCGGTCTTGGCGGTGCGCAGGAAGTTGGTCATGGTGACGCCCGGGATCTCCACGGGGTACTGCATGGCCAGGAAGAGGCCGGCCTGGGCGCGCTCGTCGACGCCCATCTCCAGCACGTCCTCGCCGTCGAGGGTGATGGAGCCGGAGGTGACCTCGTAGCGCGGGTGGCCGGCGATGGTCGAGGCCAGGGTGGACTTGCCGGAGCCGTTCGGGCCCATGATCGCGTGGGTCTCGCCCGTCTCGATGGTCAGGGAGAGGCCCTTCAGGATCTCCTTGGGGCCGTTCTCGGTCTCGATCTGCACGTGCAGGTCGGTGATCTGCAGGGTTGCCATGGTGGTTCTCCTCGGGTGGAAGGCGGTGGGGTCTGCGGGGCGTCGGTCAGAGCTGCGCGATGCGCAGCTCGTCCTCCATGACGGCGGTCAGCTCGTCCTCGACGTCGCCGACGCCGATCTTCTGGATGATCTCGTTGAGGAAGCCGCGCACGATCAGGCGGCGGGCCTCGGTCTCGGAGATGCCGCGGGCCATCAGGTAGAACAGCTGGGTCTCGTCGAAGCGGCCGGTCGCGGACGCGTGGCCCGCACCCTCGATCACGCCGGTCTCGATCTCCAGGTTCGGCACCGAGTCCGCGCGCGCCCCGTCGGAGAGCAGCAGGTTCTGGTTCTTCTCGTACGTGTCCGTGCCCTCGGCTTCCTTGCGGATCAGCACGTCGCCCACCCACACGGTGCGCGCGTCCGTGCCCTGCAGGGCGCCCTTGTAGAGCACGTTCGAGACGCAGTCCGGCTGGTTGTGGTCCACGAACAGGCGGTTCTCGAGGTGCTGCCCGGCGTCGGCGAAGTACAGGCCGTACATCTCGGCCTCGCCGCGCTCCGCGGCGAACCGCGCGGTCGGGGTCAGCCGCACCACGCCGCCGCCGTAGGACACGGCCACGTGCTTGAAGTGCGCGTTCGTGGCGACCGAGGCCTGCTGGGCCGAGACGTGCACGGCGTCGCCCTCCCAGGCCTGCAGCGCGACCACGTTCAGGCGGGCGTCGCGGCGCACGTCGAACTCGACGTTCTGGGCCAGCACGGCGGTGCCGCGGTGGGCGATCACGACGTCGGCCTGCGCGTTCTCCTCCACGAGCACGGTCAGGTGCATCGCGGCCGGGTCGGCGGAGGAGCCGACGACGTCGATGCGCACCGGCTCGGCGACCTCGCCGGAGATCGTGACGACGGTGGCCTCGGAGACCGAGTTCCAGGCCGCGGCGGACACGCGGTCGTCCGGGGTCAGGACGGAGCCGACGCGGGCGTCGTCGCGGGCCACGGTCTCCACCGTGACGCCAGCCTGTTCGGCCACGGTCACGGCGGGCGCGGCGCCGGTCAGGCGCGCGTCGTCGCCCTCGGGCAGGTGCAGCCCGCCCAGGCGCTTGAGCGGGGTGAAGCGCCAGTCCTCCTCGCGCCCCGTGAGCACGGGGAAGTCGGACAGCTCGAAGGAGCTGAGGCGATCGGCGCGCGAGCCCGCGGCGTTGCGCTCCCGGCCCCCGGCCCGGGCGGCCGGGTTCTGCGCCACGGTGAGCTTCTCGCCCTCCTCGCCCATGCCCGGGATCATGGTCCGCTGGGTGTTCTCCACGGTGTCGGTCATGTCAGCCCACCGATCCTTCCATCTGCAGTTCGATCAGCTTGTTGAGCTCGAGCGCGTACTCCATGGGCAGCTCGCGGGCGATCGGCTCGATGAAGCCGCGCACGATCATGGCCATGGCCTCGTCCTCGGACATGCCGCGGCTCATGAGGTAGAAGAGCTGCTCCTCGGACACCTTCGAGACGGTCGCCTCGTGGCCGAGGGTGACGTCGTCCTCACGGATGTCGATGTACGGGTACGTGTCGGAGCGGGAGACCGTGTCCACGAGCAGGGCGTCGCACACCACCGAGTTGGCGGAGCCGTTCGCGCCCTCGGCGATCTGCACCAGGCCGCGGTAGGCGGCGCGGCCGCCGCTGCGGGCCACGGACTTGGACACGATCGAGGAGTTCGTGTGCGGGGCCATGTGCACCATCTTGGAGCCGGTGTCCTGGTGCTGGTCCTTGCCCGCGAACGCGACGGAGAGGGTCTCACCGGTGGCGTGCTCGCCGGTCAGGTACACGGCCGGGTACTTCATGGTCACCTTGGAGCCGATGTTGCCGTCGATCCACTCCATGGTGCCGCCGGCCTCGACCACGGCGCGCTTGGTCACGAGGTTGTACACGTTAGTGGACCAGTTCTGGATGGTGGTGTAGCGCACGCGGGCGTTCTTCTTCACCACGATCTCGACGACGGCCGAGTGCAGCGAGTCGGACTGGTAGATCGGCGCGGTGCAGCCCTCGATGTAGTGCACGTACGAGTCCTCGTCCGCGATGATCAGGGTCCGCTCGAACTGGCCCATGTTCTCCGTGTTGATGCGGAAGTAGGCCTGCAGCGGGATCTCCACGTGCACGCCCTTGGGCACGTACACGAAGGAGCCGCCGGACCACACGGCCGTGTTCAGGGAGGCGAACTTGTTGTCGCCGACCGGGATCACGGTGCCGAAGTACTCCTCGAAGATCTCCGGGTGCTCCTTGAGCGCGGTGTCGGTGTCGAGGAACACGACGCCCTGCTCCTCCAGGTCCTCGCGGATCTGGTGGTAGACGACCTCGGACTCGTACTGGGCGGCGACGCCGGCCACGAGACGCTCGCGCTCGGCCTCGGGGATGCCCAGGCGCTCGTAGGTGTTGCGGATGTCCTCGGGCAGGTCCTCCCAGGTCTTGGCCTGGCCCTCGGTGGAGCGCACGAAGTACTTGATGTTGTCGAAGTCGATGCCGGACAGGTCCGGGCCCCACGCCGGCATCGGCTTGCGCTCGAAGTACTTGAGGGCCTTGAGGCGCAGGTCGCGCATCCACTCCGGCTCGTCCTTCTTGCCGGAGATGTCGCGCACGACGTCCTCGTTCAGACCGCGGACGGCCTTCTCGCCGGCCGCGTCGGAGTCGGCCCAGCCGTACTGGTAGGCGCCGATGGCGTTGAGCTCGGGGTTCTTGTCGAGGATCTCCTGGATCACGCCGGGGTCGGCGGTCTCCGCGGAGTCCCGCTGGACGATCTGGTCGGTCATCTCAGCCTCTCTCACTAGTCACTGCGGTCGGGTTCGGTCGGGTGGTCGTCGGGAGCCGGGGCGTGGCCCGCGCAGCTCAGTCGCGGCCCAGCGGCACATGTGTGGTGCACACGTGGGCGCCGGCGGCGAGGGTGGAGAGCCGGCGCACGTCCACCTCGAGCAGGCGGGCGAACAGCGCGGTCTCCTCTTCACAGAACTCCGGATGGCGGGCGGGAATTCCCTGGAACGGGCAGTGCCCCTGGCAGACCTGGTCCGCGCGGAGGGTGGGCGCCAGCCCCGCGCCGAAGTGGCGCAGCGTGCCGGCGTAGCCGGCCTCGTCGAGGACCCGGGCGAGGATCCGGGTGCGGTCCTGGAGCGCGGTCTCCCGGCCGTCGACGGCGGCCGTGAAGCGCTCCTCAATCTCACGGAAGGCGTGGCGCGCGGCGCGGCGCACCTCCTCCTCCCCGCCGAGCTCCTCGAGGCGGGCCAGGGTGTCCAGGGCGACGGCGAGGTGGTCCTTGGGCAGGTGCTCCTGCGCGTGCGACGTGACCACGTAGCGGCGGGAGGGCCGTCCCGCGCCGCGGGCCGCGGTGACCCGCTTGACCTCGACGAGCGAGTCCTCCTCGAGCGCGTCCAGGTGGCGGCGCACGGCGGCGGCGGTCAGCTCCAGCTCGCGACCGATCTCGGCCGCGCTCACGGGACCACGCGTCAGGACCAGCTGCAGCACACGCTCGCGCGTGCCCTCGGCCGGGGCCGGAGCGGGGGGCGACGCAGACTGATCCGAATACACCACGCCATCATGACCTATTGATCTGGAACGGTTCAAGTGAGGATCGCCTGGCTTGATGACGCCCGCGGCGGAACCCGCCGCAGACCCGGACGCCCCCGACCCCACGAGCCAGGGTCGCAGGGCCCGAGGACTAGACTGGCACAGTGCCCCGACCTCCCCTGACCCCGGATCCCGTGCCGCGCGACGAGCCCGTCCTGCGCCTGAGCGACGTCCACCGGAGCCTCGGCCGCGGCCGGTCCCGCACCCCCGTCCTGCGGGGCGTCGACCTCACCGCCCGTGCCGGCGCCGTCACGGTGCTGCTCGGCCCCAACGGGGCTGGCAAGTCCACCACCCTCGGCCTCTGCCACGGCATGGACCGGCCCGACGCCGGATCCGTGCGCGTGTTCGGCGCAGACCCGTGGCAGGCCTCCGCCGACCTGCGCGCCCGCATCGGCGTGATGTGGCAGGAGGGGGGCCTGCCGCCCGCGATCCCCGCCCGCCGCTTCGTCGGCCACGTGGCGTCCCTGTACCGCGACCCGCTGCCCGTCGAGCCGCTGCTGGAGCGCCTGCTGATCGCCGACGTCGCCGGCCGCCCCCTGCGCCGCCTCTCCGGCGGCCAGCGCCAGCGCGTCGCGCTCGCGGCCGCCCTCGTCGGCCAGCCGGACATGCTGTTCCTCGACGAGCCCACCGCGGGCCTCGACCCGGAGACCCGGCCCGTCGTGCACGACGTCGTGCGTGAGCAGACCGACCGCGGCGCCGCCGTGCTGCTGACCACGCACCTGCTCGACGACGCCGAGCGGCTCGCCGACGACGTCGCCATCCTGCGTGCCGGCCGGGTGGTGCGCTCCGGCTCGCTGGCCGAGCTCACGCGCGTGGCCGAGGGCGACGTCGTCGACGTGGACTTCGGCGACGCCTCCCCCGACGCCGTCCGCGCCTGGGCCGACACCCTGCCCGCGCCGCTGCGCGCGGCCGGCCTCGACGAGTCCGCCCGCCTGCGCGTCGCCGGCGTCCGCGGCCCGGACGACCTGGCCGTCCTCGCGGCGAGCTGGCGGGAGCACGCCCTGATGCCCACCCGATTCGAGCGCGCCGGACTGCGCCTCGAGCAGATCCTCCGGGAGACCGCCGCATGAGCACGCCCGTCGTCGACCACCGCGCCCCGGCCGGCACCGGAGCCCACGCCGGCGCCGCCCCGCTGGCCGCCCGCGTCCTGCGTCAGGCCGGCTACGAGACCGGCACCGCGCTGCGCAACGGCGAGCAGCTGCTCGTCACGGTGGTGCTGCCCCTGCTCGCGCTCGTGGGCGTGCACGTCACCGGCCTGCTGGACACCCCCAGCCGCTCGGGCCTGGACGTGGCCGTGCCCGGCGTGCTCGCCCTGGCCGTGATCAGCTCCGCGTTCACGGCCACCGCGATCGCCACCGGCTTCGAGCGTCGCTACGACGTGCTCGCCGCCCTGGCCACCACCCCGCTGGGCACGCTCGGCCTCGTCGCCGGCAAGGCCCTGGCGGTGGTGGCCCTCCTGCTGGTGCAGGTGAGCGTGATCGGCGGCGTCGGCCTGGCGCTCGGCTGGCGTCCGGACCCCGAGGGGATCCTGCCGGCCCTCGTCGCCCTCGCGCTGGGGGCCGCCGCCTTCACGGCCCTCGGGCTGCTGCTCGCCGGCACGGCCCGGCCGGAGGCGACCCTCGCCGTCGCCAACCTGCTGTGGGTGCTGTTCGGCGCCGTCGGCGGCACGGTGTTCCCCGCCCGGGTGCCCGGCGTGGACCTGCTCCCCTCCGGCGCGCTGGGCACGGCCCTGCGGGCCGCCCTTCTGGACGGGGCCTGGTCGCCCGTCCCCCTGCTCGTGCTCACCCTGTGGGGCGCCGTGGCCGTCGCGGCCGCGCTCCGCTGGTTCCGCTGGCGGCCCTGAGCCGTCTCCCGTCCCCCTGCATCGAACGATCGGAAGGACACCGTGTCCACCACCACCCCCGCGGCCCGGACCGCCCCGGCCGGGCTCGCCGCCCGCCTGCCGCAGCGCCTGACGAAGGCCACCATGGCCCTCGCCGTGGCGTCCCTGGCGTCCGAGATCGGCATCATCGTCACCGGCGGCGCCGTGCGCCTCACCGGCTCCGGCCTGGGCTGCCCCACGTGGCCCAAGTGCTCACCCGAGTCCCTCACCAACACCCCGGAGATGGGCATCCACGGCTACATCGAATTCGGCAACCGGACGCTGACGTTCGTCCTGGTGGTCATCGCCGCCGCCATGTTCCTGTCCCTGTGGAACCTGCGCGGCACCCACCGGAGCCCCTTCTGGCTCTCCGTGGGCCTGCTGGCCGGCATCCCCGCCCAGGCCCTCGTGGGCGGCGTCGTGGTCCTGACGCATCTGAACCCGTGGTGGGTGGCCGGCCACTTCATCGTGTCCTCGATCATGGTGGCCGTGGCCACCCTGCTCGTGGTTCGCATCGCCGCCGAGCGCCGCGCCGGCCGGGCGGGCGTGCCCCTCGTCGACGGCGCCACCACCGGCCGGTCCCGTGCCGCCGCCTGGGCCGCGTTCGCGCTGACGTGGGCCGCCGTGTACCTGGGCACGGTGGTGACCGGCACGGGCCCGCACTCCGGCGATCCCGGCTCGCCTCGCCACGAGTTCGACCCGCTGCTGGTCACCCGGGTCCACGTGGTCCCGGTGTACCTGCTCCTGGCGGCCGCCCTCGTCCTGTTCTTCACGGTGCGCCGCGCGGCCGGCGCCTCCCGCCTGCAGCGCGCCGCCGTGCTGCGGCTCCTGCTCGCCCTCGTGTTCCAGGCCGCCGTGGGCTACACCCAGCACTTCACGGGCCTGCCGATCGGCGTGGTCCTGCTGCACATGCTCGGCTCGGCACTGCTCGTGGCGTCCGCGACGGAGGCCTGGGACCGGCAGGTCGCCCGTTACGTCACGGCCGGACCGGGCGCCGCGGTCCAGGCCGCCGCGCCCGCGCGCACCGTCGCCGCGGGCTGACGCCCCCGCGCACGCGAACGGCCCCGCACCGGCAGGTGCGGGGCCGTCGTCGTCTGCGCCCGGGGCGGACCGGAGGTCAGGCGCCGAAGTGCATCAGCGGCGCACCCACGAACGGGTCCACGGCCAGGGCGATGAACAGCAGCGTCAGGTAGGTGATGGAGAGGTGGAAGACCTTCATGGCCTTGCGGTCCTCGAAGTCCTCGCGCTGGGCCTGCACCTGCAGCACGTGGGACTCCCAGATGAACCAGCCGCCGACGACGAGCGCGACCGCGGTGTAGACGATGCCGGCCCAGCCCATCGGCACGAGCAGGAGGGAGCAGGCCACGGTGGCCCACGCGTAGAGCACGACCTGATTGGAGACGTGGCGCGCGGAGGCGATGGCGCCGAGCATCGGCACGTCGGCCTGCTGGTAGTCGCGCTTGTACTTCATGGACAGCGGCCAGTAGTGCGGGGGCGTCCACAGGAAGACCACGAGGAACAGCACGATGGCCGGCCACTCCACGGTCCCCCGCACGGCCGCCCAGCCGATCAGCACGGGGAAGCAGCCGGCGATGCCGCCCCACACGATGTTCTGCTCCGTGCGGCGCTTGAGCACGAGCGAGTACACGACCACGTAGAAGAAGATGGCGGCCACGCCCAGGCCCGCCGCCAGCCAGTTGGCGCCGAACCCGAGGATCAGGATGGACACGACCGTCTGCACCCACGCGAACACGAGGGCCTCGCGCGGGGTGACCTCGCCGGTGACGAGCGGCCGGTTCTCGGTGCGCTTCATGACCCGGTCGATGTCCCGGTCGATGTAGCAGTTGAAGGTGCCGGAGGCACCGGCGGCGAGCGCACCGCCGACGAGCGTGGCGATCATGGTGAGCACGTCCGGGAAGCCGCGCTGCGCGAAGATCATGGTCGGCAGCGTGGTCACCAGCAGCAGCTCGATCACCCGGGGCTTCGTCAGCTCGACGTACGCCCGCACCTTGCGGCGCAGGGGCAGCGGGGACCGGTCGACGGCGCCGGGCTCGGCGGCGGGGACGCGGGCGGCGGACGGCGACTCCAGGGAGGATGACATCTGCTTCTCACGGTGAGGGGACGGTGGGCGTGCCCGTCCCGGGGTTCGGAGCGGCCACTCGGGCGGTCCGCCTGCGGGCAGGCCTGGACCCAGTCTACTCGTGTCAACGGCTGTTCGCCCGGGGGCGAACCATGTCATGGGACGCCCGGTCGGGCCCGCCCCGCCGTCGCGCGGCTAGGCTGGGGCGACGGCCCCGCGCCGCGACGCCCCGGCGTCGGCCGGGGCCGCGCCCCGACGCTCCCGATCCGCCAGGAGAGAACCCGTGACCGACGCCGCGCAGCCGTCCGCCCCCCCGACCCTGGACCGGGTGGCCCCGGCCCGCGGGTTCGTCTACTCGGAGCAGGACCGCCGGATGGTGGACACGCTCAAGGCGCTCTCGGCGGACGCCGTGGAGAAGGCCGGGCACGGCCACCCCGGCACCGCGATCTCGCTGGCCCCCGTGGCGTGGCAGCTGTACCAGAACGTGATGCACCTGGACCCCACGGACGACCGCTGGGAGGGGCGGGACCGCTTCATCCTCTCCGCGGGCCACGCCTCGCTCATCCAGTACCTGCAGCTGTTCGCCGCGGGCGCCGGGCTCGAGATCGAGGACATCCAGGCGCTGCGGACCGAGGGCTCCAGGACCCCGGGCCACCCGGAGTACGGCCACACCCACGGCGTCGAGGTGACCACGGGCCCGCTGGGCCAGGGCCTGGCGATGGGCGTCGGCTTCGCGTACGAGCAGCGCCGCGTGCGCGGGCTGTTCGACCCCGACGCCGCCCCGGGCACCTCCCCGTTCGACCACCACGTGTTCGTGCTCGCCTCCGACGGGGACATCCAGGAGGGCGTCGCCGCGGAGGCCTCCTCGCTGGCCGGGCACCAGGAGCTCGGGAACCTGGTGGTCGTCTACGACGCGAACCGCATCTCGATCGAGGACGACACGGACGTCGCGTTCACCGAGGACGTGGTGCGCCGCTACGAGGCCTACGGCTGGCACGTGCAGGAGGTCGACTGGACCAACGGCGCCCAGGGCCACGCCGTGACCGAGTACACGGAGGACGTGGAGGCCCTGTACGACGCCCTCGTGGCGGCCAAGGCCGAGACCGGCCGGCCCTCACTGATCAAGCTGCGCACCGTGATCGGCTGGCCCTCCCCCACGAAGCAGAACACCGGCGGCATCCACGGCTCCAAGCTCGGCACGGACGAGGTCGCCGGCCTCAAGGAGGGCCTCGGGCTGGACCCGACCACGACCTTCGACGTCGACCCCGAGCTCCTGGCCGGCGCCCGGTCCATCGCCGAGCGCTCGGCCGAGTACCGCCGCGGGTGGGAGGCGGCGTTCCAGGCCTGGCGCGAGGCCCACCCGGAGAACGCGCGCCTGTACGACCGACTGGCCGGCCGAGAGCTGCCCGCCGGCTTCGCGGACGCGTTCCCGTCCTGGGACCCGGACGAGAAGGGCCTGGCCACGCGCGCGGCCTCCGGTGAGGTGCTCACGGCCCTCGCGCCGGTCATGCCCGAGCTCTGGGGCGGCTCGGCCGACCTCGCCGGGTCGAACAACACGACCATGAAGGGCGAGCCCTCCTTCATCCCGGCCCGCCGCTCCACCGCGACCTGGCAGGGCGACGAGCACGGCCGCACCCTGCACTTCGGCATCCGCGAGTTCGCGGCCGGGGCGATCGTCAACGGCATCACGATCGGCGGCCTGACCCGCGCGTACATGGGCACGTTCCTGACGTTCTCCGACTACATGCGCCCCGCCGTCCGCCTGGCCGCCCTCATGGGCACCCCGAGCACGTACGTGTGGACGCACGACTCCATCGGCCTCGGCGAGGACGGCCCCACGCACCAGCCGGTGGAGCACCTGGCCGCACTGCGCGCCATCCCCGGGCTCGACGTCGTCCGCCCGGCCGACGCGAACGAGACCGCGTGGGCGTGGCGGACGGTGCTCGAGCACCGGGACCGCCCGGCCGGCCTCATCCTGTCCCGGCAGAACCTGCCCGTGCTCCCCCGGGACACGGACGGCTTCGCCCCCGCCTCGGGCGTGGCCCGCGGCGCCTACGTCCTCGTCGACGCCACGGATGCCGACGGCGCGCCGACGCCGGCCCGCGCGCTGCTGATCGCGACCGGCTCCGAGGTCTCCGTGGCCGTGCGGGCCCGCGAGCTGCTGCAGGCCGACGGCGTCCCGACCCGCGTCGTCTCCGCCCCGTGCCTCGAGTGGTTCGCCGAGCAGGACAAGGCCTACCGAGCCGAGGTCCTGCCCGACGGCCCCGACGCCCCGGTCCGCGTCTCCGTCGAGGCCGGCGTCGCGATGCCGTGGTTCGAGCACACGGTGACGACCTCCTCCCCGGGCGCCCGCGTGAGCCTCGAGCACTACGGCGAGTCGGCCGACGGCGCCCGCCTGATGGAGAAGTACGGATTCACCGGAGAGCACGTCGCCGAGGTGACCCGCGGCCTCCTCTGAGCCCCGGCGCCCCGAGCACGTCCACCCCCGAAGGGAAGGCACCCGCAGACCATGAGCACCCCGCAGAACCCGAACACCGCCGCGCTGGCCCAGGCCGGTGTGTCGATCTGGCTCGACGACCTCTCCCGCACGCGGCTGGACGAGGGCACGCTCGAGGAGCTGATCGCCACCCGCTCGGTCACCGGCGTCACCACGAACCCGTCCATCTTCGCCGTCGCCCTCGCGGACGCGGGCGCCTACCAGGGCCAGCTGCGCGAACTCGCCGCCGCCGGGGCCTCGGTGGACGAGGCCGTCGTCGCCCTGACGACCGAGGACGTGCGCCGCGCCGCCGACGTGCTCGCGCCCGTCCACGAGCGCACCGGCGGGGCGGACGGGTTCGTCTCCCTCGAGGTCGATCCGCGCCTGGCCCGCGACGCCGCCGGCACCGTGACCCAGGCCCGCGAGCTGGCGGCGGCCGTCGACCGGCCCAACCTGATGGTGAAGATCCCCGCGACCGTGGAGGGCCTGTCCGCCATCGCGGACGTGCTGGGCGCGGGCATCAGCGTGAACGTGACCCTCATCTTCTCGCTGCCCCGCTACCGCCAGGTGCTCAACGCCTGGCTCACCGGCCTGGAGAAGGCCCGGGCGAACGGGCACGACGTGCGCCGCCTCCACTCGGTGGCCTCCTTCTTCGTCTCCCGTGTCGACACGGAGGTCGACGCGCGGCTGCGCACGATCGGCACCCCCGAGGCCGAGGCGCTGACCGGCCGGGCCGCCGTCGCCAACGCGCGCCTGGCCTACCGCGCCTTCGAGCAGGCCCTGGACTCGGAGCGCTGGCGCCTGCTCGAGGCGGCCGGCGCCCCCGTGCAGCGACCCCTGTGGGCCTCCACCGGCGTCAAGGACCCCGCCCTGCCGGACACGCTGTACGTCACCGAGCTCGTGGCACCGCACACCGTGACCACGCTGCCGGAGAAGACCCTCGAGGCGGTCGCCGACCACGGGGTGATCACGGCGGACACCGTCACGGGCGCCTACGCCGACGCCGACGCCCTGCTCGACGCGGTCGGCGCGGCGGGCGTGTCCTACCAGGACGTCGTGGACGTGCTGGAGACTGAGGGCCTGGAGAAGTTCGAGGCCGCGTGGGACGAGCTGCTCGGCTCAGTCCGCTCCGGGCTCGACACCCACCGCTGACCGCACCCGCCCCCGACCCCGCCGCCCGCTCGCCACGCGCACGGAAGGACCCCCCATGAGCACCCTCGGCCTCACCGCCACCGGAGCCGCCCTCGAGGCGATCGACCGCCATCTGCCCGCTCTCCTCCAGGACCGCGTCGCCTCCCGCCTCGGGGCGCAGGACGCCGACCTGTGGGGGGCGTCGGCCCGCGACGAGGCCGCCAAGCGGCTCGGCTGGATCGCCCTGTTCGAGGACTCCCGCGCCCTCGTCCCGCACATCGCCCAGCTGACCCGGGAGCTGCGCGCCGAGGGCGTGGACCGCGTGGTCCTGGCGGGCATGGGCGGCTCGTCCCTGGCCCCCGAGGTGATCGCGGCGACGGCCGGCGTCGAGCTCGAGGTCCTGGACTCCACGGACCCGCTGCAGGTCTCCCGCGCCCTCGAGCACGACCTCGAGCGGACCGTGCTGGTGGTCTCCTCCAAGTCCGGGTCCACCGTGGAGACCGACTCGCAGCGCCGCGTCGTCGAGGCCGCGTTCCGCGACGCCGGGATCGACCCCCGCACCCGTCTGGTCGCCGTGACGGACCCGGGATCGCCGCTGCACGCCGCGTGCGAGTCCGCCGGCTGGCGCGCCGTCTTCACCGCGGACCCGACCGTGGGCGGGCGCTTCTCGGCCCTCACCGCGTTCGGCCTGGTCCCCACCGGCCTGGCCGGCGTGGACGTCGCGGCCCTGCTGGACGACGCGGAGGCCGTGCTCGACCTGCTGACCGCCGACGACGAGGACAACCCGGGCCTCCAGCTCGGCGCGGCCCTGGGCGGCACGCAGCCGCTGCGCGACAAGCTCGTCTTCGCCGACCACGGGTCCGGCATCGCCGGACTGCCGGCCTGGATCGAGCAGCTGATCGCCGAGTCCACGGGCAAGGACGCCACCGGGCTGCTGCCCGTCGTCGTCGCCCCCGGTGACCCCGAGACCGCGTGGGACGCCCCCGACCTGCTGCAGGTGCAGCTCGTCGGCGAGGACGACGTCGCGGCCCCGGGCCACGGCGTGCAGGTCGCCGGCTCGCTCGGCGCCCAGCTGCTGCTGTGGGAGGTGGCCACCGCGGTGGCCGGCCGCCTGCTCGGGATCAACCCCTTCGACCAGCCGGACGTGGAGACCGCCAAGGCCGCCGCGCGCACCCTGCTGGACAGCCCCGCCGCCGAGCGGACGGCCGACGGCGAGGTGGAGGGCGTCGAGGTCTCCGGCCCGGCGTCCGCGACCTCTGCCCCGGACCTGGCCGGCGTGCTGCGCGCCACGGCGGCGCTGGTGCCCGAGGACGGCTACCTGGCGGTCCACGCCTACCTCTCCCGTCACGACGACGCCGAGCTCGAGGAGCTGCGCGCGGACCTGGCGGACCTGGTCGGCCGCCCGGTCACGTTCGGCTGGGGTCCGCGGTTCCTGCACTCCACCGGACAGTTCCACAAGGGCGGCCCGGCCGTCGGCGTGTTCCTGCAGATCACCGGCGACGCCGGCCTGGACCTCGAGGTGCCCGGCCGCCCGTTCTCCCTGGGCAGGCTCATCGCCGCGCAGGCCGCAGGCGACGCCCGGGTGCTCGGCGATCTCGGCCGCCCCGTGGTCACCCTGCACCTGCGCCGCCGCGACGCGGGCATCGAGACCCTGAGGAGCGCCGTCCGTGGCCGGTGAGTCCCGGACCGCCCCCCGCAACCCGCTGCGCGACCCCCGTGACCGGCGCCTGACCCGCATCGCGGGCCCGTCGGCGCTCGTGCTGTTCGGCGTGACGGGCGACCTGGCGAAGAAGAAGCTCCTGCCGGCCATGTACGACCTGGCCCAGCGCGGCCTGCTGCCGCCAGCGTTCTCCCTCGTCGGCTTCGGTCGCCGCGACTGGTCCGACGAGGAGTTCGCCGACTACGTGCGCGCCGCCGTCGAGGCCTCCTCCCGGACCACGTTCGACGAGACCGTGTGGGACCAGTTCCAGGGCGGCCTGCGCTTCGTCTCCGGCGCGTTCGACGACGAGGCTGCCTACGTCCGTCTCGACGAGGTGCTCGCCGAGCTCGAGACCTCACGCGGCACGCGCGGGAACACCGCGTTCTACCTCTCCATCCCGCCGGACTGGTTCGAGGCCGTCTCCCGCCACCTGGCCGACCAGGGCCTGGCCGACCGGTCCCAGCCGGCCGACGGCCCGTGGCGCCGCGTGGTGATCGAGAAGCCCTTCGGCCACGACCTGGCCAGCGCGCAGGAGCTCAACGCCGTGATCGAGCGCGTCTTCCCCTCGGACGCGGTGTTCCGCATCGACCACTACCTCGGCAAGGAGACGGTGCAGAACATCCTCGCGTTCCGGTTCGCCAACCGGATGTTCGAGCCGCTCTGGAACGCGGAGCATGTGGACCACGTCCAGATCACGATGGCCGAGGACATCGGCATCGGTGGACGGGCGAGCTACTACGACGGCGTGGGCGCGGCGCGCGACGTCATCCAGAACCACCTCCTGCAGCTGCTCGCGTTCACCGCGATGGAGGAGCCGATCTCGTTCGACGCGGACCATCTGCGCGCGGAGAAGGAGAAGGTCCTCGAGGCCGTGACCGTCCCGGACACGCCCGAGGGACTCGCGGCGGCCTCCGCCCGCGGCCAGTACACCTCCGGCTGGCAGGGTGGCGAGCGGGTCACGGGATTCCTCGACGAGGAGGGCTTCAACCCGGCGTCCGTCACGGAGACGTACGCCGCGCTCAAGGTGGGCATCCGCACGCGGCGCTGGCAGGGCGTGCCGTTCTACCTGCGGGCCGGCAAACGCCTCGGCCGACGGGTGACGGAGATCGCCGTCGTCTTCAAGAAGCCCCCGCACCTGCTGTTCCCCGTCCACGACGGGGACGAGTTCGGGCAGAACATCATCGTCATCCGGGTGCAGCCGGACGAGGGCGTCACCATCCGCTTCGCGTCCAAGGTGCCCGGCACGCAGACCGAGATCCGCGACGTCACGATGGACTTCGGCTACGGCCACGCCTTCACCGAGGACTCCCCCGAGGCGTACGAACGTCTCATCCTCGACGTGCTCCTCGGGGAGCCGCCGCTGTTCCCGCGCCAGGCCGAGGTGGAGCTGTCCTGGCGGATCGTGGACCCGTTCGAGGAGCACTGGGCGAGCCTGGGCACCCAGCCCGAGCCCTACGCCCCGGGCACGTGGGGACCGCCCTCGGCCGACGCCCTCATGGCCCGCGACGGACGAAGCTGGAGGCGCCCGTGAAGATCCGCATGCACGACACCACCACCTCCCAGGTGGCCAAGCGCATCACGCAGCTGCGCGAGAAGAGCGGGGTCGTGGCCCTCGGCCGCGTCCTGACCCTCGTGATCAGCACGGACGACGCCGGCATCGAGTCCGCCGTCCAGGCCGCCAACGCGGCCTCGCTCGAGCACCCGTGCCGCATCGTCGTCCTGGCCCTGGGCGACTCCGCGGCCCCCACCCGCCTGGACGCCGAGATCCGGGTCGGGGGCGACGCCGGCGCCTCCGACGTCGTGGTGCTGTGGTGCGCCGGGGAGAACGCCCACGCCGACGAGTCGCTCGTCTCCGGGCTGCTCTTGCCCGATGCGCCGATCGTCGTGTGGTGGCCCGGGGTGCCGCCCGAGGTCCCCTCGGCGACGGCGCTCGGTCGCCTGGCCCACCGCCGGATCACGGACACGGCCTCGGCGTCCGCGGCCGAGCCCGCCCTGTGGGCTCTGCGCGCGGGCCACCACGAGGGGGACACCGACCTGGCCTGGACGCGCCTGACGCTGTGGCGGATCCAGGTGGCCGGGATCTTCGACACGCTCGACGTGGCCACCCTGCGCTCGGTGACGGTGGACGGGGCGCCGGACTCCCCCAGCACCATGCTGCTCGCGGCGTGGCTCACCCTGACCCTGAAGGTGCCCGTGACGATCGCGCACTCGAAGGTCGGCCACGGGATCCGTGCGGTGCGCCTGCGGTGCACGGACGGGGACGTGGTGCTCTCCCGCTCGCAGTCGCAGGTGGCCCGGCTCTATCAGCAGGGCCGGCCGGTGCAGCGCATCTCCCTGCCACGCCGGACGATCCAGGACTGCCTGGCCGAGGAGCTGCGCCGCCTGGACCCGGACGAGGTCTTCGGCGCCGTGCTCCACCAGGGCCTGCCGCGCACGGACCTCTCCCCCGTGCAGGCCTCCGAGCGTTGAGGAGCGCCCGGCGCCGCACCGGCCCGGGACGCACGGACGCCCCGCACGGATGATCCGTGCGGGGCGTTCGCGTCGGGGCCCGGCGGGGGCGGCCTCAGGACTCCATGGTCAGACGCGGCAGGACGCCGAGCAGCGCGATCACGACACCCCAGGCGACCACGGTGCCGACGGTCAGGCGGGTGAGCAGACGCTGGGCGGAGCCCGAGGAGCTCATCGAGGTGGTCACGCCGCCGCCGAACATGTCCGAGACGCCGCCGCCGCGGCCCTTGTGCAGCAGGATGAGCAGCACGATGACCACGCTGAGCACGACCACGAGGATCTGCAGGGCCAGGGTCAGGACGTCCACGGGAGGGCTCCTCGGGTCGAGGTGCGGCCCCGGCGCGCGCCGGGGCCGTCACGGAGAATGCGGTCGGTCGGGCCGGACGGATCAGGCCTGGTCGAACCGGACGATCTTAGCAAACTCGTCCGCGTCGAGGCTGGCGCCGCCCACGAGGGCGCCGTCCACGTCCGGCTGCGCCAGCAGCGCCGGCGCGCTGGAGGACTTCACGGAGCCGCCGTAGAGGATCCGCAGTCCGGCGGCGACGTCGTCGCCGTGCAGTGCGGCCACGCGGGCCCGCAGGGCCGCGCACATCTGCTGCGCGTCCTCGGGGCCGGCGACCTCGCCCGTGCCGATCGCCCACACGGGCTCGTAGGCGACGACGACGCCGGCCACGTCCTGCGCCGACAGGCCCGCGATCGAGCCCTCCAGCTGGGCGAGCGTGTGCTCGACGTGCCGGCCGGCCTGGCGCACCTCCAGGCCCTCTCCCACGCAGATCACCGGGGTGAGGCCGTGGCGCAGGGCCGCGGCGGCCTTGCGCGCCACGAGCGCGTCGTCCTCCCCGTGGAGGGTGCGGCGTTCGGAGTGGCCCACGATCGCATAGCGGCACCCCAGCGCGGCAAGGAACGCCCCGGAGACGTCCCCCGTGTAGGCGCCGGCATCCTCGGGCGAGAGGTCCTGCGCGCCGTAGGCGAGGTCCAGGCGGTCGCCGGTGACGAGCGTCTGCACGGCCCGCAGGTCCGTGAAGGGCGGGAACACCGCGACCTCCACGGCCTCCTGGTCATGGTCCGCGTCCGTGAGGAGCCACGCGAGGCGCTGCACCAGGGTGACGGCCTCGAGGTGGTCCAGGTTCATCTTCCAGTTGCCCGCGATCAACGGCACGCGCGTGGTCTGCTCCGCCATGCTCACGCCCGCCCCTCGCCGGCCAGGGCGGTGACGCCCGGGAGCTCCTTGCCCTCGAGGTATTCGAGGGAGGCGCCGCCGCCGGTGGAGATGTGGCCGAACGCGTCGTCGGCGAAGCCCAGCGTGCGCACGGCCGCCGCGGAGTCGCCGCCGCCGACCACCGACAGGCCGCCAGCCGCGGAAGCCTCGGTGAGGGCCTGGGCCACCGCGCGGGTGCCCTCCGCGAAGGCCGGGAACTCGAACACGCCCATGGGGCCGTTCCAGAACACGGTCTGGGCGCCGCGGATCTGCTCCGCGAACGCCCGGGCCGTCTCCGGGCCGATGTCCAGGCCCATGGCGGACGCGCCGTGCGCGCCCGAGGTGAGGGCGTCCACGGCCAGGACCTCGTGCTCGGCGTCGGCCGCGAAGCCGGAGGCCATCACGATGTCCGTGGGGAGCACGATGCGGGCGGCCCCGGCCTCGGAGCGGCGCAGGTACTCGCGGACGGTGTCGAGCTGGTCCTCCTCGAGCAGGGAGGCGCCCACCTCGTGGCCCTGCGCCTTGAGGAACGTGAAGAGCATGCCGCCGCCGATCAGCAGCGTGTCGGCCTTGTCCAGCAGGTTGTCGATCACGGCCAGCTTGTCCGAGACCTTGGACCCGCCCAGCACGACGACGTAGGGCCGCTCCGGGGACTCGGTCAGACGGGTGAGCACCTCGAGCTCGGCGGCGACCAGCGGGCCCTGGTGGGCCGGCAGCTGCGCCGCGACGTCGAACACGGAGGCGTGCTTGCGGTGGACCGCGCCGAAGGCGTCGCCCACGTAGGCGCCGTCCTCGCCGGCCAGCGCCGCCATCTCGTCGGCGAGGGCGGCGCGCTCGGCATCGTCCTTGGAGGTCTCGCGGGCGTCGAAGCGCACGTTCTCCAGCAGCAGCACCTGGCCGTCCTGCAGGGCGGCGGTCTTCGCGCGCGCGTCGTCCCCGGTCACGTCCGCGGCGAGGGCGACGTCGGCGCCCAGCAGCTCTGCCATGCGCGCGGCGACGGGGCGGAGGGAGTACGCGGGGTCCGGCTCACCCTTGGGGCGGCCCAGGTGGGCCATGACGATCACGCGCGCACCGGCCTCGGCCAGGTCCCGGATCGCGGGCAGCGAGGCACGGATGCGGCCGTCGTCGGTGACGGTGTCCCCGTCCAGCGGGACGTTCAGGTCGGACCGGATGAGCACGGTGCGGCCGGCGACGCCGGCCTCGAGCAGATCGTTGAGGGTCGATGCGGGCATGATGCCTCCTGGGGTGCCGGAGCGGGGTCGGTTCACGGTGCAGTCTAGGCGGACGGCCCGGGCCGACGGGGGAACCGTCGGCCCGGGCCGTCGGGCGCCGTGCGGGCTCAGAGCTTCGAACCGATGAGGTCCGCGAAGTCCATGAGCTGGGAGGTGTAGCCGTACTCGTTGTCGTACCAGCCGATGACCTTCACGGTCTGGCCGATGGACTTGGTCAGCGGGGCGTCGAAGGTGCACGCCGCCGGGGAGGTGATGATGTCCGAGGACACGATCGGATCCTCCGAGTAGACCAGGCGGCCCTGCAGCGGGCCGGACTCCGCGGCCTTCTTGAACGC
Organism: Micrococcus sp. 140720015-1; assembly: GCF_053627595.1. NCBI lineage: Bacteria > Bacillati > Actinomycetota > Actinomycetes > Micrococcales > Micrococcaceae > Micrococcus > Micrococcus sp. 140720015-1. The sequence continues at coordinate 338,226 of NZ_JBSEYC010000004.1, forward strand.
GGCGTTGACCTCCTCGACCTCCACGTGGCGCGTCAGCTCCACGGTCAGGTCGGTGGCCGAGCCGGTGATGGTGGGCACCCGCATGGCGAAGCCGTCGAGCTTGCCCTTCAGCTCGGGGATGACCTCGCCGATGGCCTTGGCCGCGCCCGTGGAGGTGGGCACCATGTTCTGGGCGGCGGCGCGCGCCCGACGGCGATCCTTCTTGTGCACGTTGTCGTGCAGGTTCTGGTCGCCGGTGTACGCGTGGATCGTGGTCATGATGCCGTCCACGATGCCGAACTCGTCATTGAGGACCTTCGCCATCGGGGCCAGGCAGTTGGTGGTGCACGAGGCGTTCGAGACGATGTGCATCGTCTCCGCGTCGTAGGTGTGCTCGTTCACGCCCATCACGAAGGTGCCGTCGACCTCCTTGGCGGGAGCGGAGATGAGGACCTTCTTGGCCCCGGCGTCGAGGTGGGCCTGCGCCTTGGGGCCGGTCGTGAAGATGCCGGTGCACTCGATGACCAGATCCACGCCGAACTCGCCCCACGGCAGCTTCGTCGGGTCGGCCTCCTGGAAGAACGCGACGTCGCGGCCGTCGATGCGGAACCCCTTCTCGGTCCGTTCCAGCTCGCCCGGGTAGCGGCCCAGGATGGTGTCGTACTTGGTCAGCCAGAACAGGTCCTCGGGGTCGGCGAGGTCGTTCACGGCGACCAGCTCGAGGCCCTGGTGGCCGCGGTCCTTGAGCACGCGCACGATGTTGCGTCCGATGCGGCCGTAGCCGTTGATGGCGATCTTGGTCATGGTGGTCCCTCTCGTGGGTTCTCGTTGCGTGGCCCGTGGCGGTGGGTGCGGGCCGTGCGGTCGAGCGGTCGCGCCCGGTCCGGGCGCGGGGTGGGGACAGGGCCGGAGAGCCGAGCCCCTCCCGGCACCGGGGCGCTGACGTCGTGGGGCCACGACGTCAGCGCCCCGGTGCGCGGTGTGGATCAGGCCGGAAGGATCAGGCCGGAGGCGCCGGTGCGGGCGGCCTCGAAGCGGGCCTGCACGTCGGCCCAGTTCACGATGTTCCAGATCGCCTTCACGTAGTCCGCCTTGACGTTCTGGTAGTCGAGGTAGAAGGCGTGCTCCCACATGTCCAGCTGGAACAGCGGAATGGTGGCGACCGGCACGCCGTTCTGCTGGTCGTAGAACTGCTCGATCACGAGGTTGCCGCCGATGGGCTCGTAGGCCAGCACGGCCCAGCCGGAGCCCTGGATGCCGAGGGCGGCGGCGGTGAAGTGGGCCTGGAACTTGTCGAACGAGCCGAAGTACTCGTCGATGGCGGCGGCCAGCTCGCCGGTCGGCTTGTCGCCGCCCTCCGGCGAGAGGTTCTTCCAGAAGATCGAGTGGTTCGTGTGGCCGCCCAGATTGAAGGCGAGGTCCTTCGACAGCTGGTTCACGGAGCCGAAGTCGCCGGCCTCACGCGCGGCGGCCAGCTTCTCCAGAGCGGTGTTCGCGCCCTTGACGTACGTGGCGTGGTGCTTGGAGTGGTGCAGCTCCATGATGCGGGCCGAGATGTGCGGCTCCAGCGCGGCGTAATCGTAGTCCAGCTCCGGAAGGGTGTACTCCGTCATGCTTCCTCCTTGATCAGGCGGGGCGGCGGGCAGGACGCCCGCGGCCTCCGCCCCGGGCAACCCCGCGTCCCGGCGGCGTATTCCGTACGTCCCCATTGTGATCGCGCGCGGAGCGACGGGGCCAGATCCCGTCGACGGTGATCTGGCGCTCAGCCCGCGGAGGCCGCGTCCGTCCCGGGAACGCCCCGCTCGGCGGCCCGCTTGTCCGCCATGGCCAGCAGCCGGCGGATGCGCCCGGCGACGGCGTCCTTGGTCATGGGCGGGTCCGCGAGGCGGCCGAGCTCGTCGAGGGAGGCCTGCTTGTGCTCGAGGCGCAGCCGCCCCGCGTAGCGGAGGTGGTCCGGCACCTCGTCGCCGAGGATCTCGAGGGCCCGCTCCACCTTCGCCCCGGCCATGACGGCGGCCTGGGCGGAACGGCGGAGGTTGGCGTCGTCGAAGTTCGCCAGGCGGTTGGCGGTGGCCCGGACCTCCTTGCGCTCGCGCCGCTCGCGCCAGAGGGTCGCGGTCTGCTCCGCGCCGACGGCGGCGAGCAGCGTGGCGATCGCCTCCCCGTCGCGGACCACGACGCGGTCCGACTGACGCACCTCGCGTGCCTTCGCCGCCACGTGGAGCCGACGCGCGGCCCCCACCAGGGCCAGGGCGGCCTCCGGGCCCGGCGTGGTCACCTCGAGGGCCGCCGAGCGGCCGGGCTCGGTGAGGGAGCCGTGGGCCAGCAGGGCCCCGCGCCACACGGCGGCGGTGGCCGCCGTCGTCCCGCTGACGAGGACCGGCGCGAGGCCGCGCACGGGCCGTCCCCGCTGGTCGATGAGCCCGGTCTGCCGGGCGAGGTCCTCTCCCCCGCGCACGACCCGGAGCACGTACCGCTGACCCCGGCGCAGGTTGCCGCCGGAGACCACCACGATCTCCGGGGCCAGGCCGTACAGCTCTGTGATGGCGGCGCGCAGGCGGCGCGCGCTGGCGCCGTGGTCCAGCTCCGCCTCCACGACGACGCGGCCGGCCACGAGGTGCAGCCCCCCGGCAAACCGCAGCATCGCCGCCGTCTCCGCCCGCCGCTCAGGGGTCGCGGCGACCGGCACACGGGCCAGCTCCTCCTTGAGGGTCATGGTCAGCGCCATGCTCGTGCTCCTTCTCGGCGAGGTGCGCGCGTCAGTGGGTCATCGCCTCGTCGATCGCGACGGCCAGGCGCAGCGGGTCGTGAACCTGGGGATCCTGGGCACTGCTCACTCTACTGAACGCCACGCGCGCGCCCATCCGGGCCGCCTCGGCCTCCACCGCCGCGCGGTCGGTGACCGCGTCCGCATCGGCGATCACCACGTCCAGCCGGAGGTCCGGTGCATAGGAGCGCAGCACCTTGAGGTGGTCGGCATGGGCGAGGCCGGTGGTCTCCTGGTCCCCCGTGCGCAGGTTCAGCACCATGAGGCGCCGGGCGGTGGTGGCGGCGAGGGCCGAGCGCACCTCCGGCATCAGCAGGTGCGGCAGCACCGACGTGTACAGCGAGCCGGGCCCGAGCACCACCCAGTCGGCCAGCTCGATCGCCGAGAGCGCCTCCGGGGTGGCCGGTGCGTCGGACGGGCTCAGGCGGACGTCGGTGACGCGCCCCTCGAACGCGGCGACCGCGAGGGCCACCTGACCCTCCACGCATCGGGTGCGCAGGCGGCCGTCCGGACCGGCGCTGAGCACGTCCCCGCCGATGGTCAGCGGCACCCGCGAGACCGGCAGGACCTCGCCGTGCGCCCGCAGCAGGGCGCCGGCCCAGCGCAGCCCGTCCACCGGGTCGCCCAGCAGCTCCCACAGGGCGACGATCAGGAGGTTCCCGAGCGCGTGGTTGTCCAGGGTGGCCTGGTCCGCGGGCACCTCGGTGGAGCGGAAGCGGTGCTGCATGACGTGGGCCCAGGTCCGACCCCAGTCGGTGTCGTCGCACAGGGCCGCCAGCGCCATGCGGAGGTCGCCGGGCGGCAGCACCGCCATCTCCCGGCGGATGGTGCCGGAGGAGCCGCCGTCGTCCGCGACGGTGACGATGGCCGTGAGGTGCCCGGCCACGTGGCGCAGGGCCGCGAGGGACGCGGAGAGGCCGTGGCCGCCGCCGAGGGCGGTGACCCGGGCCGTAGGGCGGGACATGCCGACCCCCACCCCGCGCCCTTCCGAGCCCATCCCGGGCGGCAGGGGCAGCTGGCCGGTGAGCGGGGACGTCATTCGCGCCCCATGTCCCGGTGCTGGATGTGCACCGTCACGTGGGGCACCTGGGCCAGGCGCCGGGCCAGCTCCTCGGCGACGGCCACGGAGCGGTGCTTGCCGCCCGTGCAGCCGATGGCGAGCGTGGCGTAGTGCTTGTTCTCCCGCCGGTAGCCCTCGAACACCGGCCCCAGCATGGCGACGTACGTGCGCAGGAAGTCCTCCACACCGGGGCGGGAGAGCACGTAGTCCGCGACCGCGGCCTCCGTGCCCGTGTGCGGACGCAGCGCCGGCACCCAGTGGGGGTTGGGGATGAAGCGCATGTCCGCCACGAAGTTCGCGTCCGCCGGGACGCCGTACTTGAAGCCGAAGCTCATGATGGTCAGGCGCAGCGTGACGGGGCCGGACTCCGTGAACAGCTCGGTGATCTCCGTGGCCAGGCCGTGCACGTTCAGCTCGGTGGTGTCCACCACGACGTCGGCGCGCGCCTTGAGCGGCTCGACGACCTCCCGCTCCGCGCGGATGCCGTCCAGCAGCCGGGCGTTGCCCTGCATCGGGTGGGGGCGGCGGCCCGCCTCGAAGCGCTGGAGGAGGACGTGATCGTCCGCATCGAGGAACACCGTGCGGTACTCCACGCCGCTGTTGGCCAGGTGCTGCAGGGCAGCGCGCAGCTCCTCGAAGTAGGAGCGCGAGCGCACGTCCACCACGATCGCCAGGCGCGGGAACGCCTCCGGCGAGCGGGCGATGAGCTCGGCCAGCGTGCCGAACAGCGCCGGCGGCATGTTCTCCACCACGTCCCAGCCGTGGTCCTCGAGCGCATGCGCGGCGGTGGTCCGCCCGGCGCCGGACATGCCGGCGATCACGAGCACCTCCGACGTCGGCGGCTTCTCCGGCTGGAGGGTCTCCTCGGTCATGACTCCACTGTATCCGTGGGCGTGTCGGCCGTGAGCGCCGTGTGGACGGCCTCGGCCAGCCGCGGCCCGATGCCGGCGACCTCGGTCAGCCGGTCCACGCCGGCGGCCCGGATCTCGGCGACGGAGCCGAAGTGGTTCAGCAGCGCGGTGCGCTTGGCCGGGCCCAGGCCCGGGATCCCGTCCAGGGCGGAGACGGTCATCGCCTTGGACCGCCGGCTGCGGTGGCCGGCGATCGCGAACCGGTGCGACTCGTCGCGGATGCGCTGGAGCAGGTACAGACCCTCCGAGGTGCGCGGCAGGACCACCGGGAACTCGTCGCCCGGCAGCCACACCTCCTCGAGCCGCTTGGCCAGCCCGACCACGGGCAGGTCGTCCAGGCCCAGCTCCTCGAGGACCGCCGCGGCCGCGGCCACCTGGGGCGGGCCGCCGTCGACCACCACGAGCGAGGGCGGGTACGCGAAGCGGCGCCCCGACTCCTGATCGTCCCCCTCGACCTGACCGGAGAGCGGGGCGCCCTCGGCGCGCTCCTTGGCCAGGCGGGCGAAGCGGCGCCGCAGGACGTCGCGCAGGGACGCGGTGTCGTCCCGGGCGGCCTCCCCCGTGACGTTGAAGCGGCGGTAGTCCTTCTTCTTCGGCAGGCCGTCCTCCATGACGACCATCGAGCCGACCACGTTGGTGCCCTGGGAGTGGGAGATGTCGTAGCACTCGATGCGCAGCAGGGGCTCGGTGATCTCCAGGGCCTCCTGCAGCTCCCGCAGGGCGGCGGAGCGGGTGGTGAGGTCCCCGGACCGCCGCGACTTGTGCAGCTTCAGGGCCATCTCCGCGTTCTCCCGGACGGTCTCCATGAGGTCCGCCTTCGAGCCCCGCCGGGGCACGCGCACGGCGACCCGGGACCCGCGCAGGCCCGAGAGCCACTCGGTGAGCTGCGCGGCGTCGTCGGGCTCGACCGGGACGAGGATCTCGTGCGGGATGCGCTCCGGCCCCTCGAGGTCGCCGTAGACCTGCTGGAGCAGGTGCGCGACCATCTCCGGCTCGGCGACGTCCTCCACGCGCTCCATGACCCAGCCGCGCTGGCCGCGGATGCGTCCCTGCCGGACGTGGAACACCTGCACCGCGACCTCCAGCTCGTCCGTGTGCAGGGCGAAGATGTCCGCCTCCGTGTTCTCCGGCAGCACCACGGCGTTGCGCTCGAACACACGGCGCAGCGCGGCGATGTCGTCCCGCAGCCGGGCCGCGTCCTCGTAGCGCAGCTCCTCGACGGCGCGGGCCATGGCCTTCTCCAGCTCGCGGATGAACCGGTTCGCGTCCCCGGCCATGAAGTCGCAGAAGTCCTGGGCCAGCGCGCGATGGTCCGCCGGGCTGATCCGGCCCACGCAGGGCGCCGAGCACTTGCCGATGTAGCCGAGCAGGCACGGCCGGTCCTGGGCGCGGGCCCGCTTGAACACGCCCGCCGAGCACGTGCGGACCGGGAAGACGCGCAGCATCAGGTCCACCGTCTCGCGGATCGCCTTGGCCGGGTGGAACGGGCCGAAGTACTTCACGCCGGGCTTCCGGTCGCCGCGCATCACCTGGACGCGCGGGTACTGCTCGTTCATGGTCACGGCCAGGTACGGGTACGACTTGTCGTCCCGGTACATGATGTTGAACCGGGGGCGGTACTCCTTGATCCACGTGTACTCGAGCTGGAGCGCCTCCAGCTCGGAGCCGACGACGGTCCACTCGACCGCGGCCGCCGTGAACACCATGGTCCGGGTCTTGGTGGCCAGCCGGGCCGGGTCCTGGAAATAGGAGCTCAGACGCGCGCGCAGGTTCTTCGCCTTGCCGACGTAGACGACGCGTCCGTCCGCGTCGCGGAAGCGGTAGACGCCGGGGGACGTGGAGATCTCGCCCGGAGCCGGGCGGTACGAGGCCGGATCAGCCACGGGCACCCGGGGCGGCGTTGTACGCGTCCACGCGCTCCTGCCCCGAGAGCGCGCCGATGGCGTCCATGATCGCCGCCGTCGCGTCGCGGCGCTGCGGCAGGGTGTGACGACGCCCGGGGTGGCCGAAGTCCAGGGGCGCGCCCACGCGCACGGAGAACCGGTGGGGACGGAAGCCGTTGGTGTCCGGCGGCTGGAGGTGCTGCGTGCCGGCGAGGCCCACGGGCACCACGGGTGCGCCGGTGGCCAGGGCCAGCCAGGCCGCACCGGTGCGGCCGCGGTAGAGGCGGCCGTCGCGGCTGCGGGTGCCCTCCGGGTAGATCCCCACGCCCCGGCCGGACTCGAGCAGGCCCACGAGGGACTCGAGCGCGGCCACGGAGGCGGCCTGCTCGCCCCGCCGGACGGGGACGGAGCCCACGGACTCGAAGAACCGCCGCCGGGCCCGGCCCCGCAGGCCCGTGCCCGTGAAGTACTCCTCCTTGGCGAAGAAGTGGACCGGGCGGGGGGCGAGGGCCTGGAGGATCACCGAGTCGACGAAGGACAGGTGGTTGGAGGCGATGACGAAGGGGCCCTCCGCGGGCACGTGCTCCATGCCGACGACCTCGGGGCGGCAGGAGAGCCGCAGCAGCGCGGCGGCGCTCCTGCGCACGGTCTCCGACGTCGCCATGGCTCTCCTTCGTCCTCGTCCTGCGTGGGCGGGGTCCATGCTACGCGAGCAGCTCCGCGAGGAACCGGCCCGTGTGGCTCTCGGCGACGCGCGCGACCTCCTCCGGCGTGCCCGTGGCCACGATCGTGCCGCCGCCGGAGCCGCCCTCGGGGCCGAGGTCGATCACGTGGTCCGCGCTCTTGATCACGTCGAGGTTGTGCTCGATGGTGAGCACCGTGTTGCCCTTGTCCACGAGGGACTGGAGCACGTGCAGGAGCTTGCGGATGTCGTCGAAGTGCAGCCCCGTGGTCGGCTCGTCCAGCACGTAGATGGTGCGGCCGTTGGAGCGCTTCTGGAGCTCGGCCGCCAGCTTCACGCGCTGGGCCTCGCCGCCCGAGAGCGTGGTGGCGGGCTGGCCCAGACGGACGTAGCCCAGACCGACGTCGACGAGCGTGTCCAGGTACCGCGAGATGCGGGTGTACGCGCTGAAGAAGTCCGCGGCCTCCTCGATCGGCATGTCGAGGACCTCGGCGATGTTCTTGCCCTTGTAGGTGACCTCGAGCGTCTCCCGGTTGTACCGGGCCCCGTGGCACACCTCGCACGGCACGTAGACGTCCGGCAGGAAGTTCATCTCGATCTTCAGCGTGCCGTCGCCCGCGCACGCCTCGCAGCGCCCGCCCTTGATGTTGAAGGAGAATCGGCCCTGCTGGTAGCCCCGGACCTTCGCCTCGGGGGTCTCTGCGAAGAGCTTGCGGATCGCGTCGAACACGCCCGTGTAGGTGGCGGGGTTGGAGCGCGGCGTGCGCCCGATGGGGCTCTGGTCCACGTGGACCACCTTGTCCAGGTGCTCGAGCCCCTCCACGGACCGGTGCCGGCCGGGCACGAGCTTGGCGCCGTTGAGCCGGTTGGCCAGGACCTTGTAGAGGATCTCGTTGATCAGCGTGGACTTGCCCGAGCCGGACACGCCCGTCACGGCCGTGAGGACCCCGAGCGGGACCTCCACCGAGACGTCCTTCAGGTTGTTCTCCCCGGCGCCGCGGACCGTCAGCACGCGCCCCTTCTCCGGGACGCGACGCCGCTCCGGCACCGCGATGGAGCGGCGGCCGGAGAGGTAGTCGCCGGTGACGGACCGCATGTTGGCCTTGAGATCCGCCAGGGAGCCCGAGTGCACGACCTCGCCGCCGTGCTCGCCCGCGCGGGGGCCGATGTCCACGATCCAGTCCGCCTCGGCGATCGTGTCCTCGTCGTGCTCGACGACGATGAGGGTGTTGCCGAGGTCCCGCAGGCGCAGGAGGGTCTCGATGAGGCGGCGGTTGTCCCGCTGATGCAGGCCGATGGACGGCTCGTCGAGGACGTAGAGGACGCCGACCAGCCCGGAGCCGATCTGCGTGGCCAGGCGGATGCGCTGGGCCTCGCCGCCGGAGAGGGTGCCGGCCGGCCGCTCCAGGTTGAGATACTCGAGTCCGACGTCCAGCAGGAACGCCAGTCGGGCCAGGATCTCCTTGAGCACCTGGTCCGCGATCTGCCGCTCCCGGTCCGTCAGCCGCAGCCCCGAGAAGAACTCCATGGCCTCCCGCATGGGCAGGCGGGTGGCGTCCGCGATCGACAGGCCGCCCACGAGCACGTGCAGGACCGTGGGGTTGAGGCGGGCCCCGTGGCACGCCGGGCACGGGATCTCCCGCATGAACGACTCGTAGCGCTCGCGGGCGGCGTCCGACTCGGTCTCCCCGTGCTTGCGCATCACGTAGGGGATGACGCCCTCGAAGCCCGTGGTGTAGCGGCGCTCGCGGCCGAACCGGTTGCGGAACGTCACCTCCACCTTGAAGTCCTTGCCGTTCAGGACGGCGTCGCGCTCCGCCTCCGTCAGGTCCTTCCACGGGGTGTCCAGGGAGAAGCCCATCTCCTTGCCCAGCCCGCCGAGCACGCGCAGCCAGTAGTCCGAGGTGGACTTGCCCAGCGACCACGGCACGACGGCGCCCTCGCGCAGGGACAGCTCGTCGTTGGCGACGACGAGGTCCGGGTCCACCTGCAGGCGGGAGCCGATGCCGGTGCACTCGGGGCACGCGCCGAACGGGTTGTTGAAGGAGAACGAGCGCGGCTCGATCTCGTCCACGGTCTGCTCGTGCCCGTTGGGGCAGGAGAGCTTCTCGGAGAACGAGCGGTACCGGGGGTTGCCCTCGGCGTCCCGCCCGCCGAACTCCGCGGTGTTCTTCTTGCCCTTCTCGGCGACGGGCTCCACGTCCACGAACTCGGCCACGACGAGGCCGTCCGCCAGCTTCAGGGCGGTCTCCACCGAGTCGGTGAGGCGCTGGCGGATGCCCTCCTTCATGGCGAGGCGGTCCACGACGACGGCGATGGTGTGCTTGACCTGCTTCTTCAGCACGGGCGGGTCCGAGAGCTGGACGGTCTCCCCGTCCACGACGGCGCGGGCGAAGCCCTGCGTGGACAGGTCCTTGAACAGGTCCACGAACTCGCCCTTGCGGCCGCGGACCACGGGCGCGAGCACCTGGAAGCGGGTGCGCTCGGGCAGCTCCTCGAGCTGGTCCACGATCTGCTGCGGGGTCTGCCGGCTCACCGGCTCTCCGCACTGCGGGCAGTGCGGCACCCCGACGCGCGCCCAGAGCAGGCGCATGTAGTCGTAGATCTCGGTGATGGTCCCCACCGTGGAGCGCGGGTTGCGGTTGGTGGACTTCTGGTCGATGGACACGGCCGGGGACAGGCCCTCGATGAAGTCCACGTCCGGCTTGTCCACCCGGCCCAGGAACATGCGGGCGTAGGAGGAGAGTGACTCGACGTAGCGTCGCTGGCCCTCGGCGAAGATCGTGTCGAAGGCCAGGGAGGACTTGCCCGAGCCGGACAGACCCGTGAACACGACCATGGCGTCCCGCGGGAAGCTGACGTCCACGTCCTTCAGGTTGTGCTCGCGGGCGCCCTGGACGACGATGCGGTCCCGCTCGCCCGAGCGCGCGCCGCCGGGGCCGGAGGCGAGGCCGCCGGCATGGGTCTCGACGGCGGAGGAGACGGTGGTGGAGGAGTTCTTGGGCACGCGGCCAGCATAGGGGCGGGCACGGACACGACACCGGGGTCTCGCCTGTGGGCGAACCGACCGCGGGCCGGGCCCGCCCTGGCGCGTCGCCGCCCCGTCCGTACACTGTTGCGCATGCCCGAGACCGCCCGGAACCGCCTCCTGCACGATCTGCCCGCCGTCACGGTGCGCACCTGCTCCGTGTCGGAGATGGACAACAACGTGTACCTGCTCACCTCCAAGACCACGGGGGCGCAGGTGCTGATCGACGCCGCCGCCGAGGCCGAGGCCATCCGCGACCTCATCGCCTCGGCCGCGGACGACACTCCGTGCGAGCCGCGCCTCGAGATGATCGTCACCACGCACCGGCACTGGGACCACGTGCGGGCGCTGCCGGCGCTGGCCTCCCTGACCGGGGCCCGCACGGCGGCCGGCGAGGACGACGCCGACGCCATCGCCGAGGCCACGGGGGTCGCCCCCGACGTGCGCCTGCGCCACGGGGACACCGTGGGGGCGGACGGGCTCCGGCTCGAGGTCGTGGCCCTGCGCGGCCACACGCCCGGGTCCATCGCGCTGGTGTGCCGCCCCGAGGCGGACGAGCCGGCCGTGCTCTTCACCGGCGACTCCCTCTTCCCGGGCGGGGTGGGCAACACCGAGGGCGACGACGGCCGGTTCCGCCAGCTGTTCACGGACGTCACGGAACGGGTCTTCGACGCGTTCGACGACGACGTGGTGGTCCACCCCGGCCACGGCGCCTCCACGACCCTGGGCGCCGAGCGCCCCCACCTGCCGGAGTGGGCCGAGCGCGGCTGGTGACGGCCCGCCCGGGCGGTCCCGGGCCCGGCGTCAGGCCGGCTTCTGCCCCACCATGAACAGGCGCCGGGCCGGGAAGATCGTGACCGGGCCGCCGTCGTCGGCCGTGACGCCGGGCACCGGCGGGTACGCCTCGCGCATGGCGGCGCGGTACCGGTCCACGAACGCCTCGAGCAGCCCGGCGCCCTCGGCGGCGCCCTCCTCGGCGTCCCAGCGGGCCAGGGCCTGCAGGCTCGGCCGCAGGGCCGCGCCGGAGGTCCACCGGAACACCGGGTCCTCGCCCGTCAGCACCTGCTGGTACTCCGTCTCCCAGACGACCGGGGACCACCCCGCCTCGAGGAACAGCCGCGTGTACTCCTCGGGCGGCGCCACGGTGCGGGTCGTCGCCACCCCGTGCAGCGGTTCGGAGAAGGCCGGGTCCTCGGCCAGCGCCACGATCGCCGCGTGGGAGGGCTGCTCGTAGGGCCGCGGGATCTGCGCCGCGAACCACGCCCCCGGCGTGAGGTCCCCGAGCCAGCGCCGGATCAGGCGACGGTGCGTCGGGATCCACTGGAGCATCGCGTTGGACACCACGACGTCCGTCGCCCCCGTCGGGCGCCACTGCGACGCGTCGACCGCCTCGAAGCGCAGGTTGGCGGGGGCGCCCGTGCGGGCCGCCTGCTCCCGGGCCCGCTCCAGCATGGCGGGCGAGTCGTCCAGGCCGATCACCTCGGCGTCCGGCCAGCGCTCGGCCAGCGTCCGGGTCAGGGTCCCCGGGCCGCAGCCCAGATCCACCACGACGCGCGGGGCCTCGGCGCGCACGCGCCCCACCAGGTCGTGGAAGGGGCGGGCGCGGTGTTCGGCGAAGCCCTCGTACTGCGCGGGATCCCAGGTGAACCCCCCGCCCTGTCGGCCGGTCACGTCCCCCACGACGGCGTCGGTGTCCGGGTGCGGGCTCTCGGGCGCGATCTGACTCATGGCGGCACCGTATCGCGCGGAGCGGCCGATACCCTGGGGGCGATGACTTCTGCCGCCACGAACCCGCCCTCGCTGACCGACCGCATCGACGCGCTCCCGCCGGCCCCGGACGCCGACGACGTCTTCGGGGCCTTCGCGGCCTGGACCGAGGACCGCGGCATCTCGCTCTACCCCGCCCAGGAGGAGGCCGCCCTCGAGCTCGTCCAGAGCCGGCACGTGATCCTGGCGACGCCCACCGGCTCCGGCAAGTCCCTGGTGGCGCTGGCCGCGCACGCCGACGCGCTCGCCCACGACGCCGTCTCCTATTACACGGCGCCGATCAAGGCGCTCGTCTCGGAGAAGTTCTTCGCGCTGGTGGACGTGTTCGGCGCGGAGAACGTCGGCATGGTCACGGGCGACTCCACCGTCAACGGTGACGCGCCCATCATCTGCTGCACCGCCGAGATCCTCGCCAACCGCGCGCTGCGCGAGGGCTCGGGCATGGAGATCGGCACCGTGGTGATGGACGAGTTCCACTACTACGCGGACCCCTCCCGCGGCTGGGCCTGGCAGGTCCCCCTCCTCGAGCTGCCGCAGGCCCGGTTCCTCCTGATGTCGGCCACCCTCGCCGACACCGCCCGCCTCGAGGCGGACCTGACCGAGCGCACCGGACGCGAGGTCGCCGTCGTCGCCCACGCGGAGCGCCCCATCCCGCTGACGTTCGAGTGGTCCGAGGTGCCGCTGCAGGAGAAGGTCGAGGAGCTCGTGAGCACCCACCAGGCACCGGTGTACATCGTGCACTTCTCGCAGCTGGACGCCGTGGAGACGGCCCAGGGGCTGTCCTCGATCTCGGTGACGTCCAGGGAGGAGAAGGAGGCGATCGCCGCGCGGATCGCCGGCTTCCGCTTCTCCGCGGGCTTCGGGCACACCCTGAATCGCCTCGTCCGGGCGGGCATCGGCGTGCACCACGCGGGCATGCTGCCCAAGTACCGCCGCCTCGTGGAGAAGCTGGCCCAGGACGGGCTGCTCAAGGTCATCTGCGGCACGGACACGCTCGGCGTCGGGATCAACGTGCCGATCCGCACCGTGCTGCTCACCGCGCTGTCCAAGTTCGACGGCGAGAAGACCCGCCTGCTCCAGGCCCGCGAGTTCCACCAGATCGCCGGCCGGGCGGGCCGGGCCGGCTTCGACACCTCCGGCACCGTGGTGGTCCAGGCCCCCGAGCACGTGATCGAGAACAAGGCGGCCGAGCGCAAGGCCGCCGCGAAGTTCGCGAACGTCAAGGACGAGGCCGAGCGGGCCAAGCGCATGAAGCAGTCCGTGAAGTCCGGCAAGCGCAAGACCCCGCCGGCCGGCTTCGTCTCGTGGGGGCCGGCGACGTTCGAGCGCCTCGTCTCCGCCGAGCCGGAGCCGCTGGTCTCCCGCATGCGGATCACGCACTCCATGCTGCTGAACATCCTCGACCGGCCCGGCGACCCGGTGATCGCGGTCCGGCGCCTGCTGCGCGGCACCCACGAGACCCCGGCCCGCCAGGCGGTGCTCATGCGCCGCGCGCTCGGGATCTTCCGGGAGCTGCTGGCCACGGGCGTCGTCGAACGCCTGCCCGAGCCGGACGCCGAGGGCCGCACCGTGGACCTCACGGTGGACCTGCAGCCGGACTTCGCGCTCAACCAGCCGCTCTCCCCCTTCGCCCTCGCCGCGCTCGACCTGCTGGACCCGGCCGATCCCGACCACGCGCTCGACGTCGTCTCCGTGATCGAGGCGACCCTCGACCCGCCGCGCCAGGTGCTCTCGGCCCAGGTCAAGCACGCCAGGGGCGAGGCCGTGGCCGCCATGAAGGCCGAGGGGATGGACTACAACGACCGCATGCGGGCCCTCGACGAGGTCACCCACCCGCGGCCGCTGGCCGAGCTCCTCGAGCAGCAGTTCGAGCTCTACCGGCAGGACGCCCCGTGGCTCGCGGAGTTCGAGCTGACCCCCAAGTCCGTGGTGCGCGACATGTTCGAACGGGCCATGGGCTTCGGCGACTACGTGCGTTTCTACGGGATCGCCCGGTCCGAGGGCGTGCTACTGCGCTACCTCACGGATGCGGTCAAGGCGCTGCGCCACACGGTGCCCGAGGCGGCCCGCACCGAGGAGCTCCAGGTGCTGCTGGACTGGCTCGACGAGATGGTGAAGCAGACCGACTCGTCCCTCCTGGAGGAGTGGGAGGACCTGGTGGCCGGGGACATCGACGAGCTGCGCCGGGACTTGGAGGCGCTCGAGCCGCCGGCCCCGCCCCGCCTGACGGACAACGAGCCCGTGTTCCGGGTGATGGTCCGCAACGCGATGTTCCAGCGGGTGCGCCTGTTCGGCGACGAGCGGGACGAGGCGCTCTCGCGCCTGTCCGGTGACCTGTCCGCCGACGACTGGGCCGACGCGCTCGACGCCTACTTCGACGACCACGAGGACATCGACGACGGCCCCGCCGCGCGTGGCCCCGAGCTGTTCCGCGTGGCTGCGGCCCCCGACGTCGCCGCCCCGCTGGAGCTGGCCGGCCCGCGCTGGTGGGCGGTGCGGCAGGTCCTGAAGGACCCGGACGGGGACCTGGACCACGGGATCAACGCCGTGGTCGACCTGGACGCCTCCGACGAGGCGGGCCACCCCGTGATCCGGGTGGTCTCCGTGGGCGCGCCCGAGTCCGGGTGGGGCCTGTGAGCGCCGGGGTCGCCCGGGCGGCAGGACGGCCCGTGGCGGGCGACCCGCGCGGCTTCGCCCCGCTCGAGCCGGCCCGCCACCGCGTGGGCGAGCGCACCGAGCTCTACGACGGCACCGTCACGGTGGACCACTGGTTCACGGTGCCGATCGACCACGCGCTGGGCCTCGCCGAGGCCGAGGCGCAGGATGCGGCGGGCACCGGCGTCGGGCCGCACCGGCGCGGCACGCTGACCGTCTTCGCCCGGGAGATCCGGGCGAAGGACGACCCCGGGGGCGAGCGTCCCTGGGCCCTGTACCTCCAGGGCGGCCCGGGCAGTGCCGGGCCCCGCCCGGCGCGCCGGAGCGGCTGGCTCGGCGCGCTGGCCGAGAGCCACCGCGTGCTGCTGCTGGACCAGCGCGGCACGGGGCGCTCGACCCCGGCCACCGTGGCGACCCTCACCGCCCCGGGCGCCTTCGCCTCGGACGAGGCCCGCGCCGAGCACCTGGTGCACCTGCGGGCGCCCTCGATCGTGCGGGACGCCGAGATGTTGCGCCTCGCCCTCGGCGCCGGGCCGTGGACCACGCTGGGCCAGAGCTTCGGCGGGTTCTGCACGCTGAGCTACCTCTCCTTCCACCCGGAGGGCCTGCAGCGCAGCCTGGTGACCGGCGGCCTCGCCCCGCTCACCGGCCACGCCGACCGGGTCTACCGGGCCACCTACGCCCGGATGCGCGCCCGCGCCGAGGAGTTCTTCGACCGGCACCCGGCCGACCGCGACGCGTGGGCGGAGGCCGTGGGGCTGATCCGTGCCGCCGAGGCCGCGGGCGCCCCGATCCCCCTGCCCGGCGGCGGACCGCTCACCGTGGGACGGGCCCAGGCCCTGGGCATGCTGCTGGGCGGCAACACCCGCGTGGACCGCCTGCACTGGGTCCTCGCCGAGGCCGTGGACCGCACCGGACCCGCACCGCGCCTGTCCGAGACGTTCCTGGCCGCCGTCGCCGACCAGGACGATCGCCTCGTCAACCCGCTCTACACCGTGCTGCACGAGGCGATCTACGCGCAGCCGGCGGACCTGGCCGGCGGCCGGGCGGACACCGGCTGGTCGGCGTCCCGGATGCTCGCCGAGCACCCGGACTTCGACCCGGAGGCGACCGCGGTCCCGCTGCCCACGGGCGAGCACGTCATGCCCTGGTCCGTCGAGGTCGACCCCCGGCTGCGGCCCCTGGCCGGCACGGCGCGGCTGCTCGCCGAGCGCACGCAGTGGGGCTCGCTGTACGACGTGGCCGCCCTGGCGCAGAACACCGTCCCCGTCGCCGCCGCCGTCTACGCCGACGACGTGTACGTGGACCGGGACCTCTCGCTCGAGACCGCGGGGCGCGTCCGCGGCCTGCGGGTGTGGGAGACTGACGCCTTCCACCACGACGGCATCGCCGACGACGGGCCGGCGATCCTCGACCGGCTCCTGGCGATGACCGCGCCTGACGGCGCCGGGACGACGACGGCCCCCGACCCGGTCGACTGACCGGCCCGGGGGCCCCGGGGCGCCGGCGGAGCACTCCCCCGGCGCCGTGGTCGGCTCAGACGGTGGGCCCGTCCTGCCGCACGATCTGCTCGGAGACCCCGCGCGCGTCGTCGTCACGGGGATCGGCGAGCCGGGTCTCGTGGGCCGTGCGGATGATCGCCGACCACGCGTCCTTGTGCTCGAGCAGCTGGTCGCGCCAGCGCTGGTCCAGTGCCTCGGCCCGGGCCGTCCAGCGGTCCATCAGGGCGGCGGCGCGCTCGCGCTCGGCCGGGTCGGCGTCCTCGGCCAGCTTCGAGTAGCGGTGCGAGTACTTCTCGGCGTTCTGCAGCGCCCGCAGGGCCTGGCCCTTGGGTGAGGCCAGGGAGATCGCCACGGTGACCGCCAGGATCACGACGACGACCACGAGGGACAGCGTCGTGGGGATCTCGACGACGGGCACGTTCTCGCCGCCGTTGATGAAGGGCAGGTTGTTCTCGTGGAGAGCGTGCAGGATGAGCTTGACGCCGATGAACGCCAGCAGCGCGGAGAGCCCATAGGCCAGGTAGACGAGGCGGTCGAGCAGACCGTCGATCAGGAAGTACAGCTGGCGCAGGCCCATCAGGGAGAAGGCCGTGGCGGTGAAGACGATGTACGCCTCCTGGGTCACGCCGAAGATCGCGGGGATGGAGTCGAAGGCGAACAGCACGTCGGTGGCGCCGATCGCGATCATCACGAGGAGCATCGGCGTCATGAGGCGCTTGCCGTCCACCATGGTGAAGAGGCGCTCGCCGTCGAACTGCTCGGAGGCGGGCAGGAACCGCTTGACCAGGCGGACCATCACGTTGTCCGCCTCGTCCTGGGCGCCCTCGGCGTCGCCGGACATCTCGCCCTTGAGCTGTCCGCCGGCGATGATCAGCAGGAACAGGCCGAAGAGGTAGAACACGTCGGACCACGCGGCGATGACGGCGGCGCCCAGCAGGATGAACAGGGTGCGCGAGATCAGCGCGAAGGTGATGCCGAACAGGAGCACCTTCTGCTGGTAGTCGCGGGGCACGCGGAAGCTGGCCATGATGACCAGGAAGACGAACAGGTTGTCGACGCTGAGCGCCTTCTCCAGCAGGTAGCCGGTGTAGTACTCGACCGCGTGCTGGGTGTCGCCGAAGGCGAAGAACACGAGGCCGAAGACGAGCGCGAGGCCGACGTAGACGCCGGACCAGATCGCGGCCTCCTTGATGGTCGGCGTGTGCGCCTTGCGGACATGGGCGAAGTAGTCGAAGGCGAGGAGTCCGACGATCAGCGCGATCGTCAGGCCCCAGGTCAGGCCGTTGATTTCCACGGGTCACCTCTCGGCGTCAGGGGTCGGGACGGTGCCGCAAGTCTCTCCGCCCGCCGCGACCGCGGCCCGGGCCCCTGTGTCCGGCCGGCGGCGCGCTCTCGGCGGCCGCGGCGTGCTGACGTCCACAGTGTTCGGGATACTCCCCTACGTCGCCGGCCAGTCTACCCGGTCGCACGACGACGCCCCGGTCCGCGGCGGGCGGAGCGGGGCGTCGTCGGGCCGGCTGGCGCGGTCGGCGGGTCAGCGGTCGTCGCGGCGGGCCCGGTCGGCGTAGTCCTCCCTGCGCTGGACCTGGCCGGTGAGCGGGGAGTCGGACTCCCGGTCCGTGCGGCCCCAGATCAGCGACGCCACGGTGGCCAGCACCAGGGTGCCGACGATGACGCCCAGGGAGACGAACGTGGAGATCTCCGGGACGGCCGTCACGGGGTGGCCGCCGTTGATGAAGGGCAGCTCGTTCTCGTGCAGGGCGTGGAAGACGAGCTTGACGCCGATGAAGGCGAGGATGAACGCGAGCCCGTGCTTGAGGAACACGAGTCGGTCCATGAGCCCGCCCAGCAGGAAGTAGAGCTGGCGCAGGCCCATGAGGGCGAAGATGTTGGCGGTCAGGACGATGAACCAGTTCTGGGTGAGGCCGAAGATCGCCGGGATGGAGTCCACCGCGAACATCACGTCCGTCAGGCCGATCGTGATGAACACGACCACCATGGGGGTGAACATGCGCCGGCCGTCCACGGTGGTGCGCAGTCGGTTGCCGTCGTAGTCGGGCGCCACGTTGAGGCGGCGGGTCAGGCGGGCCACGACGCCCGGCTCGGACTCCTCGTCTTCGTCCTTGAGCTGCTGCCAGGCGGTCCAGAGCAGGAAGGCGCCGAAGATGTAGAACACCCACGTCAGGTGTTCGATGGCGACGGCGCCGACCGCGATGAACACCGCGCGGGCGATCAGCGCGATGATGATGCCCACCATCAGCACCTCCTGCTGGTAGCGGCGGGGCACCTGGAACTTGGCCATGATGATGAGGAACACGAACAGGTTGTCCACGCTGAGGCTGTACTCGGTGACCCAGCCGGCGAGGAACTCGGTGCCGTGCTGCGCATCGCCCAGGGCGAAGAGGAGCCCCGCGAAGACCAGCGCCAGCGCCACGTAGAACCCGATCCACAGGCCGGCCTCCTTCATGGAGGGCTCGTGGGGGCGGCGCGCGACGTACAGCAGGTCGAGCAGGAGGATGACGCCGAGGACCACAAGGGTCGTGGTCTCGAAGACGGGACTGAGCACGTCCATGGAGGGGTTCCTTTCGTGGGGGCCGCGCCAGTCTAGACGGGGGCGGCCCCGCGCGCGGACGCGGGTGGGCCCGGTCTCAGGCTGCGCCGGGGGCGGTCAGCCCCAGGGCGAGCCAGACGACGACGGCACCGGCGGCGGCCAGGCCCCAGCTGGCGAGGGAGCCGATGAGGAACTCCTCCGCGCGCGAGCCGACGCCGCGGTCCGCCGAGATCTCCGGGAAGCGCACGATGCCCTTGGCCGCCATGAGGGCCGCGATCACCGGGTAGGCCTGCGCGAGCCCCAGGACGACCATGAGCAGCCGCTCCATGGGCCCGATGTAGCGGCCGCCGCGCAGGCCGTCGGCCGCGGCGGCCGTGGGCGCGGCGGACGGCGCGGTCTCGGGCTCCGCCACGGGGTCCTCCGCCTCCTCGTCGCCCCCGTCGGCGGGCCGGCCCGCCAGGGCGAGGACCGCGCGGGTGACCCGGTTGCCGGTCTCGGTCAGGGCCAGCGCCACCGCCAGCAGCGTGAGGGCCGGGGGCGCGGAGCGCAGGCCCGCGGGCGCCAGGGTCGACTCGAGCACGGCCACGAGGCCGACCGTGGCCACCACCGCGACCACCCCGAGCGGCCGGTCCGGGTGCAGCCACGTCCAGCCCATCAGCAGGCCGAGGGCCACCAGGCCGCCGCCCACTGCGACGGACATGCCGGTCGGCGCCAGAACGGCCACCAGCACCGCGGCGAGGACGGCGGCCACGGCCGCGCCGGCCCGGGCGAGCCGCCGTCGCCGGGGGGTGGGCCAGGCGCCGGGCAGGACGGCGTCGAGCAGGTCGTGCAGCCCCAGGGCGAGCAGTGCGAGGGCGGTCACGGCGCGGCCTCCGTCGCCGCGGCGGCGAGCTCGGCGTCCAGCTCGAGCAGCCGGTCGATCCCGGACCGCGCGGCGGCCTGCGACACCGCGGACTGCGTGATCCGCTCCGCCCGTGCGGCCTCCGCCTGGGTCGCCCCGCCCAGCAGGGCGGCGGCGATCCGGCGTTCGCGGGCCTTGAGCCGGCCGAGGACGTGGTCGCGCAGCAGGACGAGCCCGTCCACGGCGGCGGTGAGGGACGGGTCCGCGGCGCGGAAGGCGGTCGCGGCGCCGGAGGCCCGCTCGTGCGCGCGCTCGACGGCCTCGCGGGCCCGATACCAGGCCGTGCCGTCCTCGATGCCGCCCCCGCCGGCATCCAGGGCCCGCCGCTGCCCCAGGCCGATCCCGAAGCGCAGGTCGAGGCCCGGGGGCAGGGCGAGCGTGACGCGGACGGTCAGCCGGAGCGCGTCCGGCCACGTGCGGTGCAGCGCCTGGAACTCGTCGCCGACGCTGGCCCAGGCGGGACGCAGCGGCGGGACGTCCTGTTCCGCGGCCGCGAAGGCGGCCAGGATCTGCTCCTGCGCGCGGTCCCGGTCCGGGAGCGCGCGGGAGCCGACGATGTCCGCGATCACGGCCGCGACCGGGGGCGCTGCGCTCATGGCGTCACACTATCACTGATATGAGGCCATTCATCAGCGTTTTCATAACACCCTGGGTCGGCACCATGCCGGGCGGTCACTGCTCCCGCTTCATCTGCCGCAGCTCCTTCTTGAGCTCGCCGACCTCGTCGCGCAGGCGGGCCGCGAGCTCGAACTGCAGGTCCGCCGCCGCCTGGTGCATCTGCTGCGACATCTGCTCGATCAGATCGGCCAGGTCCTTGGCGGGCAGCGACGCCGGGTCCACCGCCGGGGCCTCGGCGCCCTCCCCCGCGGCCGGGGCCCGGTCCAGCGAGCTGAGGCCGCGGTGGCCCATGCCGAAGTCGAACCCGGACTTCACGCCGCCCATGCCCTTGAGGAAGTCGGCGGTGTCCGCGTCCTCCCGGGCCAGCTGGTCCGTGATGTCCGCGATGCGCTTGCGCAGCGGCTGGGGGTCGATCCCGTGCTCCTCGTTGTACGCGATCTGCACGGCCCGGCGCCGCTCGGTCTCCTCGATCGCCCGGCGCATGGAGTCGGTGACGTCGTCCGCGTACATGTGGACCTCGCCGGAGACGTTGCGGGCGGCACGGCCGATGGTCTGGATGAGGGAGGTGGTGGAGCGCAGGAAGCCCTCCTTGTCCGCGTCCAGGATCGCCACGAGCGAGACCTCGGGCAGGTCCAGGCCCTCGCGCAGCAGGTTGATGCCCACCAGCACGTCGAAGGTGCCCTTGCGCAGCTCCCGCAACAGCTCCACGCGGCGCAGCGTGTCCACATCCGAGTGGAGGTACTCGACCTTCACCCCCGCCTCGAGCAGGTAGTCCGTGAGGTCCTCCGCCATGCGCTTGGTCAGCGTGGTCACCAGGACGCGCTCGTCCTTGGCCGTGCGCACGCGGATCTGCTCGAGCAGGTCGTCGATCTGCCCCTCGGTCGGCTTGACCACCACCTGCGGGTCCACCAGGCCGGTGGGCCGGATGATCTGCTCGACGTAGCCGTCCGCCTGGCCGAGCTCGTAGGCGCCCGGCGTCGCGGAGAGGTACACGGTCTGCCCGATCCGCTCGAGGAACTCGTCCCACTTCAGCGGGCGGTTGTCCATGGCCGAGGGCAGGCGGAAGCCGTGCTCCACGAGGGTGCGCTTGCGGGACATGTCCCCCTCGTACATCGCCCCGATCTGCGGGATGGTCACGTGGGACTCGTCCACCACGAGCAGGAAGTCGTCCGGGAAGTAGTCCAGCAGGCAGTGCGGGGCGGAGCCGGCGGGACGGCCGTCGATGTGGCGCGAGTAGTTCTCGATGCCGTTGCAGTAGCCCATCTGCTGCATCATCTCGAGGTCGTACGTGGTGCGCATGCGCAGCCGCTGCGCCTCGAGCAGCCTGTCCTGGGACTCCAGCTCCTGCAGCCGCTCCCGCAGCTCGTCCTCGATGGTGGTGATCGCCCGGCCCATGCGCTCGTCGCCGGCCACGTAGTGCGAGGCCGGGAAGATGTACA
Source organism: Micrococcus sp. 140720015-1 (assembly GCF_053627595.1). Taxonomy (NCBI): domain Bacteria; kingdom Bacillati; phylum Actinomycetota; class Actinomycetes; order Micrococcales; family Micrococcaceae; genus Micrococcus; species Micrococcus sp. 140720015-1. The sequence continues at coordinate 359,969 of NZ_JBSEYC010000004.1, forward strand.
TCTCCTCCTCCTCGCGCACCACCTGGCCGGTGAGCGGGTGCAGGGTCTGGATGGACTCGATCTCGTCCCCGAAGAACTCGATGCGCACCGCGAGCTCCTCGTACATGGGGATGATCTCCACGGTGTCCCCCCGCACCCGGAAGGTGCCGCGGTGGAAGTCGACGTCGTTGCGCACGTACTGCATCTGCACGAACCGCCGCAGGAGCACGTCCCGGTCCATCTCCGCACCGCGGCGCAGGGTGACCATCTGCTCGATGTACTCCTCGGGCGTGCCGAGGCCGTAGATGCAGGAGACGGTGGCCACCACGATCACGTCCCGCCGGGTCAGCAGCGCGTTCGTGGCCGAGTGGCGCAGCCGCTCGACCTCCTCGTTGATGGAGGAGTCCTTCTCGATGAAGGTGTCCGTCTGCGGGACGTACGCCTCGGGCTGGTAGTAGTCGTAGTAGGAGACGAAGTACTCGACCGCGTTGTTGGGCAGCAGCTCGCGGAACTCGTTGGCCAGCTGCGCCGCAAGCGTCTTGTTCTGCACCATCACCAGCGTGGGCCGCTGGAGGCGCTCGACGAGCCACGCCGTCGTCGCCGACTTGCCCGTGCCGGTGGCGCCCATCAGGACGACGTCCTTCTCCCCCGCCTCCACGCGCTCGGCGAGCTCGGCGATGGCCTTCGGCTGGTCACCGGAGGGCTGGTACGGGGAGATGACCTCGAACGGGGCGACGACGCGGTTGATCTTCTGGGCCAGGCTCATGGCAGAACCCTACGTCGCGCCCCGGACACCCCGGCGGTCAGTCCGCCGAGGGCTCAGCCGCGTCGGGGGCGAGGAACCGGTCCCACACCTGGTTCGCCACGGACGCGAGCCGCTCGAGGTCGGCGTCGTTGACGATGACCACGTCCGCGACGGCGCGCCGCTGCTCGTCCGTGGCCTGGGCCGCGATCCGCGCCTCGGCGTCCGCGCGGCTCATGCCGCGGTCCTCCACCATCCGGCGCAGGCGCTCCTCGAGCGGGGCCTCCACCACGATCACGAGGTCGAACGCGTCCGCCTGCCCGGTCTCCACCAGCAGCGGCACGTCCTGGACCACGACGGCGTCCGGCCCGGCCTCGGCGACGATGCGCCGGGCCGCAGCCCGGATCCGGGGGTGCACGATGCGGTTCAGGCGCTGTCGGGCGCGCTCGTCCCCGAAGACGATGCGGGCCATCTCGACGCGGTCGAGCTCACCGTCCGCGGTGATGACGCGGTCCCCGAACTCGTCCTGGACGGCGGCCAGCCCGTCGGTGCCCTTCTCGAGGACCAGCCGGGCGAGGGCGTCCGAGTCCACCAGGAGCGCGCCACGCTCCTGCAGGACGCGGGCCACCGCGGACTTGCCGGCGGCGATCCCACCGGTCAGGCCCACGTGGACGCGCGGCCGCTCGGCCACCGGGTCGGTCTCGGTCATACGCGCTCTCCTCGGGCGGCCTCGAGCTGAGGCTGGATCTTGGCCTCCCAGTATGCCCGGACGGCCTCCCGCAGGTCCTCGAGCGAGCCGTCGTTCTCGATCACGGTGTCCGCGATCTCGGCCCGCTCCTCGTCCGCCGCCTCCTCGTCGATGAAGGCCCAGGCCCGCTCGCGGGTCATGTCGTGGGACTCCATGAGCCGGGCGACGCGCACCTCGGCGGGAGCAGAGACGGCCAGCACCTGGTCGAAGTCGCGCTCGGAGCCGGTCTCGGCCAGCAGGGCCAGGTCGACCACCAGCACGGAGTCCTCGCCGATCTCGCGGGCCCGGCGGTTCGCCTCGTCACGCACCGCCGGGGAGACGATCTCGTACATGCGCGTCCGGGCGGTCGAGCTCTCGGTGGTGAGCCGGTTGAGGGTGCGCGCGTCCAGGGTGCCGTCCGCGCGGACGACGTCGTCGCCGAAGACCGAGCGGAGCTCGTCGAGCACGGGGTTGCCGGGCACCAGGATCTCGCCCATCAGGTCGTCGAACTCCACGACGACGGCGCCCAGCCGCTCGAGCTCCGCGCCGACCTCGGTGCGGCCCGCGGCGATGCCGCCGGTCAGGCCGACGGTGACGAGGGCCTTGGCAGCGTCGATGCGCTGCTGGTGCCACGTCTTCGGGGTGTGCGTGTCGTTCTCCGGCTCGGTGCCGACCTCGAACTCGGGGCGGATCACGAAGTCCGAGACGTCCACGCCGTCCTCGGTGGCGCGGCGGCGGTACTCCTCGGCCGGCAGCACCTGCTTCCACTGACGGGTCCGCATGGGCCGCGCGGCACCCGCGTCCTCGCGCAGGGCCTGCAGCAGCAGTGCGGCCTGCGTGACGGTGATGAGCAGGATGGGCAGGCCGATCACGATGATGACCTCCTGCAGCGCTGCCAGGCCGTTCTCGCCCGCGGTGAGGATGATGGCCGCGCAGACCGCGCCGATGGACACGGCCCAGAACACGGACTGACGGCGGGGCGCCGCATCCTCGTGCCCGTTGGCCATCGCGTCCATCACGAGCGCGCCCGAGTCGATCGAGGTGATGAAGAACAGCGTGATGACCACGAGGGCCACGACCGCGGCCACCGTGTAGAGCGGCATGGCCTGCAGGTGCTGGAACAGGGCGGCCTGGACGTTGCCGTCGGTGACGATCGTCTGCGTCAGGTCACCGCCCTGGCCCGGCGCCGGCGCGGTGGCGCGGTCCGACTGGAACGCGGAGTAGCCGTAGATGCCCATCCAGATGATGACGAACGCGGTGGGCAGGCCGAGGCCGGCCACGATGAAGGAGCGGATGGTGCGGCCGCGCGAGATGCGGGCGAAGAACATCCCCACGAAGGGCGCCCACGTGACGGTCCAGGCCCAGTAGAAGACGGTCCAGTCACCGGACCACTGGCCCGAGTTGTACGTGTCGTTGTAGGTGGAGAGCACGGGCAGCATCGAGGCGTACTCGCCGATCGCCTGCACGGTGCCGCGGATGACGTCCATGCTGGAGACGGCCCACATCAGGACGTACACGAGCAGGGCGATCGCCAGCAGGATGTTGGCGTAGGACAGCCGCTTGACGCCCTTGTCCATGCCGGCCAGCACGGAGGCCGTGCCGACGGCCGTGATGACGGCCAGGATGAGCGCCTGGACCCAGCCGGCCACGGGGGTGCCCAACACGTAGTTCATGCCCGCGTTGATCTGCAGGGCGCCCAGGCCCACGGACACGCCGAGGCCGAACACGGTGGAGACCACGGCGATGATGTCGATCGTCTTGCCGATGGGGCCGTGGATGCGATCGCCCAGGAGGGGCTGGAAGGCGGAGGACACGCGCGGGGGCAGCTTGCGCTTGTACGTGAAGTAGCCGAAGCACAGGCCCGGGACGAGCAGGATCGCCCACATGTGGATGCCGAAGTGGAAGTTCGCGATCGACATGGCCTCCGAGGCCGCGCGGTCGGAGAACGGCTCCGTCCCCGCCATGGGCGGGTTGGCGTAGTGGTTCATCGGCTCGGCGATGCCCCAGAACATCAGCACCGCGCCGACGCCGGCGGCGAACATCATGCCGAACCAGGTCAGGCCGGAGTACTCCGGCACCGCGTCGTCGTCGCCGAGCTTGACCCGGCCGTACCGGGTCACGGCGAGGATGAACAGGAACGCCACCAGCAGGGTCAGGCTGAGCGTGTAGATCCAGCCGACGTCGTAGCGCAGCCAGCTCGAGACCGCGCCGAAGGCCGCCTGGACCGGACCCGGGAACAGGCCCATCGCGGCGGTGAAGAGGACGACCACGGCGGCCGAGCCGAAGAAGATCGCCGGACTCGTGCGGAGTCCCAACGTGTCGTGCAGGCGAGTGAGCGGGGAAGTCATGAGTCTCCCGGGACAGGGTCGTGGGAGGCCCGCGGCGGCACGCGTGCACGCTCACCGGTGGGCCGGTGCCGGGTGGCACGGTCCCCCACTGTACCGAAGCTCACGTCCGGGCTCGACGACGTGCCCGTCCTCGGCCAGCCCCTAGGGTGGGGTCATGCCCGATCCCGCCCTCGCCCCGACCGCGCGCTGCACGGTCCTGCCGGCGTCCGCCCGCGACTCCGACGGCTGGCTGGAACGGGAGGTGGAGATCCGCCGCAGCCGCTTCCTCACCTACCTCGGGCGCGTCGAGGACGAGGCGCAGGCGCGCGAGATGGTCGCCGTCCTGCGGCGCCGGCACCACGACGCGCGGCACGTGTGCAGCGCGTTCGTCCTCGGCCCCGCCCGGGACCGGATGCGCTCCAGCGACGACGGCGAGCCCGCCGGCACCGCCGGCGTCCCCATGCTCGAGGCCCTCGTCCAGCGCGAGACCGCGCCGGGCCGGACCGACCTGACGGACGTGTGCACTGTCGTCGTGCGGTGGTTCGGGGGGATCAAGCTGGGCGCCGGGGGCCTGGTGCGCGCCTACTCGGACTCGGTGTCCGGGGCGCTCGACGCCGCCCCGCTGCGCACCCGCTCCCGGCTGGCCCTGCTCGCGGTGGAGGCGCCCCACACCGACGCCGGCCGGTGGGAGAACGAGCTGCGCGCGGCGGGCGTGTCGGTGCTGGAGGCGAGCTACGGCGCCGCGGCGGTCCGCCTGACGGTCGGCGTGCCGGACACCGAGGAGGACCGCGCGGCGTTCGCGGCGCGGCTCGCGGACGTCACGGCCGGCGCGGGGCATGCGGAGCGGATCGGAGAGGACTGGGTGGACCATGAGTGAGCCGCTGCCCCGGGGGGTCACCCCCGATGTCGCCCGCGGCGGGCTGCCGGACGACCTCACCGCGGGCGTGGACTTCGCGGCGCTGGACCGGTGGCCGCTGCCGCCCGAGCCCGACCGCCAGGCCCACGACGCGGCGGACCTGCTCCTGCTCGACACCCTGGCCGGATGGATCGCGAGCGGGCACGTCCCCGGCCCGGTGGCCGTGCTGGAGGACCGGCACGGCGCCCTGACCCTGCCCCTGCTCGCGGCCGGTCACGACGTGCGGGTCCACCAGGACGACGCCTCCGCCGAGCGCTCGCTGGACGCGAACCTCGCCGCGTGGAGCGACGCCGGTCGCCTCGGCGGGGAGACGGGCGAGCTCGAGCGGTCGGCCACGCCCGAGGAGGCGGCCCGGGGCGCCCGGACGGTCCTGCTGCCGCTGCCCCGCTCGCTCGACGAGCTCGACCGGCTGTCCCGGATCGTGGCGGGCGCGGCCGACCCCGGCGTGGTCCTGCTGGCCGGTGGCCGCGACAAGCACATGAGTCCGCGCATGAACGCGGTGCTCGGCGCGGCGTTCGAGGACGTCGTCGCCGGTCGGGGACGCCGCAAGGCGCGCGTGCTCACGGCCCGGGGCCCACGTCCCGGCGTGACCCCCCGGCCGCCGGAGGAGGCCGACCGCGACGTCCCCGGCGTGGGGCGCCTGCACCTGGTGGCCCACGCCGGCGCCTTCGGCGGAGCCGCCGCCGACCCGGGCTCCCGTCTGCTGCTCGCCTCCCTCGCCGACGACCCACGCCCGCCGGGGCGCGTCGTGGACCTGGGCTGCGGCAACGGACTGCTCTCGGTCGGGGCGGCGCGGCTGTGGCCGCACGTCACCGTGGTGGCCACCGACCAGTCCGCCGTGGCGGTGGCCTCGACGCTCGCCACGGCCCGCGCGAACCGCGTGGCGGACCGCGTCGGGGCCGTGCGCGACGACGCCCTGGCCACGTGGCCGGACGGGACGGAGGAGTGCGTGCTCCTAAACCCCCCGTTCCACGACGGCAACGCCGTGGACCCCTCCGTGGCCCACCGGCTGGTGGCCGCCGCGGCGCGGGTGCTGGAGCCGGGCGGCCGGCTGTGGTGCGTCTGGAACTCGCACCTGCGGTACCGGCCGGTGCTGGAGGACCTCGTCGGGCCGACCCGGCAGACGGCGCGCGACCGCACGTTCACCGTGACGGTCTCCGAGCGCCGCTGAGCTGCGCCGTCGGGTCCCGTCCGCTCCCCCGCGGCCGGTCCCCCCGAGACGCGACGACGCCCCGCCCCTCCGAAGGGAGGGACGGGGCGTCGGATGCTCGGCGCGGGCCGTCAGGGACGGTCACGCACCGCGGCGATCAGTTGCCGGTGAGCTTCTCGCGCAGGGCGGCGAGGGCCTCGTCCGAGGCCAGGGTGCCGCCGTCCGAGGACGGGGCCTCGGAGGAGTAGGACGAGCCGCCCAGGCCCGCACCGGCGTCGGCGCCGGCGGTGGCCTCCTCCTCGAGGGAGCGGCGCACCTGCTCCTTGTGGGCCTCCCAGCGGGCCTGAGCGTCGGCGTACTGCTGCTCCCAGGCGGCGCGCTCGGCCTCGAAGCCCTCCATCCACTCGTTGGTCTCGACGTCGAAGCCCTCGGGGTACTTGTAGTTGCCCTCCTCGTCGTACTCCGCGGCCATGCCGTAGAGCGCCGGGTCGAACTCGGTGCCCTCGGGGTCCACGCCCTCGTTGGCCTGCTTGAGGGACAGGGAGATGCGGCGACGCTCGAGGTCGATGTCGATGACCTTGACGAAGAGCTCGTCGTTGACCGACACGACCTGCTCGGCGGTGTCGATGTGGCGCGAGGCCAGCTCCGAGATGTGCACGAGACCCTCGATGCCGTCCTCGACGCGGACAAACGCACCGAACGGCACGAGCTTGGTGACCTTGCCCGGCACGACCTGGCCGAGGGCGTGGGTGCGGGCGAAGAGCTGCCACGGGTCCTCCTGGGTCGCCTTCAGCGACAGGGAGACACGCTCGCGGTCCATGTCCACCTCGAGGACCTCGACGGTGACCTCCTGGCCCACCTCGACGACCTCGGACGGGTGGTCGATGTGCTTCCAGGACAGCTCGGAGACGTGCACGAGGCCGTCCACGCCGCCCAGGTCCACGAAGGCGCCGAAGTTGACGATGGAGGACACGGTGCCGTTGCGGACCTGGCCCTTCTCCAGCTTGTGGAGGAAGTTGGAGCGGACCTCGGACTGGGTCTGCTCGAGCCAGGCGCGGCGGGACAGGACCACGTTGTTGCGGTTCTTGTCCAGCTCGATGATCTTCGCCTCGAGCTTCTGGCCGATGTAGGGGGCCAGGTCGCGCACGCGGCGCATCTCCACGAGGGAGGCCGGGAGGAAGCCGCGCAGGCCGATGTCGAGGATGAGGCCGCCCTTGACCACCTCGATGACGGTGCCCTCGACGACGCCGTCCTCCTCCTTGATCTTCTCGATGTCGCCCCAGGCGCGCTCGTACTGGGCGCGCTTCTTCGAGAGGATCAGGCGACCCTCCTTGTCCTCCTTGGTGAGGACCAGGGCCTCGACGGTGTCGCCCACGGCCACGACCTCGTCCGGGTCCACGTCGTGCTTGATGGACAGCTCGCGGGACGGGATGACGCCCTCGGTCTTGTAGCCGATGTCGAGCAGGACCTCGTCGCGGTCCACCTTGACGACGGTGCCCTCGACGAGGTCGCCATCGTTGAAGTACTTGATGGTCGCGTCGATGGCGGCGAGCAGGTCCTCGGCAGAGCCGATGTCGTTGATGGCGACCTGCGGGGCGTTGGAAGTGGTGGTCATGTAGGAGGGACTCCGTTGGGATCGGGGGTCACGTCGGGATCGATGCCGCCGGTGGGCGGCATCCGGGCACCAGAGGGGCCCCACCCGGCGTGGGTCGTGATGGACATGTATCAAATGCGCACGAATGTGCTCGTCCAGCGTATCAGAAGCCGACGAGGGTGTGCAGGGGTCGTCCGGGCCGCACGAGCGCGTCGAACGCCTCCGCCGCGCCGGCCTGCAGCTCCGCCACGACACCGGCCTCCGCCAGCACCGCGGCGCCGGCCCCGCGGGAGTGCCCGCCGAGCCAGAGCGCGGAGAACCGGGCCGCGTCGAGCCGGAGCCCCGCGCCCAGGCCCCCGGCGTCGGCCGCGGGGCCCAGCCGCTCGGCGTCCCCGCGCCCCCGGCGGACGGTGAGCCGCCACGTCCCGTCGATCGCGCCGAGCGCGTCCTCCACGGCGACGACGACCTCCCCGTCGCCCGCCCAGCCACGGGCCGCCATGGCGGCGGGCAGGTTCAGGACCCGCAGGTACAGGTCGTCGGAGCCGCGGTGCCGGCTCACCCGCCGCTCGTCGACGAAGAGCGCCTCGAGCCAGCCGGGCTCGGGCGCGCGGCCCCACTCGATCCGCTCGACCAGGTCCAGCCGGGCCAGGTGGTGGACGAGCCCGCGCCGCGCGTCGGCGGTCGCCGCGAGGAACGCGGTGACGGTGATCGTGGGCGGCTCCTTCTCCCAGCCCTCGAACCGGTACAGCGCGACGCCCTGGACCCGCCCGCCGTCGTCGCGGTGGACCGCCGCGTACAGCCCCGAGCCGCGCCCCTCGTTCCGGCTCGCCTCGCGGTCCTCCCAGCGAGGCACGCTGAACGAGGTCCGCTGGACCGAGCCGGGGGTGGCCGGCAGCACCCGTCCGTACAGCTCGTCCACGAGGCCGGGGATCTCCCGGGGCTCCTCGACCGTGACCCGCCCGCCGGCCGGGGCGCCCGTGAGCGCGGGGGCGCCCGAGACGTCGATCCGCACGGCGTGCCACCGGGTGGCGGCCCCGAAGCCGAAGCGGCCGTAGATGGCGGCCTCGGTCGCGGTCAGGGCGGCCGCGCACAGGCCGGCGTCACGGGCGTCCGCGAGGGACCTGAGCATCATGGCCCGCAGCACGCCGCGCCGGCGGGCGTCCGGCGAGACGGTCACGTCGGTGATCAGCCAGGCGTCGACGGTGCGGCCGGGCGACGTGGTCAGCGGCTGCACGAAGTCCTCGAAGGTGGCGGCGGGGCGGCGGGCCGCCGGGTCGTCCCCCGGCGCGTAGACGCCGAGCCGGCGCCGTCCGTCGGCCGCGTGGGCCTCGAGCTGCTGGCGGAGCGCGGCGCCCGTGGGCACCGTCTCGTAGAAGCCTCGTTCGACCGCGGCCGCGAAGTGCGATGCGGCGGGGTCCTCGGGGCCGAGGACCCCGAGGTCGCGCAGCGCGAGGCCGTGCTCGCCGAGCCGGGCCTCGGCGGCATCGGCCAGCCGCCGCAGCGACGGACCCTCCGGAGCATCAGTGTGCGGCGTCATGCCAGCTCCTTCCCTGGCCGACGTGCACGTCGAGCGGCACGGAGAGCTCTGCGGCCCGGCCCATCCGCTCCTTCAGGAGCGCCGTGGCCTGCTCGAGCTCGGCGGCCGGGACCTCGAGGATGAGCTCGTCGTGGACCTGCAGCAGCAGGCGCGAGGCCAGCCCGCGCTCCTCGAGGCCGGCCTGCACGTCGAGCATCGCGCGCTTGATGATGTCCGCGGCCGAGCCCTGGATGGGGGCGTTGAGCGCGGCGCGCTCGGCCATGTCCCGCAGCTGACGGTTGTCCGAGCTGAGGTCCGGCAGGTAGCGGCGGCGCCCCTCGATCGTCGAGGTGTACCCGTCCTGCCGGGCCTGCGCGACGACGTCGCGCAGGTAGTCGCGCACGCCGCCGAAGCGGTCGAAGTAGCCCTTCATGAGGCCGCGCGCCTCGTCCACCGAGATCTTCAGCTGCTTGGACAGCCCGAAGGAGGACAGCCCGTAGGCCAGGCCGTAGCTCATCGCCTTCACCTTGGCGCGCTGCTCGGCGGTGACGTCGTCCGGGTCCACCCCGAACACCTGCGAGCCGACGAACGAGTGCAGGTCCTCGCCCTCGCGGAAGGCCTGGATCAGCCCCTCGTCCTCGGACAGGTGCGCCATGATGCGCATCTCGATCTGGGAGTAGTCGGCCGAGAGCAGCACGGCCTGCTCGCCGGCCACCTCGTCCGCCACGAACACCTCACGGATGCGGCGGCCCGCCTCGGTGCGCACCGGGATGTTCTGGAGGTTCGGGTGCAGCGAGGACAGTCGGCCCGTGGCGGCGGCGGTCTGCGAGTAGGTGGTGTGGATGCGGCCGTCCGGGGCGACGGTCTCGAGCAGCCCCTCCACGGTCTGCCGGAGCTTCGTGGCGTCGCGGTGGGCCATGAGGTTCTCGAGGAACGGGTGCCGGGTCTGCTCGAGCAGGTCCTGCAGCGAGTCAACGTCCGTGGAGTAGCCGGTCTTCGTCTTGCGCGTGCGCGGCATGTTGAGCCGCTCGAACAGCACCTCCTGCAGCTGCTTGGGCGAGCCGAGGTTGACCTGCATCCCGCCGGTCTCCTCACCGACGGACGCCCACGCGGACTCCTTGGCGGCGTCGGCGGCGTCCGTGAAGTCCTCGCGCAGGCCGGTCAGGGCGTCGACGTCGACGGCGATGCCGGTCAGCTCCATCCGGGCGAGCAGCCGCGAGAGCGGGATCTCGAGCTCCTGCAGCAGCCGCTGGGCCCCGCGGTCGAGCACCTGGGGCGTGAACTGGGTCGAGAGACGGCGCACCACCCAGGCGGCCCGCACGGCGTCCGCGGCGCGGTCCGCGCGTTCGGCGGCGGCCTGACCCCCGTCGAGGTCGAACGTCCCCTGCGCCCGCTGCTGCGCAGGCTCGCGCGGGGCGGCGAGGGGGGTGTGCAGATGCGCCTCCGCCAGCGCCTCGAGCGAGGTGTCCCGCCGGTCCGGCTGGATCAGGTAGGCCGAGAGCAGCACGTCGTCCACCACGCCGTCCAGGGCCGCGTCCGGGCCGAGCCCGTCGCCCTCGGTGGGCGCGGCCAGCGCCTTGAGCGTGCGCTTGAGGTCGTGCACGGCCTTGGCCAGTCCGCCCTCGCCGAGGGCCTCGCGTACGGCGGCGACCAGCGCCGGGTCCGGGGCGTCGCCGTCGAGGCTCACGTGCAGGCCCGCGTGCTCCCCCACCAGCGCGACGCCGACGGGCGTGCCGAACGTGCCGGGCACGGGCACCTTGCGGCGGGGCAGCAGGGCCGGGCCCTCGACGTCCACGTGGACGCCGAGCAGGTTGCCGGCCTCGGCGGCGAGGAAGGCGCGCACGTCCTCGGCCGTCGTCGCCTCGGTGAACTCCGGGGCGGCCTCGACCTCGGGGGGCGGCGCGTCCTCGCCCACCCGCTCGCCGAACACCTCGAACACGCGCTCCCGGATGCGGTTGAACTGCAGCGCGTCGAACAGCTCCTCCACGGGCTCGCGCTCGGGCATCTCGAGCCGCATCGCCTCGAGCCCGATCGGCAGGTCGAGGTCGCGCACGAGGGCGTTGAGGCGGCGGTTGCGGCGCACGTCCTCGAGATGCTCGCGCAGCGCCTCCCCCTTCTTGCCCGTGATCTCGTGCGCGTGCGCGAGCACGCCGTCGAGGTCCCCGTACTGCTTCAGCCACTTCGCGGCGAACCCGGGGCCGACGCCGGGCACGCCGGGCAGGTTGTCCGCGGCCTCGCCGACGAGGGCCGCGAGCTCGGGGTACTGGGCGGGGGCGACCCCGTACTTGGCCAGGACGGCGTCCGCGTCCATCGGCGGGATGTCGGAGACGCCCTTCTTGGGGTAGAGCACGGTGGTGCGCTCGGAGATGAGCTGGAACGCGTCCCGGTCACCGGAGACGACGACGGCCTCCCACCCCGCCTCCTCGGCGCGCGCGGACAGCGTGGCCACGATGTCGTCGGCCTCGTAGCCCTCCAGCGTGAGCGTGGGGATGCCCAGGGCCTCCATGACCTTCACGGTCAGCTCGATCTGGCCCGCGAACTCCGCGGGCGTCTCGGAGCGGCCGGCCTTGTACTCCCCGTACTCCTCGGAGCGGAACGTGGGCCCGGAGAGGTCGAACGCCACGGCCACGTGCGTGGGCCGCTGCTGCCGGATCATGGTCAGGAGCATGGCGGTGAAGCCGTACACGGCGTTCGTGTGCTGGCCCGTGTCCGTGGCGAAGTTCTCGGCGGGCAGCGCGTAGAACGCGCGGAACGCCATCGAGTGCCCGTCCAGGACCAGCAGCCGCTGCGGGGCCTCTGGGGTCGGATCTGCCGCCATGGGTGCTCACGTCTCCTCTCGGCGCGCGGCGCGGGGCGCGCCGGTCGCGTGTGCCAGCCTAGTGCTCATGAGTGAGCACACCGAGACCACCCCCGCCGCCTCCGAGCGCGTGTACCGCCCCGGCGTCACCCCCGAGCTGAGCCCCGCCGAGCTGGAGGCGGCCTGCGCCGAGGCCGGTCTGACGCCCGAGCTTGTCACCGCCCTCGGCGGCGCGGCGATCAGCCCCCTCGCCCAGAAGATGGGTCTGCGCTTCCTCGAGCTCACGGCCGAGCGCGCCGTCGCCACCCTGCCCGTCGCGGGCAACGAGCAGCCCGTCGGGCTGCTGCACGGCGGCGCCCACCTCGTGCTCGCCGAGTCCCTGGGCTCGATGGCCGCGAAGATCCACGCCGGGCCGGACCGCAACGTCGTCGGGGTCGAGATCAGCGCCACGCACCACCGGGCCGTCCGCTCGGGCCTCGTGACCGGCACCGCGGCCGCCGTCCACCTGGGCGGCACCCTCGTCACCCATGAGGTGGTGATGACGGACGAGCAGGGCCGGCGGCTCTCGACCGCCCGCATCACCAACCTGGTCCTGGCGCCGCGCCCCTGAGGCGGCACGGCCCGCCCCGGGAGACGGGACGGGCCGACGCCGCGTGCGGGCGGTCTCAGACCTCGTCCGGCGCGCGGGGAGCGGGCTTGCCGTGCTCGCGCCCCGGGGTGTCCTCGGCGAGCTCGTCGTAGTGCCCGGGGTTCATGGGCACCCCCGTGAGATAGGCCGAACGGGCCAGGGCCATCGTCGCCACCGACGCCGTCCCGAGCTGCAGGACCACGATCAGTACGACCTTGACCACGTTGGCCACCGAGGGCATGTGGAGCAGGGCCCCGACCACGAGCAGGATCATGCCGACGCCGCCGGCCGTGCCGGTGGCGGAGATCCGCGTGTAGGGGTCCGGGAAGCGCACGAGGCCCAGGGCGGCGCCGAGGAAGACGAGCGCGCCCAGCACGATCATGAGGGAGCCGATGACATTCATCGCGGTGTCCATGGGGTGGCCTCCTCAGCGTCGCCCGCGCGTCAGCGCGCGGGCCAGGGACATGCCGGTCAGGAACCCGGTGATCGCGGCGATGAGCACCAGGTCGAACGTGAAGGCGTTGGCCGCCCGGACGCCGAACAGCGTGACCATCCCGGTGACGCTGAACGTGAGCAGGTCGCCGGAGACGGCCCGGTCGGCGTCGAGGGGCCCCACGAGGATCCGGTAGGCGGAGACGACGGCGGCGACGAGCAGCAGGGCGATGCCGACGTCGATCCCGATCAGGGACCAGTCGTAGTGCAGATCGGTCAGGCTCATGCGGCCACCCCCGTCCGACGCAGCGCATGGAGCATGCGCCGCTCCATGTCGTGGATGTCCGCACGCAGGCCGTCCGCGTCGTCGAAGTACAGGCCGTGCACGTAGAGCAGCCGGCGCGCATCCGGGTCGCCCGGCTCGTCACCGACGGCGCCCGCCCGGCGGGTGCCGAGGGTGAGGGTGCCCGGAGTGAGGGTGATGAGCGAGGACAGGACGGTGATCTCCAGGTCCGTGCGGCAGCTGGTGCGCACCCGGGCGATGCCCGAGCGGGCGTCGTCGCCGGGGGTGATCAGGTCGTGCAGGACCGCGCCCGAGGACGTCACGAGGGCCCACAGGTACCAGAGTACGAAGCCGGCCAGGCGCAGCGGCCACGACCACACGCTGGCCGTGCCGTCGCGGAAGTCCTGCGTGCCGTTGTCGTACTGGTGTGCCTGGCTCATCGGCCGATCACCGCCTCCACATACGCATGCGTGTCCGCCAGTCCCTGGGCGGCCGTGTCCGAGGCCAACCACAGGCCCTGCGCGCCCAGGCCGAGCGCGAGGGACAGGGCCGCGGTGAGGACCGCCGGCAGGGCCAGCGAGAAGGGGATCCGGGAGCGGGTGAGGTCCTCGTCCCGGCTGAAGACCACGGGCAGCACGCCCGTGGGGGTGTGGACGGCCGCGGGGCCGTCGGGGGCGCCGGCCGGGGCGGCCGCGCCGTCCGCGTGGGCCTCCACGATGGGCAGGGCGGCCGTCTCGAGGCGCTCCCGGTGGTGGCGGGGCATCTCGGGTTCGCCCCAGAACCAGCCGTTCCAGATGCGCAGCAGCCCCCACAGGCTCAGCAGCGACGCGATGAGCACGACGGCCACGACGACGGTCCGACCCGCCTCCACGCCGGCGACCACGAGCATGAGCTTGCCCGCGAACCCGGAGAACGGCGGGATCCCCACCAGGGAGAGCAGGCCCGCGAAGTACGCGGCGGCGATCAGCGGCTCACGCCGGGCCAGGCCCTGCAGGTCCGCCAGCCGGCCGGAGCCGTACCGGACCTCGACGGCGCCCGTCGCGGTGAACAGGGAGGTCATGACGACCATGTGGTGGATCATGTAGAAGATGCCGGCGGCCAGGCCGAGCTGCGTGGACAGGCCGACGCCGACCAGGATGCCGCCGATGCCGCTGACCATCTGCCACGAGAGGATCGCACGGGTGCTCTGCTCCCCGAGGGAGGCGACCGCGCCGATCATGAGCGTGAGCGAGCACAGGACCAGGATGGCCCACAGGTAGCGTGGCTCGCCGTCGTAGAGCACGGAGTAGATGCGGTAGATCGCGTAGACGCCCACCTTGGTGTGCAGGGCTGAGAAGATCGCGGTGACCGCCGGCGACGTCGAGGGGTACGCCTTGGACAGCCAGCCGTGCAGGGGCACCACGGACGCCTTGATGGACAGGGCGAACAGCACCATGAACCCGGCGACGGCGACCCGCTCGTCCCGTGCCGCCGCGCCGGCCAGCACGGCGAGGTTGACGCTGCCCGTGATGCCGTAGATGAAGCCGACGCCGACCACGAGGATCGTGGAGGTGAACAAGTTCAGCGTGACGTAGAGGCGGGCGCCGTCCACGCGGCGCAGGGGCTCACGCCGGTTGGCGGAGAGGACGAACAGGCCGTAGGACGGCAGCAGCATGACCTCGATGAACACGAAGAGGTTGAACAGGTCCGCCGTCAGCAGGGCGCCGTTCACCCCGGCCGTGAGGACGAGCAGCAGCGGCGCGAAGTAGACGGAGTTCGTCACGCGGGAGCCGTAGGCGAACAGGGCGCCCACCCACGAGAGCCCGGCGGTGAGGGTGAGCATCAGGCCGGTGAACGTGTCGGCTGCGAACGCGATGGCGATGCCGTCCGGCCAGCCGCCCACGCCCCCGGCCACCACGGTGCCGTCCAGGGTCAGCAGGATGAGCCCGGCGCCGCCGAGCGAGCTCAGCCCGAGCAGCCAGAGCAGGACCCGGCGGTGCAGCCCCGGACGCTCCCCCGCGATCACGAGCAGGCCGCCGGCCAGCAGGGGGACGGCCACGAACAGCGGCAGGGCCAGGCCCAGGGCGTCGAGGCTCACCGGCGCTCCTCTCGGTCGTCATGGCGGTGGCTGCCGTGCAGCACGGGCTGGGGCTGTGTGGCGAGGTGGCGCACGGCGGCGCCCAGCTCGGCGCGCGGGAAGCGGGCGTCCGCGGCGGCGAGCTCGTGCGGGTCGGCGTCCTCGGAGGGGTCGGCCACCTGGTCGTCGGACCGGCCCGTCACGGCGAGCACGAGCAGCAGCACGGTGACGGCGAAGGAGATGACGATCGCCGTCAGCACGAACGCCTGGGGCAGCGGGTCGGCCTGCGCGGCCACGTCCCCGTTCCCGATGAACGGCAGGGCGCGCCGGTCGGTGCCGCCGGCGGCGAGGATGGCGAGGTTGCCGGCGTGGCCCAGCAGCACCATGCCGAGGATCACGCGCAGCAGCTCGCGCTTGGAGAACAGGTAGACCGCGCCGAACATCAGCAGGCCCACGGTGATCGCGACGGTCATCGGGTCGCCTCCTCTCGCGTCGTGGCCGCGCCGGGTGCGGCCTTCTCGGGTGCGTCGCCGTCGTCGGGCGCCTCTTCGACCGTGTCCGGGCCCAGGAGGGTGAACGCGGCGACCACGAGGCCGAGCACGCACAGGTACACGCCCATGTCGAAGACCAGGGTGGTGGACAGTCCGTAGCCGAGGATCTTGACCCCGGAGGCGGCCAGGAAGCCCACGCCCGTGAGGTAGCCGGTCAGACCGGCGGCGGTGCCCAGGGCCACGCCGCTGCCGATGAGCGTGAGGTAGGGCCACCGCAGGCGCCGGTCGCGGTCGGTGTCGGCCGACAGGTACATGAGGGCGTAGCCCGCACCGGCCACGAGGGCCGCGATGAAGCCGCCGCCCGGCTCGTAGTGCCCGCGCAGCAGCAGCAGGGCGGACAGCGCGATGATCACGGGCCCGAGACCGCGGCCGAAGGTGCGCGCGTAGACCAGGTTCTCGTGCACGTGCGCGAGCGGGGAGCGCTCGTCGACGATGCTGCGCAGCGCCCGGACGGGGGCGCGGTTCATCAGCAGCGCCGCGACGGTCAGTCCGGTCACGCCGAGCACCGTCATCTCGCCCAGGGTGTCGAGCGCGCGGAAGTCCACGAGGATCACGTTGACCACGTTCACGCCGCCGGCCTGCTCGTAGGTCTCGGTGAGGTAGTAGCGCGCGATCTCGGACATCTCGCGCCGACCGGTGAAGGCCAGGACGCCGACGGTGGAGGCGACGCCGGCGATCGTCGCGGCCACGAGGGCGCCGGCGCGGCGCGGGGCGGGGTCGCGCCGGAAGCGGCGCGGCAGGCGGCGCAGCAGCAGCACCATCACGCACACGGTGAGGACCTCGACGAGCATCTGGGTCAGGGCCACGTCCACGGCGCCGAGGGTGAAGAACCACAGCGTCACGCCGAAGCCGACCGTGCCCACGACCACCATCGCGGCGATGCGGGTGCGGGCGCGCAGGGTCGCGGCGACGCCCACGGCCACGAGGACGACGAGCGCCCAGTCGTGCCAGCGCGCGGTCTGACCGACCACGTCCGGCAGCTCGTCCACGAGCAGGACCCCGACGACCGCGAGGACGCCGAGCATGACGGACGGGATGAGCAGGTGCGCCCGGGGCGCCATGCCGCCGGAGTGACGCCCGACGACCTCGCCCAGCCGCACCAGGCCGAAGCGGATGTCGTCCACGATGTCCAGGGCCGAGAAGGGCAGGCCCGTGCGCGCGGCGACCCGCTCCACGGGGCGGCGCAGCAGCACCAGGACGAGGCCCATGGCGATCACGGCGGCGGAGAGGAGCAGCGCCGGGGTCACACCGTGCCACAGGGCCAGGTGCGCGTGCGCCTGCGCGCCCGCCACGGCCTGGGCGGCGGCGGAGACGGGGGCGTCCAGCGCCTGCGGGGCGAGGCCGAGCACGACGCCGACCACGGCCGCCAGCACGGGCATGGTCCAGAAGGCCGGGCCCGCCTCGTGGACCTCCTCGCCGCGGGCGGACTCCCACGGCTGGGCGGTGCCGGCCGGACTCGCGCCCCACCTGCCGAGCGCGCCGAGGACCAGACGGCCGGAGTAGGCGACGGTGAAGACGGAGGCCAGCGCGATCGCGCCCGTGACCACCGGGGCGGCCCAGGCCGGGCCCGGGGTGCCGAGGGCGGCGTCGAGCAGGCCCTCCTTCGAGACGAAGCCCAGCAGGGGCGGCACGCCGGCCATGGAGACGGCGGCGAGCGTCAGGGCCGTGCCCGTGACCGGCATGCGCACGTGCCTGCCGGCGAGGACGCGCAGGTCCCGGGTGCCGGCCTCGTGGTCCACGATGCCGATCAGCATGAACAGGGCGCTCTTGAACAGCGCGTGCGCGACCGTGTGCACGACCGCGGCCGTCAGCGCCGCCGTCGTGCCGATGCCGATGACGGCGGTCAGCAGGCCGAGCTGGCTCATGGTCGAGTAGGCGAGCAGGCCCTTCAGGTCGTGCTGACGCAGGGCCTTGACCGCGCCGAACAGCGCCGTGATGAGCCCGCACGCGATCAGCAGCGTGGACCACACGACGTGACCGGCCAGCACGGGGCTGAACACGAGCAGCAGGAACACGCCGGCCTTCACCATCGCCGCGGCGTGCAGGTACGCGGAGACCGGGGAGATGGCGACCATGGAGTCCGGCAGCCAGGCCTGGAACGGGAACTGCGCGGACTTCGTGAAGGCGGCCAGGGCCAGCAGGACGGCCAGCACGGTGCTGGTGGCGGGGTCCTGCCAGATGTCCGAGGCCAGGACGCCGCTGAGCGAGGCCGTCCCGGCGGTGACCATCATGATGGCGACGGCGGCCAGCAGCGCGAGGCCGCCGCCCACGGTCACGAGCAGGGTCCGGATCGCGGGGTCGCGGGCATGGTCCCCCGAGCGCCCGATGAGGAAGAAGGAGGTGAAGGAGGTGAACTCCCACGCGACGAAGAGGACCACGATGTTGTCGGCGAGCACCAGCAGCAGCATCGACGCCGCGAACGCGGTCATCAGCAGGTAGAAGGAGCCGGGGCGGCTCTCCGTGCGGTCCCGGCTGAGGTACCGGCTGGAGTAGGCGAGGATCGCCGCGCCGATGACGAGGACGATCATGGCGAACACGAGGGCCAGGCCGTTCAGCCGGAGGTCGAGGTCCACCCCGACCGCGGGGATCCACGGATGGTGCTCCGTCCGGACGCCGCCCGTCCACGCCGCGACCAGCACGCCGGCCGCTGCCAGCAGGGGTGCGGCCAGGACCCAGCCCGCGTCCCTGCCCAGCGCGCGGGAGGCCGGGACGGCCGCCACCACCGAGAGGAGGGTCAGCAGGAGGCTGGTCAGGAGCACAGGACACCACTCAGCTCGGGTCGATCGATCACGGACACGGCGCACACGGCGGGTGGCCGCGCGCCGACGGTGCCCGAAGTGGGACTCGAACCCACACGCCTCTCGGCACCGCATTTTGAGTGCGGCGTGTCTACCGATTCCACCATTCGGGCAGTGCCGCCCGGAGGCGGGACTCGATCACCCTATCAGCGCCCCGGCCCGGCGTCCTCGGCCTTCCGGCGGGGGTCCCCGCCGCCGCGCCCGCGCCGCGCCCATCGCGCACGGTAGCCTGGTGGACCACCAGCGGCGCCGCACCGACGCCGTCCCGGCCCGCACGAAGGAGCTGCCGTGTCCACGCTGACGCCTCCCGAGGAGACCGGCCTGCGGGCCGTCGTCGCCGAGGACGAGACCCTCATCCGCCTCGACCTGGTGGAGGTGCTCACCGGGGCGGGCTACCGGGTGGTCGCCGAGGCCGGCGACGGCCGGGCCGCCGTCGAGGCCGTGCGCGAGCACCGGCCGGACATCGTGGTGATGGACGTGAAGATGCCCGTGATGGACGGCATCGCGGCCGCCGGCGAGATCGCCGGGGAACGGCTCGCCCCCGTGGTCATGCTGACCGCCTTCAGCCAGCGCGAGCTGGTGGAGCGCGCCCGGACGGCCGGGGCCATGGCCTACGTGGTCAAGCCCTTCACCGAGGCCGACCTGGTCCCCGCCATCGAACTGGCCGTGGCCCGCTTCGACGAGGTGCGCAGCCTCGAGGCCGAGGTGCGGGACCTCGGGGACCGCCTGGAGACCCGCAAGATCGTGGACCGGGCCAAGTCGCTGCTCCAGGAGCGGATGCGCCTGACCGAGGCCGAGTCCTTCCGCTGGATCCAGAAGACCTCCATGGACCGGCGCCTGACCATGCGGGAGGTCGCGCAGGCCGTCATCGACCAGGTCGGCTGAGCGTCGCCCGCGCGCTCGTCAGAGCGGGGAGCGGGCCGGCCAGAAGCCGAGCGGCTCGCGCGTCTGCGGCGAGGCCGCGGACGAGCCGCCCGCGGCGTCGTCCCCCACGCGGTGCACGCGCAGCGTGTTGGTGGAGCCCACGGTCCCGGGAGGGGACCCGGCGGCGATGACCACGAGGTCGCCGTGCTGGGCGATGCCCTCCGACGTGAGCGACTGCTCCACCTGGAGGGTCATCTTGTCCGTGGAGTCCTGGAACGGGACCATCTTCGGGTAGACGCCCCACGTCAGGCACAGGATGTTGTGCGTGTGCTCGTGGTGGGTGAACGCGTAGATGGGCTGACGCGGCCGCAGGCGGCTGAGCCGACGGGCCGAGTCGCCGGACTCGGTGAACGCGGCGAGGAACGGGATGTCGAGCTGGTTCGCGACCTCGACGGCGGCCCGGGTGATCGCGCCGCCGCGCGTGCGGGGGCGCGAGCCGAGCGGGTGGATGAGCTCGAGGCCGTGGGTCTCGGTGGATTCGATGATCCGGGCCATCGTCTGGACCGTCTC
Organism: Micrococcus sp. 140720015-1; assembly: GCF_053627595.1. Taxonomy (NCBI): domain Bacteria; kingdom Bacillati; phylum Actinomycetota; class Actinomycetes; order Micrococcales; family Micrococcaceae; genus Micrococcus; species Micrococcus sp. 140720015-1. The sequence goes on from NZ_JBSEYC010000004.1 coordinate 379,899, forward strand.
GACCGGATACGCGCCCACCGAGGTCTCACCCGAGAGCATGACGGCGTCCGCGCCGTCGAGCACGGCGTTGGCGCAGTCCGAGGCCTCGGCGCGCGTCGGGCGCGGGCTGTCGATCATCGACTCGAGCACCTGCGTGGCCACGATGACCGGCTTGGCCCAACGGCGGGCGAGGTCCACCGCGCGCTTCTGCACCACGGGCACGTCCTCGAGCGGCAGCTCCACGCCGAGGTCGCCGCGGGCCACCATGACGGCGTCGAACGCGTCCACGATGGCCTCGAGGTTCTCCACCGCCTGGGGCTTCTCGATCTTGGCGATGACCGGGACCCGGCGCTCCTCCTCGTCCATGATCTCGTGCACCCGGTCCACGTCCGCGGCGTCCCGCACGAAGGACAGCGCCACCATGTCGACGCCGGTGCGCAGCGCCCAGCGCAGGTCCCGCTCGTCCTTCTCGGACAGGGCGGGCACGTTCACCGCCACGCCGGGCAGGTTGATCCCCTTGTTGTCCGAGACCATGCCCGGCACCTCGACCTCGGCCAGCACGTCCGTGTCCGTGACCTCGACGGCGCGCAGGCGCACCTTGCCGTCGTCCACCAGGAGCACGTCACCCGGGGCGACGTCCCCGGGCAGCCCCTTGTGGGTGGTGCCCACCAGCTCGCGGGTCCCGGGCACGTCCCGGGTGGTGATGGTGATCCGATCGCCCTTCTCGAGCAGGTGTGGGCCGTCGGTGAAGCGACCGAGGCGGATCTTGGGGCCCTGGAGGTCGGCGAAGATCGCGACGGGGCGGCCCTCCTCCACGCTGATGCGGCGCACCCGCTCGTAGGACGTCTCATGGACCGCGTGGTCGCCGTGGCTCATGTTGAGGCGGACGACGTCCGCCCCCGCGCGGATGATGGCGCGGGTGGTGTCGTCGGAGTCGGTGGCGGGCCCAAAGGTGGCGATGATCTTCGCGTGTCGCATGCCCTCCACTCTAGGCCGGGCGCGGCGGAGGGGCCGAGGGACTAGCCCCGTTCCCGCGCTGTCGGACGCGTCTCATCCGAGGCCCCGGGATCGAGGGCGCGGTCGCCGCCGTCGGCCGTGTCCGCCACCGCCCGCGGGGCTCGGCCGGGCAGCCAGACGTCGTCGTCCGAGCGCGGCCCCGCGGCCGCCGCCCCGTGCCGCATGAGCACCAGCACGAGCATGGCCACGCCGACGACGAGCAGCAGGATCGACGTCCACACGTTCAGGCGCTGGGTCACGCCGAACAGCGTGACCATCTCCGCGTCATCGATGCGCAGCATCTCGATCCACACGCGCCCGGCCGTGTACCAGGCGACGTAGGCCCAGACCATGGCGCCGTGCCGCAGCCGCCACCGCCGGTCCACCAGCAGCAGGACGGCGACGCCGAGCAGGTTCCAGAGTGACTCGTAGAGGAACGTGGGGTGGAACAGGGTGTCCGCGGGCAGGCCCGCCGGGAAGTTCGGGTGGTCGGCGTCCACGCGCAGACCCCACGGGGCCGTCGTCGGGCCGCCGAAGAGCTCCTGGTTGAACCAGTTCCCCCACCGGCCCACGGCCTGGGCCAGCAGGATGCCGGGGGCGACGACGTCGGCGAACGCGCTCAGCCGCACCCCGTAGCGCCGGCAGGCGATCCACGCGCCCACCGCCCCGAGGGCGATCGCGCCCCAGATGCCCAGTCCGCCGTTCCACACGTACAGGATCTGGATCGGGTCGCCCGTGCCGTCGAAGCCGGGCCCGAAGTACCGGTCCGGTGAGGAGAACACGTGGTAGAGCCGCCCGCCCACGAAGCCGAAAGGGATGGCCCACAGGGCGATGTCGAGCACACGGTCCTCGGGGCCGCCGCGGGCTCGCCACCGGCGCTCGGCGAGCCACAGGGCCAGGACGATGCCCACGATGATGCAGAGCGCGTACGCGTGGATCTTCACCGGGCCCAGCTGGAACCCGTCCCACCCGGGGGCGGGGAAGGCGGCGAGCGGGGCCAGGGCGGCGGTCACCCTCAGCCCTCTCGGACCGTGCCGGCGGCGAGCTCGCGGGTCAGCGTGCCCACGGCCTGCGGCCCGCCGTCCGTCAGCGCACGCACCAGGGCCGTGCCGACGATCGCGCCGTCGGCGTAGGCGCCGATCTCGCGGACGTGCGCCGCCTGGGAGACGCCGAGGCCGACGCACACGTGCTCCGCCCCGGCATCCTGGGCCCGGCGGACCACGGTCTCGGCGGCGGTGGACACCGCGTCGCGGGCGCCGGTGACGCCCATGACCGACACGGCGTACACGAAGCCGCGGGAGGAGTCGACGGTGAGGCGCACCCGCTCGTCCGTGGACGAGGGCGCGGTGAGGAACACGCGGTCCAGGCCGTGACGGTCCGAGGCCTCCATCCAGGCGCCGGCCTCCTCGGGCACGAGGTCAGGGGTGACGAGACCGGCGCCACCGGCCTCCGCGAGGCGGCGCGCGAACTCGTCGACGCCCATGCGGTCCACGAGGTTCCAGTACGTCATCACCAGCACCGCGGCGTCGGTGCGCTCCGTCACCCGTCGGATGATGTCGAAGACGTCGGCCACGCGGAAACCGGCCTGCAGCGCCGCCTGGGTCGCGGCCTGGATCACGGGGCCGTCCATCACGGGGTCCGTGTAGGGCAGGCCCAGCTCGATGACGTCGGCGCCGTTCTCCGCGGCGGCGACGACGGCCTCGACGCACTCGTCCACGGACGGGTAGCCGGCCGGCAGGAAGGCGACGAGGCCGGTGCGGCCGGCCGCCTTCGCTGCGTCCAGGGCCGCGGCGGTCTTGGAGTGCACGGTCATGCCGGTCACTGCTCCTCTCCGGGGGTCATCTCCTCGAGCGGGTCCTTCTCCTCCGCGGCACGGCCGAGGCCGAACCAGGCCGCCGCGGTGGCGACGTCCTTGTCCCCGCGGCCGGAGAGGTTCACGATGATGATCCGCTCCTGCCCCTCCGGGGCGTCCGGCCCCACGAGGCCCTCGTCCGCCCAGCGGCGGGCCAGGCGCAGCGCGCCGGCCAGGGCGTGGGCCGACTCGATGGCGGGCGTGATGCCCTCGGTGCGCGTGAGCCGGAGGAAGGCGTCCATGCACTCGGTGTCCGAGACCGGCTCGTAGACGGCGCGGCCCGTGTCGTGCAGGAAGGCGTGCTCCGGGCCGACGGCCGGGTAGTCCAGGCCGGCGGAGATCGAGTGGGAGTCGATCGTCTGCCCGTCCTCGTCCTGCATCAGGTACGTGCGGGCGCCGTGCAGCACGCCGGTGCGTCCGAGCGTGATGGACGCGGCGTGGCGGCCGGTCTCGAGGCCCTCACCGCCGGCCTCGAAGCCGTAGAGCTCCACCTCAGGGTCGTCGAGGAAGCCGTGGAACAGGCCCATCGCGTTGGACCCGCCGCCCACGCACGCCGCGACGGCGTCGGGCAGGCGGCCGGCCTGGGCCAGGATCTGCTCGCGGGCCTCTTCGCCGATCACGGAGTGGAAGTAGCGCACCATGGCGGGGAACGGGTGCGGGCCCGTGACCGTGCCCATCAGGTAATGCGTGGTGTCCACGGAGGCGACCCAGTCCCGCAGGGCCTCGTTGATCGCGTCCTTGAGGGTGCGGGCGCCGATCGCCACGGGGACCACCTCGGCGCCGAGCATCTGCATGCGGGCCACGTTCAGGGCCTGGCGGCGGGTGTCCTCCTCCCCCATGTACACGGTGCACTCCATGCCGAACAGCGCGGCCGCCGTCGCCGTGGCCACGCCGTGCTGGCCGGCGCCGGTCTCCGCGATCAGGCGCGTCTTGCCCATGCGGCGGGCGAGCAGCGCCTGGCCGATCACGTTGTTGATCTTGTGCGAGCCGGTGTGGTTGAGGTCCTCGCGCTTGAGGAAGATGCGCACGCCGGGGGTGTCCGCGGCGAACCGCGGCACCTCGCTCAGCAGGGAGGGCCGGTTCACGTAGTCCCGGAACAGGGTCCGCAGCTCGGCCTCGAAGGCGGGGTCCTGCCGCGCCTCCTCGTAGGTGCGGGTGAGCTCCTGCAGCGCGGCCATGAGGGACTCGGGCATCCACTGCCCGCCGTAGTCGCCGAAGTAGGGCCCGGCCTGACCCTGGTAGGGCCCCTCGAACTCGATCGCGGGCTCGGTGCTCGGACGGTCGGCGCTCATGGCGACCACGCTCCTCGGGTCTGGTTCGGTCAGCGGACGGTGAGGGACGCGGCGCGGAACGCGCGCAGCGCCTCCTCGGGGGCGCCGTGGCGCACGAGGGCCTCGCCCACGAGCACGACGTCGGCGCCCGCGGCGGCGTAGGCCTTGATCTGCTCCTCGGACTCGACGCCGGACTCGGCGACCCGGACGACGTCCTCGGGCAGCCCGTCGGCCAGCGCGGCGTAGCGGGCCGGGTCGACGTCGAGGGTCTTGAGGTTGCGCACATTGACGCCGAGGATGCGGGCGCCCGCGGCGACGCCGCGCTCGATCTCCTCGGGCGTGTGGGCCTCCACGAGGGCGTGCATGCCCAGGGACTCGGTGAGCTGCAGGAAGCCGGCCAGCTCGGCGTCGTCGAGGGCGGCCACGATCAGCAGGACCAGGTCGGCCCCGTGGGCGCGGGCCTCGTGGATCTGGTACTCGGTGACGGTGAAGTCCTTGCGCAGGACCGGCAGATCGACGGCGGCGCGCACGGCGTCCAGGTCGGCCAGGCTGCCGCCGAAGCGGCGAGCCTCGGTGAGCACGGAGACGACGCTGGCGCCGCCGCGCTCGTACGCCCGGGCCAGGGTGGCCGGCTCGGGGATCTCGGCGAGCGCTCCCTTGGAGGGGCTCGCCCGCTTCACCTCGGAGATCACCCGGATGCCCGCGGGGTCGGTGCGTCCGCCGTGCAGGGCCGCGTGGGCGTCACGCGGCGCGGGGGCCGCGGCCACCAGCTCGGCCAGGCGCGCCTCGGGCACGGCACGGCGACGAGGCTCGAGGTCCTCGCGGACGCCGTCGATGATCTCCTGGAGGACGGACACGCGGATCAGTGACCGTGCTGGCCGCGACCCGCGCCGGCCTTGCCGGCGACGATGCCCACGACGACGCCCACGGCCATCAGGGCCACGCCGATCCACACGATGACGCTCCAGTCGGCGAGCAGGCCGACGCAGCCGGCCACGAAGCCGACGAGCACGAGCGCCACCATGGCCCACGCGCCGGGCACATTGCCGTGGCCGGGCAGCTCGAGGTGGGTCGGGTCGTTGAGCACCCGGCCGTCCTCGGTGACGACGACGTCCTCGACGGCGCCGCTGCGGGCGGCGCGACGGGTGGTGGGCTCGGTGTTCGCGGTGTGGCTCATGGCTGTCCCTCACTGGTGCGTGGTGTACATGACGACTGTCCCTCATTGTGCCATGCGGGCACGGGGCCGGGCCCGCGTGACCCGGGACGACCCGGGCGGTGCGGGGCGCGCCGAGCGACGGGCGCTCAGGTGGGGTCGTTGCCGCGGGACAGCTCGTCCCAGGCGTCCATCTGGTCCACGCGCCGGCGCTGGGCCGCCTCGCGGGCGGACGGCGCGGGCTGCTCCCCGGCGACGGCCGGGCCGGGTTCGGAGGCCGCAGGCGCCTTCTCGTAGCGCCGGGACGAACGCCAGCCACGGCCCGCCACGGCCGCCACGACGCCGCACAGCGCCGCGAGGACGCCGCCGGCCGCCGCGACCCACGGCCACGCCGTCACGGCGTAGTCCTGCGCGAGCGCAGTGGTCCCGGTCGTGTCGGCGACCGCGGCGGCCGCCGTCGTCGCCGGATCCAGGGCGGCGGTGACCGAGGTCGAGGCGATCACGACCCCGGCCAGCGCCATGAGCACGCCGACGATCACGGCGCCGAGGCGCCGGGCGGTGGTCAGGGCGAGGGCACCGGCCATCACGACCAGGGCCATGGCGGTGGCGACGGGCGCGGCGGCGCCGCCCGACGTCGTCGCCTCGGAGGCGATCCCGCCGGACAGGCCCGTGGCGGTCACCCAGGTGCGGCCCGCCGTGAGCAGGACGAGCGCGCCGGCGGCCAGCGCGGCGAGGACCACGGTGCGGCGGCGCATCACGCCTGCCCCAGCTCGCCCGCGGTCAGCACGGACCGCAGCGGCGCCGTCGCCTTGGTGACGGTCTCGGCGGTCTCGGCGTCGGGGTCGGAGTCGGCGACGATGCCGGCGCCGGCCTGCACATGCGCCTGGCCGCGGTGCAGCGTGGCCGAGCGGATGTTGATCGCCATGTCCATGTTGCCCGCCAGGTCGAAGTAGCCGACGACGCCGCCGTAGGGCCCGCGCTCGGTCGGCTCCCACTCGTCCAGCAGCTGCAGGGCGCGGGGCTTCGGGGCGCCGGACAGCGTGCCGGCGGGGAAGGCGGCGCGGAGGACGTCGAGTGCGTCGACGTCGTCGCGCATGCGGCCCTCCACGTGGGAGACCAGGTGGAGGATGTGGCTGAACGCCTCGAGCTCCATGAACTGGGTGACCTCGACGGTGCCGGGGCGGCACACGCGCGAGAGGTCGTTGCGGGAGAGGTCCACGAGCATGAGGTGCTCGGCCCGCTCCTTCTCGTCCTCCACCAGGTCCTTGCCGAGGAGGCGGTCGTCCTCCTCGGTGGCCCCGCGCCGCCGTGAGCCGGCGATCGGATGGGTGACCACGCGGCGGTCCCGCACGGTGACGAGCGCCTCGGGTGAGGAGCCCACGATCTCGTACGGCTCCCCGTCCGGGGTCTCGAAGGAGAAGAGGTACATGTAGGGGCTCGGGTTCACCATGCGCAGGACGCGGTACACGTCCAGACCGGTGGCGTCCGTGGTGACCGAGAGGCGGCGGGAGACGACGGCCTGGAACACGTCGCCGTCGCGGATCGCCCGCTGGGCCTTCGCGACGGCCTCGCGGAAGCCTTCGGCGCCCCACCGGTCCTCGGCCTGGGCGGCGACCTCGTCCGCGTCCGCCTCGAGCCAGCGGCGCGGGACGTCGCTGACCGGGTCCGCGGCCGGGGCGGCCAGGCGCTCGACCATGGCGTCCAGGCGGGCGAGCGCGTCGTCGTAGGCGCGGTCCGCGCCGGTGGCCAGGCCGTTGCCGTTCACAGCGTTGGCGATCAGCGTCACGGTGCCGTCCAGGGCATCGTGCACGGCCAGGTCGGTGACGAGGTTCATCGCGAGGTCGGGCAGGCCGAGATGGTCCTCGGGCGGGTGCGGCAGGCGCTCCCACGCGCGGACCGTGTTCCACCCCAGGAAGCCGGCCATGCCGGAGACGAGGTGCGGCAGAACGCCTCCGACCTCGGCGCGCACGTCCGTGCGCAGCAGGCGCAGGCACGCCGCGAGCACGTCCAGGGCGCGGCCCTGCGTGGGCAGCCCCTCGGGCGGGGTGCCCTGCCAGTGTGCCTCGCCGTCTCGCGAGGTCAGGGTGACGGCGGAGCCGGCCCCGATGAAGCTGTACCGGGACCACGCCGCGCCCGGGGTGGCGGACTCCATCAGGAAGGTGCCGGGGCGGGAGCCGGCCAGGCGCCGGTGGATCGCCAGCGGCGTGAGGCCGTCCGCCAGCACCGTGCGGACCACGGGGATCACGCGGGCGGTGTCCGCCAGACGCAGGAACTCCGCACGGGAGGGAGTGGTGGCGGCGGTCATCGGGCGGCCTCCTCGGGGTCGACGGCGGCCGCCGGCATGACGAGCCCGCGGCCGGTGAAGCAGGTGCGGGTGCCCGTGTGGCAGGCGGGGCCGGTCTGGTCCACGGTGAGCAGCAGGGTGTCGCCGTCGCAGTCCGCGTGGACCGCGCGCACCCGCTGCAGGTGGCCCGAGGTCTCCCCCTTGCGCCACAGCTCGCCGCGCGACCGGGACCAGTAGGTGGCCCAGCCGGTCTCGAGCGTCGCGCGCAGGGACTCCGCGTTCATCCACGCCATCATGAGCACCTCGCCGGTGCCCTCCTGCTGGGCGATGGCGGGCACCAGGCCCCGGTCGTCGAAGGTCACGGAGGCCACGAGGTCATCGGGCGGGGAGATGCTCATGGAGGTCCAGTCTAGGGAGCCGGAGCGGGGCGTGGCCGCCGGGGTCAGCGGACGGTGTGCCCCGCGTGCCGCAGGGCGTCCTTGACGCGGGCGAGCATGTCGTCCGGGCCGAAGTGGAACAGGGAGGCGGCGAGCACCGCGTCCGCACCGGCCGCGACGGCGGGCGGGAAGTGCTCGGGCTCGCCGGCGCCGCCGGAGGCGATCAGCGGCACGCGCGTCACGGCGCGCACGTCCCGGATCATCTCCAGGTCGAAGCCCTCGCGCGTGCCGTCCGCGTCGATCGAGTTGAGCAGGATCTCCCCCACCCCGCGCTCGGAGGCCTCCCGGCACCAGGCGACGGCGTCGATGCCGGTGCCCCGGCGGCCGCCGTGGGTGGTGACCTCATAACCGGAGGCGCAGCCCGGGTCCTCCGTGCGCCGGACGTCGAGGGAGAGCACGAGGACCTGGGACCCGAAGCGGCGGGTGATCTCCGTGATCACCTCGGGCCGGGCCACGGCCGCCGTGTTGACGGAGACCTTGTCCGCCCCCGTGCGCAGCAGCCGGTCCACGTCCTCGACGGTGCGCACGCCACCGCCCACGGTCAGCGGGATGAAGACCTCCTCGGCCGTGCGGGTCACGACGTCGTAGGTCGTGGCGCGGTCCGAGGTGGAGGCGGTGACGTCGAGGAACGTGAGCTCGTCGGCGCCGGCGGCGTTGTAGCGGCGAGCGAGCTCGACCGGGTCGCCCGCGTCCCGCAGGTTCTCGAAGTTCACGCCCTTGACCACGCGCCCGGCGTCCACGTCCAGGCAGGGGATGACACGCACGGCGAGGCTCACGTCGGCTCCTTCGTCTCGGGGGGCTCGGGCGGGACGGCGCGGTCCGTCAGAGGCGGATGGCGTGGATCGCGGAGATCAGGATGCCGCGGGCGCCCAGGGCGTACAGCTCGTCCATGACACGGTTGGCGTCCGGCTTGCGGACCATGGAGCGCACGGCGACCATCGTCTCGTCCCGCAGCGGGGAGACCGTCGGTGACTCCAGCCCCGGGGTGACCGCGGTGGCCGCCTCCAGCAGGTCACGGCGGATGTCATAGTCGATCATGACCCAGCGGCGGGCCACGAGCACGCCCTTGAGGCGGCGCAGCAGCACGTCGAGGCCCTCGGGGCGCTCCCCCGCGCGGCCGATCAGCACGGCCTCCGAGTCGAGGATGGGCTCGCCGAAGACCTCCATGCCGGCGGCGCGCAGGGTGCTGCCGGTCTCCACGACGTCGGCGATCGCGTCCGCCACGCCGAGCTTGACGGAGGACTCCACGGCGCCGTCGAGGTGGACCACCGTGGCGTCCAGGCCGGTGCGGGCCAGGTAGTCGGAGAGCAGGCCGTCGTAGCTCGTGGCGATGCGCTTGCCGACGAGCTGCTCGGCGGAGGTGAAGGAGCCGGCGGGGGCGGCGAGACGGAACACGGACCGGCCGAAGCCGAGCGCCATGATCTCCTCGGCGGTGTCCCCCACCTGCGCGTCGCAGAACAGGTCGCGACCGGTCAGGCCGACGTCGAGGGTGCCCTGGCCGACGTAGACGGCGATGTCCCGTGGGCGCAGGTAGAAGAACTCCACCTGGTTCTCGGGGTCCACGAGCACCAGCTCGCGGGAGTCGCGGCGCTGGCGGTAGCCGGCCTCCTGCAGGATCTCACGGGCGGCCTCGGCGAGGGCGCCCTTGTTCGGAACGGCGATGCGCAGCACGCGTCGGTCTCCTCGGGGTGCGGTGGGGCGGGCGGAAACGGGGCCGGCGGCCTCAGAGGTGGCGGTAGACGTCCTCGAGGCTGATGCCGCGGGCGATCATCATGGTCTGCACGTGGTACAGCAGCTGAGAGATCTCCTCGGCGGCGGCCTCATCCGACTCGTACTCGGCGGCCATCCAGACCTCGGCCGCCTCCTCGACGACCTTCTTGCCGATCGCATGGACGCCGGCGTCGATCTGGGCCACGGTGCCGGAGCCCTCAGGGCGCTCCTGCACCTTGCGCGTCAGTTCCGCGTACAGCTCGTCGAAGGTCTTCACGGGACCACCCTAGCGACCCGACTCCTCCAGCCCGGACCGGAGTCGGTCATTGTGACGGACGGGACGGCGGGGCCTTCGCCACGCGCTGCACCCGCGAGCCCACGTGGGACGCCCCGGCCGCCCAGCGTCCTCCCCTGACATGTCTGCACGCTCTTCCCATCCCATCGGGGGCTCGAGCGCGAGGCACCACGGCTCCAGGACGTATCCACGGGACTCGGTCATCCTCCGGGCGGCTGCCCGGTCCCACCGCACCAGATGTCTCCCGCGACGCACGCATCCATCTCGTCGACTCCCCGAGCCCCCGACCTAGGCTCCAGGGCATGGAGATCACCGCCGGGCGCCGCAGCCTCGCCTACGTCGCCGACGGGGAACAGGAATGCTGCGGCGAGCGGGTCCTCGTGGGAGAAATCGTCGACATGGTCCTCCTCCCCTTCTCGGATGAGGACCAGGATCCCCCGCTCGGGCCCGTCGACTGAATCATGACCCATCACGATGACGGAGACCCATCCCGCCCTGCCCACCGAGTAAGCGCCCGGCTGCAGCGGGTGCAACAGATCCACTCCCGATGGCGGGGGGCATCGGGCAACGCGGTGGAAGGCGTGGAATGGGAGCGTGCTCCCGGCGCTGCGCAGCTCGTGGAGATGGCTCGGTTGCCGAGCAGAGGCGACCTGTACAACCAGATCCCGGAGGAGCCCGGCCACGCAGGCATGCCCCTCTATCCCCAGGGGCGTCGACGCTCTTCTACGTGGGGGGGGCTGCAGTCCCATGCTCCCCCAGCTTCCGAGCCCAGGAGGCTGGCTTCTGGAGCTGAAGATCCTCGTGGGCCTCGGTTCACAGACCTGGCGACGGGCCGGCCTCAACCACCGGCTCGCCAGTTGCTCGTTGGTTCGTGCAAGGCTCCGGCGTCCGTCGCCCTCGGCGGGTCGCCATGCTCGACCGGACGCGAGCCGGCGCACCACCGTGCGGGGCGGGTCAAGGGGCACACCCAGCTGGACATCCTGGCGGGCAGATGCCCGATGCCGGCGGCGAGGCCACACCCCACCTTGCCCTGCGATCGGTTACCGGTGGTAATGTGCCGCCATTATTCATTCGACCCCTTATGGAGCCCCTGAATACATGAGCGACGGCCCCGCCGCCTGCCCTGGTGACAGTCCGAGCGTCACCCCCACCCCCACCCCGCAGCCGGCGGGGTCGCCTGCACCTCGTGAGGAGGTGACTCAGGCATGGATCCAGTCCTGACACTGATCCTCGGCTCCCTCATCATCCTGGCGATCATCGCCGCCAACGGCTTCTTCGTGGCCCAGGAATTCGCGTACATGTCTGTAGACCGCGTCCGCCTGCAGACCGCCGCCAAGGCCGGCGACCGCGCCGCCGCCCGCGCACTGCAGGTCACTCGCCGCACCTCCTTCATGCTCTCCGGCGCGCAGCTGGGGATCACGGTCACAGGCCTCATGGTGGGCTACGTGGCTGAGCCGATGGTGGGTGCGGCCCTGACCGAGTTGCTCGGCGGCACCGCACTGCCTTCTGGAGTGGTCATCGCCGTCTCCACGCTGGGCGTACTGGTGGTGGCCACCCTGGTGCAGATGATCATCGGCGAGCTGTACCCCAAGAATTTGGCCATCGCCAACCCCGAGCCCCTGGCCCGCGCTCTGGCCCGGCCCACACAGATCTATCTCGGCCTGTTCGGCTGGCTCATCTGGGTCTTCGACAAGGCGGCCGAGGTGCTGCTCAAGCTCCTGCGCATCGAGCCAGTGCACGACGTCGACAGCACCGCCACCGCCGAGGACCTGGACCGCATTGTCCTGGACTCCAGAGCTTCCGGATCCTTGCCCGCGGAGGTCTCCGTCCTGATCGACCGCGTGCTGGACTTCCCAGACCAGGACGTGCAGCACGCGATGGTGCCCCGCTCGCGTGTGGACGAGGTTCATCCCCAGACCTCCCTGGCTCAGGTGCGCAACCTGATGGCCACCGGCCACACCCGCTACCCGGTGATCTCGAACGACCACGAACCGCTCGGGGTAGTCCACCTCACCGACGTGCTCGGTGGGACCCGGATGGCCCCGGGCACCCCCGTGTCCGCCCTGATGCGCCCTGCACTGGTGCTGCCCACGATGATGCCCCTGCCCGACGCAGCCCGGGAGCTCGACGGCTCAGGGCAGCAGATGGCGTGCATCGTGGACGAGTTCGGCGGCTTCGTCGGCGTGCTCACCGTGGAAGACCTCGCGGAGGAGCTCGTGGGCGAACTCACGGACGAGCACGACCTGCACCCCCAGGAGGAGATCACCGCCACAGGCCTGCACTCCTGGGTCCTGAGCGCGGAGGCCCACCTGGACGAGCTCGAGCGCCTCGTCGGGCACCCCCTGCCCGTGACCGAGGCCGAGTCCGCCGCCGGTCTGGCCATCGACGCTCTGGGCCGTCTGCCCCGGGAAGGCGAGGTCATCACGATCGACCTGCCCGAGGACCCACGAGACTTCGGGGCTGAGGAGGTCTACGACCGCCACCTGCAGGTCGAGGTGCTCTCCATCCGACGCAGGGTCCCGGCTCGACTGCGGATCCACCTCATCGAGGTGCCCCGCTCTGACACCGCCGGCAGCCATGCCGCCCACGAGGCCCAGCCCGACGCCACCACGGACGAGGAGCGATGATGCACGGTCCACTGATCGTCATGCTCGTGACCACAGCGCTGATCGTGCTCAGCGCGATCTTCGTCATCATGGAGTTCTCCCTGCTGGGCGCCCGCCGGCACCGACTGGAGGCCGAGGCAGGACGCAGCCGCGCCGCACGGGCCGCTCTCAAGGGAGTCGACGAGCTGACCCTCATGCTCGCCGCAGCCCAGTTGGGCATCACCTTGTGCACCTTCGCCCTGGGGGCGATCACCAAGCCGGCCGTCGACGCATGGCTCGGCCCCGTCCTGGAGGACTGGGGCATCCCCGCGACGGCAGCCGGAACCGCCTCCTTCGTCCTGTCCTTGCTGGCCGTGACCTTCCTTCACCTGGTCATCGGGGAGATGGCCCCCAAGTCCTGGGCCATTGCCCACCCCGAGGCCGCAGCCAAAGCCGTGGCCGTGCCCGCACGCGCCTTCGTCTGGACCGTTCGCCCCCTGCTGCTGCTTGCCAACCGGCTGGCCAACCGCCTGGTGACCCTCAGCGGCGTCACCCCCGTGGACCAGGCCGCCGTGGGCGGCTACGACGCAGCGGCCATTCGTCAGCTGGTTGAGCACTCTGCCGCCGCCGGCACCCTGGACCGGCAGAACCATGAAGCCTTGGCCGGTGCCCTGGACCTTCAGACCCTCACTCTCGGGGACCTCCTCCCCCAGGGTCAGCGCCCGGTCAAGGTCGCCCCCGATGCCGACGTCGAGGCGGTCCAGAATGCCGCTGCGCGCTCAGGGCACCTGCGTATCCTGGTCCAGCCGGACCACACCCCTGAGAGCGTTCCGGGCGTCGTCCACGTGCGGGACACCCTCACGATGGAGCCTTCTGCGCCGATCCAGCCGCTCATCCAGGAGGCTCTGACGCTGCCTTCCACCACACCGTTGCACGAAGCACTCGCCTCCATGCGCCGCAACAGCCGTCAGCTGGCCGCAGTGACCCAGGACAACCGATTCACTGGGGTCGTCACCCTCACCGACGTATTGCGCGGAGTGTTGCCCCGCGCGGCTTAGGGCGTGTTGCCAAAGGGTAGTAGTCAGCCAATGCAGTGTCGCGGCGAGGCAGGGCCCGGCGTGATAGCTCCGGGCGTACTTGTCCGAGCGCATCGCGATTCCTCGCCACTGTTTGAGCCGGTTGAAGCACCGCTCCACGACATTGCGGCCCCGATAGCGCTGGCGCTGGTCTCCACCGAAGTCGATCGGTCTTCCTGGGCGGCGGCGCCGGTGCGCGATCTGATCGGCCCGCTCGGGGATCGTGGCCGCGATGCTATGCCGGCGCAGCCAAGCCCGCTTCGCCTTCGAGGGGTAGCCCGTGTCCGCAATCAGGCGGTCAGGCCGCGCCGTGGGCCGCCCACGGGCGCCGGCCACGCTGATCAGCTCCAGCGGGTGGCTAACATCGAGGTGTCCGCCATCTGCCCGCCGGTCACCACGAACGCCAGCACCCTGCCCTTGCCATCACAGCCCAGATGGGACTTCGTCGTCAGACCGCCGCGGGAGCGTCCGATGGCATGATCAGCCGGCTCGTCCCCGGATTTCTTGTAGTTCGTCAGGGCCCCCTGTGGGGCGGGGCAGGGTCGCCCCGTGCGGATGGACGCGCACGATCGTGGAATCGATCGAGGCCACCCAATCCAGCTCGCCAGCCTGCTGTGCCATCGACTGAGTGCGCTCGAGCACGCGCTCCCACACACCCTGGGCGGCCCACCGGTTGAAGTTCTTGTAGATCGTGTTCCAGTTCCCGAACCGCTCGGGCAGATCCCGCCACGGAGCTCCGGTGCGGAAGCCCCACGCGGTGGCCTCGACCACCGCGCGCCGATCCACCGGGGGCCGACCCGTGGACTTCGGGGCAGGGAACAGCGGGCCGATCACGGCCCAGACCTCGTCCGAGATGACATCACGCGACACCCCTCAAGACTGGCGCACCCAAAGCTTGAAACCCTTTAGCAACACGCTCTAGGGGCGGAGGCTGGCGATGAGCTCCTCGGCCCTGGCGCGGATCTCGTCGCGAACCGGGCGGACCTCGTCGATTCCCTTGCCGGCCGGATCGTCGAGCTGCCAATCCTCGTAAGGCTTTCCGGGGTAGAACGGGCAGGCGTCACCGCAGCCCATAGTGATCACGACGTCGGAGGCCTGGACGGATTCCGGGGTGAGAATCTTGGGCGTCTGGTGGGAGAGGTCGATCCCGACATCTCCATCGCGGCCACGGCTGCGGGGTTGATCGTGTCGGCGGGTGCGGAACCGGCGGAGCGGACCTTGATGCGGTTGCCGGCGAGTTCACGAAGCCAGCCGGCTGCCATCTGCGAACGACCGGCGTTGTGGACGCAGACGAACAGGACACTGGGCCGTGCGGTCAGGAGGATCTCCAAAGTCGGCGGCGGGGGTTCAGGCGATGTCGAGGAAGGAACGGAGCTCGGCGAAGGCCGACGGCACAACGGAGTAGTGCGCCCAGCGGCCCTTCTGCTCGCGCGTGAGCAGGCCAGCGTCGACGAGCTTCTTCATGTGGTGACTCACGGTCGGCTGGCTGATGCCCAGCGGCTCGGTGAGATCACAGGCGCAGACCGAATTGCAACCCTGAGCAGCGACATGGGATAGAAGCCGGAGACGGGTCGGATCGGAAAGCGCCTTGAGCAAGGACGCGATCCTCTCGGCCTCGACGCTGTCGACGGGCCCCGCTGAGAGCCTGCAGCACTCCTCAGGGCCGTTCATCGTCTCGAGCCCGGCAGCTGTGATCGCGGTCGTCGTGGACATGCCCCCACCTTACATTGACAGTCATCGATGTGAAGCATAGCGTTCGCATCGATATCCGTCGATGGAAGGTTCGGCCCCCCTCATGAGTACGACCACCAAGGATGTGGAGCAGCCCCGCGTGATGAAGGAGATGTCCTTCCTCGATCGCTGGCTCCCGGTGTGGATCCTGGCCGCCATGGCAGTGGGTCTCCTGCTGGGGCGGTTCATCCCCGGCCTGAACACCGCGCTGGAGGCGGTGAAGATCGGATCCGTGTCCCTGCCCATTGCGATCGGACTGTTGGTGATGATGTACCCGGTCCTGGCGAAGGTCCGCTACGACGAGACCCGGCGCATCGGCGCGGACCGACGCCTGCTGGTGACCTCGCTGGTGCTGAACTGGATCGTCGGCCCGGCACTCATGTTCGCCCTGGCCTGGATCTTCCTGGCCGACCTTCCGGAGTACCGCACCGGCCTGATCATCGTCGGGCTCGCACGCTGCATCGCGATGGTCCTCATCTGGAACGACCTCGCCTGCGGTGACCGAGAAGCAGCTGCGGTGCTGGTCGCGATCAACTCCGTCTTCCAGGTGATCGCCTTCGGTGCCCTGGGCTGGTTCTACCTCCAGGCGCTGCCGTCCTGGCTGGGGCTGCCGACCACGTCGGCCGAGTTCTCGATCGGCGCGATCGTCCTCAGCGTGCTGATCTTCCTCGGGATCCCGCTGGTCGCAGGGTTCCTGACCCGCATC